>NZ_CP157743.1:3272500-3872500 GCF_030717995.2 Methylomarinum sp. Ch1-1 | reverse complement strand
AGGATACCATCAGTGATGGAACAAAATGTGGTGGCAGAAAAAAAGAATAAAGGTCGACAGATTAATGAAGGAACTCCCCATCCCTCGGAACTGATTGATTGGCTGACAAAGCCCATTATACGATTCTTGCGGATAGAGGCGACTGCGGGCACAGTTCTTCTGCTGTTTACCATTGCCGCGTTGGTTTTATCCAACTCAGCGTGGGCTCATCTGTTCCTGGAAGCCTGAGAAACGCCTGCGGGTATTAAGATCGGTGCGTTCGAATTCACCCGTTCGCTGCGCGAATGGATCAACGACGCCTTAATGACTTTGTTCTTTTTTCTGGTCGCCCTATATGAATTTGGTCGGACACACGGTCGGTGGGGGCGCATGCGTCGCCGCTTAGCCATTGAGAGCCCGTAGGAGGCCCGCCCTCGGGCCGAATGGCTCTTTTCGCGCCGGGGGGCGGTGCTCCTACGCAAAGCACCGTCTTGCCTTCGGATGTTGAACAGCGTGAAGCGCATCAAAAACCGGTGCGCTTCCTATCGTCAGCGCACCCTACCCGCACCCGTAGGGCGGCTTCGCGAAGCAAGCCGCCAAAAACCGCCTCCGGGGCAAAATTGGCCGTGTACGCGGGGCCGGGTTATTTAATTCATGTCGGACTCCTGGTAAAGGAGAGGAGTCCATATCATCAGCAATTCCCAGTTTGAGTATTTTTGCGGGGTTTAGGGCATGGGGTGTGTCTGTCGAGGAGCGCCGTAAACCCATCCCTGGGGGCTTGACGGCGGCATCCTTGCTGCCGACATCCTCGCCAAACACACCCCATGCCCTTTTTGAACTCCAAAGTGATGATATGGACTCCTCTCCACCCTCTAACGGTGTCACAATACACCTACTAACAACTTAAACAGAACAAAGAGGAGTTCGAGATGAATCTTAACGTAGTGGGTTTAGATATTGCAAAACTAGTGTTTCATATGTTCATGATGCAAGACGGCAAAGCAAAGAAAAAGAAATTGAAACGGTCGGAACTGTTGGCCTTTGTGGCTCAGATGCCGGTGAGCGTGATCGCGATGGAAGCCTGCGGCGGCGCTCATCATTGGGCCCGGGCATTTCAGGCCCTGGGCCACGAAGTAGTGCTGTTGAATACTCGCTTCGTGAAGGCATTCGTGGTTGGCAATAAAAACGATTACAACGACGCCGAGGCGATTTACACGGCGGCCTGCCAGCCGAACAAACGCAGCGTGGCGATCAAAGGCATTGAGCAGCAAGACTTAGCCATGCTGCAAGGTGTCCGGCGAGGTAAGGTGGACGAACGCACGGCCTTGGTCAATCAAATGCGCGGTTATCTGGCTGAACGAGGCATCGTGCTGCCGCGTAGCGTGAATCAGTTCAGAAAACAACTGCCCAGTATTCTGGAGGACGGGGAAAATGACCTCAGCACGCTGAGCCGGAAGCTGTTTGCCGAGCAGTATCAAGCGCTGAAAGCCTTGGACGAAGCGATCCGGGCTCTGGACCGGAAATTACGGCAGTATGCCAAAACAATGCCTTAGCCCGACGATTGCTTGACATACCGGGTATCGGTCCTTTGACCGCCATTTTGGCCACGGCTGACGTCGGCGATGGCAAGGGTTATGATTCGAGCCGAGATTACGCGGCCAGCTTGGGCGTGGTGCCAAGGCAGCACAGCAGCGGCGATAAGCAGGTATTACTGGGCATCAGTAAACGCGGCAACCGCCAATTGCGCACATCCTTGATTCACGGGGCAAGAGCGGTGCTGAAATACTGCGGTGACAAGAGCGACCCCTTGAGCCTGTGGCTCAAAGGCTTGATTGAACGGCGAGGCTTCAACAAAGCGGCCGTGGCTTTGGCCAACAAGAACGCCCGGATCATTTGGGCGCTGGCAACGCGTGGCGGCGATTACGTGCCACAAATGGCCTAAGCCGATGAAAACCGGGTTATCCACCCTTTGCCCACAAGCTCCGAGCACGATTGAAGGGCTCTACGCATGTGGACAAAGCGTGGATAACCCTAACAACACTGTAGTAAACGAGTTCAACCAAATTGCGGAGGCAAGACTCTCAAAGTGATGACATTCAACAGGTCAGACCGGCGCTTTTAAAATCCGTTATTCCCGAAGATTCCTTGAAATCGGCAAAGTGATAGAGATAAAAGCGCGCGGATAGCTTCATCAGGGCCCGAAGGTCGATAAATACCTTCATCAAGAGGCCGAATATATGGCGGCAATCTCGATCTCTGTTGGAAACATCATTTTTGAACAATCTTGGCTTGCAATTGGAGAGGAGTCCATATATGGGAATTGCTGCCATATCATCATCCTGCCTGGCGTATTTGTTGTTAATTTGTAACTGCTCGCCTCACTTATCGAACGCGGCAGGGCATGTAGGGTGGATAAGCCTGAAGGGCGCATCCACCAAAGATGCCGACCCGGTGGATGCGCTCCGCTTATCCACCCTACCGAATGGGGGTGAGTAGTTAGTGCGGCCAGGCAAGGTCGTTTATTCCAGCGGGCGAGAATCCCGTCCCAGAAGGCCGGTCAGCCACTGGGTAGAGTCTTTGGGTCGGCGGGGGTAACCCCAAAGATTAAGCACAAAGCAACTCAAGACAACAGGCCGTAAGCGAAAGCTGAAGTGATTGAGCCTCGAAAGCAGAGACAAGAGAGGGATGACGTAGTTAACTATGCGGAAATCAACACAGAGTGAGGCGTCATGACAAGTCTTACTCTGCCTCTCCGGGGTCGAAGAGCATGGCATGTTGGACACCGGGAATAAACGGCAACCTGGGAGAACCTATCAGGCCTCACAAGGAAGCGAGTATGTCGGACAAGCGATCATAAAGTAAGAAAGACAAATGCCTATAGGTAGTCGGATAACGGTGTAGTACCGATGAACGCGGGTAATGCTGCGGGAGGGAAGACCGTTACATTAAGAAACAACGTTAAGGAGACATACCGAACGTGCCCAGAAACGAAGAAACGGTAACCACGAAACTGCAACGTATAGCGGAGAAAGCCCGTAACGAACCGAACTGTCAGTTCACCAGCTTGTTTCATCTGATGACAGTGGAAATGTTATGGGGATGCTTTGACGTGCTGAGGAATCATGCTGCGTCAGGTATTGATGGAGTCACCAAGCAACAGTACGAGAACAACTTACTGGAAAACCTTCAGCAGCTAGTTGGTAAACTGCACCGAATGGCCTACCTACCCCAACCGGTGCAACGGGTTTACATCCCCAAGCCCGGGACTGATAAGTTAAGGCCCTTAGGGATACCGGCGCTGGAAGACAAACTGGTGCAAGCCGGGCTGGTCAAAATCTTACAGGCTATCTATGAGCAAGACTTTATAGACGACTCGTATGGATTCAGGCCGGGTAAAAGCTGTCATGATGCGCTGCGAGCGTTAAGCCAAACAGTCGAAAATCGACCGATAAACCACATTGTGGAAGCCGATATAAAAGGCTTTTTCGATACGGTTGACCAAGAGCAGCTGATGACTTTTCTCGCGCATCGTATCGCCGACAAACGCGTATTGCGCTACATCAAACGCTTCTTGAAAGCGGGTATCGTCGAAGACGGACAGTTTAAAGCCAGTGAAACAGGTACGCCGCAAGGTGGCGTGATATCGCCCTTGCTAGCTAATCTCTATTTGCACTACAGCCTAGACTTGTGGATGACCCGCAAGTTTGCGAAAAGCTGCGGTGGAGTCGCCCGAATGATACGCTATGCGGACGACTTTGTCGTCTGCTTCCAGCAGGAAGCGGATGCCAAACGATTCCGGAACGAGCTAGAAGCACGGCTCGCCCTGTTTGAGCTGACGTTAGCACCGGAGAAAACGCAATGCATTGAATTTGGCCCGTTAGCGGTCAAACGTGCGAGAGCGCGTGGCGAAAAGGCGGCGACCTTTGATTTTCTGGGGTTTACCCATTACTGTTCACGGACGCGAGACGGAAAACGCTTTCGGATGAAGCGGAAGACGATCGGTAAACGCCTAACGGCGAAGCTGAAAGCCTACCGTGCATGGCTTAAGGCAAACCGAAACCTGCCGACCGCCGAAATACTCAAGCGAACCGCCCGCAAACTGCGAGGCCATTACGGCTACTATGGCGTCACCGATAACAGTCGAGGAATAAACCTGTACTTTTATCAAGTGCAACGCATTCTACACAAATGGCTGAATCGGCGAGGTCGGAGAAACTGCTGTAGTTGGGCAAAGTTTGCTCTATTGTTAGCGCGTTTTCCACTGCCGAAACCTAAAATCTTGGTGAATCTATTCTGAATCCGTGAATAGGGTTCTTAATGAGGAGCCGTGTGCGTAAATAGCGCAAGCACGGTTCTGTGAGGGGCTTGGTAACAATTGATGAAATAACAAACTATTTGCAATCACGTAGTAGCCGCGTGCGGCGGGGCGTTCCAGAGAAGCATGGCAAGTACGATGTTATTTGGTCGAAAGAAACCGGTCTACTCAACCGTTAATTTTCTGTTTTGCCACTCATTCATTTAATGAGGTAGCCCCTGAGTGGCCAGGAATATATCGGTGACATGGAAACTGTCCGAGTGCGCCCGGTCGCCCCCTGTGTCAGGGTGGGGGGAGCAGACGATCGAATTCCATTTTAACCACGCGGTAACACTCGCAGACGCGCGCTTCCAATCCCGGCCGATCCAGCACCGTGATACGGCCTCGGCAATAATGAATCAAGCCCGCTTTCTGCAATTTTATGGCGGCCTCGGTGACGCCTTCGCGGCGCACGCCCAGCATATTGGCGATCAGTTCCTGGGTCATGGCTAACTCGTTCGATGAGAGTCGGTCTAGGCTGAGTAGTAGCCAGCGACAAAGTTGCTGATCCACCGAATGATGGCGATTGCAGACCGCCGTCTGTGCCATCTGGGTAATCAGCGCCTGGGAATAGCGCAGCAACAAATTATTCAATGCGCCGGTACGGCGTCCCCCGGAGCGGTCGAACTCCTTCAGCAGCAAATGCTTCCGCAGTCGGTAGCTGTGGCCTGCGCTTTGCACGACGGCCCGATTAGGCATGGTTTCGCCACCCATGAAGAGGGCGACGCCGAGCATGCCATCGTTACCGACCACGGCGATTTCGGCTGACGCGCCATTTTCCAAGACATAAAGCAACGATACGATGTTGGTTGTCGGGAAATAGGCGTGACTCAAAATGTCGCTGGACTCGTAAATGACTTCTCCGAGCGGTAGCGCGACCTCTTCTAGATGAGGGGCAAGGCGTTCGTAAACGGCTGCGGGCAGTAAGTTGAGAAGGAGGTTTTGTCTGTTAGCATCCTGACTCGTCATCGGCAATCTCAGAATTTGTAGGTTAAGTTCGAACGGTTCAATCGTTGCGTTCAACAAAAACTTCCTGGTTAAACGTATGGGATACAGTCAATAAATTGTAGCACATGATGTTTGGTTCAGAAGTCCGTGCGTTACCCCGGCAAGCCGGTCTTAGAAAACTGTGAGGGACGGTGCCTTGCAGCTTACCAATCCCTATAGGGCAGCGACTGCGGTTTTATGTGCGTTACCGTACCGACGATGCTAAATATTGCTGTTAAATTATTTTCCAGATAGCGAAGAGATGAGCGGGGTGCTTAACCACAAAACGGGTTTCTTGCCAGATGATATCGGCTTAATCGAACTTAAACCGGCACCAGCCCGAGAGTCCCTATCAATAACAACGGGAATTCCATGAAGACCAAAGGCTTGGGCGGCGGTCAACCAAACCGCGGATAAGGTTTGGGGTGACCTCAGGTCCGGCATAGCCAATGCGGCTTCCAAATTCAAGTGAGCCAATGACGAGGGAGTGTCCGGGAGCCGGGCTCGGGGTGGCGCCGGCATCGGTGTATTTGATCCTCGTCGGATCCTGGGCTCATGCACCAGAATCTTACGTGAGGCGCTATCCAAGAATCTTTATCCTAACAGGAGTCTGTCATGTCAATCGGTACAATCTTACTCGTCATTCTTATCCTGATCCTCGTTGGCGTTATTCCTGTCTGGCCGTATAGCCGGGGATGGGGGTATGGGCCCAGCGGCGGACTCGGGGCAATACTGATCATCTTACTGATCCTGGTCTTATTGGGCGTAATCTAGCCGCGAAGGGCTTTTCCGCTATGCGGGGCAACTACCGGGCGCTGAGAGACCAGGGCTACCTCATTAAATGAATGAGTGGCAAAACAGAAAATTAACAACAAATACGCCAGGCAGGATGATGATATGGACTCCTCTCCTTTCCCAGGGAGTCCGACATGAATTAAATAACCCGCCCCGCGTACATTGAATGCTTTTAGTCGATCCGCTGCGCGTGATCCAATTCACGGATGTGGGTAGGGTGCGCTGACGATAGGAAGCGCACCGGTTTTTGATGCGCTTCACGCTGTTCAACATCCGAAGGCAAGACCGGTGCTTTGCGTAGGAGCGCCGCCCTCGGCGCGAAAAGAGCCATTCGGCCCGAGGGCGGGCCTCCTACGGGCAGACTTTGGCGGAGCCGCGGCGCAAGTAGTCCGCATATCGCTATGCGAAATGCGGGTCAACGAGGTCCTGAACGATTCAGCCGTGACTAGCGTAAGTTAAACGTTTGGGGCGGGTTAAATAACCCGCCCCGCCCAGCCCCCCCTAAAGCAATATGAGGTTATCGCTTTAGTGAGTCGATCAATCACAAAGTAGGCGCACGCGTATTTTTATTTGAGCTTGGAGAAGTAAACCATGGCTAGGCGACGAGAACAAAGGCGACGTGTTAGGCTCGATCATCCGGGAGGTGACGAAGCGCTCATCCGTTTCGAGTTGTTTAGCAACGAACGGAGGACAAGCAGTTGCATCAGGTGCGGGTGGTGCTGGGTTAATCATTTGGCATGATTTCTTGTTCCGTGCGCCGCCGCGATTCGATCTTGGGTATGGAAGTATACATCAATCATTTTTTTGGAGAAAACTATGGATTTAATTTCACTTGTGGTAGTACTTATCGTCGTCGGTGTGCTGCTGTGGCTGGTCAACAGCTACCTCCCGATGGAGGCGCGCATCAAGAATATTCTGAACATCGTAGTGATCATCGCGGTAGTGCTGTGGCTGCTGCGCGTATTCGGTGTCTTGGGACTGGTCCCGAATGCATTGCTTTCAATAGTGGTGTCCCTGGCCGTTGTCGGTTTGCTGTTGTGGCTGGTCAACAGCTATATCCCCATGGATGCGCGCATCAAGCAGATTCTGAACGTCGTAGTGATTATCGTGGTGGTTTTGTGGCTTCTGAGTGCTTTTGGCGTGTTGAGTGGAATTCCGAGGTTTAATATCGGAAATCCGTAGCCTTGATCTCAGTCGGAGGGCTTTCATAAGGTTTCATTTCGGAAGCCCTCTTTGGCCAGTGTTTGGTCGGCGGCAGCGCTGCCGGTTATGAAATGCAAATGCCGTCAATGGACGGCCCCTTACGGAGAAGCAATCATGCTTGAAACGCTAGCAATCCTCTTGATTATCCTTTGGCTGCTTGGTTTGGTCTCGTCGTACACGCTGGGGGGATTCATTCACATTCTGTTGGTCATTGCCGTCATCGTGATTGTGCTTCGCATCATTCGAGGTCGAAGGCCCATGTAGTAGAAGTCATAGAATGACAAGAGGCAGCAAAGTATTTGGATCGAGTAAGTGAATGCGATTTCACAATCCCGCTATTATCAATTGCATAGAACCTTGATGATGCCGGAATTTCCTCATGATGGATTGGTTTTCGCCGTTAGCTGACGAAAAGTGGTCATAGGAAGGTCTCTATGGCTTCCTTCAATTCTGGGCGGGGCGGGTTATTCATTCCGCTATCGAACATAAGATTGCAATCAGTGATACACAATCGTAAGGTGGATTCGCCGTCAGGCAATCCGCCTGGATACGCACAATGCCAAATTTGTCGCCGGAGGCGGGCTGTGGTGGCTTGCTTCGCGAAGCCACCCTACACGAAGCCGCCCTACGTTGGTGACATGGGCATCGCAGCCGTAGGGTGGATTCGCCGCCAGGCAATCCGCCTGGATATGCACAATGCCAAATTTGTCGCCGGAGGAGGGCTGTGGTGGCTTGCTTCGCGAAGCCACCCTACACGAAGCCGCCCTACGATGCGCTGATTAAACAATTGAGCAAATTCAATACATCGCTCATGCCGGCTTCAAGATGTTGTGCGATTTCCTCCATGCTGATTTCACCCGCGCCTTTACCGGCCGCCCAGTTGGCGACGACAGCCAAGGCGGCGTAATCGATACCCAATTCTCTGGCCAAGGCCGCCTCGGGCATGCCGGTCATGCCGACCAGGTCGCAGCCGTCTCGCTCCATCCTCAGGATTTCGGCGCTGGTTTCCAGTCTTGGGCCCTGGGTGCAGCCGTAGGTGCCTGTGCTGACGATAGAAATTGCCGCACTGTCCGCCGCGCTCAACAGCTGCTGACGTAACGAGGGCGTGTAGGGATGGGTGAAATCGATATGCGTTACTTCATCCAGATCGTCGGCAAAAAAAGTCTGCTCTCTCCCGTAACTGTAATCGATCAACTGGTCGGGAATGGCGATGCGAGCCGGCGCCATATCGGCCGTGATTCCGCCGACCGCGGCGACGGCGACGATTTTCGTCACCCCCAAATCTTTTAGGCCCCAGATATTGGCGCGGTAATTGATCTTATGCGGCGGTATCGTATGAGGGTGGCCGTGCCTGGCCAGAAATATGATTTGTTGGCCGTTCAGTTCACCGGTGACATAATCCGCCGAAGGGTCGCCGTAAGGCGTCGTCAGTGTTTGTCGTCCGGTAATGTTCAGTTCACTGAGTTGCGTCAGGCCGGTGCCGCCGATAATCGCCAGTGTCATGAGGACTCCTTGCAGGCGTAAATGCCCGCCGCATTTCTGAGATAACCCTTGTAATCCATGCCGTAGCCGAATAGATAATGGTCTTCGACTTCCAGGCCGACAAAATCGGCGCTAATCGGCTTTGCTTGTTCCAATTTCTTGTCGATCAGCACCGCGGTGTATATCGAGCTAGCGCCTTGTTGCTGACAAAATTCGAACAATGCCTCCATCGTGTAGCCTTCATCGAGGATGTCGTCGACAATCAGCACCGTGCGGTCTTTTAATGGCGTGGCCGGTTTTAACAACCATTTGATTTCGCCGCCTCTGATTTCGTCTCGGTAGCGACTGGCGTTGATCGCATCGACGGTCAACGGAAAATTTAGCCGAGTCAACAGCTTGCCGGTGGTGACCAGGCCGCCGTTCATCGCGCAAAGCAACACCGGATTGCGATCGCCGAGCATCGTATTGATCTCCGTCGCCATGTTGTCGATGGCTTGTTCCACTTCCTCTTCGCTGTGCAATAGCAAGGCGGTTTGTTGTACTTGTTTGATTTCGTTAAGCATAAGTGATTGGTAATAAGTTCAGTTGTATAAGCCGTCATCCATGATAACTGGATTCCGGCAATCCATGCCGGAATGACGAAGCTCCTAAGACCGTCTGATTTTTTTCTAGGCGCTTAGACATTTAAAAATTGGTAACTGCTCGCCCCACTTATCGAACGCGGCAGGGTATGTAGGGTGGATAAGCCTGAATGGCGCATCCACCTAAGATTCCGACCCGGTGGATGCGCTCCGCTTATCCACCCTACGAATGGGGGTGAGCAGTTACAAAAATTGTTTGATTTGGGCGGAAACTTGTCGCCATTGCGGCGAGGCGAGTAATTGCTCTCGATTCATTGTCGACTTGCCGCGCATATTGTTCAGTCTGGCGTTGCGGGTCGGATCGTTGTTAATCGGCAGGTTTTCCAGAACCTGGTCGGCCGCTTGCGGATTATTGCACACCAATATCATGTCGCAACCCGCTTGTTGGGCCAGGCGGGCGCGCTCCGGAAAATCGCCGACGCTGGCGGCGCCTTCCATGCTTAGGTCATCGCTGAAGACGACGCCGTTGAAATGCAATTCATCGCGTAAGATTTGCTGTATCCAGGTGTGGGAAAAGCCGGCCGGCAAATCATCGACAGCCGGATAAACCACATGGGCCGGCATCACCGCCTCAAGGCCTTCCGCAATCAATTGCCGGAAAGGCAGCAGGTCCTTGGCGCGGATCGTTGCCAGATCGCGTTCATCGATCGGCAAGGCCAGGTGGGAATCCAGCGCGACGGCGCCATGGCCGGGGAAATGTTTGCCGGTCGCCGCCATGCCGGCCTTGCGCATGCCTTTGCGGAAGTCTCCGGCATATTGCGCGGCCAAACGGCTGTCCTGCGAAAATGAGCGGTCGCCAATGATTTCGCTGATGCCGCAATCGATATCCAGCACCGGAGCGAAACTGAAATCCACGCCCACCGCCAATAATTCCATCGCCATTAGCCAGCCGGCCGGCTCGGCCAGTTCCGGTTTATCGGCATAATGACGGGCCGCGGGCAGGCGGGTGAAACCGTTTTGAAAGCGCTGCACCCGACCGCCTTCCTGGTCGACGGCGATTAAAATGTCTCCGTCGCGGCTGTCGCGTATGGCTTTGATCAGTTCGGTGACTTGCTCTGGGGACTCGTAGTTGCGCGAAAACAGGATGACCGCCCCGGTATTGGGATGGCTGATTTTTTCCCGCTCATACGCAGAGAGAGTGACTCCCTCGATATCAAGCATGACCGGGCCTATGGATTGTTGTGATGACATAACGGTTATTTATTTTTTATCAGTGCATATTTTACTGAAGTTTTCGCACTAAAAATTGAAAAAATCATCTGCCGTCGTATTTCATTTACCTGGGCGGCAATTGTGGATGTGCAAGCGATGAAATTTTATCCGATATTCAATAGGGAGGCGATCCATCCCCTAAAACCCTCATCGTTATACACATCTTGTCTCGACATCGCGTTGAGCCTCATGCGCAATGACGTCGGAGTAAAAAAGCTTGAGCTTTTTTAAGCAAAAGCTCAAGCTTTTGCACTCCCAGGAGCATTCCGGCACAGAGCGCAGGCATGCTTGTGAGGACATCCATAAACATTCAATCCCATCAATCTCCAACGGAACGCTCACTCTTTACGCCGATCGGAATACATCTTATCAATCAATCCTGTGACAATATAGAAAGCGCATTGGTTTTTTGACTTATGTATAACGATGAGCCTAAAACCTCGTATAGGTGGAAGGAGGTGGTCTCGGCGCACGTTCATTTAATTGAGCAATCTTTAGCGCCATGTTGCTTTCATTGCTATACTCTGAAATACAAATCAGATAAGGAAATTCGACTCCGTAGACGAAAAACTTCAATAGATCATGAAATTGATTATAAGGTGTGTACTTCCTTGAGGCCCATCGTTTACACAAATTGCGGGATGTTTTAAATTTGTGTAGCTTGGGCTGAATAAAATGAAGCCTCAACACATTGAGGCGCGCCGGAAATATTGGGTTTCGCTATCGCTCAGTCCACCTGCGATATGCTTGCGTATAACGGCAAGTCCTTAAGGATTTAAGTAACTACTTATCCCTATTCGTAGGGTGGATAAGCGGAGCGCATCCACCGGGTCGGCACCTTTGGTGGATGCGCCCTTCAGGCTTATCCACCCTACATGCCCGACGCATTCGATAAGTGGGCGAGCAATTACGGATTTATAGTGGCTTTGTTGCTAAACGAGTCTGCGGCTCCATATCATCGATGTTTGGAAATAAAACAACGCGGTGATCTACGGGCTTTGTTAGGGGGGGGGCGAACCGGAACGATTGTTTTGATTCGCCACAGTGGATGAAAATGCAGGAGCAAAAATCTGAGAACCTGAGAAGCCTAGCGAAACAGGAACGGGTGAAAAGAAAGTGATAATAATATGAACGTCTATAATGAATATATTAAAACGCTTCGTTTATTTTTAAATGTATCCAGATTTAAAATTGCTTGTCTGATCTTAAATATAAATGGCCTGAGGATGCTAGATTTTAGAGAAGATGAAGTTATTAATAATTTGAATGGAGCAACATCGTGAATTTAAAAGGTCGTATACAAAAAAATCTCAAACAACATGCTCAGATAGCCACCACCCAGGAATCTGCAGAGAAATCTTCAACACCGCAGGAGGAAGGCAGGCCGTCCTTGAAATTTGATTTGTTAACGGCCAAGGAATTTGATTTTAAGGAAAGTATTCATGACAGATTAATGGATATATTGGATCTGTCTTTGATCGTGAAAATGCCTGACGAGGATGCGCGTAAGCAGATCAGTGAAATTACCCGGCGCTTGATCGATGAGGAGCCGGTACCCATTGCCGCGCAACGACGGCAACTGATTGTCAATGAGGTCATTAACGATATTCTCGGCTTAGGGCCGCTGGAACACTTGTTATATGAACCGTCGATAGCCGATATTCTGGTCAATGGCCACAATTCCATATATATAGAACGTTTTGGCACGTTAGAAAAAACCCCCGTTACCTTTAAAGATGACGAGCATTTATTAAAAATTATCGACCGAATCGTCACCCAGGTCGGGCGCCGAATAGACGAGTCATCGCCGTTGGTCGATGCGCGCTTGAAGGATGGCTCTAGGGTGAATGCAATTATTCCGCCGTTGGCCATCGACGGCCCCTCATTATCCATTCGTCGTTTTACCCAGGATAAAATGCAATTAGAAGACATGGTGGCGATCGGCAGTTTGAGCGAGGCGATGGCCGAGGTGTTCGCCAATATGTTGAAAGTCAGGCTGAATATTATCGTCTCTGGCGGGACGGGCACCGGTAAGACGACCATGCTCAACGCGCTTTCAAACAACATTCCTAAAAAAGAACGGGTGGTGACGATCGAAGACTCCGCCGAATTACAGCTCCGGATGGACAATCTGGTGCGTCTGGAAACGAGGCCGGCGAATATCGAAGGCAAAGGCGAAGTCAATCAGCGCGACTTGGTCAAGAATGCCTTGAGGATGCGGCCGGACCGAATCATCCTCGGCGAGGTCAGGGGCGAGGAATCGTTCGATATGCTGCAGGCGATGAATACCGGGCATGATGGTTCGTTGACGACGGTGCACGCCAACTCGCCTCGGGATGCGCTGGCGCGGGTGGAGAATATGGTGACGATGGCGGGCTTCGACTTACCGGTCAAGACCATCCGCTCGCAAATTTCATCGGCCATCAATGTGGTGATTCAGTTGGAGCGCATGGAAGACGGCAAGCGGCGAGTCGTCAGTGTCAGCGAAATCAACAGCATGGAAGGGGACATCATCACGATGTCGGAAATATTCAGATTTGAACGCACGGGACTCGATGAACATGGCAATGTCCTCGGTAATTTTATTTCTACCGGTATAGTGCCGAGATTCCATGAGCGGATGAAAAAACGCGGCATGAATGTCAGCATGGACGTTTATAGCGATCAGAGTATGCAGACTATTTAAGGCAAAAAATTATGGATCAAAAGACGTTAATTATCTTCTTGCTGCTGATTGCCGGCGCGGTGTTCTTATTGTCGCAGCTTATTTTAGTGCCCTCGTTTGGCACGCGCTCCGTCGAAAGTCGCTTGATTAAAAGGCGCCTGAAGAATATGACCGAGGCGGGGCGGGCTGGAGAGTATTCGCTGGTTCGGAAAAAATATTTACGCGAATTATCGACGCTGGAACGCATACTGGAGAGCCTGCCGGGAACGGATCGGGTTCAGGATTTGTTGGAGCAGGCGGGTAAAACCTATCCCGCTTATCGGGTGATACTCGCGATGATTGGGTTGGCGATTATCGTCGGGATCATTACCTGGATTTTTACAACCAATATCATTGCCGCTCCGCTGGCGGGTTTATTCGCCGGCTTCGTGCCCTATATGAAGTTAAAAAGCGATCGCAAAAAACGCTTGGATTTGTTCGAAGAACAGTTGCCGGAGGCGTTGGACATGATGACCCGGGCCTTGCGGGCCGGTTATCCCTTCAATGAAGCGATGCATTATATCGCAGAGGAAATGGAAGAGCCTATCGCACATGAATTCGGCATTACCTTTGAAGAAATCAATTATGGCCGCGATGTCAGACAGGCGTTTAACTATTTGTTGATGCGGGTGCCGAGCACCAATCTGGTGGCGGCGACCACCGCCATTCTGATTCAGCGGGAAACCGGCGGCAACTTAGCCGAATTGCTCGGCAAAATCAGCGGCATACTGCGGCAACGTTTCCGATTTCAACGACGCGTGAAAACGATTACCGCAGAGTCGAGAATGTCGGCCTGGGTGCTGTCGCTGTTGCCTTTCTTTGTGTTTCTGGTGATTACCTTAAGAACACCTGATTATGTCAAGCCGTTATTCGATACAGAGATGGGGAACCTTATCTTGGGCGGAGGACTGGTGTTGCAGGTGATCGGCGCCTTGTGGGTCAGGAAACAGATCAATTTTGATATTTAGGCGGGATTATGGGGCAAATTACACAATTTTTTGAACAGCTGACGCAATTCATCATCGGCGTCACCGGCGACCCGGTGATCGGTCGTTACGTGGTGATCGGCTTGTTCGCCTTGTCGGTTTTCGCACTGGTGTTGGCTTTTTATTTTTTAATCTTTGGCATGTACAACCCGGTCAGGACCAGGCTGCATGCCGTTACCGGCACCCAGCAAGAAGGCCACTTTTTCCGCAATACCACCGAGCAGCTCGGGGGGTATTTTGTCATCAGGGACAGAGCCGGCGAGAAAATGTCTTACGATCGCGAGCGATTGTTGCATGCCGGTTATCATAAAAAGAACAGCCTTTCGCATTACTACGGCGTCAAGATTCTATTGACATTATTTTTGCCGGTGCTTGTGTTTGTCGTGTGTTCTTTTTTTCCGAAAATTCAAGGCAATGTTCTATTGATGATGGTGGCGGCGGGTTTCATGTTGGGTTTCATCGGCCCCAGCTTTTATCTGGACAACAAGGTAAATGCCCGTCAACGCATCATTCGCAATTCCTTTCCGGATGTGGTCGATCAGTTGATTGTATGCACCGAGGCAGGGTTGGGGCTGGATGCCGGCTTGCAAAGGGTCGCCAGGGATTCGGCGCTGAGCAATGAAGAGATGGGCTATGAGTTAGGACTGGTGAATGCCGAATTGCGCGCCGGTGTCGATAGAGAGCGGGCCTTGAGAAACCTGGTGAGCAGAACCGGGGTAGAGGATATCCGGGGATTGGTTTCCGCCCTGTCGCAAAGCATGCGCTTCGGCACCAGCATCGGCGATACCTTGCGGGTCTTCGCCGATGAACTGAGAGATAAGCGGATGCAAAAAGCCGAAGAAGAGGCCGCGAAACTGGCGGTCAAGATGCTGTTTCCGCTGGCGTTTTGTTTTTTTCCCGGGATTTTTATCGTAATTCTCGGGCCGGCCGTTATTTCTATCTACAAAGCCCTGGGGATTTAGGCTTAAATTGACCTTATGATAAACATCAATAAATTTTGCCTGTTTGCCATCGTTGCCGTTGCAATGGCGGGTTGTACGCAAAACGTCCGTCATCCTCCCGAAGCCGGTTTGAAAAAATCAGGCGATATATTAACGCTGTTGGACCCGGAAACCAAGACCGAACAACAGGCATTGGCAAAGGCGGAAAATGCGCTTAGGGAAGGCAACACAGAAGTCGCGCGTTTTTATTTTGCCAAGGCCTTACAGTTCAATAACAAAAATGTCCATGCGCTGGAGCAAATCGCGGCGATACATGGACGTAACGGAAATCATGAGTTAGCGGCTAAAATTTACAAACAAATTTTAGCGATCGATAGCTCGAATCAATCGGCTAATGAAAAACTCGGTCTTTATGCCTTAAAAAATGGCCGGGTGGAGAGCGCCAAACAATTTTTATCCAAGGCGGTGCTAAAAACCGATACACACTGGCGATCCCATAATGGTTTAGGCATCATCGCCGACTTGGACAAAGACTATGTTTCGGCAATTTATCATTATCAGGCGGCCTTGAACGTTCAGCCGAATAATCCGCTATTGTTGAATAATCTTGGCTATTCCTATTATCTTTCCGGAAATCTTGCCAAAGCCAAAGAGTTTTTCAATTATGCGTTGAGGTTCGATCATCAGTATGAAAGAGCCATTCACAATCTGGCCTTGATCGAGATCAAGCATAACGCCTTTGCCAATGCCTATGCATTGTTTAACCGTGTCATGAAGCCTTATGAGGCGTGGAATAATATCGGTTATCTCTGCATGATCAATGAGCAATATGGCCCCGCGGAAAAGTTCCTGCGAAGGGCGATTAGCGAATCCCCGGTTTATTTTCCCAAGGCGCATGAAAACTTGAAGACCCTGGTGTCTTTAAAAAAAAGCCTAAAAGAGAATAGCGATCAAATTTCATCCACCAGCGATTCGTTGTCTAAACAGCAGAATGTTCAGGTTGTTACCGGGACAGCTCATAAGCGTAGCGCTGGTAAAAGCAAAGCCAAGGCGGTGAGCGCAAGGAAAGAAGTTGTTTCTTTAAAAATGTTGAAGAAAGAAAAACTTCCGGCTAATAAAAAGCCTGTCAAATCCACGGTAAAGACGCTAACAACACAATCGTCAATCAAGGAAACAGTAAGTCAGCGCTCGGTTGAAGTAGGGGCTAAGCAAATATCCGCGGAGAAAAAAAGCGATGATTCACCGGTAACAAAATCACCCCAGCCTCTACCTGCTTCAGCGATAAAACAGGCGCAAGCCCAGTCAGTCCCGGACATACCGGTAAAGAGTGGCGAGTCAACGACTAATGCCGTTGGCAAGGATAGTGATTTAGAAAATAAGTCACAAAAGACGCAGGCGGCCCCGGTGAAAAAAATAAATAATGAAATGATAGCGGAAGCAGAGTATGAAAAATCGGCGGATGGGCTCAATGAGGAGGCGTTGAACAGCGATAGTGTTAGCAAACAAGAGAGTTCTTCGGTTCCCGGCATAACAGGCAAAAGCAGTGCGCATAAAAAAGAGAACCGGATTAGTAAAGCCGAAAATCAGGAGCCAACAACGGTCGAAAGGCCGATAATAGAACGTGACCATGATCGACAGGCTGCGCCAGTGAATGAAGCTGAAGCGAAAAATTCGACGAGCGAGTCTGTCGCTCCTGATTCGGCGCCGAATCCGCTGATTAAACCCGAAATAGTTCAGTTTAGTTCCACGACGAAAAATTCAGAATCCCAGGCGACGGAAGCAAAGCAAGATAAAGAAGAGTTGGAGAGGGGGTTGACCAGTGATTCAGCACAAGCAGGTCCAGTTGAAAACATGGCTATGGGCGATAAAAAGGCCGTATCGATCAAGGCGAAGCCAATAGCGCAGGATAAGCAAGAGAGCGTAAAACTTACGGAATAGAATAAATGGAACAGAGAGTTGGTATTCTAAGAATCATGTAGGAGCGGCGCCCTCGCCGCGAACAAATAAACGGGAAAATTCGCTCTTCCCTGACGGAAAAGCGAATTTATGAAGTTTTTAATACAAAGACTTGACGCCTTTTAATTTATTCCTCTTCTGATTTTCCGAGTCTTACATAAATCAAGCCTAACTCGCAAGCAATTACGACTAAAATAAGTGATTCTAGACTTATGTTCATATTGCAGACCTCAATTTTATTATTAAAAGGAAATTTAATTAAAGCATGTTGATTAAAATAGGTCAAAAAAAATCAAGGAAAGAGTGAATTAGATAATAAAATGTCGATATTTTGGCCGCGAGAATTAATATTACTTAATTCTAAAGGAATAAGTTTTTAAATTGTCGCTGACATAGAAGTGGTCTAGGCCACACGATTACCCACATCTCACCCCGAAGCGAAAACAGCCTTTCCAATCTCCAGGCCAACGGCATAATGCCTCACTTTTTCCATCCCTTCCCAAATCGCCTTAGGGCCGGGTTGACCATCGCTCTTTCGCCCCAGAAAACCACCAAAACCGGCAATAATCCGGATCATGTCGTTTAACGACGGTGTCGTTTCGGGTGGCTGACTGCGATGCTTGACAATCCAGGCCGCTTGCCATTCTTCGGGGTCGAACACCACATCACAAGGTAAATCGGGGCACTGTTGCCCCAATGTGACAACGTGTAATATACGCCAAGCAATGATCAAATAAATCATCAAAGCGCGTTGCAACCGGTCAATTTCAGACAATTGCAACTTTTCGACTCGGCAACCGGTTTTGAGAATCCGAAAGAAGATTTCAATCAACCATCGACGCCGATACCAATCGACCTGTTCCGCCGCCTGTTCCAAGGTGTCTATCAACCGGTTGGTGAGCAAGCGCCAAACAATCGGTTCAACGCCTTCTGGCGGATTGTCTTCTTGCGCTAAAATGATCGTGACCGATAAGTCGGAATCCGTTTTGCGTTTGCGTTTCAACGTCACTCGTTGTGCGTAGAGGCTTTGCCTGACCTGACGCGCTTTGCGCTCACCATTCGCTTCCAGGGTAAACTCAATTTGACCCAGCGGCGAACTCGCCGCTACGCTATCCCACAGCTTATCGTCTTCATCGGCCAGCTTGCGGTTGTGTCGCGCCCGGATTAAATAATCGGCGGCATGGTGACGACGCTGGGCTTCTTCCAGCAAGTCTCTCAGGTCGCCCTCTCGATCCGCCACATAAACAAAACGCGTGCCGGGTGTTTGTTCGGCCAGGTCGGCAAGCCTGCCATAGCCTTCTATCCAACGCAGACTCTCTTTGATGTCCGGTTCATCCTTCGGTTTGCGCGACCACATCCAGGCGTCGGTTACCCCCAGTGCTTGACCGTCTGGCGTCACGAGCAAGGTGGGATGCACATAAAAACCTTGTCGCGCTTCGTAGTTTAAGCGACCCAACCCGGCAATTCCCGGTTGACTACTGAAGTCCAATTCGGTCGTATCTTGAAGGCCCAACACAACGGGATGGGCTTGCGCTCTTTCCAGGCTACGATCCGCATGTCCTTTGAGAATATCCAAAGGCTCAATCGCTTCATTACCCAGCAAACGATAGGCGGCCTTCGTTTCGCCCCAACCCATCGCCGCTAATGGCAAACTCGCCTGTGGTTGTACGGCTAATTGCTCTGTCAATTTGATCAACCTATTCGTTCTCCGTGCATCGCCCAAATCGACGCCCCCAATTCCTGTGCTACCCAACTCATCTTAATTCAGACAAAAACATCTATTTTATCGAATGTTTCCAATTTGTGGGTAATCGTGTGGGTCTAGGCTTACAGGGTTACTATTTTGGCTTTACGAATCGATTAACTTTAGCTAATGACTCTTTTCTCGTATCTGTTTTACCGCATCCCTTTATACATAAACCTAGGTTTCCCTCACAGCGCGTATTCCCATGGCGAAGTCCATGACACGCTGCAATCCTTGCCAGAGTGATTTGGCGCCAGGCTCACCATCGCCTTTGCGCCCCAAGAATCCACCAAAACTCGCAATCAGTCGAATCGCTTCATTGAGCTTGGGTGGATCTGGTGGCAAGGGTTTACGGGCCACTAACCAAGCCGCTTGCCATTCTTCTCGATCAAACACCACTTCGCAGTCCAACTCCGGACATTCCCGCCCTAAGCGCATCAAGTAACCAATTCGCCAGGCAATAATCATAAACAAAGCCAATGCCAATTCGATCCGTGAAATGGCCGATAACTGCAAGGCTTCCACTTGGCAGCCGTTCTTGAGGATATTAAAGAACATTTCAATCTCCCAACGGCAGCGATACCAGTCCACATATTCTGCCGCTTCGGATAGCGTGTTCGCGGCACGGTTCGTCAGCAATCGCCATTCCAAGGGCTTTTCACCCGCCGGCGGATCGATTTCTTTGGCTAAAATCGCGGTCGCCTCGAACGTTCCTCCATTTTCGGCGGGAAAACTGATGCGCAGTGTTCGCATCTGTTGGACAATCTTTCGCCCTTGGCGGCCAGCGCGTGGTGGTAGGTAAAAACTCAGCTCGCCGAGGGTATCGGTTTTGGCGACTTTATCCCATAGCTTGTCCGTTTCTCCGGTCAACTTACGGTTATGCTTCGCTCGAATCAGCCAATCCGCCGGATTGCCAAGCGCATCCGCTCGTTGCATTAAAGCCAAGATATCGGCCTCTCGATCCGCCACGTACACCAAGCGGGTCTCCGGCAACTCGGTCGCTCGTTCGGCTATCCGTTCGTAGCCCTCGATCCAGCGTAAACTCTCCAAAATACCGGGGCGTTCACCTTGTTCATCTTTCGCTTCGCGCGCCCACATCCAAGCATCCAGGACGCCTAAGGGTAAACGCTCTGGCGTCACCGCATAGGTCGGATGCACATACATTCCGCGTTGCGCTTCATACGATAACGGGCCCAACCCTTGCGTTTGGCGACCGTTGAAATCCAACTCCGTGGTATCTTGTAAACATAACACCACCGGTTGCGCACGCATCCGCGTGAACGAGCAGTCTATATGCGGCTGCAGAATATCGCGCCAATCGATCTCTTCTTGAGCAAAGAAGCGATAGGCGGCTATGGTTTCCGCCCAGCCGCCACAGGCCCCAGGAATACTGGTCGCCGGCTTTGCGGCAAACTGTTGAAGCAGTTTGATTGAACGTGCATTCAACCGTTGATCTCCAAGATCGATCCGTGATAATTCTTCCTTTGCCCATCCCATGGTGATTCACTGCTCCTCATGCAAAAAATTAAAAATTCAGATCATACCGTTTTTAGTGACTTGTGTATAACGGGATGGTTTTACCGCGGCCTCTACTTTAAGTTTTAATAAATACCGTCCTAAAATCGCATTCGCTTTGCTTGCATCGCCATTAGCTCCGGTTTTAAGGAAAGTCGACTGAGAATAATCCTGCAATGCGAACGTTCTAACTCCGTCCGGAAAAATAGCCAAAAGCTCTGAGGTGTCTCGAATGCCTGCATGGCCGCCTATTTGTTTTGCCGAAAAGCCATGATTGCTTAGGTATTCAATTTGATGATTATTGTTATAGTAATCATCAATGTGTAAGACGCGAATGTCTTCTTTTTGCCATAATGCATTTAATTTAGCCGCTACTAGCGCTTGCATCGGCTGATTGCCGCCGCTATCTCCAATAAAAGCTATCGTTTTAAAACCATGTTGTTTCAAGCTTCTTACCGTAAATTCAAGCGTTTGCGAAAAAACCTTATCCGATACCGATAATGTTCCGGAAAAACGCATATGCTCATCGGGAGGGGGGTGGTACGGAAACATTGAAAATTTAGCCGTTACAGTAAGAGGTAAAATTATATATCCATCTGTGAAAAAATGTCACTCCGACTAAGGATTATCTGCTGTCAATTGACTTTTTGACAACGGGGAGGACACAGGAATTCTGGATATAAAGTCATATTTGGACTTTGGTCTTTTCGCGATACTCAAGGATTGCAATTCATTCAACCGAGTTCGTGTGTCATTTGACACCATAGAGTGGGATTTAAGAACAGACCTTGATCCAGAGTTTGTATGCAACAAAAGCCAGTGTTCGGTCGCGCAATAAGGCACCGCAGCCGACGCGAAAAAGCCGAGCGGCTGAGCGAGACGTTAAACATCAAAGAAGCGGGGTACTGTATTTGAAATCATCAACAGGAAAATATTATATTGGACTAGACCATGTGAGAGCTCTTGCTGCTTTTATGGTATTTACATGGCACTTCATCCATGTAAATAATGGTCATAATGCTCCACCGCCGACATTTCCATTGTCGCTATTAACAGAAGGGCATACTGGAGTAGCCTTATTTATGGCTTTGAGTGGTTATTTGTTTGCAAAGCTATTGGATGGAAAAAGTATTATATATACTCAGTTCATATGGAATCGCTTTTTACGTCTTGCCCCTCTGCTATTAATTATAATATTCATTGTTGGGCTAAAAAATTATTTCGCGGGTCAGGATATATACTCTTATGCAAAAAGTATTTTGGCTGGATTTATAAGGCCTTTGCTACCGAATGGCGGCTGGTCAATCACTGCCGAGTTTCACTTCTATTTGATTTTTCCGCTTCTGTTATTTTTGACTAGTAGATGGAAATATTCTCTGCTGCTTGTTCTTATGCTTGCTGTTACTATGAGAGCTTTTCTCCATCATGAACTTGGTCAAATACAAACTCTTTCATACTGGACAATCATAGGTCGTGTCGATCAATTCGTATTAGGTATTTTAGCCTTTCAATTCAGGAATAGTATTGCCAACAAACACCTTGTAGTATTTTTCTGTTTTTTTATATTTGCATACTTCTATTGGTACTTTGACTCTATGGGTGGGTTCTATAAAAGTCCTTCATATCCATCTCCAAGCTCAATATGGATTTACATGCCAACGATTGAGGGCTTTACTTATGCTTTGTTAATCGCCTGGTATGATAATTCTTTTAGACACTCTACTGGGAAAATATCGCGGTTTATTGCTCTCATTGGGACATATTCATATTCAATATATTTACTTCATTTTTTTGTTGTGTTCCGAATGTCAAAAGCAATTAATGCTCATATTATTGATCTATCTAATATTAACTTAGCTATACTATTTTCTATTTTATGTTTTCTAGTGATGGTGCCAATTGGTTATATCAGTTATAGATTTATTGAAACACCTTTCTTACGTTTTCGCAAAGTATATTGTCGCTCTCTGTAAGAACCTAGCATAAAGCCAGCAATTCCCATATATGGACTCCTCTCCAATTGCAAGCCAAGATTGTTCAAAAATGATGTTTCCAACAGAGATCGAGATTGCCGCCATCCATATATTCGGCCTCTTGATGAAGGTATTTATCGACCTTCGGGCCCTGATGAAGCTATCCGCGCGCTTTTATCTCTATCAATTTGCCGATTTCAAGAAATCTTTGGGAATAACGGATTTTAAAAGCGCCGGTCTGACCTGTTGAATGTCATCACTTTGAGAGTCTTGCCTCCGCAATTTGGTTGAACTCGTTTACTACAGTGTTGTTAGGGTTATCCACGCTTTGTCCACATGCGTAGAGCCCTTCAATCGTGCTCGGAGCTTGTGGGCAAAGGGTGGATAACCCGGTTTTCATCGGCTTAGGCCATTTGTGGCACGTAATCGCCGCCACGCGTTGCCAGCGCCCAAATGATCCGGGCGTTCTTGTTGGCCAAAGCCACGGCCGCTTTGTTGAAGCCTCGCCGTTCAATCAAGCCTTTGAGCCACAGGCTCAAGGGGTCACTCTTGTCACCGCAGTATTTCAGCACCGCTCTTGCCCCGTGAATCAAGGATGTGCGCAATTGGCGGTTGCCGCGTTTACTGATGCCCAGTAATACCTGCTTATCGCCGCTGCTGTGCTGCCTTGGCACCACGCCCAAGCTAGCTGCATAATCTCGGCTCGAATCATAACCCTTGCCATCGCCGACGTCAGCCGTGGCCAAAATGGCGGTCAAAGGACCGATACCCGGTATGTCAAGCAATCGTCGGGCTAAGGCATTGTTTTGGCATACTGCCGTAATTTCCCGGTCCAGAGCCCGGATCGCTTCGTCCAAGGCTTTCAGCGCTTGATACTGCTCGGCAAACAGCTTCCGGCTCAGCGTGCTGAGGTCATTTTCCCCGTCCTCCAGAATACTGGGCAGTTGTTTTCTGAACTGATTCACGCTACGCGGCAGCACGATGCCTCGTTCAGCCAGATAACCGCGCATTTGATTGACCAAGGCCGTGCGTTCGTCCACCTTACCTCGCCGGACACCTTGCAGCATGGCTAAGTCTTGCTGCTCAATGCCTTTGATCGCCACGCTGCGTTTGTTCGGCTGGCAGGCCGCCGTGTAAATCGCCTCGGCGTCGTTGTAATCGTTTTTATTGCCAACCACGAATGCCTTCACGAAGCGAGTATTCAACAGCACTACTTCGTGGCCCAGGGCCTGAAATGCCCGGGCCCAATAATGGGCACCGCCGCAGGCTTCCATCGCGATCACGCTCACCGGCATCTGAGCCACAAAGGCCAACAGTTCCGACCGTTTCAATTTCTTTTTCTTTGCTTTGCCGTCTTGCATCATGAACATATGAAACACTAGTTTTGCAATATCTAAACCCACTACGTTAAGATTCATCTCGAACTCCTCTTTGCTCTGTTTAATTTATTGTAGGTGCATTGTGACACCGTTGGAGGGTGGAGAGGAGTCCATGTCATCAGTTTGGCGTTCAAAAAGGGCATGGGGTGTGTTTGGCGAGGATGTCGGCAGCAAGGATGCTGCCGTCAAGCCCCCAGGGATGGGTATACGGCGCTCCTCGACGGACACACCCCATGCCCTAAACACAGCAAAAATGCTCAAACTGAGAATTGCTGGCATAAAGCATCCCGTTATACACAAGTCACTAAAAACGGTATGATCTGAATTTTTTGCATGAGGAGCAGTGAATCACCATGGGATGGGCAAAGGAAGAATTATCACGGATCGATCTTGGAGATCAACGGTTGAATGCACGTTCAATCAAACTGCTTCAACAGTTTGCCGCAAAGCCGGCGGCCAGTATTCCTGGGGCCTGTGGCGGCTGGGCGGAAACCATAGCCGCCTATCGCTTCTTTGCTCAAGAAGAGATCGATTGGCGCGATATTCTGCAGCCGCATATAGACTGCTCGTTCACGCGGATGCGTGCGCAACCGGTGGTGTTATGTTTACAAGATACCACGGAGTTGGATTTCAACGGTCGCCAAACGCAAGGGTTGGGCCCGTTATCGTATGAAGCGCAACGCGGAATGTATGTGCATCCGACCTATGCGGTGACGCCAGAGCGTTTACCCTTAGGCGTCCTGGATGCTTGGATGTGGGCGCGCGAAGCGAAAGATGAACAAGGTGAACGCCCCGGTATTTTGGAGAGTTTACGCTGGATCGAGGGCTACGAACGGATAGCCGAACGAGCGACCGAGTTGCCGGAGACCCGCTTGGTGTACGTGGCGGATCGAGAGGCCGATATCTTGGCTTTAATGCAACGAGCGGATGCGCTTGGCAATCCGGCGGATTGGCTGATTCGAGCGAAGCATAACCGTAAGTTGACCGGAGAAACGGACAAGCTATGGGATAAAGTCGCCAAAACCGATACCCTCGGCGAGCTGAGTTTTTACCTACCACCACGCGCTGGCCGCCAAGGGCGAAAGATTGTCCAACAGATGCGAACACTGCGCATCAGTTTTCCCGCCGAAAATGGAGGAACGTTCGAGGCGACCGCGATTTTAGCCAAAGAAGTCGATCCGCCGGCGGGTGAAAAGCCCTTGGAATGGCGATTGCTGACGAACCGTGCCGCGAACGTAAGCGTTCACGGGGTTTAATACCAACATGACGTACACAGCTAAAACAGAAGCATCAATATATTGAATTTGAAGCTGTCTTTTGAACCTTGAAACTTGTTTCCTAGTAATTAAACCTCATGTAAATCAATCAGTTAATCCCGGGAGCGGTAACTTCTCAAAAAGTCGAGGCAACTTCTCGCAAAATAAGCAACATTATGCGATGCTAGCACCCTATGAGTAAACGTCTAAGCCTCCCAGAGATTCCGGATTCCGAACGCACCCCATTAGTGGATGCGTTGCTGGGCATCATCGAATCTTTGTCAGAAACAGTCCAGCGCCAGGACGAAGAAATCGGCTGCTTGAAAGACGAAATAGCCATCTTGAAGGGCGAAAAAGCGCGTCCAAAATTCAAGCCGAGTGGCATGGCGCAAGAAACCGATGGCAAACCGACGTCGGAAACCGGCAAGGACAAGAAAAAACGGGCGGGCTCGAAGAAACGGAGTAAGACGCAACAGCTGGTTATCCATGAAGAACAAGTGATTCGCCCGCCCGATCTGGCCTCTGGCTCGCGTTTTAAGGGCTATCGGGACACTGTCGTCCAAGATTTGCTGCTCGAATCCCGTAATACCCGTTACCGACTCGAATGCTGGCAAACGCCGGAAGGCCAATTCGTGAGCGGTGAATTACCGCCCGAGGTGGACGGGCATTTTGGCCCGCATTTACAGGCGACCGTCAAATACCTGCATCACCACAGTCGCATTCCGCAGCCGCTGTTAAGGGAGATGCTGCTGGAATGGGGCATCGACATTTCGGTCGGTCAAATCGATGCGCTGTTGACAGGACAGCAGGCGCGTTTCCAGTTGGAGAAAGAGGAATTGCTCAGGGCTGGGCTTGAAGTTTCGCCGGCCATCACGGTGGATGACACAGGGCACCGCCATCAAGGCCAAAACGGCTACACCACCCACATAGGCAACGACGATTTTGCCTGGTTTGCCAGTACAGCGCATAAAAACCGTCTGAATTTTCTGACCCTGCTGCGAGCCGGCGAAACCCAGCGCACAATCACCCTGGAAGGCCTGGCCTACATGCAACAGCAAGGCTTACCGCAGGAACTGATCGAGCGTTTAGCAACGCATGCAGTCCAAGACTTTGCCGATGAAACCGCCTGGCAAGCGCATCTGGCCGCATTAGGCATCGACAAAGAACGCCACCAACGGATCGCCAGCGAAGGCATACAGTGCGGCTGCCTGTTACAAAACGACCTGTGGCGGCGACTGGTGATCGTCAGCGATGATGCCGGCCAATTCCATGTGCCGGGACTCCTGCATGCCTTATGTTGGGTCCATAGCGAGCGCTTGATCCACAAATTGATTCCGCTCAACGAGCCGCACCGCCAAGCCCAAGCCTTAGTGCGTGGCCAACTGTGGGAACTTTACCGTGACCTCAAACAGTATGCCATGGCGCCGGATGCCGCTCAAAAAAGCGCATTGGGCGCCCGGTTTGACGCTATTTTTACCCAGAAAACCGACTTTGCCACATTAAATAGCCTACTCAAGCGGCTATACCGCAATAAAGCCGAGTTGCTGCAAGTGCTCGATTATCCGCAGACACCGCTCCACACCAATGGTAGCGAACGGGATATTCGCGAACAAGTCATTCGGAAGAAAATCAGTGGCGGTACCCGCAGTGATTTGGGGCGACAGTGTCGAGACACGTTTTTGAGCCTCAAAAAGACCTGCCGAAAACTGGGTATCTCGTTTTGGCAATATCTATTGGACCGGACCAAGGGAACGAATACGATTCCGCCACTACCCGAACTGATACGTCAACGCGCGGCCGCTCGTGCCATGAGTTATTGAGAAGTTACCGGGAGCGCTTGCGATACAATTTGGTTAACCGGACACTAGTGATATTTAATGACTCTTTTCTCGTATCTGTTTTACCGCGGCCTCTATTTTAAGTTTTAATAAATACCGTCCTAAAATCGCATTCGCTTTGCTTGCATCGCCATTAGCTCCGGTTTTAAGGAAAGTCGACTGAGAATAATCCTGCAATGCGAACGTTCTAACTCCGTCCGGAAAAATAGCCAAAAGCTCTGAGGTGTCTCGAATGCCTGCATGGCCGCCTATTTGTTTTGCCGAAAAGCCATGATTGCTTAGGTATTCAATTTGATGATTATTGTTATAGTAATCATCAATGTGTAAGACGCGAATGTCTTCTTTTTGCCATAATGCATTTAATTTAGCCGCTACTAGCGCTTGCATCGGCTGATTGCCGCCGCTATCTCCAATAAAAACTATCGTTTTAAAACCATGTTGTTTCAAACTTCTTACCGTAAATTCAAGCGTTTGCGAAAAAACCTTATCCGATACCGATAATGTTCCGGAAAAACGCATATGCTCATCGGGAGGGGTGATGGTGCCCTCTGGGACATACGTTAAAACGGGGGCAACCAAGGTATCTCCCAGTTGTTCGGCAATTTTTCCAGCTGTATATTTCACGATGTAATTGTGCTTGCCGAGCACCATATGTGGGCCGTTTTGCTCCGTTCCGCCTGTCGGGATTAACACGGTATTCGTTCCGGAGTTGATTGCTTTTTGGATCTCCTTCCAAGTCATGTCTTCCATGAAAACGTCTCCAGGAGCTTCCAATGGCTTTGCGCTTCGTAAATTTAAATAAACTGAGGGAAAAACAATCGATAAAAAAACTAAAACGGAAAGATAGCGTTTTGGTTCAAGGAACATTGAGAGTCGAAATGAGCTGGCAAGATTCTTAAAAGGCATTAAATAAAGGCTCCAAAAGCTGGAAAATTGTTTATTTTCATGGCCTCCCAGGCCAAATAACAGAATTTCCCGTTGTTTAGGAATATACAAAGATCTAAATAAGGCATCCCAGATTGCAAAAATAAAACCAAAGTTTTTATCAAAGTGAGTCGGGTTGGCGCTATGATGAATTTGATGTTGAGCCGGGCTGATCAGCAGTTTGCTGAAGAAGGGGCCATAACTGAGCCAAATATGTGAATGTCTTAAGTTATATCCAAATAAATAAAATAAGATTAAAACCACGCTGGAACCGGCAATATTTACAAAATTAAAATTCTCGCCAATGAAAAAAAAGATAGTACCTAGAGCTAAACCATTTAAAATACCGACAGTGCTTGCGGTGAAAATGTTATCAACAGGGTGCATCCTATAGACGGTGATTGGCGTCATGACTTCCGCGGAATGGTGAACCTTATGGAATTCCCATAGCCAAGGAAGCTTATGTTGGCAATAATGGCTAATAAATAAGGCGAAATCACCAATAAGGGTTAATATAACGACAATAATAACGTCTTTGTAGGCAATATTGCTAAAGATCCCTTTATAGTGGAAAAGTGACGCCGTTAATAGATTTTGTGTATGACCAGAAATGATTATGGAAGTTGAAGAAAAAAAGACCCCCATGAACATAGCTTGAAACAATGTATTGGCGTAAAAGAAGAAATAATCATTAATGGCGGAAGGATGTAAGATGACTTTTTTGGGGAAGAGAAACGCAAAAGGACTTAAGATGACTCCAGTATGCTTGTTTTTATAAGAAACATATAAAAAGTATGCAACCGTGATAGATGAAAGAATGTATAGCCAGTACAGTCTATCGTTAACGGAAAGAAATGACTGAAAAGGGGAGGCTAGATTGTCAAGCATTGATAGATGTTACATATGATAAGAGATCATTGATTCATTATTTAAGATGATTTTATAAGCTAAGTCTACAATTTTTTTGCTCTTACAAACATCTGTTTTCCCATAGGTTTAATAGGAAGTTTTAGGTATAACTTAATTAAGAATGGTATCACAGGAATCTTTGATTTTATTGTTAAAGGTAGGAATCGAGGTTTACAATAAATAACTTTAAATCCATTAGATTCCAAAAAATCAACTAAACTTCTATCTGAATAAATTGATATATGGGTATAATCGTCAAAATATTCACGATAAGCAAAGCGAAAATTTGGTTGAAGGATATTCAAGGTGCCATGTTTGCTTAATTTATTGTGAAGATTTTCAAGAACTAACGAAAACTCATCTTGTGTTAAATGTTCGAATAAATTGCTGGCAAATACAAAATCTATAGATTGATCTTCTATAAAATCAAGATTGGCTGCATTTCCAATATGATATTCTATCTCTGGTTTAACAAAATTTGGAAAATCCTTCCATTTGTCAATAGCAATACGACGTTTGCATTGAATATTGTTAATAAAATGGCCGTAACCTGCTCCTAGCTCTAGTACAGAAGCATCTTCTGAAACTAAATTCTGAAAATATGATTCACAAAGTGTTTTCCAGAGCAGTTCTCTACGGTCATCGTAGGCTAAACGTGTATTGTGATATCCTGTCATTTTTCTCTCCAGCCAAATAGAATTCCAAGTATCATATTAGATCCTACCTTCATTGCTCGATAGTTATTTATATTACCTCCTTTGCTTGCACCTATTCGGTTATGAAAAGTTATTGGGCATTCAACTATTTTTATTCCATTAGTCAGTGCGGTATCTAAAAAATGAGCATTAAATTCGAGGTTTATGTTTTTATTAAGAAGCGGCAATAGATGTGTGAGGGTGCTTTTTCTACATAACTTATATGTTGTTCCAACATCGGTAAAAGTGCCTTTACTAAGATGTTTTATCTCAAGAAGTTTGCCGACGAAAAAATTTCCGTAATACATGAAAGTAGTCAGCTGAGTGTTTTTTGCTCTAAGTTGCTCGCAAATTCTTGTTCCATTAACTATCTCGGCATGAGGTAAGTAAGCTAGAAATTTATCAATGTCATAAGAGCGAAACGTCATATCTCCTTCACATAATAATATGAGGTCGGTGTCATCAAATTTACAGCCTTCTTTCAATGCACGCCAGACGCAATGACCATACCCTTGCTCATATTCTTTAAATACTAATGCCCCAGCTTCTAAGGCAACTTTTGATGTATTATCAGTGCTGTTATTGTCGATCACTATGACTCGATTGACATTGGGGTGGTTATAAAAGTCTTTTACAGCTAAGGCAATACTTGATTCATCATTATAAGCAGTAAGAACTACAGTAAGTGAATTATTTTTTAAAGGGGCCCATTTTATCCCATTTTTATTGCGTTTTTTTGGTAGAAATAAAAACAGGTCGACGATAATTAAAATTAGACCCAAAACAACAGGGGAGCCGCTATACCATATGGTTCTATCTATAACCCATAATAAATGACCAGAAGGGTCAAAAAAAATACGAAAGAATCCAAGTAGAACGCCAAATATATATAATAAAAGTCCAAGGCTGGAAATTAAAAGGCCATAAAGACAAAATGGAAATCTATAAAATTTATCTAAATAGATATTTAAAGTATTGTTATTTATTTTCATTTTTTTCGATAAAAGTACCAGAACTTTGATTCAGCTATAAGCTTGAACTTTTTTTTAATTGAAGGCTGGTATATTTTGTAGAAACCATCGTAAAAGATATTTGGTGATGCTGGTCTTTTCGGTACCATTAAAATATCAGAAGTTCCAAAAAACTTATTTTCAGAAGGGTGGTATTTGTCACTTATAGTGTAGTTAAATGCGGCCGCTGCAATACCACCTTTGGCTGGCTGTCTTCCTAAAGCATACGAGAATGGATTAAACATTTCCATTGCTAATACTTTTTCATTAGGTTTGCTGTTTTTTTTAATTAAGTCTATGCCATCGTTAATATATTCAGTATATAAAGAGCCATTGGTTTTTGGCTCTGTGTTATTGTCAAATAGAATAAGTGAAGAAATTCTTGATTCAGAAAACCTTTTTGTGGAAAAGGTCTCTGGGTCTTTTGACTTTTGTAAAGCGCCATAGCTTAAGCCAGATATGTCAAATCCAAAGAAAATTAGGAAGAATATGATTTCAGGAGTAATAAGATGTAACTTAATTGTACTGAAGTAGCTAGGGCTTTTGTTTTTATTAGGGGGTGGTAATGTGTTTATGTTATTATACAGTAGTAAGGAAAAAATAATGCTGAGAGGTAGAGTTAAGTATTGTTGGTTGCTTGATATAATTAATATGTCTACGAATAAAATAACTAGACAAAAATAAATTATATTGAAGCTAAGTGAATATGATTTGTTTGGCTCAGCATGATGTGATTTTATTCCTAGTAAAATTATAAAAAATATAACTGGAAGGTTGTATAATATTTTAATGAGAATGATATTTATAAAAACGCTGTTTGATCTAGCGCCTGCTGCTATTTTTAAATCATTAAGTATAGCTATAATATCATATTGAATAAAATATAGAAGAAAAATAGTGGTGATTGTGAAACTTGCAATGATTCCAAGTAAATAAGGTCTTGATATATTTTTAGATAACAATGAAAAAAGTGTAAGAATGATAGCGGCTCCAAAATAGCTGGCTTTTAAAAATAAAGCAATTGCTATAGCTATCCCAGATGATGCTCCAACTATTAATAAATCTTTATAATTTTCTTTGTTTTCTTTGAAGCAATATATGTCTATTAAAATAAGAGCAAGCAAGGTATAGCCATATCTGTTATATACCATTGCATGACTCGACATTTTAAAGTTAACGCCCAGTGGAAAGGGTGCGACTGCTAAACATACGAGATAAAGACAAAGTAGAATTCGTACCGCTGGTACCAATCTATTCCCACATAACCAATAACTCCATAAGCCTATTATCAATCCATATAGTGCGCTCCCATAACCAACAGCATCAATAGAGCCTCCAGAAATCTTCATTCCCAGAGCCGTGATCAAAAATGTAACTGGACCCCATGCGCTCGTGAAGTCGACATGTGGCGATTGTCCATTATAAACCCTCCATCCATTATCCAGTAGAAAGAAAATATCATGACCAAAAATATGAGTGGGTACAGTGCCTACAAAGAATGTTAATGAAATAATTAATGCTAAAAAAAATAGAAAATATGAATGTTTCCTGTTATTTATAATTAAATTCAATAAATTCATAATAAGATTATTTTAATTAAAATGTATATATAAGCGCCGACCAAAAAAGACAACATTGATTATGTTTCAATCACTCTCCTGGGCAGCCTTAGCTAATTCCTTTTTTAACCGTTTCAACTCTTCATAAAGATGTTCATCGGTTCTTTCGGCGACTGTAATAGGTTTCGAATATTTGTTGATCCAGCAATATAACGTATTCGGATTTGCGCCTAAGTCTTTAGCAGTTTGGGCGATGGATTGATTTGATTCAATCGCTAACTTGACTGTTGGCTCTTTAAATTCTGAGCTAAGTCCTTCGAAATAAGTTTAATTGGTATAAATCATCTTCCATGATAACTGGGTTCCGGAAATTCATGCCGGAACGACGTAGCCAATGACATGCAAACTTTTGTCAGGCCACTTCACTTATAGGTGTTAGGTTTCGTCTTTTTTCGTTCATTTGGGAGACGCTGTTTTTCTTCCGGTTTATTTATGTGCTGTATCCTGTTTAGTGTAGTCGCTCCAGGGCATGATTGCGTTTTTTCTTGTTTTTGCTGTTTTTCTTGTCGTTTGGAATTGCATTAAAGGAAATTTATAACTTAAGGCGGTGCTGTATAAATGCTCTGGTATGATATGAAATCATATCATACCAATCACTGAGATTTATTAAGCATGAAGACTGTCATAATTATTCCCACCTGGAATGAACAAAAGAATATAAGCCGCTTGATTGAAGAACTTCAGCAACAGTTCCTCAATATCGCGCACGATATGCACATTCTTGTTGTTGATGATAATTCCCCTGATGGAACCGCAGAAACCGTTAAACAACTTCAGTCTATGTACCCCAATATCCACTTGTTACGAGGTCGTAAACAAGGTCTAGGTGCTGCTTATGTTCGTGGGATGACTCATGCGTTGAATGTACTAAAAGCCGATGTTGTTTTCGAAATGGATGCTGATTTTTCACACAAGCCATCTGATGTGCCTCGGCTTCATCAGGCGCTAGATGAGGGGGCTGATTTTGTTATTGGCAGTCGCTATGTGGAAGGGGGAAGCATACCCGATGAATGGGGGTGGCACCGTAGAATGAATTCTCGCTATGGGAATATTGTGGCTAGATATTTGGCAGGTCTTTATCAAGTACGCGATTGTACTGCCGGTTTTCGCGCTATTCGGTCAACATTGCTAAAAAAAATTGATCTTTCTAATTTGAAAGTACAAGGCTATGCTTTCCAAGTTGCTTTATTGTTTGAGGCGCTCATCCATAAGGCAAAAATAAAGGAAATTCCTGTAGAGTTTGTTGATCGTATTCATGGGGAATCAAAGCTTGGCATGTCCGATATCATTGAATTTATTATCAATGCTTGGTGGTTGAGGTTTAGGGCTTCTGCCACGTTTTTGAAATTTCTAATTACCGGGGCCTCGGGCGTTATTGTCAATCTTGGCATGTTTACAGCGCTACTTTATTTTGGCGTCAACAAATATATTGCCTCACCGATTGCCATTGAAACTTCGATATTGTCAAACTTTGCCTTAAATAATGGCTGGACTTTTCGTTCGCGGCAAACTAAAGATACCCTTCAAATTCGAGGTCTCAAGTTTAATTTTGTGTCGTTGCTGGCGCTTAGCCTAAGCTATAGCACCTTTGTCTTTCTTTCATTTATGTTTCCAACATGGCCGCCTCAGCTAAATCAGTTCATCGGCATTATGCCAGCCACTTTAGTTAATTATTTTTTAAATTCATATTGGACCTTTAAAAACATGGAGGAGCTATGATTATTTATGATCTTTAAGTTGAGACGAGGGGCTATAATCTCATCTTTATACATAAATTGCGGGATGTCTTGAATTTGTGTAGATTGAGCTAAATAAAATGAAGCCCAACAAATTGAGGTGCGCCGGAAATGTCGGGCTTTGCTGTCGCTCAGCTCGATCTACGGCATAATTGTGTATAACGCAAGGGCTATAACCTTTGAACTTAGTTGTTCATCTAAATCCATGATAACTGGATTCCGGCAATCCATGCCGGAATGCCGAAGCGCCTAAGGCAGTCATATTTATTTCTAAGCTCTTAGGCATCTAGATGATGCAGTATCAATAAATAATAAATTTTTAAATAGTTAAGATATGGTAGAAAAGCAGAAAGATAACTTGCACTTGCTGGTTTGGGGGGTTTTGTCGTTAATGATTGCGTTGTCAGCTGTAAAACTTGGCGTCATTGATGACACTTATTGGCATGTTAAAGTAGGAGAGTGGATTCTGCAGCATCATGAAATACCCTCTACGGGTATATTTTCATATAGCAATGCAGAAACACCTTGGACTTCGCATGAATGGCTAGCTGCCGTATTTCTGCATCTAATTTTTCACAACAGTGGCTGGGCTGGGCTTTATACGGCCATGATAATCAGTCTTTTCCTTTCGATGGTGCTGTTACTACAATTTTTATTAAAGCGCCTCAATACCGTCCAAAGCCTAATTTTTGTATTGTTTGCATTCTTATTGGTGGCATTTCATACATCACCAAGGCCGCACTTGTTTGTGATGCCTGTCATGATCTATTGGAGCATCCAGTTGGTCGAGGCGAGTGAAAAACAAAGTTCTCCCCCCTTTTTCATGTTGCCGTTAATGATCTTTTGGGTTAATTTTCATGGAAGTTTTATAGTAGGTATAGCATTTAGTGTTTTCTTTGCGGTGGAAGCTATTTTTAACGCTAGCATAGAAAAAAGAAAAGTCTTGATTCTGCAATGGAGTTGCTTTACTTTTATTTGCATTATCTGCGCGATGATTAGCCCGCATGGAATCAACGGTCTTCTGTTGCCGTTTCAGTTGGCTGACCAAGGCGTGGCGTTAAGTAGAATAGTTGAATGGCTGTCGCCTAATTTTCATAAATTTCAGCCATTGGAAGTGTGGCTGCTGACATTTTTAGCGATCGCCTTATGGCGAGGCATCAAGCTACCTTTATTTCGACTTGTTTTCATGCTGGGATTGATTCATTTGTCTCTGAAGCATGTTCGTCATGCAAGCGATTTGTTGTCGGTGTTGTCGCCCTTGATATTGGCTACTCCATTAGCGAAACAATTAGAAGTTCAATCGGACCTTAACTTTCGAGAATTGGGTTTTAGAGGCTGGAAGGCTTGGTTATTTATTGGGGGGAGTTTTGCGGGAATATTCTTTTATTTAGCTGAAGTTAGGAAGATAGAAAGTGATCAGGCGATGCAAGTGCAAAAAGTTCTTAAAACGCTTAAGAGGGAGCAGGATGTTTTGGGTAACGCTTTAAATGATTATAATGTTTCACAATTTATGATATATGCCGGTTATTCAACCCTCATCGATACCCGTGCAGAGCTCTATGGTGATAAATTTATTAAAGCATATTTTGAGGCCATGTCGCTAGGTGAAGATGCGACGAAATTGGAATCAATTCTCAAAGAGTATCAAATTAAATGGACATTACTTTTGACGTCGTCACCGGCTAACACTTACTTTGGCTTGCAACCGCAATGGTTAAAACTCTACAAAGATAAGTATATTACAATATTTATACATCAATCAGTAAAATTAAGCTCAGAATCGATAGCTGCAATCAGGTCATTGGAAATTCGGGCTTTAGAAACTCAGAAAAATGAAGACTTAGAAATTGTTTATCATTAAATATAGGAGAGTCAAAAATTCCTTGCTATACTTAGATCTGCATACATGAAGTATTTCTTATAAAACTTTGGAGGTCGATATGAAAAAACTTATCACAAACAAAAAACAACGAGGCGCTACCATGGTCGAATATGCCATTATGGTTGCCCTTATCGCCATCGTTTCAATTACAATTATTACTAGTTTAGGTCAAGAAGTTAGTACAACATTTAGCACTGTTGAAAGTTCTCTCTCTAATGCTAACGGCTAACGAGGGCAAATGAGATTGGGCGGGGCTAGAAATTCTGACTCCGTCCATTTTCTGTAATTGTTGGTTGCGTTTGTTTGTCAAGGTCAAGATGGTTGGCAGGCATCGTTTCTGATAGACGATGCTTTACCGTTAAGATATCAAGATCCTTTTCACCTGCTTTCAGCAAGTTCAATTCAATATCAGTTAATGGGTTTTTTCATAAAAACCAAACAGTTGCATAAGATATCTAGCATGATGGCTGGTTTCCGGTAACCCATGCCGGAATGACGAAGTCCATCTAAGGCGGTCTGACTTTTTTCTAGACACTTAACAGTAACGTTAACAACATCGCAATAAAACATCCGTGCGGTACTTGATCCCGTCAACATGTCCTTTTGAAATTCATCTCAGTTCATCGCTGTGTCCATTTTACCCTCCGGGTCAGCCGCAGCGAGCGAAACCAATTTACGATGGGGTTCAAGTTTTTTATTAGTCTCTATGTTAAGCCAATGTCTTAGGCTTCTTTGTTGAGTACAGAAGACCGTTTTATAATGAGAAACAATTTGACTCTCTCGTTGGGTGTTTGTCATTAATGGATTACATAAACAAGAAATAGAGTTGTCTAATTGTTTGATCAGAAAATCTTTGTTGCTTAAATTCTAATATTGGCTCATTAAGGAAATGCATTACGACTCATCATTGAATTCCAGCCTATTATTTTCAATTATCATGCAGACAAATTGGGCTTTCTGTACTATCTTAAAATATAATTAAAAAAATTGAGTCAAACGGAATCGCCTATGCCCATTTACAACTCTATAGCGCCTCGACCTCGCAATCCGGCGGAAACCGGTTTGTCCGAGGAATTCGTCAGGGATTTGCTGTGCAAGCACCTGTATTTCAATGGCGTTATGGACCTCCATCAATTAACGGAAAGCATAAAACTGTCCGGCACGTTGCTGGAACAAGCGCTGGATTTCTTAAGAAAAGAGCATAAAGTGGAGGTGTTGGCGCCGGTCAAAGGCAATAGCGAGCGCTATAATTTGACCGACAAGGGCAAAGTGGAAGCCTTATCGGCCAGTAATAAAAGCGGTTATGTGGGGCCGGCTCCTGTTCCTCTCGAACAATATAATCGCGTCGTCGCGTCGCAATCGGTGCAGAACTGTAAGATCACGCATGATCAGGTTCAAGCCCAATTTAAAGAGGTTACCATCAACCCCAGACTGCTGGATCAGTTGGGTTCCGCGATGCACTCGGGGCGCGCGATCATGATTTATGGTCATGCCGGCACCGGTAAAACCTATATTTGTAAACAATTGACCAAGTTACTGGGCGAATCCATATTGATTCCCTATGCGATCACCATTGGTGAGAGCGTGATACAGATGTTCGATCCGGTGGTGCATTTCCCGATTAAAAAAGAAAGCACTAGCACCAGCGCGCTGCTGCATGAGGGACATGATCCACGCTATGTCGAATGTGAAAGGCCGGTGGCGATCAGCGGCGGTGAGTTGACGTTGGATATGTTGGAAATCGATCACAACCGAAATACCCGCCTTTCCACGGCGCCATTGCAGCTGAAAGCGAACAATGGCATGTACATCATCGATGATCTCGGCCGACAACGGGTTTCTCCGCTCGAATTGTTCAATCGCTGGATCGTGCCCTTAGAAGAAAAGCATGATTATTTAAGCCTCGATACCGGCAAACGGGTTCAATTTCCTTTCGACGTCATTTTGATTTTTTCGTCCAATATTAATCCTGTCGATCTGGCCGATGAGGCTTTTTTGCGTCGTTTAGGCTATAAAATAAAATTTTCGCCAGTCAGCGAGTCAGAATATAGAGAGATTTGGCATCAGTATATGCAAGAACTCAACGTGGCATGTTCCGATGATCTTTTGGCAAGATTATTTGCCCGCTATAGGCAAGATAATAAGCCCATGTTGCCTTGCCATCCCCGGGATTTATTGGGAATCGTCAAGGATCAGTGTCAATATGTCGGCGATGAAAATATGGCCACCGCCGAACGACTGGATATAGCTTGGGACACATATTTTATTAATTTGGAAAATGCAAGGGTGGATATATGAACAGTCGATTTGCAGTAATGCTGATTATCGCCGTCGTCATGGCGGGCGGGGCGGCTTGGTTGGCAAAACGTTGGGTCGATTCGCAGACCGGTAATGTTGAAGTCGCTCAGCCCGACACGACCTCGGTGGTGGTGGCCGCAGCCAGAATTCCGTTTGCGACGCGCATCGAGGCGACTCATATCAAATTGACGGAATGGCCTAAGGATAATGTACCCGAGGGCGTCTTTACCGAGTTGGAGCCGGTGATAGGCAAAGTCACCCAGCGCGACTTTTACGCCAATGAACTTTTATTGCAACCCCAGGTGACCGATCATGTCGGCGGCAGCACCCTATCCGCCATCATCGAGCAAGGCAAGCGCGCGATGAGTGTGCGAGTCAATGATGTCGTCGGGGTGGCGGGTTTTATTTTGCCCGGCAACCGGGCCGATATAATCGCCACGCGTAGAGGGGGAAGCACGTACACGCTGCTTAGAAATATCAAGGTATTGGCCATCGACCAAACGGCGTCGCGGGATCAAGACAAGCCGGCCGTGGTCAGAGCGCTCACCCTGGAAGTGACTCCGCAACAAGCGGAAACCTTGGTGCAAGCGATGAAAACAGGCACGTTGCAGTTTACCCTCAGAAATCCGATGGATGATACTGAAGTTAACTTGGCCATCAAAGAAGACACGCCCGCTCCAGCTGTTAAACGTAAGGTGGTCCGTTATTCGGCGCCGGCAAAATTTAAGGTCATTCGTTGGCCTTGATGACATGCGCATTTTGCTAGAGCAGATGGCTAAATTAATTATCCAAATTCAAGTAAGGGATCGTTTACTATGAACATCGAATTCAAGAAGCCCATTAATTTCCTCGTGATGATGTCGGCTTTTCTATGGCAAGGGCAGGCGTCGGCTTATGACCATTCCATCGAGCCGATTAGCTATCAGGTTCCGATCAATAAATCCAGAATCATCCCCTTGGACAGTAGCGATAGAGGCGTCACCTCCAGCAAGCCGGAAATCGCCAAATTGAGAATGGAGCTGATCAGAGGTGGACGAAAGCTGTTGGTTTATGGCGAGCAAATGGGCACCACCAATTTGATGATTCTGGACGCTAATCAAAATGTGACCAAAGTATTCGATATCGAGGTGACGCATGATCTAGAAGGCTTGAAGCAGAAACTCTACGAATTGATGCCGAATGAACGCATCGAGGTTCGTAGCGCGCAAAAATGTATCGTGCTGAGTGGCGAAGTCTCCAACCTGGTCAATATGGATTTCGCGATGAAGATTGCCCAAGGCTATGCGATGCCCTCGTTACAAGGCGGTGGCGGTGGCGGTGGAACCCGCGGCGGCTGCACCAATTCTTCCGGCGGCGGTGGCGGCGGTGGCGGCGGTGGCGGCGGTGGCGGCGGTGGTGGCGGCAGCAACCAGGCCAGACAATTCGTGGTCAACATGATGCATGTCGGCGGCGAACAGCAGGTGATGCTGGAAGTCAAGATCGCCGAAGTGCAGCGCACTATCGCACGGGAATTGGCGATCAACACTAGCGCCAGTAAGACCGGTGGTAATGACGGCACGTTTTTTTGGGATGTGCTTTCCGTCGGGGCGGGGCTTTTCACCGGTTCCTATGTCGCCGGGGAGGCAATGTTCAGTTGGGATTTGCTTTTCAGCCGTGACTCGGATATCGCCACGATATTGGCCGAACCCAATCTAACGACGATAAGTGGCCGAAAAGCGGCATTCCTGTCCGGCGGGGAGTTTCCGTATGCGGCCGATTGTAGTCTAGGCAATTGTGAGGTGGACTTCAAAAAATTCGGTGTCGGACTGGAATTTACTCCTATTGTGTTGGATGCCAATCGGATCAGCTTGAAAACGCATGTTTCGGTCAGTTCATTGACCAATGATGCCGCCATCGTGACCGAAGTCGAAAGCGTAACGCCGAGTTTGTCGACTCGCGAAGCCGATACGACGTTGGAGCTGGCCGATGGGCAGACCATGTCGATTGCCGGTTTGATCAGCGAGCAAAACGATCATACTCAGCAGCATACCCCGGGCTTGGCCGATCTGCCGTTGCTGGGTTCGCTGTTTCGCAATCGACAGTCGTTCAATGAGAAAAAAGAATTGGTGATACTGGTGACGCCTCATCTGGCGAGGCCAATTCCGCGTCACCAAATCCGCCTGCCGACCGATAATTATGTACAGCCCGACGATATCGATTTCTATTTGCTGGGACGAATGGAAGGCCGGGCAACTGAAAAAACGCGTTCGGCGCCGACCTATAATCCATCATCCGGCGGAACGGTAGGGCAGTTCGGTCACCAAATCAATGCGGAGGGCATGTAATGAACAGTCAATCACTAGTGTTAGTCGGCACAGTCAGCATCATTTTGGCGGCCTGCGGCGATGCCAATCACCGGCCCGTTGAGATGGACCGCAATTTTGGTCAATCGGTCAGGCAATTGACACGGGCCCAGATCGCAAATCCGGATGCGGCCGAACATCCGCTTCCGGATTCGCCGCGCAAGATGGACGGCGAGTCGGGCACCAATACGATGCAAGGCTATCGGGATGCTTATGGCCAACAGGTTATTTCTCAGCCGGTGATCATCGATGTGGGCGGCTCATCGAGCGGAAATTAATGCGCTTATCGTTTAATCCAAAAACACGAGCTTTCTCGAAAGGTGGCTGCTATGAACGCGAGGATTAATAAAATTCCTAAGAAGGAAAAGGGCGCGGTGCTGGTTTTTACCGCGCTCGCCCTTGTGCTTTTGGTGGCGATGGCCGGCCTGGCCATCGATATCAGTCATGCCTATGTCAATAAAACCCGCTTGCAAAACCTGGCCGATGCGTTGGCTCTGAGTGCGGCAATCTCGCTGGCCAAACAGGAAAGCAGCAGCACGATACCGGATGTCGAAACGTTCGCGGAAAACTTTGCTAGGAACAATACCTTTCCCGCCTTTACCGGTAGTGACGGCAATGGCGAGGTTGCATCGGGAATCAGCGGTGCCGAGTTGGCTTTCACCTTTTCGAAAAAAACGCCGATAAGTGCTAATGCGGCTGATTGGGGGGCTGCAGGTGCTGTTGATGATGCGATATTCGCCCGGGTGGTCGTCAGTCCGATGTCGATCGGCACCTGGTTCATGAGTGTGTTGAGTATCATGATACCCGGCGATTTCAGTCAAATGACCGTCGCCGCCACCGCCGTCGCCGGGACGGCGCCGATCGCGCCTTGCGATCTGACTCCAATCATGATGTGCACCGACAATCCTTCGGCGCCGGACACGGACTGTTCCGATGGTGAGTGTTATGGTTATACGATGGATAATCTCTATTGCATGTCTGCGGAAATAAGTTCGGGGACAGGAGGTGCGCCTAGTCGTTGTGCGGCGACTCACAATTCACAGTACGGGGCGGGCAATATCGGATTAGCTAATTTTGGTTCGGCTTTTCCGGATGCAGGTTTGGATAATGGCGCCAATACCGTCAAAAAATGTCTGGCGGGCGCCCCTGAATGTAAGAAGCTTTGTGAAGTGCCTAGTCCAGGCACGATTCCCTCTAAAACGGGTGTTGATTGGGGGCCACTCCGAGAAGGCCTGGGAAGTCTTTTTAATGAGGATAGCCCTGATTTGGGATATACATCCGATAAACTGACAGGCCTCGGCACGACGACCTCTCCCACGACCGAAGATACTTATCTCGACTATAGCGATCTTGAGGCTGAATTTGGCGCCTCCTATGTCGTACCTACTGCGGGTATTTCCTTGTCCGGTACTGGCTTGGTTGATCCGTACGCTAAATACGAGAGTTTGAAGGGGCAGGGCACGGTAGACAGTGATATATCGCCCGATGCTGAATATGGTAAGCGGATTTTAGGCGTGCCATTTGTCGATTGCACTGAATTTGGAACGGGCGGCACCGCCGATTTACCGGTGAAAGGCTACGGTTGTTTTTATCTTTCCGCGTTGCCGGAAAAAAATGGCAGCGAGGTGTTTATCTTAGGTCAGTTTGTCGGCGATGAAGTTTGCAGGGCGACCGGAGATCTAACATCGGTCGACGATTTCGGTTTTTATAAAGTGATCTTGTATAAAGACCCTATGGGTGGGCATTCGTGATGTCGATGGTTGTGTTAGATAAGCTTCACAACCAAAAAGGCGCGGCCTTAATAGAGTTCGCTATCATATTGCCGTTGCTTATGCTGTTGGTGATAGGTGTGGTGGAATTTGGCTTCGCCTTTTATCATCTCGATATCTTAAACAAGTCGGTGCAGGACGGTGCGCGCTATTTTGCCGATCCGAAACAGGCTAGAAACGGCGTTATAGACGACGCAATCGATGTGACAGGTAGCAATCAGGATAACGTCGATGCGACGACCAACCTGATCATCTACGGCTCGACAGATGCCTCGACCGATTCATTATTGCCTAATGTCGCCAATTACACGCCTGTACCTTCGATAACAACCGATGCGACCTATACCGATCATATCTTCGTGACCGCCAGTTATGATCATCAATTGATTCTGGGCGGTCTGCTGAGCAACTTGACCAATGGGACGGTGCCGGCGACTATGACGTTAACGGCATCAACTGCGATGAGGGTTGAATGATGAGGAAACTGCAACGGGGTGCATCGATGGTCGAATTCGCGTTGATCGCGCTGGTGTTTTTCACCCTCATCTTTGGCATCATCGAGTTCGCCCGGGTGATGTTTGTTTATAATACTCTGGTCGAAGCGACACGGCGGGGCGCCCGGGTCGCCGCCGTCTGTCCGGTGTCCGCCGGGGGGATACTTCAAGCCCAGCGGGTCACGATTTTCGATGACCCCGCCGGCGGCGGCAATCCTTTGCTAGGTTTGACAACGGCAGATGTCGATGTGAAGTACTATGAGGATGATATGACGGAAGTCGCTGCGCCGATCGGAAATATAATCTCGGAAGATTATGATAAAATTGATTTTGTACAAGTGGAGATCCTTCCTACATTTACTCATACGTTAATAATACCGTTAATTGGCAACACATTTTCGGTGCCTCCGGTTGTGACGAAACTGCCCAGCGAAAGCCTGGGCCGGGTTTCTCCGGAGAATCCGGTGACGCAACGATGCTGCTACGGGGTGTGCGTCAGTTAATAAATAACCGCAATCGCTAAGCAATATTTGTTGTTTCCGATCTTCCAGAAAACAAGGCATTCCTTCTGAAAATTAGAATTTTTTAGTTAATTTTGAACGGGTTTAGAGTTTTCATTTGTCAGCTATACTAGCTTTAATAACGAGTGTTTGACGTAGGTTGGGTCAGCGTAGCGTAACCCAACAGTCTTAGCGCTCGCTTAAGCGAGATTTCAAATCTCTTAATGATTTTTATTGTCAATGAACATTTATTAAATGATGCATACGAATCCCATATCAATACAAATACTGGGAAGTAATCAGGCTAAGATTACACAATACCACTCAATGGTTTCTAATTTTATCCATCAGGACATTGAGCAGCATTGTGTGGATGGCAATAAATCAACCAGTTATGTGAATGACAGGGAACTGCCGAAGATTTTGATCTTGCTGCTCGATGAAGCCACGCTTCCGGTGCTCTATGAACTGACTGCGTTACCCAGCATAACGCGTCCCATGCTGTTGATTATTTCGGCAAAAAACGACAATCATCAGATGCGGTTGGCGATGCAGGCGGGCGCGCGTGATTTTTTCACCGACCCGGTCGATTCAGATGAATTGCATAAGGCATTGGAGCAGATTATTCATGATTGCCAACGAACCGGAGCCAAGAAGGGAACGTTGACGACCTTGATCAATGCCAAGGGCGGCTCGGGCGCCAGTGTGATCGCCTGTAATTTGGCGCATATCGCGTCGATAGCCTCCGATGAATCGGTTGTTTTAATGGATATGGATTTTCAGTTTGGCACCCAATCGTTAAACCTGGATTTGCATCCCCAGCATACTGTCGTCGAAGCCTTGACCGAAATCAACGATCTCGATTTCGACGCCATCGATGGTTATATGACGCGGACCCAAAGCGGTTTGCGTCTGCTGTCGACGTTACAGCAGCAAATCGTCTTACCGGGCGATATTCCGGTTGAAAACTTGGATAAAATGTTATCGCTTTGCGCCGAGCGTTATAACAGGGTCTTTATCGATCTGCCTCGCCATATCGATTTGTTAACGGCTTCGGTCTTGGATAAGTCGGATCAGATTGCCATTGTGATTCAACAAAGTTTGGCGCATTTGCGTGACGCGAAACGTTTGGTGCAGATCTTGAAGCTGGAATTGAATGTCAGCGACAAAAATATCATCATCGTCGTTAATCGCTTTAATCCAAAAGCTAATTTACAAATTAAAGATATTAAATCCACGTTGAATTGTTCCAGGGTATATTTGATTCCGAATGATTATGACCGGGTGGCGAATGCTTGCAACTTGGGCGTGCCTCTATTCGATTATTCCCCTAAGGCGCCGATTACCAGAGCGATGATTAAATTGGCCAGCCACCTGGATGTCGATATCAAGGAAAAGTACAAAGAGCATAGTTTCTTTAAGCGGCTAGTCAGCTTTTTCTGAAAGTGATTTGTAGGGTGTGCTGACGATAGGAAGCGCACCTTGTTTCTGGAGCCGCCGTAGGGTGGATTCGCCGCCAGGCAATCCACCTGGATACGCACAATGCCAATTTTGCCCCGGCGCGTGTTTTGGTGGCTTGCTTCGCGAAGCCACCCTACATTGGTGACGTTGGCATCGCAACCGTAGGGTGGATTCGCCGCTAGGCAATCCGCCTGGATGCGCATAATGCCAATTTTGCCTCCGGTGGCGGGGTTTGGTGGCTTGCTTCGCGAAGCCACCCTACATTGGTGACGTTGGCATCGCAACCGTCGGCTGGCCCGCCGTAGGGTGGATTCGCCGCCAGGCAATCCGCCTGGATGTGCACAATGCCAATTTTGCCCCGGTGGCGGGGTTTGGTGGCTTGCTTCGCGAAGCCACCCTACGTTGCGAAGCCGCCCTACGCGTCTACATTGGCATCGCAACCGTAGGGTGGATTCGCCGCCAGGCAATCCGCCTGGATACGCACAATGCCAATTTTGCCTCCGGTGGCGGGGTTTGGTGGCTTGCTTCGCGAAGCCACCCTACGTTGGCCACGTTGGCATCGCAACCGTCGGGTGGATTCGGCGCGAAAGGCGATGACTGTATTGTTTTAATTTCAAGAGGAGTCTCGGTGCGAGTTTTTGTTTTGTGGTTTTGTTTATTGACGTTCTCTTCCTTCGCTTATGCCGAGGAGGCCGCGGAGCAGGAAAAGGCGTCGGAAATGGCGTATCTGGAAATGAAGCCTAAGTTCACCGTCAATCTGGCGGAGCGCAGAAAATATCTGATGATCAATGTGCAATTGCTGATCGAAGGCGAGCGCTATATTGAAAAGGTGAAAAAACACATGCCTTTGTTGAGGCATGAATTGATTATGTTATATAGCGGTCTGCCCGCCGATCAGCTGCAAACCATGGAGCAACGCGAGGCGCTGCGGTTGAAAACGAAAAGACGGATCGTGAACGCCTTGGATAAATATGAAAACAGCGATGGCTTTCGCGATGTCTTTTTTACCGAGTTCCTAGTCAATTAAGGCGGCTTTCATGGCCAGTTTGATCACAGAGATCTGTTCTTTTAGTTGTTTTTTACCGTAGGGTATCGCATCGAATTGTCCCCAAACCGGAGCCGGCCAGGCACGGTCGTTCCGGTATCTGACGATGTGATGAATATGTAGTTGAGGGACCATGTTGCCGATGGCGGCAATATTCATCTTATCGGCATTGTAAATTTCGGCCAGCGTTTTGCTGAGTAAACAGGATTCCTGTTGTAATTGCTGTTGATCGGTTGGCGAAAGCTGATAAATTTCGCTGATATCTTCTCTTTCCGGCACCAATATGCACCAGGGATATTGGCTGTCATTCATCAACAAAAGGCGCGACAAACTAAGCCGGCCTATTTCTATGCAGTCCTGTTCCAGGCGGGGATGTAGTTGGAAATTCATGACGGCTCTTTTTATTGTGTCGTTCCGGTCATGATAAATTAACAACCTTATTAGCGCAATTATAGGGTTAATCATTCAGGGCGACGCGAAAAGCGGAGTGCATTGAATGCTTTTGGTGGATCCGCTTGCGCTTGATCCACCCTACAGGGCTACAGGGCGTGTAGGGTGTGCTGACGATAGGAAGCGCACCATGTTTCTCAACGCCGGACGGAGTTTGCAACTCCGTCCGCAACCTTTCATCGTAGGCCTCTGCTTCGCGAAGCCGCCCTACGCGAATTTATGTGGCCCAAGCCCCGAATATCGCCGATTGATGGATTCGCCGCCAGGCAATCCGTCTGGTACGCACGACATCAATTTTCCTGATTAGCAAGTTTCTTCAGCTAAAGCCCAAAGATCAGCATATCCCTAGCAGGACGGGGTTCGCAAGCCATGCGCGTCAAGCTAAAAACGGCCAACCCACATCACGCTCTTTCCCAAGCTCCAGCTTGGGAAAGACACCCCGGAAGCTCCAGCTTCCTGAGACCGACACAACCTCCGCACATTCTCAATCAACCCTGACTCGCTCGTTCAATCTTTCTTGATTGTCGGGAAGCTAGAGCTTCCTGAACAGGTTACCCAAGCTGGAGCTTGGGTAACAGCATAAACATGTGTTTGGCGGAGCCGCTGCGCTTGATCCACCCTATCGGTGCGGGTAGGGTGTGCTGACGCGAGGAAGCGCACCATGTTTCTCAACGCCGGACGGAGTTTGCAACTCCGTCCGCAACCTTTCATCGTAGGCCTCTGCTTCGCGAAGCCGCCCTACATTCGCTACGTTGGAATTGCAGCCGTTTTTGATGCGCTTCGCGCTGTTCAGCACGTATTACGAAGGTAAGGCGGCGGTTTGCGTAACATAGCCTCCCTTAAGGCTTGTTTTATGTTGGACGATTTAGTTAATTATTGACCTATATTCGGTTAAACTCTTCTATCGGTCCAATATAACTATAAAAACAAAGGTCTTGATATGTCAGCGCAAAGTTTTTCCATTCAGCGGGATATTAATGAGAACAAACTGGCGGTCTCGTTTCGGCTGTTGATGGGTTTGTATCTCATCATCCCCTTATGTTTGTTGATTAAGTGGGTCGATGGCTGGTTTTGGGGCGGCTATTTGCTGACCCATCTTCCCAGCAGTCCGACCCATTATCTGTTGTTTCAGATTTTATTCGGAACGCCGCATATCGTCGCCAGCGCAATTCTTCTGGCGAGCAACAGCGAATATGTTCACTTTTACAAAAACAAAATATTGGCGATGACGGCCTTTATTATTGTTTTTTTCGGCATAGGCAGTTTGTTTATTCCCTATAAGGTGCTGTATTTAATTACCGCCAGTTGGACGGTTTATCATGTCTTGAAACAGCAGCATGGCATCGGCAAAGGCGTCTGCCGATTGCCTGCATGGGCCTTTTATCTGTTGCTGTGGCTAAGCGTCGCGGCCGGAATTTTTATTTATGTCGGTATTTTTCTGAAGAACAGTCTCGATGCCCAGCAGTCGGAATGGATCAGGCAGATTGCCGCGACGTTGACGGCGCTGCTGGTCGTCGCATCGATTGCCAGTCAGCGTCAGGTGCAGACAACCTTCGGAAAGTTTTTCATGTGGGGGAATACGCTGTTGATCGTTAGCAGTTTTTATCTCTACACTCAGCAGTATTATTTCCTGGCGATTCTGATTCCGCGGCTGGTTCATGATGCGACCGCCTATATTTTCTATGTCACCCATGATTACAATAAACATCACCGGCAGCCAAGGAATTGGTTGTATCAATATGCGGCGCGCTGTAATGTCCATGTTTTCATCGTGCTGCCGGTGCTGTCGTTTTTGTTGGCTTTTTTGTTGCAGGCCTATGGCGATGAGCTGGTCAATTTCATCACGCAAACATTGTTCGGCACCGAGATTTATAAGGCGATCACGCTGGGGTTGTTAGGTTATCTGGCCTTGATGCATTATTACACCGAATCCTTTGTCTGGTCTGCCGGCTCCCCGCTTAGGCAATACATCCGTTTCAAGTTATGAGTAAGCTGATTTCCTGCCAGTTACATGATTACATCGAAATAGCCTGTATGTATCATTATCGGATCAGGCTGACGCTAAAAAACAGGGAAGTAATCGAGGGGCGGGCGCTAGACACCTGCGTCGATGCCGATAAGCGCGAATATTTGTTGCTCGATGACGGCGAAAAACGCCAGGTCGAGTTGAACAAGTTAGCAGGAATGGAGGTGCTTTCCGCTAATCCGGCGTTTAAGAAGGTGGATTTCTAGTTTTTTGGCGGATCCATTACGGCTGCGGCCAACGTAGGGCGGCTTCGCGAAATATTGCGGACGGAGTTACAAACTCCGTCCAGCTTAGGGTTGAACAAGTTGACCCTCGTTCCCACGCTCCTGCGTCCTAAGCGGGGCGGGTTATTCAACCCGCCCCGAACGTTTCGGTTTTTAGTTTGGCATAGGCTTGAAAGATTCAGGCCGGGGCTACAAACCCCGGCCTGCTCAGGTTACAAACTCCGTCCAGCTTAGGGTATGGGTTCCCACGGAGGACCGTGGGAACCAGGAAACGGTGGGTCTAACCGACGTTTGGGATGAACGCGTAGGGCGGCTTCGCGAAGCAAGCCGCCAAACATCGCCACCGGGGCAAAAATTCCCAAAGCCGGACGGAGTTTGCAACTCCGTCCGCAACCTTTTACCGATTGCCTGGCGGCGAATCCCTACATTGTTGTCTTGATGTCGCCCTGTAGGGTGGGACAAGCAATACAATTCCATGTTTCGGCATGGATTTTTACGGGGCTTATAGGTGGATCCGCTTGCGCTTGATCCACTCTACGGATGCGGGTAGGGTGTGCTGACGATAGGAAGCGCACCTTGTTTCGATGCGCTTCACGTTGTTTAGCACTTAAGGTGAGGCGGCGGTTGGGGCCTGCCGCCGGGGCGACAGGCCGTTTCCATTATTCGATGGTGAAGCCGACCTTGATGGTGACCTGCCAGTGTGCCACTTTGCCGTCTTCGATATGACCGCGAGTTTCGACGACTTCAAACCAGCGCATGTTCTTGATCGTTAGCGCGGCTTTCTCTACGGCATTTTCGATGGCTTGTTGTATGCCGGCGCTGGAAGAACCTGTTAATTCGATTTTTTTATAAACATGTTCAGACATGGCGTGTTCCTCGGTGTTGATAATGATTGTCCAGTTCCTTCAGGCGTTCGGGCGTGCCGACATCCATCCAGAAACCGTGGTGTTTTACGCCGCTGATGCGGCGGTCTTGCATAAAGCGTCTTAATAGCGGGCCCAGCTTGTATTCGCCGGGAACGATTCCGGCAAAGAGTTCCGCTTTGTAAAGGCCGATGCCGCTGAAGGTCAGCATGTTCTCCCCCTGTTCCGATAGATGGCCGTCATTCGCCAGATGAAAATCGCCATCGCGATGATGAGGCGGATTGTCGACTAGGACCAGATGGGCCAGATCAAAACGTTGCCGTCTTAGTGAGGATAAAGGAAAATCGCAGGCGATGTCACCATTGACGACTAAAAAAGCTTGTTTTCCCAGCAGAGGCAATGCATTGATAATGCCGCCGGCCGTTTCCAGTCCCTTTTCTCCTTCGTCACTGTAGGCGATGTTCGCCCCCAAGGCGTGGCCGTTGCCGAAATAATCCTTGATCTGCTGACCAAGATGGGCAAGGTTGATGACGATGTCGGGGTAACCGGCGGCGACCAGGTTTTCTATCGTGTATTGAATCAACGGCTTATTGGCGACTGGAAGCAGCGGTTTTGGGGTGAAATCGGTGAGCGGACGCATTCGTTCGCCGCGTCCGGCGGCCAGTATCATCGCCTTCATAGTCTGTCCGGGTAAATCGGCAAAACTCGATCTTGCAAAAATTGGTAAAAATCCGCCAGTTCCGGATAAATCCGGCTGATCTGCACGATATAGCTCATTGTGCGGGGGATGTCGGCCAAATAGGTGGATTTGTCGTCGCGTAGGTTCAGACGGGCAAAAATACCGACGGCTTTCAGGTGGCGCTGAAGACCCATCAGATCAAACCAGCGTCGGAAGGTGTCGAGATCGGCGTCGATGAGTTCGGCGTCATCGAGGCGTCGATAATAGCGTTGCATCCATTGTTCGACTTGCTCCGGGGGCCAGCTGATATAGCAGTCGCGCAATAATGACACGAGGTCATAGGTGATCGGGCCGATGACGGCGTCCTGAAAATCAATGACGCCGGGGGAATGCCGTTTCAGCACCATCAGGTTGCGGGAGTGGAAATCGCGATGCACGCAGACGCGCGGTTGCGCCTGCGCCGAGTCGATTAATGTTGTGGTCAATGAGTTTTTTAGAGGGGCTGGCAGGGCAATGGCAAGCAGCTCGCCAAGAAACCATTGTTGAAAAATCTCCAGTTCGCGTTGCAACAGGTCGGCACTGTATTCCGGCAACTGAGCATAGGCTAAATCAGATTGTGTCTGTAGTTTGAACAGGCTGTCGAACGCCGACTGATAGAGTATATCGGCGCTTTCCAGCGTGAGTTGATCGAGAAAACTGCGGGAGCCTAAGTCTTCTAACAGCAGAAAGCCCTCGGCCAGGTTTTGCTGATAGATTGCCGGAACGTGTATGTTCATTTTTTTCAACAAACCGGCGATGCGTATGAAAGGCTCGGTATTTTCCTTGTCCGGTGGCGCGTCCATGACGATATGTTGGCCGCCTGCGTGTTTGACGCGAAAATAACGCCTGAAGCTGGCATCACTGGAAGCGGGTTCGAAGCTATTAATCTCGAAGCGTAGTTCTTCGTTGAGCCAGTCCATAATCGCATCCGCGCGGATATCTGATGATGCCGGGAACATTATTTATTATTCAGTTAGTAAACTAAGGTAAAATACAAAACTGCATTTTATTCGATTTCTGACCCGTTAAGCCACTATAACCCTAACGCTTTTATGCATTTCCGTTTCTTTTTTGTTTTTTTTCTTTGTCTTTTTGCCAGGTCGGTTATTGCAGAAGACAATGTTTGGGATTGTGAAAAAAACAAAGCGGGCGAATGGTCATGCGTCAGTCAGGGGCAAAAAGAACCGGTCGAGACTCAACCGGCGCCCGACATGCCGGTGCCTCAGCCTTTGGCCGAGAGCGAGCCGGCGGCTGAAAAAGCGCGTCCGGTTTTCATGAAGCCGCCGCGCACCGTCGCCAAACGTCCGGGTTGGACGTGTAGCGCCAATGAACAGGATGAAACCTGGAATTGCAGCCTGATTGGGGCCGATCCGAAGGGTAGGGCCAGAGTCGTCGAACATGCCGAACATGACGCCGGCTTGCTGGACCCTGCCTATGATTTCTCGGAGGAGGAAATCTTTAAAGCCCTGCAAGCGCAGCTGCCCTATGATCCCTGGCAGAATTGTCTGGGCCCTTCCGTTTCCCAGCCGGCCTTGGTTGGCGATAAAGACCTGCGCAATACCGCGCCGATGGATGTGCATGCCGATTATTCGGAGGTTTTCGATAAGGAAATCACCAGCTTCTTCGGCAATGTCGATATTACCCGCGCCGATCAACATGTGCAGGCCGATATGGCCAGTTATGATACCGTCTCCGAAACGATGGACGCGCAGGGCCATGTTTTTTATTCCGAAAATGAAATTTCTCTCTACAGCGAAACCGCGCTGTTGAATCTGGCCACCGATGAAGCGCGATTGCGTGAGGCCTTGTTCATTTCGCCGTCCGGCCCGATTCGTGGCAGCGCCGATGTCGTCTACCGGGACAGCAAGGTCTTGTCGAGATACACGGAAGCATCGTTCACCAGTTGTCGGCCCGGTAATCAGGATTGGGTCGTTCATGCCGATCGCTTGAAGATGAACCGGGCCACCGGGCAGGCGTCGGCCAAGCACGCTTGGCTGGAATTCAAGGGCCTGCCGGTGCTCTATACGCCCTATATCTCATTTCCTCTGGATGATCGCCGTCTATCCGGCATCTTGCCGCCAAGCTTCGGCAGCACCGAGAAAAACGGCTTCGATTTAGAGGTGCCTTATTACTGGAATATCGCACCGAATTACGATGCCACCATCACGCCTCGTTATATGACCAAGCGCGGCGGCATGTTGCGCACTCAGTTTCGTTATCTGACCGAAATCTCCCGCGGCAATATCGGCCTCGAATATATGCCCTATGACAGCTTGAGGGAAGAGTCGCGTTATTCCGCCAGCGTGCAGGCGCAATCGAATTTCGGTTATGGCGTCTCCTCCAATCTGGATCTGAATTACGTGTCCGATGACGATTATTTCAATGACTTGAACAACGCTCTCGGCTTTTCCGACACCCGTCATGTCAGAAGCCTGGCTGATCTGCGCTATAATCAGAGTTGGATGTCGTTTGTCGCCCGCCTGGAAAATTATCAGACCATCGACCGCAGTATCCCGCCCGGCGCCCGACCCTATCAGAAATATCCTCAGCTGCAACTGAATTTGCATCATGAGATGGACGATTTCCCGTTGAATTTGGCGATGGAAAATCAATATACCTATTTTTACCGCAGCGGACGGGTCAGCGGTCAGCGTCTCAACCTGAAACCGTCGATCAGTTTTCCGTGGCAGACCGCGGGCGCTTTTTTCACTCCCAAATTCTCGCTGCAACACACTCAATATGCGCTTGAAGACCAGCTCCCCGGCAGGGCGGAGGATATTAGCCGCACTTTGCCGATCGTGTCGGTGGACGGCGGCCTGTTTTTTGAGCGCGATTTCGATTTCGGCGATAGCTCCTATCTGCATACCCTGGAGCCGCGCGCCTTCTATTTGTATATCCCACATGAGGACCAAAGCGATATCCCGCTGTTCGATACCTCGCTCTACGATTTGAATTTTTTCAGCTTGTTCCGGGACAATCGCTTCAACGGTCCTGACAGAGTGCAGGATGCCAATCAGGTGACGCTGGCGTTGACGTCGCGTTTGATCGACAGCGACAGCGGCCGCGAACGCTTGAAGCTCAGCGTCGGGGAAATTTTCTATTTCCGTGATCGGGAAGTGCTGCTGCGCGGCAACACGCCGGAAACCAACAGTCTGTCTAATTTGATCGCCGAGCTCAGCGGCCAGTTGACCGATCATCTGTCTTTCTCGTCATCCGTGCAGTGGAATCCCGATGTAAACGATATTACCAGGGGACAGGGAACTATTCGTTATCGGAATCAGCCTGAACAAATTATTAATCTCGGATACCGTTATCGCCGGGATAACCCGAACCTGGAGGCGACCATCATCCAAAGCGATATGTCGTTCCGTTGGCCGCTTTATGATAATTGGTTTGCCGTCGGGCGCTGGCAGTATTCATTGAAATTCAATCAGACCGTGGAAAGCTTTCTGGGACTGGAGAAGGAAAGTTGCTGTTGGCGTTTTCGCGTGATCGGCAGGCGTTTTGTCAACAATATCAGTAATTCCGAGGAAGCCAAGGCGGAGAATGGCGTGTTCGTTCAGCTGGAGCTGAAAGGGTTGGCCAGCTTCGGCGACAAGGTCGATAACTTCCTGGAAAAAAACCTGTATGGCTATCGTAAGCCGGAAAATTAAAGTTTAAGCGAACTATGAAGAAAATTTATCTACTGGCCATGTTGCTGTTGTTATCGTTTAGCGTATTCAGCGTCAGGGCCGAATTATTGGACAGAATCGTCGCCGTCGTTGAGGACGACATTATTCTCGATCGGGAACTGTCCGAAGAAGTCTATGCGATTGCGCAAAAATTGCGCGCCAACAATGTCATGGTGCCGCCCGAATTCGTACTCCGTAAACAAGTGTTGGAGCGCCTGATTATCGATAGGCTGCAGCGTCAGATGGCGGAAAGATCGGGGATTCGGGTCAGCGATGAAATGTTGCGCAGTTCCGTCGTCGATATCGCCGCCCGCAATAATATGACGGTCGAACAGTTTCGCCAAGAGTTGGAAAATCAAGGCATGAGCTTTGCAAAATTCCAGGAAAGCATACGCAGTGAAATCATTATCAACCAGCTGAGGGCGAGGGAAATCGGCTCCCGCATCAAGGTGACGGACAGAGAGGTCGCCCATTACCTGGAAACGCAAGGACGGGTCGGTCAGGAAAAGATCAAATACCGACTTGGACATATTCTCATTTCAGTGCCGGAAGCGGCTTCGGCGACGGTAATCCAGAAAGCGCGCGACAAGGCTAATCAGGTGGTCAAGGATCTGCGTAACGACGAGAATTTCAAACAAATGGCGTTGACCGTTTCGGATGGCGGCAATGCGCTTAACGGCGGTGATTTGGGCTGGCGCACCTTGGGACAGATCCCGACCTTGTTTGTGGAAACGGTGAGTAAAATGAGTCGCGAAGACGTTTCGGAACCGATACGCAGTCCCAGCGGCTTTCATATCATTAAAATGCTGGAGATGGAGGGGCTTAACAAGCATATCGTGACTAAGACCAAAGTGCGGCATATTCTGATCAAAACCAATGAACTGATCGATGATGAGGAGGCCCAAAAACGGTTGTTGGCGCTGAAGCAACGGATTGCCGATGGCGATAATTTCGCGACCTTGGCGAAAGCGCATTCCGATGATAAGGGCTCGGCGATTAACGGCGGTGATCTCGATTGGGTTGGGCCTGGCGCGCTAGTGCCTCCATTTGAGGCGGCGATGAATAAGTTGTCGATTAATGAAATCAGTGAGCCGGTGCAAACGCAGTTCGGTTGGCATTTGATTCAGGTATTGGATCGCGAGAACCGCGACGACAGTGCGGAATTTAAGAAGCAGCAGGTGCGCGAGGAGATCCGCAAGCGTAAGATCGAAGAAGAAACCGAATTATGGCTCAGACGTATGCGTGACGAAGCATTTGTCGATATAAACCTGGATCGTTTGTAGGACATCGAATAGACATGCAGGCAAAAGTTAGAAAAGAACAAAAATTTAAAAAACGGCTGCAAAAGGTATTGGAGTCGGAAAACCTGCAACTGCAGCGCGAATTAATCCAGCGGATATCGGCAGAGCTTGATTTGACGATGCTTGATTGCGCTGCGGCGTTAGTTTATTTGAGCCAGCCTAACCTGTATCAATCTATTGGTAAAGCCGCGGCCAGGAGCGATACTGATTTGGAAATACCGTTGACCGCGCCGAAAAACAGAACGGTGCGTTATCGTCTGGATATAGGGCATAAACATCAAGTCAGGCTCGATGATATCAAGAACATTCTGGTGGCGGAATCCGGCGTCGAAAGAAAGCGGATAGGTCGAGTCGATATTCGACATCATTACACCATTGTCGAATTGCCGGAAGGCATGCCGGCCGATATTTTTCAATTATTGGCCGAGGTGGAAATAAGACAGCAAAAGCTGAAAATCAAACGACTGAGACCGCAGCGCAAGTTCCGTCAGCCTCGCAAGCAAGAGCATTGAGGCCTACGATGAAAGGTTGCGGACGGCGTTGAGAAACATGGTGCGCTTCCTCGCGTCAGCACACCCTACCCGCACCGGTAGGGCGGATCAAGCGCAGCGGCTCCGCCAATCACATGTTTCCGGGGGTAAAAATTGACCTGATTAGCAAGATGCTTCAGCTTGCCGAAGCCACGTGACCGAGCAGGGGCCAGTCGTAGTCGCAAAAACTAAAATATGCTGTTACCCAAGCTCCAGCTTGGGTAACCTGTTCAGGAAGCTCTAGCTTCCCGACAATCAAGAAAGATTGAACGAGCGAGTCAGGGTTGATTGAGAATGTGCGGAGGTCGTGTCGGTCTCAGGAAGCTGGAGCTTCCGGGGTGTCTTTCCCAAGCTGGAGCTTGGGAAAGAGCGTGATGTGGGTTGGCCGTTTTTAGCTTGACGCGCATGGCTTGCGAACCCCGTCCTGCTAGGGATATGCTGATCTTTGGGCTTTAGCTGAAGAAACTTGCTAATCAGGAAAATTGATGTCGTGCGTACCAGACGGATTGCCTGGCGGCGAATCCACCCACCGGCGATATTCGGTCTTGGGCCACACAAATTCGCGTAGGGCGGCTTCGCGAAGCAGAGGCCTACGATGAAAGGTTGCGGACGGAGTTGCAAACTCCGTCCGGCGTTGAGCATTCACACGACGGTGGCGATGTCGTAGGGCGGTTTCGCGCAGCAAACCGCCAAATCCCGCCTCCGGTGCAAAAGGGGCGTTGTCCGTATCCAGGCGGATTGCCTAGCGGCGAATCCACGATTGTGATGGCTGGTAGGGCGGCTTCGCGAAGCAGAGGCCTACGATGAAAGGTTGCGGACGGTGTTGCAAACTCCGTCCGGCGTTGAGCATACCGGGGCTTAAAGTGGCAAAGTATGGGTTCCCACGGAGGACCGTGGGAACCAGTTTTGAAACATTACTTCCACGGAGGACCTTATGTTGAGATTAATCCCGGTTGCCGACGAAAGGGTTCGTACGCATTTCCTCGCCGAAGGTCGACATCGGTCCATGGCCGGGGATGAAGGCGACATCCTCACCCAGCGGCCAGAGTTTATGCTGAATCGATGCAATCAGAGTTTGGAAATCGCCTTTCGGAAAGTCGGTGCGGCCTATCGAACCGTTGAATAAGACGTCGCCGACCACCGCCAGACGGGCGCTTGGGCTGAAGAAAACAATATGGCCGGGGGTATGACCGGGACAGTGCAGAACCTGCAGCGTTTCATTGCCGACTTCAACGCTATCGCCATCGTTCAGCCAGCGGTCCGGGATAAAACTATCGCAATGCGGAAAGCCGAAGGAACGGCATTGTTCCGGCAGCGAATCTATCCAGAAGGCGTCCTCGGCTTGCGGGCCGTATATCGGCAGAGTTAGTTTGTCGGCCAGTTCGGCAACGCCGCCGACATGGTCGAGATGGCCATGGGTGACTAGAATGGATTCCAACGTGACATTTTCCTTGGCCGCCTTTTGTAAGATAAGTTCAAGTTCGCCGCCGGGGTCGACGACGGCGGCTTTGCCGGTTTGTTCGCAGATCAGCAGCGAACAGTTTTGTTGATAGGGCGTGACTGGAATAATGGAATATCTAAGACTCATATCTTTGGGTTAATAACCTGGCGGCAAATGCAGGGCGCGGTCGGCCAATGCCAAAGCGGCTTCATGCAGGGTTTCCGACATAGTCGGGTGGGCGTGTATCGTTCTGGCCAGGTCTTCGGCGCTGGCGGAAAACTCCATCGCTAGCACCGCTTCGGCGATCAGATCGGAGGCGCGTACGCCGATGATGTGTACGCCCAAGATAATATCGGTATCGGCCTGGGTGATAATTTTGACCATGCCCTCGGGTTTATCCAAGGATTGCGCTCGGGCCGAGGCCTTAAAGGGAAAAATGCCGACCCTGTAGTTTTCGCCGATGGCTTTTAGGGCCTGTTCGGTTTGTCCGACCCAGGCGATTTCCGGATCGGTATAGATGACATTGGGGATGATGGCATAATTGATGGAGTTGTGTTGTTCGGCAATCTGTTCGGCAACAAAAACGCCTTCTTCCAGGCCTTTATGCGCCAACATCGGTCCCAGCAGCGTCAGGTCGCCGATCGCATAGACTCCGGGTAAGGAGGTGCTGCAGTTTTCATCGACATGCACGAAGCCATTTTCGTCCAGCAGCAAATCGACTTCCGCTGCCGTCAGGTTATCCGAATTGGGTTGCCGCCCGGAGGCGACGATCAGTTTATCGAGCTGCAGACTATGTGTGCCTTCGTGATCCTGGTATTCGAGTTTGACGCGGCCATCCTTGACAAGGGTGGAAACGACTCTAGCGCCGAGACGGATATCGAGACCCTGTTGATTGCAAATCAGATAGGCTTCCTGGGCGATTTGCTGGTCGGCTGCGGTCAAGAAAGATTCCTGCGCTTCCAGCACCACTACCTTGGCGCCCAGTTTATTCCAGATGCCGGCCAGTTCCAGACCGATGATGCCGGCGCCGATGATGCCGAGCTTCTTCGGCACCGATCTCAGATTCAAGGCTTGGGAGGAATCGATGATCAAATCATGGTGTTGAGCCGCGCAGGGCAGTCCTATGGGTTTCGAGCCGGTCGCCAGTATGATGTTATCCGCTTCGACAACATAACGCGGCTGCTCGTTCAACGGGTTGATTTCGACCTGTTTAGCAGACAGTAATTTGCCATGGGCATGGATGCATTCGATCTCGAGGTGATCGAAAATATCCTTGATTTGGCGGCTCAATTTTGCCGTGGTCTGGTTTTTTCGCTCTACCATCTTGCCGACGTCCAGCGTCAAGTTATCGAATTTGATGCCGTGTGATTTGATATCCCCGCGCAGCAATTGATAAATTTTCGCCGACTCCAATAAGGCCATCGAGGAAATGCAGCCGGCGTTAATGAAAGTGCCTCCGAGTCTGGCGTCGCCATTATGGTTGCGCCAATTGTCCACGCAAGCGGTTTTCAGGCCCAATTGCGCGCAACGAATCGCGGCCACGTAACCCGCGGGTCCGGCACCGATAACTATGACATCATAATGGGCTGTAGACATAAGCTTTCTATATATTTAGTAACAGGTGGGCGGGGGCTTCCAGGCATTCCTTGATAGTTCCTAGGAACTGCACCGCTTCTTTGCCGTCGACGAGGCGATGATCATAGGATAGCGCCAGGTACATAATCGGACGAATGACGATTTCGCCGTCTTCGACGACAGGGCGCTCCTTGATGGCATGCATGCCCAAGATCGCGCATTGCGGCGGGTTTAGAATCGGCGTGGACAACATGGATCCGAAAATACCGCCATTGGTGATCGTGAAGGTGCCGCCGGTCAAATCGTCGACGCTCAGCGAGCCTTCGCGCGCCTTGTTGCCATATTCGGCGATGCATTTTTCGATGCCGGCGAAGTCCAGCTGGTCGGCGTCCCGCAGGACCGGCACGATCAGGCCGCGAGGCGTGGTGACGGCGATGCCGATATCGTAATAGCCGTGATAAATAATATCGTTGTCGTCAATCGAAGCATTGATCGCCGGAAAACGCCTCAACGCCTCGATCGAGGCCTTGACAAAGAAAGACATGAAGCCGAGTTTGACCTCGTGTTTTTGTTCGAAGCGCGCTTTGTATTGGTGTCTCAGGTCGATGACGGCCTGCATGTTGACTTCGTTGAAGGTGGTCAGCATGGCGGCATTCTGCTGGGCTTGCAACAAGCGCTCGGCGATCTTTGCCCGCAAGCGCGTCATCGGCACGCGTTGTTCCGGACGCAAGCTGGAGACGGCAGTCGATGGCTGCGGGCTTTTTTTCTGCTCCGTTTTTGTCGTTTCCTTGGCTTTTTCTTCGCCTTTGGTTTTTTCAGTACTGCCGGCTTGTTTTTCCAAGTATTCGAGCACATCGCTCTTCAGGATGCGGCCATGTTTGCCGGAACCCAGTATCGCGCTCGGGTCGAGTTGATTCTCCTGGATCAGACGGCGCACCGCCGGACTCAGAGGAATGTCGTCGACATGGGTCTCGCTGATTTGCATGCTTTCGGCGGGCGCTTTTTCCGGTTTTTCCTTTTCTTCCAGCAAGGCCAGCAAATCGCCGCCGATCACCGTCGAGCCGTTGGTTTTTAATATCTTGCTCAAGATGCCGGACACCGGCGCCGGAACTTCGAGCACGACCTTGTCGGTTTCCAAATCAACCAGATTGTCATCTTTGTCGACCCAATCGCCGGGTTGTTTATGCCAGCTGACCAGGGTTGCATCGGAGACTGATTCGGGAAGTTCCGGCACCAAAATTTCAAAGCTCATTATTGTTTACCTTTGTTTTGTCCGTATAAGGCCGCATGCACGACGGCTCTTTGTTCTTTGATATGGGTTCTGAAGTTGCCGACCGCGGGCGCCGCCGACGGGGCCCTCCCTGCATAGGTAATGGTGATGTCTTTTTCCAGGTTATTGTAGAAGTGATGTTTGCTTTGATACCAGGCTCCCTGGTTTTTCGGCTCTTCCTGACACCAGACGATCGATTCGAGATTCGGATATTTTTTCAATTCTTTTCTGAAAAGTTTATCGGGAAAAGGGTATAGCTGTTCGATACGGACGATGGCGATATGTTTCAGCTCATCCTGACGCCGCACTTCCAGCAAGTCATAATAAATTTTTCCGGCGCATAAGATCAAGCGGCTGACTTCGGCCGGCTTGATGTCGTCCTGCTCTCCAATGACCGTTAGGAAGCGGCCATTGGTCAAGTCTTCCAGCGTGGAGACGGCCAATTTATGCCGCAGCAGGCTTTTCGGGCTCATGACGATCAACGGTTTGCGGTATTGTCTGATCAGCTGTCGTCTGAGCAGGTGGAAGATCTGCGCCGGCGTGGTCGGATAACAGACCTGAATGTTATGGTCTGCGCACAGTTGCAGGAAACGCTCTAGACGGGCCGATGAATGCTCGGGCCCTTGGCCCTCAAAACCATGCGGCAGCAACATGACCAGGCCGCTCAAGCGGCCCCATTTGGTTTCGCCGGAGCTGATGAACTGATCGATGACGACTTGCGCACCGTTGGCGAAGTCGCCGAACTGCGCTTCCCAGACCACCAGCTTATTCGGCTCCGTCGAGCTGTAGCCATATTCGAAACCGAGTACGCCGGCTTCCGAGAGTAAAGAATCGAAGATTTGCGCCCGGGCTTGGTTTTTGTCCAGATGCTGAAGGGGGATATAGGATTCGCCATTGATTTGATTGTGCAGGATGGCGTGACGATGGGAAAACGTGCCGCGCCCGACATCCTGTCCGGTCAGGCGGACTTCGTGGTTTTCCAGTAACAAGGTGGCGTAGGCCAAGTTTTCGGCGAAGCCCCAGTCCAGGGGCAGGGCGCCGGCCGCCATTTTATTACGGTTTTCCATGACCTTGGCAACCCGGGGGTGCATTTCGAAGCCGGCGGGCAAGCATTGCATCTTATCGTTGCAATAACGGATACGCTCCAAGGCCACTCGAGTATCGGCGGGACTGTCCCAATCGCTGTGCAGAAAAATATCCCATTGTTGCGAATATGAATACATTTCACTGCCCAGAATCGGTCTGGAAACGACTTGCTGTTGGTCCAGCTTTTGTTGATAATCGGTTTCCATCGCTTGGGCGTCTTGTTCGCTGATGATGCCCGCCTCAATCAGTTTTTGCGCATAGAGTTGGCGTGTGCTGGAATGATGTTTGATTTGTTTGTACATCATCGGTTGAGTCGTCGACGGTTCGTCGGCTTCGTTATGGCCCAGTCGGCGGTAACAGATCAGGTCGATGACGACGTCCTTGTGAAACTGCATGCGATAATCCAATGCCATTTGGGTGACATATAACACCGCCTCCGGATCATCGCCGTTCACATGAAAGACAGGCGCCTGAATCATGTTGGCGACATCGGTGCAATAGAGGGTGGATCGGGCGTCGAACGGATGGCTGGTAGTGAAGCCAATCTGGTTGTTGATGACGATATGCACCGTGCCGCCGGTGGAAAAGGCTCGGGTTTCCGACATGTTCAGGGTTTCCATGACGATGCCCTGGCCGGCGAAGGCGGCGTCACCGTGGATCAGCACCGGTATCACGGTATCGATACTGCCTTTGCCGCGCCGGTCCTGTCGAGCCTTGACCGAGCCTTCAACCACCGGGTTAATGATTTCCAAATGGGACGGATTGAAGGCCAAGGTGATATGTATCGGTCCGCCCGGCGTGGCGATATTGGAGGAAAAACCCAGATGATACTTGACGTCGCCGGTCAAAACGCCGGGCGAGGACACATGGGTGCCTTCGAATTCCCCGAATAAAGCGGCCGGACTCTTGCCCAGGATGTTGACCAACACATTGAGGCGGCCGCGATGGGCCATGCCTATCACGACTTCCTTGGCATTGTTTTCGCCGGAACGTTGAATCAATTCGTCCAATATCGGGATCAGGCTTTCCCCGCCTTCCAGGGAAAAACGTTTCTGCCCGACATATTTACGATGCAGGTGCTTTTCGATGCCTTCCGCCGATGTGAGCTGTTTCAGCAGCCATTGTTGTTTCTCGGGATTGTCGGCCAATCCCGGCTTGCTGCTTTCCAGCTTGTTTTTAATCCAGCGCTTCGATTCGGTATCGACGATATGCATGTATTCGGCGCCGATACTGCCGCAATAAATTTCTTTAAGCGTTTTAATAATTTCCCGTAGCGGCAGGCGGTCAACCCCATATAGGGTGCCGGCGTCAAACAGCGTGTCCATATCGGGTTCCGCTAAGCCGTAATAGGCCGGCTCCAGATCGGACGGAATCTGAATGTCTTTATTCAGCGGATTGTTCGCCGCGATCTGATGGCCCCTGACCCGGTAATGGTTGATCAGGCGGGCGACGGCCGATTGTTTCTTGACGCTTTCTTCGGTGAAGCCTTGTAACTTGGCCAGTCTTCCGGGAGAGCTGATGGCTAATTGCTCAAAGCGTTCGACAATCGGGCTATGGGGAATGTCGACCTTGCTTTTGTCTTGAATCTTGCTGAATTTCTCTCGCCAGCTTTCCGGAACCGAGTCGGGGTTTTCCAGATATTGCTCGTACAAATCTTCGATATAGACGGCATTGTTGCCGTACAACGCGGAAGAATCTCGAAACAGTTTAAGAAGGTTGCTCATGTAAAGTTCCAGTTTTTCAGCAAGTCTTAACCCGTATCTTAGGGCTAAAATGATATATTACCAAGTCCAATCAGGCGGATAAATTGGAAAATTATTTTTCTCGGCGTACAGACGCCGGCGAAGCGATTAGTTTGCAGGAAAAAAATGACAAAAAATAAAGTTGTTGTAAAGATTAATTACGATAAAACCGAGGACGACAAGGCGGTGATGCAGCCTAAAATGATCACCGAATGGCATGTCGGCAGAATTGTCGGCGCCATTGTTTTTTTACTGGTGATTTTAGTCGGGGGAGGGTACTTATTATTAGCGCCGGAGCAGGCTGAACAGAATCAATTTGAACAAGATAAGCCGATCAAGCCCGTTTCCACAGCAAAGTCGGCGGCGAAAAAGTCGCCGCTTATTGAGGCGCCTCCGGAGAAGAAAGAGCGTAGTGCACCGGTCAAAGATATTCGCCATGTTGATGAAGAAAAAGACGAGATTGCGGACGTTGATAATAAAACGGTTAAAGCGATTGTTAAGTCCTCTATATATGATTCGCGTGTTTCGCGGGCATTACTGACGGATACTTTAATTAATAAAGAGCCTGGCGGTAAAATATCTCAATCTATTGTGGCCGATAAAAATAAGGCGGTTGCCGTTATTTATTTCACTGAAATAAATAACATGAAAGGTGAGTCGTTATTTCATCAGTGGTTTCGCAATGATAAATTGATATTCAAAAGGAAAATAAAAATTTTGGGTAACCGCTGGCGGGCATCGACTAGCAAACTGATAACTTTTTCACAAAAAGGAAAATGGCTTGTTAAACTAGTCGATTCAAAGGGCCATATATTTAGCGAAATTAAATTTGAAGTTATTTAATGCTTGTTATTTTATTTGGAATTGGTGTTATAATAATCCAGTATTTTTATTGATAAGAGGATGATTATGACCGAGTATGAGGAGCTTTCTGAAACTGAGTTGCAAAAAGTTATTCAAAATGCCGAGAAAGCGTTAAAAGAAAAACAGGCCAGTAAGCGGAAAGAAGTCATAGCCAAAATCAATGAGCTGGCTGCTTCAATCGGTGTTACTGTGGATATTCGCGAGGAAAAGGAAAAACCAGCCCGTAAAGGCAAGAAGGTGGCGCCTAAGTACCGAAATCCGAATGATCCGTCACAAACATGGACCGGCAGAGGTGTTGCGCCTAAATGGATGCAGGCCCTGTTAAACTCAGGAAGAGATAAGTCTGAGTTTTTAATTTAACAAACACGCCAACTATTCAGATAAAATTCTTATCGGTCCTCAGTGAGGAATCGTGCAATTAGAGATACGCTGAATAGCTGCAAGGCTTGTTATAAAAGGCAGGGTTTTCCTGCCTTTTTTTATGCGTTTGATGATTCTTAATGTCCTTCGTTATGAGATGTGGGCTGTGCTGACGATAGGAAGCGCACCCGTGTTCGGCGTGCTTTACGTTTCAGTGCATCTCATGGATCCAGGAAACGAAGGCGGCGCGAATAGGCATTAATCGATAAAACGCCGGCTTAAATCGGTAAATTCATCGATTCTACGATCTCTCAGAAAAGGCCAGATATTTCTGACCTGGGTGCTTCTTTCTGTGTCGAGTTGATAAATTAATAAGGTATCATCGTGAGAACCGGCGTGCGTCAGTATTTCTCCCTGAGGGCCGGCAATAAAACTATTCCCCCAGAATTCAATTCCGCCATTATTATCCGGATCCGGCGCCGGTTCGAAACCGATTCTGTTACAAGATATCAGCGGTAAACCGTTGGCGACGGCATGGCCGCGCTGCACGGTAATCCAGGCGTTTTTCTGCCGTTCTTTTTCATCATCGCTATCGTTGCGGTCCCAACCAATCGCGGTCGGGTAAATTAATATCTCGGCGCCGGACAGCGCCATTAAACGGGCCGCTTCCGGATACCATTGATCCCAGCAGATCAATACCCCTAATTTGCCGATTGACGTATTAATCGGTTTAAATCCCAAATCGCCCGGCGTAAAGTAAAACTTTTCATAATAGCCGGGGTCGTCCGGTATATGCATTTTCCGATATTTACCGGCGATACTGCCGTCTTTATCGAATACCACGGCGGTATTGTGATAAAGCCCGGGGGCGCGGCGTTCAAATATCGTCGAAACTATGACGATATTGTTTTTTTTGGCGACCTCGCTTAATATCTCTGTCGCCGGACCGGGAATGCTTTGCGCCTGCTTGAATACCTCGGTGTCCTCGGTTTGACAAAAATAGGGGCCGAGATGTAGTTCCGGCAACACGACGAGGTCGGCTTTTTTTGCGGCGGCCTGTTCGATTTGCTGTATCGAATAGTTTAGATTGGATTCCTGGTCCAGCCCGCAAGGCTGCTGAACCGCGCTGACGGTTAGAAGGGTGCTCATAGTTTTAAATCCACGATAGCGGGAAACTGCATGGTCATGCAATGCAGGCTTCCGTATTGATGAATCAAGGGGCGACAGGGGGTGGCAATGATGTCATGCTCGGGAAAGCATTCGGTCAACCTAGCTAAGGCCACGTCGTCCATGGGATCATCATAGACAGGCGCCATCACGGCGCCGTTGATGATCAGGAAGTTGGCGTAATTGCCGGGCAGACGTTGTCCGTCGTCGTCATAAATGGCTTGCGGCAGTGGCAGGGGGGCCAGTTGGTAAGGTTCGCCCGCGCATGTTCTGAACGACCGTAATTGGGTTTCCATTTGCTTCAGGCTGGCGTAATGCGGATCTGCGCTATCTTCGCAGGCGCTATAGGCGATGGTGTCCGCGCTGCAGAAACGCGCCAGGGTATCGATATGGGCGTCGGTGTCGTCGCCGGCCAGGTTGCTTTGTTGCAGCCACAAAATGCGTTCGGCGCCTAGTGTTTTTTCCAGTTGCCGGGAAATGGCTTGCTGGTCCATGCCGGGGTTTCGGTTGGGGTTGAGCAGGCAATTAGCCGTCGTCAGTAAGGTTCCTTGGCCGTCGGATTCCAGGCTGCCGCCTTCCAGGACAAAGTCGATGTCGCTGGTGGGCAGGCCTTGGAAAATGGCGTGTTTCAGCAGATTTCGGTTTAGCGCGTTGTCGGCGCCATGTTCGTATTTGTTGCCCCAGCCGTTGAAGCGGAAATTCAACAGTCTGGCTTGGCCTTGATCTTCTATCGTTAAAAAAACGGTATCGCGCAGCCAGATGTCGTTATAGTCGGCCTGAATGAAGGAGATGGCTTCGGCGTCGGACAGTAAAGAATTGATATGTTGTCGGTGCCGAAGATCTTTGCAGACGATCAGCAGCGGTTGAAAACGGCTGATCGTTTCGGCGATGAAACGGTAACTGTTTTCGACGGCCTGCAAATTGACAAAATCGCCGTCGGGATGCGGCCAGGCGATGATGACGGCGGATTGAGGTTCCCATTCTGCTGGAAAACGGATCATCGATGTTGATCTCCTAGATTAAGCATTTCCTCGGCATGGGCCAAGGTGTTATCGGTCATGTTGACGCCGCCCAGCATGCGCGCGATTTCGGCGACGCGCTCCTCTCGATTGAGGGCCCTGACGCTGGAGGAGGTCATGTTCTTGCTGTTGTTTTTGGCGACGAATAAATGATGATGCGCCTGCGCCGCGACTTGAGGGAGATGGGTCACGCACATGACTTGGCGACGATCGCTGAGGCGGCGCATTTTTTGGCCGACGATCTCGGCAATGCCGCCGCCGATGCCGGAATCGACTTCGTCAAAAATCATCGTCGGCGTGGTTTTGTCTGTGCTGGTGGTGACTTGTATCGCCAGGCTGATGCGCGACAATTCGCCGCCGGATGCGACTTTGGCCAGCGGCTTGGCGGGCAGGCCGGGATTGGCGCTGACCAGAAATTCGATGTTATCGTTTCCGTACGACGTCGGTTTGTCGTTTTGCTGCGGTTTGATGTCGACGATGAATTCACCGTGCGGCATGCCTAATTCCTGGATCATCGCGGAAATTTTATCGGCCAGTTCGACGCCATGACGTTTTCGCTTCTGACTGAGCTTATCGGCCAGCTCGGCGTATTCTTGCAACAGTTGCTCGCAGTGTTCCTGCAGTTTGTCGATGCGTTCACTGCTATGAGTGAGGTTGTCGAGCTCTTCAGCAATCTGCATGGCGACCTCGGGCAGTTTTTCGGCGTCGACATGATGTTTGCGGCTCAGGTTCAGAATGATGCCGATTTGTTCGTCCAGCCAGCTTAGCCGTTGCGGATCGGCTTCCTGGGCTTCCAGGTAACGGCGCAACTGTTGTGAGGCTTCGGCGATTTGAATTTGGGATTCGTTCAGCAATTCGGCGACTTCGCCGAGGTCGGATGAATATTGACTTAATTCGGTCAATTCGTGAATGCTGTGACTTAGCATCTGGATCATCGACTGCTGTTCGTTTTCGTAAAGCAGATCCAGCTGTTGCTGGCCGACGCTCAATATCTGGCCTAGATTGGCCAAGGTGTTATGTTCCTCTGAAAGGGCTTGATAATTGAAATTTTCCAGGTCGAGTTGCTGCAGTTCATCCAGTTGATAGCGGAGCAGTTCTTCACGCTCAGTCTGGTCCTCGCTGGCCTTGACGAGGGCGTTGAGTTCCCGATTCAGCTGCTTCCAGGTCTGATAAACCGTATTGATTTGTTCGAGCAACGCCTGATTGCCGGCGTAGCTGTCGAGCAAGCGGCGTTGTTCCTCGCCGTTCAGCAGCGTCAGGTGAGCATGTTGGCCGTGAATTTCCACCAATAAACGACTCAAACCCTGCAGCGTCTGCAAGGTCACCGGGCGGTTGTTGATATAGGCTTTGGAGCGACCATCCTGATTGATGATGCGACGAATCAGGCAGTGTTGCTCGTCATCCAGTTCATTGTCTTCCAGCCACTTTTGCGCCAGCGGCGCGTCGCCCAGGCCGAATTCGATATTGATTTCGGCGCGCTTGCTGTGCGGGCGGATATAGCCGGCGTCGGCGCGGTCTCCCAGGGCCAGTCCCAGCGCGGTCAGCAGTATCGATTTGCCGGCCCCGGTTTCGCCGGTCAGCACCGACATGCCGGTTTCCAGATCCAAATCCAGCTTGTCGACGACGGCCAGGTCGTTGATGTTGATATTAAGTAGCATAATCAATTAAGGTGAAGCGGGTTATATGAACGGATTGTTGTAATTATTCACCCAGCACCTAAATTAACGAAGATTATTAATCATAGCCAATAACCTAGGGTATTTAGGTGCTGGGAAATCAATGACCTACTGCCTAAAACCCGAAAGATACTGAATAGTTACGGATTGTTTTTATCATGTCGTCGGCACAGCAGGCTTTGTCTACTCGTTATCCTACTACAGGCCATTAGTCGTATTATAGCGGTCGCAGTTCAAAATTTAGCCGCCGGCGTCGATTGCAGGCTGTGGCAATGCCTGCTCGTCTGAGGATGAGGGTGCCGTGGATGGGCGGTATTAATAGCCGGTTTAAATGTGGTAATCTCGGCTCCAATTCAGTTTGCCTCTGAGTATGTGGAAGAAGTCGTGGTCCTCGGGGTGGAGAATTGTAATCGGTTTTACTTCCTTTTTAATCATAATTTTATCGCTAATCAAGACTTCCGGAATTTCCAGATGGTCGCAGGTGACTAGCGCATTGATTTGTTTGGCCTGGCTGAAGCGGATTTCTATTTCCGAATCATCGTCGATCACTAACGGGCGGTTGGATAAGGTATGCGGATTCAGGGGCACCAACACCAAGGCGTTCAATGACGGGTGGATGATGGGGCCGCCGGCGGATAGGGAATAGGCGGTTGAGCCGGTCGGTGTCGATACAATCAGGCCGTCGGAGCGTTGAGTATTCAGATAAACGCCATCGATGGTGGTGATGATTTCAATCATGCTAGGGGTGACCCAACGATGCACAACGACTTCATTGACGGCCGTTTGTTGATGGATGACTTCGCCGTCTCGAATGATTTTGGCTCGCAATAGATAGCGATTTTCCTCGCGATATTTTCCTGCCAATATCGGCCCGAGTTTGGCGGACAATTGCTCCGGTGAAATGTCGACTAAAAAACCCAGCCTGCCCAGGTTGACGCCGATTAACGGGACGCCATAGGCGACAATGGCTCTTGCCGCGGCTAGGAAAGTACCGTCGCCGCCCACCGCAATGATGACGTCGCAATGTTGCCCCAGTTCTTCCATAGGGCAGCGTCGAATTGCCGGCTCGTGAATGAAATCGCCGCTGCGTTGATCGATATATACGGTGTAATGTTTGTTTTTCAGAAGTTGGTAAAGATTGTTCAGTGTTTCCGCAATGCTTGGATCGCTGGGTTTGCCGATAATGCCGATGGTCTGAAAAGAGTTTTTTTGCATCGCTTGCTGTGATGAAAGGATCGATGATCAATTATACAAAAAAAAGGGAATTGTTTTTTATAAAGACGAAAGTGGGGGGTTAAGCGTGAAAATAATGATTTTGATGGGGGTGTTACTCAGTTTCGGGATGGCGGGCGCCAATGAGAAGGTTGAGGTTGGGCGTTTTTCTGCTGGCGACCTATCCGGCTGGGAGAGTAAGCGCTTCGAGGGGGACACTCGATATCGGCTGATCGACATCGATGGCCTGTCGGTTTTAAAGGCTGAAAGCCAGGCGTCCGCGTCCGGCTTATATAAGAAGCAGCGTATCGATCTCTTTAAAACGCCTTATTTGAATTGGCGATGGCGAATAATGCGGCGTTTGTCGAAGAGAGATGAATTGGAGAAGTCCGGCGATGATTATGTTGCTCGCGTCTATGTGGTGGTCAGCGGTGGTTGGGCTTTCTGGAAAACCCGGGCGATTAATTATGTCTGGTCCGGCAATCAAGCAAAAGGGATGGTATGGCCCAATGCGTTTGCCGGCGATCATGCGATGATGATGGCGTTGCGTGATCGCCGGGACAGCGTCGCCGTTTGGTATCGAGAGCGTCGTAATGTGTTGGAAGATTTGCAGCGTCTGTTTGGCGAACGGATTCGTTATGTGGATGCGGTTGCGCTGATGACCGATAGCGATAATGGCGGCGGTCAGGCGGAAAGTCTTTACGGCGATATTTATTTTTCCGAGCGATAAGCGTGCGACCGGATAATGTAGGGCGGCTTCGCGAAATATTGCGGACGGAGTTACAAACTCCGTCCAGCTTTGAGAATTCATTCGGCGGTTGCCATGCGTGACCCTCGTTCCCACGCTCCTGCGTGGGAATGCATACCAGGCTTAAGGTGGCACAAAGTATGGGTTCCCACGGAGGACCGTGGGAACCAGGAACCGGTGCGCTTCCTATCGTCAGCACCCCCCCTACCCGCACCGGTAGGGTGGATCAAGCGCAGCGGATCCGCCAACGTAGGGCGGCTTCGCGAAGCAAGCCGCCAAAACCCGCTACCGTGGCAGAATCCCAAAGCGGGACGGAGTTTGCAACCTTTTCCGAAAAAACCGGTGCGCTTCCTATCGTCAGCACACCCTGCCCGCACCGGTGGGGTGTTGCGCCAGGGCGGTTGACATTAAATTGAGTTGCTGATAGTTTTGCGGCTAGCACTCTCCGGTGAAGAGTGCTAATTATTAAACCTTGGGTGTCAGCGTGAGAAATAATCAGGATTTAAACGAAAGATCCCTTCATTTACTAAAAGCGTTAGTCGAACGTTATATTCAGGAGGGTCAGCCGGTAGGCTCGCGGGTGCTGTCAAAGGATTCTGAGTTAAAGCTCAGTCCGGCCACGATACGTAATGTGATGGCGGATCTGGAAGACTTGGGGTTGATACACTCGCCGCATACTTCGGCGGGACGCGTGCCGACCGTCCGGGGTTATCGGCTTTTTGTCGATTCCTTGATCACCGTCAAGCCGCTCGAGTCTCAATTGTTGGAGTATTTGTCCGAAGGCCTGGAGCATGAAGATGAGGATTCGGCGGCGCTGCTCGAGAAAGCCTCGAAATTATTGTCGGACGTCACCCATATGGCGGGCATTGTCACGTTGCCGCGGCGCGAAGTCGTCAGTTTGCGTCATATCGAGTTTTTGCCTTTATCGAAGACGCGGGTATTAGTGATTCTTGTCACCAACGATCAGCAGGTTCATAACAAAATCATCAATACCGATAAGGAATTTAGCGCCGCGGAACTGCAGCAGGCTAGCAATTACCTGAATTCGATTTATTCGGGCCGCAGCATCAGCGAGGTGCGTCAGGCGCTGCTGAAGGAATTGGAGCAGGATCAGAAAAGGGTCAATCAAGGCATGATCGATGCGGTCAACATGGCGCAATTGGCATTTGATCACAAGCCCCAGGAAGATTATGTGTTGAGCGGGCAGACCAATTTGATGGGCTTTTCCGAATTGTCCAATATGGAGCGGCTGAAGCAATTATTCGACGCCTTCAATCAAAAACGCAGCATCATACATCTGTTGGATAAATGCCAGCATGCCGATGGCGTGCAAATTTTCATTGGCGAGGAGGCCGGCTATCAGGCATTCGAGCCCTGCAGTCTAGTGACTTCGCCTTATATGGTAAACAAAGAGGTAGTGGGCGTATTAGGAGTGATCGGTCCGACCCGTATGGCCTATGAAAAAGTGATTCCTTTTGTCGATATGACTGCAAAATTATTGGGTGCGGCCTTGAATCCGAAATGATAATCCCCATCTTAAAAAACATCTTGAAAAAACATTAATAGCCGGGAGTAATAAATGACTAAAGAACAGGGGCAGCCTGAAGCTCAATCAGACAGCGAGCTGATTGAGGAAGTTCTTGAGCAAACCAATAACAGCGCAGCGGAAGAACGCGTCGTTGAGGCGGGGGAAGCCGAGCAAAAGGGAAAGCAAGCGGAGCAACCGGAAGCGACGATAGATGAGTTGCGTAAGCAGTTGGCGGCGGCGGAAAAAAAGGCCGAAGAAAACTGGGATAAATTAATGCGCGTTCAGGCCGAGATGGAAAATCTGAAGCGTAGGACACGCATCGATGTCGAGAATGCGCATAAGTTCGCATTGGAGAAATTCACCAAGGAATTGTTAAGCGTTATCGATAGTCTGGAGCTCGGCATACAAGCGGCCTCCGGCGACAGCCCGGAAGTGGTCAAGCTCAGAGAAGGCAGCGAATTGACGATGAAGCAATTCGAAGCGGTCTTTGCAAAATTCAATATCGAAGCCATCGATCCCCTCGGTGAGCCGTTCGATCCGGAAAAACATCAGGCGATGAGCATGATGCCGTCCGCCGACGTAGAACCGAATACCGTATTAAATGTTTTTCAGAAAGGTTACATGCTCAATGGGCGCTTGATTCGTCCAGCCATGGTGGTTGTTTCTAAGGCGGAAGACAAGCCGGAAGGCGATTCGACAAAAATTGATGAGCAGGCTTGAAATTAAAGCAACTAACCGCATATCTGTATTAACTTTATTAAAACAAACAATCAAGTCTGGAGAATTTAATGGGTAAAATAATTGGAATTGATTTAGGCACCACGAACTCTTGTGTTGCCATTCTTGAGCATGGGACGGCGCGGGTTATCGAAAACAGTGAGGGTGCGCGTACAACGCCTTCGATCATTGCCTTCACCAACGACAACGAAGTCTTGGTGGGTCAATCGGCAAAGCGTCAGGCGGTCACCAATCCCGACAACACCTTGTTTGCCATCAAGCGTCTGATCGGTCGCCGTTTCAAAGACGACGCGGTGCAAAAAGACATCAAGATGGTGCCTTATAAGATCATCGAGGCGGAAAACGGTGACGCCTGGGTCGAATGTCATGGTAAAAAAATGGCGGCGCCCGAAGTCTCTTCCCGTGTGTTGATGAAACTGAAAAAAGATGCGGAAGCGTATCTGGGTGAAGAAGTCAAAGAGGCCGTGATTACCGTACCGGCTTACTTTAATGATTCCCAGCGTCAAGCCACCAAGGACGCCGGTCGTATCGCGGGTCTGGATGTCAAACGCATCATCAACGAGCCGACTGCGGCGGCGTTGGCGTTCGGTATGGACAAGCCAAAAGGCGACAGCACGATCGCCGTTTATGACCTCGGCGGCGGCACCTTTGACATTTCCATTATCGAGATTGCCGAAGTCGAAGGCGAGCATCAGTTTGAAGTGCTGTCGACCAATGGCGATACTTTCTTGGGGGGTGAAGATTTTGACTTGCGAATCATCGATTATCTGGCCGAAGAGTTCAAAAAAGAAAACGGCATCGACCTGCACAGCGATCCTTTGGCGCTGCAGCGTTTGAAGGAAGCGGCGGAAAAAGCCAAAATCGAATTGTCATCTTCGACCCAAACCGATGTCAACTTGCCTTATGTGACCGCCGACGCCACCGGTCCGAAACACCTGAACGTCAAATTGAGTCGGGCGAAGCTGGAAGCCTTGGTAGAGGACTTGATCGATAAAACCAGACATCCATGTGAGCAAGCTCTGAAGGATGCCGGTTTGTCCACGTCGGAAATCAGTGACGTGATTCTGGTGGGGGGGCAGACTCGTATGCCTAAGGTGCAGGAGTTCGTTAAAGGGTTTTTCGGTAAAGAACCACGTAAAGACGTTAACCCCGATGAGGCGGTGGCGTTGGGGGCGGCGATTCAGGCCGGCGTTTTGGGTGGCGATGTCAAAGACGTACTGTTGTTGGATGTGACTCCGCTGTCGTTGGGTATCGAAACGATGGGCGGCGTGATGACCAAGTTGATCGAAAAAAACACCACGATTCCGACCAATGCTTCGCAGGTGTTCTCGACTGCCGAAGACAATCAGACCGCGGTGACGGTGCATGTGTTGCAGGGCGAGCGTGAAGTTGCGGCCGGCAATAAATCATTGGGTCGTTTTGATCTCGCCGATATTCCACCGGCGCCGCGCGGCATTCCGCAAATCGAAGTCTCTTTCGATATCGACGCCAACGGCATCTTGAACGTGTCGGCGAAAGACAAGGCGACCGGAAAACATCAGTCCATCGTGATCAAGGCTTCCAGCGGTTTGTCGGATGACGAAGTCGAACGCATGGTTAAAGATGCTGAGGCGCATGCCGATGAAGACAAGAAGGTGACCGAATTGGTTGCCGCCCGTAACTCGGCGGAAGGCATGATCCATGCAACGGAAAAATCGTTGGAGGAACTGGGCGACCAGGTTCCTGGCGATGAAAAGTCTGCGATCGAAGCGGCGATCAACGAGTTGAAGGAAGCCGTTAAAGGTAACGATAAAGAGGCTATCGAAGCGAAAACGACGGCGTTGACCGAGCTGTCAGGCAAACTGGCTGAGCGCATTTATGCGCAGAAAGGCGGCGCCGAAGGTGCGGCTCAGGCCGGAGCGGAAGCAGAGCAAACGTCTCAGCATTCTGCGGCCGATGACGGTGTCGTCGATGCGGAGTTTGAAGAAGTCAAAGATGACGATAAAAAATAATTAATAATTTGCGGGGCTGTTCATATCAGCCCCTTTTTTTCCTTTAGACAGGATATAAGAAAACCGCCGGTTATTGCTGGCGGTTATTTACGTTATGGCAAAAGAAGATTTTTACAAACTGTTGGGTGTTGATAAAAACGCCAGCGATGCCGAGATCAAGAAAAGTTATCGGCGCATGGCGATGAAGTATCATCCGGACAGGAATAAGGACAATTCGGAGCAAGCTGAAAAAAAATTCAAACAAATCAAAGAAGCATACGAAGTATTATCAGATCCGAAGAAGCGTTCGGCTTATGATCAGTTCGGTCACGCCGGCGTCGATCAGTCGATGGGCGGCGGTCATGGTTTTGGCGGCGCCGAGAGTTTCAGCGACATTTTCGGCGATGTATTCGGCGATATCTTTGGCGGCGCTGGCGGTCGTCAACGCAGCAACGTGCAACGGGGTTCGGATCTTCGCTACAACCTGGAATTGACGCTGGAAGAAGCCGTTGGCGGCGCCGAAGCGACCGTGAAAGTGCCGGTGTTGGTGGCGTGTGATGAGTGTGGCGGCAGCGGTGCGCAAAAAGGCTCCAGTCCGGTAACCTGTTCAACCTGTCACGGCCAGGGTCAGGTCAGAATGCAACAAGGTTTTTTCTCTGTGCAGCAAACTTGTCCGACCTGTCGTGGCGCCGGTAAGATCATCAAAGACCCGTGCCGTAAATGCTACGGTCAAGGGCGGGTGCAGGAAACTAAAACCCTGTCGGTCAAGGTGCCGGCCGGTGTGGATACCGGCGATCGTATTCGTTTGGCCGGAGAGGGTGAGGCGGGCGTCAACGGCGGGCCGGCCGGCGATCTGTATGTTCAGGTCCAGGTCAAGGATCATCCGATTTTTACTCGCGATGGCGCCAATCTTTATTGCGAAGTCCCTATCAGCTTTCCGACGGCATGTCTGGGCGGCGAGCTGCAGGTGCCGACCTTGGACGGCAAGGTCAAGTTGAAGATACCGGCGGAAACTCAGACCGGTAAGCTGTTTCGGTTGCGCGGCAAAGGCGTGAAGCAGGTGCGTGGCGGCGCGGTCGGCGATTTGTTATGTCGTGTGCAAATCGAAACGCCGGTGAAGCTGACCAAGGAGCAGAAAGAGTTGGTGGAGAAACTGCGCGACACTTTATCCGGCGGCGGCAAAAAACACAGTCCCCAGGAGCATTCTTGGACCGATGGCGTAAAAAGCTTTTTTGATAAATTGACGGGATAATCATGATACGAATAGCGGTGGTCGGGGCGTCCGGCAGAATGGGCTTATGTTTAATCAAGGCGGCCATGATGTCGAAACAGACGGAATTGACGGCGGCGATCTCTCGCCCTGAGAGCGCGGCGATCGGCTGTGATGCCGGTGAGTTGGCGGGAGTCGCCAATGTCGGCGTCAAAGTGGTCGAGGATCTGGCGGCGGTCACCGATCAGTTTGACGTGCTGATAGACTTTACTCGCCCGGAGGCCTCGCTGGAATATATCGAGCTTTGCCGGCAAGCGGGTAAAAAAGTAGTGATCGGCACCACCGGTTATAGCGAGGCGCAAAAGGATGTGATCAGGCGAGCGGCGAAGGACATTGCCGTGGTGCTGGCGCCGAATATGAGCGTCGGCGTTAATTTATCTCTGAAGCTGCTGGAGATGACCGCCAAGGTCATGGGAGATTATACCGATATCGAGGTGATCGAAGCGCACCACAGGCATAAAGTCGATGCGCCGTCCGGCACGGCATTGAGAATGGGGGAAGTGGTCGCGGAAACGCTGGGACGAGATTTGAAGGATTGCGCGGTCTACGGCCGCGAGGGCGATACCGGTGAGCGTGATCGTAAAACCATCGGTTTTTCCACGATACGCGCCGGCGATATCGTCGGCGAGCACACCGTGATGTTCGCCGATGAGGGGGAGCGGGTCGAAATCACTCATAAAGCCAGCAGTCGAATGACTTTCGCCAATGGCGCGGTTAGAGCGGCCGTTTGGCTAGCCGACAAAGACAAGGGGTTGTATGACATGCAGGACGTGCTGGGTCTGAAAGGCTAGTATCCAGCCGACGGTTGCGATGTAACGCGTAGGGCGGCTTCGCGAAGCAAGCCGCCAAACCCCGCCACCGGGGCAAAATTGCAAAGCCGGACGGAGTTTGCAACTCCGTCCGCAACCTTTCACCGATTGCCTGGCGGCTAATCCACCCGTCAAAAACCTGGAATGCTTATCTTGCATAATCGATGAATCTTCCAAGAAATAGTAAATTGTTAATGAATTTCTAGCCATAATTTCGTAAAATTACAATTATTTTTGTCTACTACAACGGGATCGGCCTGAGAGGCTTATCCCGTTTTGCACATTTAAAGGTGGCTAATCTTGAACAATCCTGCATTGCTGGTATTGGAAGACGGCACGGTATTTCACGGCGTGTCGATAGGCGCGGACGGCTATTCCGTTGGCGAAGTGGTTTTTAATACTTCATTGACCGGGTATCAGGAAATCCTCAGCGATCCCTCCTATGCCCGTCAAATTGTGACGTTGACATATCCGCATATCGGTAATGTCGGCGCCAATAGCGAAGATAACGAGTCGAATAGTGTGTACGCCAGTGGCTTGGTGATTCGTGATTTGCCGCTTCTGGCCAGCAACTGGCGCTCTGAAAAAACCTTGTCCGAATATCTACAGGACAACGACGTCGTGGCGATTGCCGATATAGACACGCGCAAGCTGACCCGTATTTTACGGGACAAAGGCGCGCAACGAGGTTGTGTCATGGCCGGTGGCAGCATCGACATAGAGCGAGCGACGCAGGCGATACAGGAGTTTGCCGGTTTGAAAGGCATGGACTTGGCCAAGGAAGTGACGACTGCGGAGGTTTACGAGTGGAATGAAGATATTTGGCGTCTGGGGCAGGGCTATGGCGTCGCCGAAAATCCAAGCAAGCATGTTGTGGCTTACGATTTTGGGGTTAAGCGCAATATTCTCAGGTTGTTAGCCAATCGGGGCTGTCGAGTCACGGTGGTGCCGGCGACTACCGACGCGGCCGATGTGTTGGCGATGAATCCGGATGGTGTGTTTCTGTCCAACGGTCCCGGCGACCCCGAACCCTGTGTCTATGCGATTGAGGCGATAAGGACCATCCTGGAAAAGAAAATCCCCGTGTTCGGCATTTGTCTGGGACATCAGTTGTTGGCCTTGGCCAGCGGCGCGAAAACCGAAAAAATGAAATTCGGCCATCATGGCGCTAATCACCCGGTGCAGCAAAGATCGACCGGGCGAGTCATGATCAGCAGCCAGAATCACGGTTTTGCGGTCAATGAGAATTCGCTGCCAAACAATGTCAAAGCGACTTATCATTCTTTATTCGATGGCAGCCTACAAGGCATCGAGCGCACCGATTGTCCGGCGATGAGCTTTCAGGGGCACCCCGAAGCCAGTCCCGGGCCGCACGATGTAGAAGCCCTATTTGACGATTTCATCGCGATGATGAATCAGGCCGCCCAATAACTCCGCAGAATAAAGCTTACCCAATATGCCAAAAAGAACTGACATAAAATCCATTTTATTATTAGGCGCCGGCCCTATCGTGATCGGCCAGGCCTGTGAATTCGATTATTCCGGGACGCAAGCCTGTAAGGCGCTGCGCGAGGAAGGTTATCGAGTGATTCTGGTCAACTCCAATCCGGCCACGATCATGACTGATCCGGATATGGCGGATGCGATTTATATCGAGCCGATAGACTGGCAAACCGTCGAAAAAATTATCGAAAAAGAGCGTCCCGATGCCGTTTTACCGACCATGGGTGGACAGACGGCGCTGAATTGCGCATTAGATCTGGACGCCAATGGCGTGTTGGCTAAATACGACGTCGAGATGATCGGGGCGAGCAAGGAGGCGATCAGAAAGGCGGAAGATCGCGACCTGTTCAATCAGGCGATGCGAAAAATCGGCTACGATGTCGCCAAATCCAAGGTGGCCCACTCTATGGAGGAAGCCTTCGCGGCGCAGAAAGAAGTTGGTTATCCGACCATTATTCGTCCTTCGTTTACGATGGGCGGCAGCGGTGGAGGCATCGCCTATAACAAGGAAGAGTTCATCGAGATTTGCGAACGCGGCCTGTATTTGTCGCCGACCAATGAGTTATTGATCGAAGAATCGGTGTTGGGCTGGAAAGAATTTGAAATGGAGGTGGTGCGCGACTCGAAAGATAATTGCATCATCGTTTGCTCGATCGAGAACTTCGATCCGATGGGTGTTCATACCGGCGATTCGATCACCGTGGCGCCGGCGCAATCGTTGACCGATAAGGAATATCAGATTTTGCGGAATTTATCGCTGGACGTGTTGCGTGAAATCGGCGTCGACACCGGCGGCTCCAATGTGCAGGTGGCGATCAATCCGCACGACGGTCGATTGGTGGTGATCGAAATGAATCCGCGAGTATCGCGTTCTTCGGCATTGGCGTCTAAGGCGACCGGTTTTCCGATTGCCAAGGTGGCGGCGAAACTGGCTGTCGGTTATACCCTGGATGAATTGCGCAACGAAATCACCGGCGGCGCGACCCCGGCTTCTTTCGAACCGACCATCGATTATGTCGTCACCAAGGTGCCGCGCTTCGCCTTCGAGAAATTTCCTCAAGCCGACGATCGCTTGACCACGCAAATGAAGTCGGTCGGCGAGGTGATGGCGATAGGGCGAACTTTTCAGGAATCGCTGCAGAAGGCGCTGCGCGGATTGGAAATCGGCGTCGACGGATTGGATGAGATTGCTGATCTGGAGGAAGAAAACAGTCAGGACATTATTCAACGTGAATTGCGCCATCCGGGCCCGCATAGACTGTGGTACCTGGCCGACGCCTTTCGCGCCGGCATGAGCTTTGCCGATATACACGAGGCCTGTAAAATCGATCCCTGGTTCTTGTCCCAGGTCGAAGACCTGGTGCTAACCGAGAACACCCTGGCCAGCAAGACCTTGGCGACGTTGGAAGACGGCGAGTTGCTGCGCCTCAAGCGCAAGGGTTTTTCCGACGCACGCTTGGCCAAATTGTTGGATACCAAGGAAACGGAAGTGCGTAATGTAAGGCACAAACAGCATATCCGGCCGGTGTTCAAGCGCATTGATAGCTGCGCCGCCGAATTTGCCTCCGATACCGCTTATCTATATTCCACTTATGAAGAGGAATGCGAGGCAAAAGCCACCGATAAGGATAAGATTATCATCCTGGGCGGCGGCCCGAATAGGATCGGTCAGGGCATCGAATTCGATTATTGCTGTGTGCATGCGGCATTGGCCTTGCGTGAAGATGGTTTTGAAACCATCATGATCAATTGCAACCCAGAAACGGTTTCCACCGATTTCGATACTTCCGACCGGCTTTATTTTGAACCGCTGACGCTGGAAGATGTGCTGGAAATCATTGATCTGGAGCAACCCAAGGGCGTGATCGTCCAGTACGGCGGGCAAACGCCGCTGAAACTCGCGCGAGCGCTGGAAGCCGCCGGAGCGCCGATTATCGGCACCTCCCCTGACTCTATCGACCTGGCGGAAGACCGTGAACGCTTTCAGAAGTTGTTGGAGCGACTCGATCTACAACAGCCGCCAAATGCGACGGCGCGTTCGGTCGAGCAGGCGGTTAATTCGGCCAAGGAGCTGGGGTATCCGTTAGTGGTCAGACCGTCCTATGTATTGGGCGGGCGGGCGATGGAAATCGTCATTAACGAGGAAGGTTTGCGCCGATACATGAAAGAGGCGGTGACGGTGTCGAATGATTCGCCGGTGTTGCTCGATCGCTTCCTCGATGATGCGGTGGAAATGGATGTCGATGCGATCTATGATGGCGAAACGGTGTTGATCGGGGGCTTGATGGAACATATTGAGCAGGCCGGCGTCCATTCCGGTGACTCGGCCTGTTCCATTCCGCCCTATGATTTGCCGCAGGCCATTCAGGATCAACTGCGCGAGCAGGTTGCTAAGATGGCCGAAGCCTTGGGGGTGCGTGGTTTAATGAACACTCAATTCGCTATACAGGGTGAAACCATTTATGTTCTGGAGGTCAATCCGAGGGCGTCGCGGACAGCGCCGTTTGTCTCCAAGGCGACCGGCTATCCGTTGGCTAAGATCGCCGCGCGTTGTATGGTGGGGATCTCGTTGAAAGAGCAGGGCGTTACCGAAGAACGCGTCCCCGAGTATTATTCGGTCAAGGAAGCGGTGTTTCCGTTTGTTAAATTTCCGGGCGTCGATCCGCTGTTGGGGCCGGAAATGAAATCAACCGGCGAGGTGATGGGCATCGGCAAGACTTTTGGCGAAGCCTTCGCCAAGTCTCAACGCGCCGCCGGCATCGATCTGAGTCTGAGCGGCAAGGTGTTGATGAGCATTCGCGATACCGACAAGCCGAAGATCGCCGAAATCGCACAGATGCTGATCGATAAAGATTATCAGATCGTCGCAACCCGAGGGACGGCGAGAGTCTTGAGGGAGGCCGGTATTCCTTGTGAAGAGGTTTTCAAGGTCAATGCCGGGCGTCCGAATACCGTGGATATGATCAAAAACGATCAGATACAGTTGATCGTCAATACCACCGAAGGCATCAAGTCGATCGCCGATTCGTTCACGATGAGAAGAGAAGCCCTGCAACATCGCGTGACTTATTACACCACGATCGCGGGCGCGAAGGCGGCCTGTTATGCATTGGGTGAATTAAGCGCCGGCGATGTAAATTGTTTGCAGGATTTGCATGATACCTTTTAGACTTGATCTTCACTGATTAGACAACAGCTAAAAAGAAATTTTGGAGTAGTTAATGAATAAAGTGCCTCTGACCGTAACCGGTGCAAATAAATTGCGTGAGGAATTGGATGAGCTGAAATCGGTGGTTCGTCCAAGAATTATCGCGGCCATTGCAGAAGCGCGCGAACACGGTGATTTGAAAGAAAATGCCGAATATCATGCGGCCCGTGAACAGCAAAGTTTTACCGAAGGGCGCATCGCCGAGATTGAAGCTAAATTATCCAACGCCAATATTATCGATGTGACCAAGATGGACGCCAACGGCAAGGTGATTTTTGGCGCAACGGTTGAAATCGAAGACCTGGACACCGAAAAGGTGGTCACTTATCAAATCGTCGGTGAGGATGAGGCGAATATCAAAGAGGGGCGCATTTCGGTCGGTTCGCCGATTGCCAGGGCGCTGATCGGTAAGGAAGTGGAGGATGTCGTGACCGTCAAGGCGCCGGGAGGTGATGTCGAATATGAGATCCTGTCGATTAAATATATATAAAGCGCCCTGAGTCCGGTTGGAAAAAGGGCGATTTTCGCCCTTTTTTATTGGTCGGGGTTTGCCCGATAGATGACGATGATTTGGCCGATGGTTTGCACCAAGTCGGCGCCGGTTGACGCGCATATTTTCTCGCTAATCTGCTGACGATCTGCTCTCTCGGCGCGGATTTTTACCTTGATCAGTTCATGAGCGTCCAGAGCCAGTTCAATTTCATTCAAGACCGCATCGCTAAGCCCGGCTTGGCCGATGAGGATGACGGGTTTTAATGGATGGGCCTGGGCTTTCAGTTTCTTTTTGTCCGCAGAATTCACTCTGTTTCCTTAAAATTAAAAAATAACGCAATTTTACACCACAACAAATTATGGCGCGAAGTAAAAGTAGTCGACAATGGATGCAGGAACATTTCCAGGATGAATATGTCAAAAAAGCTCAGATCCAGGGATACCGCTCACGCGCAGTATTCAAGCTGATGGAGATTCAGGACAAGGATAAGATCATACGGCCGGGTATGAATGTGGTAGACCTAGGCGCCGCACCGGGAGGCTGGTCGGAATATGTCAGGAAGATTCTCGCTAAAAAAGACAAGGTCATTGCGCTGGACTTATTGGCGATTGAGCCGATCGAAGGGGTCGAGTTTATTCAAGGCGATTTTCGGGAAGATGAGGTGCTCGATGAATTGTATCGCGTGTTGGATGGCGAACCGGTGGATTTGCTGTTATCAGACATGGCGCCGAATATGAGCGGCAACAAGGCGATGGATCAGCCCAGAGCAATTTACCTAGGCGAGCTGGCCTTGGATACCGCGCAAACCGTCTTGACCAAGGGCGGTACTATGTTGATCAAGATGTTTCAGGGCGCTGGTTTCGACGCTTATCTCAATGACGTTAAAAAATACTTCAATAGTGTGACCATTCGGAAGCCGAAAGCCTCCAGGGCGAGGAGCAATGAGGTTTATATTTTGGCGAAAGGGTTTAAATAAACCGAATAGCCCTTATATTTAACTAAAGGGTGATTGTAATGAGTGACGGGGGCGGAATTGATGAGGCGTGACAAGCCAATTAAACGATCAGGGCCTACATTTCCTGATACAATTACTAGGATTTTTATAGTGAAGACTGTTCCGGTCTGGAGCGTGTAACTTGAATGATATGATTAAAAATATAGTGTTATGGGTTGTCATAGCTGTCGTTTTGATGTCCGTATTCAATAACTTTGGGGCGAGGTCGAATCTAGCCGATTCTGCATTGTCCTATACTCAGTTTCTGTCGTCGGTGAAATCCGGTCAGGTACAGCAGGTTGTTATTGATGAAAATTCGATTAAAGGCAAAATGCAGACTGGCGAGAAATTCAAGACTTATGCGCCGAATGATCCGCATTTAGTCGATGATCTGCTTGCCAATGGCGTTGAAATCAAGGCTCAGCCTCCGGAAGAGCCGTCGATGTTGATGCAGATTTTTGTTTCTTTTGGGCCGATACTGCTGTTGATTGCGGTCTGGGTGTTTTTTATGCGTCAGATGCAGGGCGGCGCTGGCGGCGGCCGTGGCGGCGCTATGGGCTTCGGCAAAAGCAAGGCTCGGATGCTGGAGCAGGATCAGAATAAGATTACCTTCGCCGACGTCGCCGGTTGTGATGAAGCCAAGGAAGAAGTTGAGGAAATGGTCGATTTTCTGAAAGATCCGGCTAAATATCAGAAATTGGGTGGCAAGGTGCCGCGTGGCGCATTGATGGTGGGGCCGCCGGGCACCGGTAAGACCTTGCTGGCTCGTGCGATTGCCGGCGAAGCGAGAGTACCGTTTTTTACGATTTCGGGTTCCGATTTCGTCGAAATGTTTGTCGGCGTCGGCGCCTCGCGGGTGCGCGACATGTTCGAGCAGGCCAAGAAACACGCGCCCTGCATCATCTTCATCGACGAGATCGACGCGGTCGGTCGTTCCCGCGGCGCCGGTTTAGGCGGCGGCAATGATGAGCGCGAGCAGACTCTGAATCAATTGTTGGTTGAGATGGACGGCTTCGAGGGGCATGAAGGCATTATCGTGATCGCGGCCACTAACCGCGCCGACGTGCTGGATAAGGCGTTGTTGCGTCCCGGTCGTTTTGACCGTCAGGTCACGGTCGGTCTGCCGGATGTGAAGGGTCGTGAGCAGATCTTGAAGGTGCATATGAAAAAAGTGCCGTCTGCCGACGATGTGGAAATCAAGTATATTGCGCAAGGTACGCCCGGGTTTTCCGGCGCCGACTTGGCCAACCTGGTCAATGAGGCGGCATTGTTCGCAGCGCGTCTAAACAAGCGCTTGGTTAGCATGGTGGACTTGGAAAAAGCCAAGGACAAACTGATCATGGGCGCGGAACTCCGCTCGATGGTGATGAGCGAGAAAGAAAAGAAAATGACCGCTTATCATGAGGCGGGGCATGCCATCGTTGGGCGTCTGGTGCCCGACCATGATCCGGTTTACAAGGTCAGTATCATGCCGCGCGGGCGCGCCTTGGGTATCACGATGTTCTTGCCGGAAACCGATCAATACAGCGCCAGTAAGCGTAAATTGGATAGCATGATATCCAGTCTGTATGGCGGGCGTATCGCCGAAGAGCTCATCTTTGGTTGGGAAGAGGTGTCTACCGGCGCTTCCAACGATATTGAAAGAGCCACCGAGTTGGCCAGAAATATGGTTACTAAATGGGGCCTGTCGCAACGCCTGGGGCCTCTGGCTTATAGCGAGGAAGAAGGCGAGGTGTTTTTGGGGCGTTCCGTGACTCAGCATAAAACGGTTGCCGAAGAAACTTCTCATACCATCGATGAGGAAATTCGCTCCATCATAGACAGGAACTATGAGCGGGCGGAAAAGATTCTGAAGGACAATGAGGATATACTTCATGCGATGGCCGCGGCTTTGATGAAGTACGAAACCATCGATAAGTTCCAGATCGAAGACTTGATGACGAGAAAGCCTGTCAGAGAGCCTCAGGGCTGGGACGATACGCCACCGAGGAGCGGTGGCGTGAAGGCCGACGACGATAATAAGGCCGATGGAAAAGAGGCGCCAATCGCCGGTGCGACCGAGCAGAGCTAAACTCTGTTAAAATGAAAAGGAGAGGCTTTGAGTCTCTCCTTTTTTTTGGTTTGAAGAAAGATGGATTGATCGATGGCAAAAAAATATTTCGGTACAGACGGTATCAGGGGTAAGGTAGGTTCATATCCGATTACTGCGGATTTTATGCTGAAACTGGGTTGGGCAACCGGCCGCGTCTTTGCGAAAGAGGGGAGCGGCTTCGTCTTGGTCGGCAAGGATACCCGTATATCCGGTTACATGTTTGAGTCGGCGTTGGAAGCCGGCTTGTCGGCAGCCGGCGTGGACACCCGCATGCTGGGGCCAATGCCGACCCCCGGCATTGCTTATTTGACTCGGACCCTGCGCGCTAAGGCGGGTATCGTGATTAGCGCCTCCCATAACCCTTATTACGATAACGGCATTAAGTTTTTTTCCGTCGATGGTACTAAGTTGCCGGACGGGTTGGAATATCAGATCGAAAAATACCTCGATTCGCCGATGACGACCGTTGAATCGGCCCATTTGGGCAAGGTCAAGCGGGTCGGTGATGCGGCGGGTCGCTACATAGAATTTTGCAAGGCGACCGTACCTACCAGGCTGGATTTCAAGGGCATGAGGATCGTTATCGATTGTGCCCATGGCGCGACTTATCATATCGCACCGCATGTCTTTAGCGAGGTAGGGGCCGAAGTCGTCGCCATCGGCGCCGATCCGGATGGTTTGAATATCAATGACGAGTGCGGCGCCACTAAACCTGAGAACTTGGTTGCTAAGGTGCGGGAGTACCGTGCCGATCTCGGTATAGCCTTGGATGGCGATGGAGACCGCCTGATCATGGTGGATCATAAGGGGGAGATCGTCGATGGGGATGAATTGATTTATATCATCGCCAAATCGCGCCTCAAGGCCGGAAAATTGGCCGGGCCGGTCGTAGGTACGCTGATGACTAATTTGGGCATGGAGCACGCTCTGAATAAGGAAGGGGTCAAATTGTTGCGCGCCAAGGTCGGGGACCGCTATGTGATGGAAATGCTGGTCGAGCAAAATGGTATCTTGGGCGGTGAAGGTTCCGGTCATATCATTTGTTTGGACAGAACGACCACCGGAGACGGTATCGTTGCCGCGTTGCAGGTGCTGGCGGAAATGCGTTATAGCGGTAAAAGCCTGCATGAGCTCAAGTCCGGCATGGAAAAATATCCCCAGGTTTTGCTCAATGTGCGGGTCGAAAGAAAGGTTGATCTCGATAAGCTCGATAGCGTGAAAAAAGCGGTCGGCGCCGTTGAGAAGAGTTTGGGGAGCAATGGTCGAGTGTTGTTGCGAGCATCGGGCACCGAGCCTTTAATCAGGGTGATGGTTGAAGGGGTCAATGAAGATGAGGTCAAGAGGTACGCCAATCAGTTGGCTGATGACGTCAGGAAGGCAATCGTTGCTTGAATTGCATGACGGTAACCTATATCATACCGAGTTTTATTTTTGCCTGGAGTAAGTGATGCGACAATCTTTGGTTATGGGAAATTGGAAAATGAATGGTTCTCGCGCGGAGAGCCTGGCGCTTGCGCAGTCTATCGTTGCCGGTTTGGAATCGGGTGATCAGGGTGTTGCGGTTTGTGTTCCATTTGTCTATTTATCCGATGTGCGCAGCGTTATCGAATCCACTCCACTGGCTCTGGGCGCGCAAAATGTGGCCGACCAAGAAAAAGGCGCTTATACCGGCGAAGTTTCGGCGGCTATGTTGAAAGATTGTGGTTGCACCTATGCTTTGGTTGGACACTCCGAGCGACGCTCTTACTACGGCGATAGCGATCAGTCGGTCGCGGCAAGATTCTGTCAGGCGCAGAAACAAGGTATAATACCAGTATTATGTGTCGGAGAAACTCTGGAAGAGCGCGAACAGGACAAAACCTTTGCCGTTATCGACAAGCAATTGGATGCCGTCATCGATATGGCGGGAATTGACGCCTTAGCGAACTCTGTGATCGCTTACGAGCCGGTTTGGGCGATAGGCACCGGTAAAACAGCGAGCGATGATCAGGCTCAGGAAGTCCATAAATATATTCGTCAGCGTATTGCTGAGAAAAGTCAGGAAATAGCCGATAAGATCCAGATTTTATACGGCGGTAGCGTTAAGCCTGATAATGCCAAAGCGTTGTTTGCGATGCCTGATATCGATGGTGGGTTGATTGGTGGCGCTTCTCTAGATGCTGACTCCTTTTTGAGCATTTATCGCTCGATTTAATTTATAGCGGTTATAAAAAACATATGTATCAGGTTATTATTGTTGTCCATGTTTTATTGGGCTTAGGTGTGGTCGGTTTGGTTTTAATGCAGCAAGGCAAGGGCGCCGATGCTGGCGCGGCTTTTGGTAGCGCTTCCTCTGGCTCGGTGTTTGGTGCTCAGGGTGCGGCTTCGTTTTTATCGAGAACGACAGCGGTCTTTGCAACATTATTCTTTGCGACCAGTCTGGGTTTGGCGGTATTAGGCGGTTATCAGGAAGAGCAAACCGACATCATGGATGCCCCGGCAGTCGAAGATGTTAAAGCTGACGTGCCTTTAGTGGAAGGTGGTGCGGCGCCAGTTGCTCAGGAAGAAGTGCCTCAGCAAGTGGTTAATGAAGCTAAGGAATCTGCCAAAGGCGGCGAATAATTGATACAGACAGGTAAAGAAAAAAAGCCGATGTGGTGAAATTGGTAGACACGCCATCTTGAGGGGGTGGTGACTTAGGTCGTGCCGGTTCAAGTCCGGCCATCGGCACCAGATGCAAGTCCGGGAAGCCCGGAAAAAACCCAGAAAGCCCAGAGTTATCAAGACTTTGGGCTTTTTTATGTCCGTTAGTGTCCGGTAAAAACCACTGGCAGCCGGGCATTTTTGATGGTATTTTTGATGGTATCGAGAGTATAAATTTTTACGATACCATCAAAATCGTTAAAAGCCTATTAATAACAATGGGTTGCAGCGTTTAAAATTTTAAAGGCGATACCATCAAATGTTGACGAATACAGCTATCAAGAACGCCAAGCCGAAAGAGAAGCCTTATAAGCTCACTGACGAGAAAGGGCTTTATCTGCTCATAAATCCCACTGGCAGCAAGTTGTTTAGGTTTAATTACCGCATTCAAGGCAAGCAAAAAACCATGTCCATCGGGGGGTATCCCGATGTAACGCTTGCCAAGGCCAGAGAGAAGCGCGACGAAGCAAGGAAACAAATTGCTGACGGTATCGACCCCATGCAGGAAAAGAAAACCGATAGTAACTTGTTTATCGATTTGGCTATGCTGTGGTTTAAGGCAAAACAAAGAATCATCGAGCCGATGACGCACAAGAAAAAACTTCGACGCTTTGAACTGCATGTGTTTCCGGTTATTGGGCAAACCCCGGTTAAAGACGTGAAGTCGCCGGATGTGTTCAACGTGGTAAGGCCATTGGTCGAAAAACACAAAATAGATTCGGCACACCGTATCCGGGCCGAAATAAGCGAAATTTACGCCTATGCCATAGCGCACGGCTTAACTGGGTACGACCCGGCGCAAGCGGTCGCCAAACAAATACCAGCGCATAAGGCGAAACATCGCACGGCATTGACCGAACCCAAGGACGTGGGTCAGCTTATGCGGGCAATTTATGCCTATAGCGGAACGTTTGTGGTTCAGCAAGCTTTAAGAATTTCACCGTTATTGTTCCAGCGCCCTGGAGAAATCAGGGCAATGGAGTGGGCTGATATCGACTTTACAGCAAAGGAATGGCGATATCTGGTCACAAAAACGAAGATTCAGCACATTGTCCCGCTTTCCGATCAGGCTATCACGATTTTGCGCGAGATCGAGCCGCTTACCGGGGCCGGGAGGTATGTTTTCCCTTCCAGCCGTAACGATGGCCGTCCCATGTCCGATAATGCGGTTAGAACGGCGCTACGGGCGATGGGTTACACCAATGACGATGTAACGCCGCACGGGTTCAGAACAACGGCAAGTACACTATTGAACGAACAAGGCTGGAGTCCTGACGCGATCGAGCGGCAATTATCACACATGCCAAGGGATCAGGTGCGGGCGGCCTATAACCGGGCGCAATACCTGGACGAACGCCGCCGCATGATGCAAGCCTGGGCCGATTACCTGGACGGCCTTAAAAACGGCGCTGAGGTGATACCGATCAGGAAACAGGTATAATCATATTGCCGGGCTAGGTTTAGCGGCTGAAACGCTGGATTCATCACCCAGCTTGCCCGGTTTCCTTTCAGTGATGATGCACTTTGATGGGGTGCGTATGAGTTCCAGATTGCCTAAAAGGGCGCATTCTGTATTGGCCGATTCTGAAAAACATTTCATGAAGCGTGATGGTCCTGTGGTTAAGCGTTTGCTTGATTGTCAGGATTCAGGTTTTATCAAGGCTTTCTGGCATATAGATAAAAATATCAAAAAATCTCAGGGTTCAGAGGGGTTATATTGGGCTATTTTTCTGCAAATATTGGTTGAATGTTCAAGCGATTATGCACGGGAAAAGAAAAAAGAAATTAGTGATGCTAAGAATGAATATGATGAAAAACTGGCGGAAATATCAAAGACGGCGGATAGCTTATCGAGACAAATAAAAGCGGCTCAATTGTTGGGCTCAAAATATGGCTTTTTCGAGAGTGCAGATTGCTGTCCATTTGAATTAATAAAGAATGCGGCTGATAATCAAGCGGATTCTGAAACTCGCCATAGGTTTAATGATCGGATAGCTGGTGGAGTTAATGAGGCTATAAAGGGAATTGAATTTAAATACTTCCCAGATATTCCAAATATCATCGATGAAATATCCCGCCAGTATTCAATGGGTTTTAAGGTTTCAGATGACGCGATGACGCCAAAAAAAGCCGGTAAAATCAATTTTTTCTGCGAGCATTTTTTTAAGGTTATTGACCATCAAATTGAAATAAGGCAATTGCCTTCAACAATCCTTAATATTACAGAACAGGAATTAGCGGATGTTTTGCAGGTTTCGCTAGGAGATGAATCAATTTGTGTTCAAGATGTGAAAAACTTCAAACAAAGTCAAAAAAAGAAAAAAGTTTAAATATGAGTCGTTTTTTCTAAACGTATTCATACCGACAAAAAATAACCTGTCATTCAAAATACACTCACGTTCAACTAAAGCCGTTAAAGGCAAGGTGTTTTACATGAGTGTTCATCAATTACCCAGTACGGGTTATCTTCGATTGCCGCAAATAATCGGCGATCCAAAAAAAGGCATTCCTGCCGTTATTCCTGTTTCAAAAACAAGCTGGTATGAAGGCGTAAAAGCCGGTCGTTACCCAGCGCCGGTGAAGCTATCGCCGCGCTGTTCCGCCTGGCGGGTGGAAGATATTAAACGCCTCATCGATGAGGTGTCCGCGTGATGTTGGCATTGACAGCGAACAAAACGGCGGCTAAGATTAACCCGCACTCGCAAAAAACGAGTGCCGGGATTGAGACCCCGGAAATTACAGGCCAAAAGGCCGCGATTCATGCGGTTTTTTATTGCCCATCAAAAATTAAAGCGGGATTCATCCGCTTAAAATCTGTCATGGTGGGCTGCATTGGGCAGGCTTCGGCCTGGCCGGTTCCTGTATCCGGTAGTCTCAACCCAGTGCAGCCCGCCTCCCAACGATTGAGACCAATGAGAGGCGGTTACATCCTCAATACAGGAGCTACCGTCATGGTTAATCACACCCAAAATCCGCCCAAACCTCAGGGCAACATTCAATCAAAATTCGACCTTTTCAAACACGTCAACGGCGTTAAGACGTTAGTCTGTCGCGGCCTATCTTCGTCGCAAATCCAAGCCTTATTGCCAGAACTGCAAGGCCGTTATGGCTTGAAGTTCATCGGCATGATGGAGGGTTGAATCATGGCTATATCAACCACAGAAACACAAGCCAAGGAATTGGCGTTAATCGATGTATGCCTGGAGATCGGCGACATTGCCGGGTCAAACTGCCATTACACCGCCGGATTAAACCGCCGTATTGAGCAAACCGGGAAATCGGTCGAGCAATTGACCGTTGCCGAATTGCTGCAACTGCATCGGGAATTCAACACCCAGTTCAATGCCATTTATGGGGGTGAATCATGAACCCTATCACCATTGAAGCACCCAGAAAGCGATCACTTGATGAGATTCTAGCCAGGCAGGCCCAAGAGCGCGGCCTCGATCCAATGCCCTTGGAAACGGATTTATTGCTGAAACGCGTCAAGGACGGCGGCCACAGTGGGCAATTTCTAGCTGATGCCTTTATTAGCGCCTACCGCACCGATCAACCTTTCAACCATTCCCTGGGTGAACTGATCCGCCTGGATGCGGAAGGCTTCCGCCTGTTCCATGAGATATTGCATATCCGCCATGTTTCCCGCTGGCTTGATTCCGAGTATTACGAGATCGAGCAGCAAATCAAGGAGGTGATGCCGTGAATATTAGCGCCACTAGAAAATTATTCCCCGCCGCTGTTTTTGCCTACCAGGTCAAGATGGATAAAGGTAACGAGATTGGTATTGCGTTGTCGCCGATGTATGCAACAGAGGCCCAAGCAAACACGGTTTTGCAGAAAATCAAGAAAATACGACCAGGCGCCTATGTCGCGGGTATGACTTTTTTGTTTTCATCGATCGATGAGCCAGGAAGGGCCGCGATATTAGCAAGTATTCAGCAGCCCATCGGTGATGTGCGCGGTCATGCGAAACCTATTGCTTGGCTAGGTCTCGGTGAGAAAACAGGTAAGGGCAGAAAAGGTGATGCCGTGTTTGTGGTGGATGACTTCAAGCCCAGCGTTAATGCGGCAGAAGCGGCCAAGCTGCACGGCAAGGCCGAGCGGTTTATCCGTAGGCAACAAAAAACCCGACTTAATTGACCAGATTAAGCCGGGTTCATATCCCAAAAAACTACAAAGCAATTGTAACGGATTTTGAACCCGGCGAAAAGGAGTTTTAAAAATGACTGATTCTAATGAGGCCTGTCGCGGCGTTACGTGCGCGGAGACAGGCGTAATCGATAAAAGCGGCCTGGAGAATGTTATCGAGCAGATGCTTGCCGTAGGCCTAACAGGGCTGACTGAGCGTGATCTTATTGTGGACGGTGCGTTGCATCGTTTCCGGCCAGACTGGGAACCGAAGAAAAACAAAAAGCGGGCCTGGTACGTTCTTTTTCCATTCAGACTGGATGATGGAAAAGAGTTAGTTGCCGGGTCGTTCGGCTGGTTTAAAGGGGCTGAAACTTTTTCCTACAATGTCGGATTGCAGGCTATTCGGACTTTTTCAAAAGAAGAACGCCGGCGATATGCCGCAGAACAGGAACGCAAGCGTATTGAAGCGGAGCAAGAGCGACAAAGCCAGATCGAGGAAACGGCACAACGGGCGGCGGAGATTTGGGCAAAGTTGCCGTGTCGTGGACGATCAGCCTATCTTCAGCGTAAAAAAGTGGCGGCGTTCAATACGCGCTTTACGCGGGGATCCATCGTTTTGCCGGTTTATGGTTTTGATAAAAAGCTGACCGGATTACAGTTCATCGATGGCGATGGCAATAAAAAATTTCTAACTGGAACTGTAAAAAAAGGGCGTTTTTGCATTCTGGGTGAGCGTATCAAGTCAAATGATTTTCTAGCAATTGTGGAAGGGTACGCGACCGGAGCCAGTATTAGAATGGCAACAGGGTGGATCGTATTCATTGCCTTCGATGCCGGAAATTTACGGCCTGTCGCTGTCGCCGTGCGTGAACGCTATCCGTTGGCGAAAATTGTTTTATGCGCGGATGACGATATCGATAATCAAGATAATCCTGGGAGAACCAAAGCGACTGACGCGGCGCGCGCGGTTGGCGGGATTGTGATCTATCCCACCTGGAGATCAGCGACATGACAAGACAAGTGAAATCTGTCGATTTTAACGATGTGCTTGTTGAAAAAGGAATTGATGCAACCAAGGACATAATCTTAGATCAGGTGGCGGAAGTGGGACACGATGCACAGATAGATCAGGAGATTGAAAAACAGAATGCTTTGTTAAACCCGCCGCCAGTGCTGGCGGCGGCGGCTTATCACGGTTTTTTAAAGGACATTGTGGAGGTGGCAACCGCTCATAGTGAGGCGTCCCAGGTGGCGGTTGCGTCGAATGTGATTGCGTTATTTTGCGCTTCAATTGGCCGTGTCGCTTATCAGGACATCGGTGATGGATTATGCCATGCAAGGCCATTTTTTCTGCATGTGGGTAAAACCGGCAAGGCGAGAAAAGGCACGGCGGAGCATACGCCACGGCGAATTTTTCAAGAAGTTGGGCAACTATTGGGCGATGGTTTCCCAAGTCTTAAACGTCACGACGGCGGCTTATCGACCGGAGAAGGCTTGGGTTGGGTGATTCGTGATCCAATCGAAGGCAAGGGCGGCGATAACATTGATGATGGCGTGAGCGACAAGCGGTTGATGGTTGTTGAGGCTGAGTTTGCCGGAGCAATGGCGGCGGCTTCACGAGAGAAAAACAACTTATCGGCCATTATCCGCACGACGTGGGACGGTCGGACGATCAGCCCGCTAGTGAAGAATGCGAAATGGTCGGCAACAGATCCGCATGTAGTCCTAACGGGGCATATTACGGCGCCGGAATTGATAGAGAAAATGACGGCGGTTGATGCGCAATCCGGTTTCATGAATCGATTCATCATTTTGCACGTAGCTAGGCCGAAACTCGTTCCTTTACCGAAGCGAACGCCAAACGAAGAAATCAAACGCTTGGCGGTCAAGATTGCCGAAGCGGTGGAATATGCAACCAATGGCGATGTTACGAAACCGGGCCGTCTTGAAGTCAGGTTATCGCCCGATGCGGCGCGATATTGGACGCACCATTACCCAGAGATTACCAAAGATCATGACGGCATTGTCGGCGCGTTGCTGGTGCGGTCCGAAATCTATACCAGAATGTTGGCAATGATCTTTGCCTTGTTCGATCAGAAAAGCACTATTGAACGCGTACATATCGATGCGGCGTTGGCCTGGGTGAACTATTGGCAAGCATCGGTTCGTTACATATTTCAGACACTAGCGGCCAAAGCCGAATCTGAAAAGCTTAATGAAACGTCAAAAACATTGCTGGAGTTTATAACCAAAAACGATGGATGTACTCGGACGGCGATTACGAGCAGCTTCAGAAATAAGTTATCAGCGGCGGAGATTACCACTGCATTAAATGTGTTGCTGAACTCTGCACCGCCATTGATTAAGCAGGAAACCAAGCCAAGACCTGATGGAAAAGCCGGAAAGGGAACCACTGTTTTTTATACGGTGTAACAAATATTAGAAATCCGCGTAGAACTTTAAGAACTTAGTAACTTAGAGAGTTTACAAGGCTTACAGCTAGTAACTTAGCAGAAACTTAGGCAGAAACTTAGCTTTTATTTAAACAGGCATTTTCCTAAGTTCTTGCTAAGTTACCTAAGTTTCTTCGGCTGTAGGCCGCGTCATACCTCTAAGTTACCTAAATTACCTAAGTTCTGGCCTAAATATAAATAGAAAGTTTGGTTTGATTAAATCCAATTGGTGAAACATGACACTGATACAGAAATTAGGCTTTGCTCATTATTCAGACTATTGGTTGCATAGAAACCATAAGCCAAGAGCAGCAATAGAAATGAAACACACTAAAGCTCTGGGAAGAATAAAAACGACTGAGGTTAGTTATGGATCGGCGGCTGGTCATGCTCTCGACTGCAAGACCAATTAGCCGGGGACCCTGTACCTATATGCCACCCTAGCGGGTAATTCGAACCCCGGTTTTTTTGAATTTTTGTGGCTCTATAGTCTCGGCAGCAAGATACGGTTATGCTCTGTATCCCTTGTTAATCAAGGCATTAGATAGTTTTTATAAATATTAACCGAGAGTGTTTTCTCGGGCTAATTATTCTAATGATGTCGTTTTTCTCAAATTTTATTAATAAGGTGTTCATACAGATGAACGCCTAAGATATTAGGAAATAGCAAATGATTGATAAGGTCCAAAGCCTATTGAGGTCAATTGACCAGGGTAAACCGCTTAGTCCTGATGTGGCCGTCTGGCTTAAGCAAGGCATTGAACGGAAAATTAAGGTCGGTTACTCGCTGGATTCAACGTTAGGGTTATCTAGCCTCTATTATCAATTCCGGCGCGAAAAAAGAAACCGGCATATCAAGGCGGCCTGGACTTCCATTAACGACAATGATTTAACGGAATGGGGTAGATCGGAAAGGCTTGCCGAAATATTAAGAAATTTTGAGGCGGGGCGCTGGGAAAATATCAAATATGACAAGGAGCCACCAAAAAACCTGCCTGATACGCAGCGCCATTTATTTTGGGCGCTTAAGGCTGGTATCAAGATGCCGCATTCAGATAAAGGGCTGCACGATATTGTGAAGAAAGAAAGCGCCTAATTTTTCACTAATGCCGATATATGATGGTTGTGAATATCTTCCCTACGGGGCGATCCGAGAAAACAACTTAAAACAGGTGTCAATAGTGGCTAAGTACAACATTGCGAAGCTTAAGAAGCTGCAAAGAGAAGCGAAATCTCTACACGCTGAATATATGGCGTTATCTGACGAATATTTGCATTTTAAAGAGAATGTAGCGGAGCTGAGAAGAAATATTCAAGAGCATGATGGTTCTGCGGAGATAAATCAAAACAAACTTGAATATTTGGTCCGGACCGGGAAATTAAAAAAAGACGTTTTAAAACCGGGTTCAATCAGGTTTTTAGACTTCCCTTTAGAAAGCTTGCTCAATGCCTACGAGTTTCATCCAATTAACAATACCTTGGCAAAGGTCACGCTAGAAAGATACCTGGCGGCCGTCGAAGAACTAAACGAGCTATATGCCTACCGAGAAGAGGTTTTAAAAAAACATCAATTAATCCTTGGCTTACGTCAACGCTGTGAAGATTTTCTGAAAGAAAACGGCGTTAATATAGGCGGGACAGGCACTCACGGCTTAATCATTTCAGGCGGGATATAAGGGCGGTCAATATGGCAAATTTCAATGCAACAACAGCGATCTATGACGTTAAAAAGATTCGGGATCAAATAACCGAATTGCAAGACGAAAAACAATGGTTGGAGACAGCCAACCCCAACAAGGAAGACCTTATAAGCCGGTTTAACGCAAAAGTGGATTCTTACGCAGACGACGCCGGCCTTGTTCGTCGGCTGTTTGCCGATGTGGATATATTTACAACGGGCTTAAGAGGCCTCGGCGATGGAATCCAGGGGGTTAATCTTAGCGAGATGCTATGCAGCTTATTTGGCGAAGAAATCAAAAAAAACGTTGCTCAAAGAATCAGCGCCTTAGATTATGAAGCAGGCCCACCTAACGCTGAACGGAAATCATTGATTGCAAAAATTAATGCCGAGCTGGATAAATTGGAAACGAATGAAGAGCGCCTTATTCATCAAGCCGAATCTATCGGGATGAATATCCCGAGGAGAGAAAATGTTAGGCCGGAAATCTTCCTAGAATTCGCGGCAAATTAAAGTTTTTGGGGAGTGGTAAAGATGGCTATTTTGACAGAGAAAAACCGTGCCGGTGAGTTTCTTTTAAGCGAAGTTGACCCAACTTTTAGAGAGGCAATAACTTTGATTGCCGGGCAAAACCTGAAGGCTGGCGCCATACTGGGCAGAATTGAGACCGGGGCGGCCTCATCATCAGCTGACGGCGGCAATACCGGCGATGGGACGCTTAGCGCCGTTTCCCTTGTAGAGGGTATCCAAGCGGGTGATTATGTTCTGACAGTTACCACGTCGGCGGTTGATGGCGGTGAATTTCAAGTGACTGACCCACAAGGCGACGTGATTGGGATCGGTGCCGTAGGCGCTGCATTTACCGGCGGCGGGCTTTCGTTCACTTTATCCGATGGAACGATTGATTTTGTTGTGGGTGACCGTTTTATCATCACTGTGGCTGAGGGTTCCCTGAAATACACCCAGCTTAATCCCGCCGGGATCGATGGCAGCCAGTACGCGGCGGCCATTTTATATGATGATGTGGACGCTTCTTTAGCTGATTCTGAAGCCATAGCAATAGAACGGTTGGCTGTTGCTAATGACAGCTTGCTGGTTTGGCCGGCCGGCATATCGGCTGATGAAAAGGCGGGCGCGATCGGACATCTTAAAAGCAATCATTTAATGATTCGATAATACTTAGGAGCGAAATTGTAATGAACGATACCGAAATCAATGCCTTTTTAGACAAGATCGAGCATTATTTAGAAGTTTATGACGCCAGATACCGGCAACAAGGAAAATCAACCGATCTTGGGAAAATCGATTTTGTTAAGTTGCTGATCGATGAGGAGCGTTACCAGGCTTCAATTGCCCCATAGCTGAGGCTTGGTAGAGTTTTTGTAAAACAGCCTGTGCTCGCTGGCTGTGTTGCTTTGAGCCGGTTTTTACCGGCTCTTTTTTTGTTTGAGGGTTCTACACCAGTCGTTGACCCACTGACACATAGACCCACTGTCACATAGACTCGGTTGGGCCGTTGGATCTATCGGCGGTAACGGCGATGGCCGCGTGATTGGGCAGGCTGAGCCTATTATTTACTAACAGGAAACATTACCTATATCAAGAATCATGCCGGCCTGTATCCTATGAATATAAAGGCCTGTATGAAGTTGGCATGAAATCATGCTAGGGAATCGATTGTTTCCATATAGTGTGCTAATAGACTGGATGCCGGTAAAGTCAGACTGACTTAGGACGGAGCCAGGGGCGTCTTTGCGGCAACAGCATGTGGGTTAAGGCCGTCTGCCGAACGGTGTTATGTTAGAGGGGGTGTGGATAAGGTTAATTTCTTGATGGTATATTTGATGGTATCTTATGAATTTTGATTTTATAAGATATTGTATTTATAGATTTAATTAATCCTATTCAAGACAGGCCATCGCACCAATTTAAAGTTCGGAGTGATCCGGTAAAATTTAAAAACCCGCAAGTCATAAGGCTTAGCGGGTTTTTTTATTGGTTAAAAGTTTCGTTATTCTAAGAGTCTGGGCAAAAAGTGCGCGTTATTGGTGTAAATAGAAACTCTCTCAAAAACGCTTTATTACCGTGTGCATGAAAAATGAGCCAGCATCGTCAAAATTTTGCATTTATGGGGTGTGGGGAGGCAAAAGAAAATATGGCTATTAGCCCTATGACAGATCGGCTATTTGGTCTATAAGACACTGGCCTGCATCCAGGGCTCCCTCATTAAAAAATATCTGAACCAACACATTGGTTAATATTGCGTCATCCCTCTGGTCGGGGCGGGTTATTTAACCCGCCCCAAACGTTTAACTTACTCTAGTCACGGTTGAATCGTTCAGGACCTCGTTGACCTGCATTTCGCAGCGACATGCGGACTACTTGCGCCGCGGCTCTGCATCGTAGGGCGGCTTCGCGAAAACCCCGCACCGGAGGCAAAATTGGCCGTTGTGCGTATCCAGTCGGATTGCCTGTCGGCGAATCCACGGCTGCGATGTCAATGTAAAGCCGATCGTCGTCCAGCGTCGTCTTCCTGCGTAGGATGTGCTGAACAACGTGAAGCGCATCGAAACAAGGTGCGCTTCCTGACGTCAGCACACCCTACCCGCACCCGGTAGCCAACGTAGGGCGGCTTCGCGAAGCAAGCCGCCAAAACCCCGCACCGGAGGCAAAATTGGCCGTTGTGCGTATCCAGTCGGAAAAAGGGGACAAGGAAAAAGGGGACAGCGGAAAAAGGGGACAGGCTGCTTTTATATCAAAACAAATTGGTTAAGATATGTAATAGCGTCAGCTGGAAAGCGCCGCGGAAGACCCAGAAAAAGAGTGGAGCATGAGAAAAGTAGCCTGTCCCCTTTTCTCCTGTCCCCTTTTCTCCGCATCCGCTATGACGGCAGGCACCTTGAGGCGCCCACCGAAGGTGATTGAGAATAGGTGTAGAGAGAGTGTAGAGCTTGAAATATTTTAGGCAACAAGTGCTATTGTTTCAGCATCATGCTTGTATTAGGGTCGAGTGGAATACTGAAGTCTACAGAAGCAATAACAAGATTTGATGCTACGTCGACGACTTTAGCCGTAACAAAGACCGTGTCAATGCCGGCAGCGTAAGAGCCGACAACCACGGCGTTAGCTTGATGTTTATTGCTAATGCTTTTGACTTGTCTTGATAGGAGAAACTCTCCGCCTTTTTCAGTAATATAGATATTTTTCCTTAAAAGCAGTTCAACTACATTATATTCATAGTTTGTGAATTGTGTAACAAACTGTTGGCTAAGTATGCGACCTAACGCCGTTGAGCGCGTCAAGTCGTTGACATCTACAAAGCTTGCAACGATGATTGAGCTTCCTCTACCCAGTCTATTTTGGGCTTGTTTAATTAACGCTTGCGCAGCAAGCTTTCCATGGGAAACGGTTAACCTATCTTTCGGCAGTTGGCTATATGGGGTTGGCTTTGGTGATGAAGAGCAGCCTAAAAATATTAGGCTGGCAAAGCAACAAATAATTATTTTTCTATATTTCATTTTAGTCTCCTACTACGTCAAAATTTATTGAGGAATTTCCAGTAGTAGGGGAGGTACCTAAATAATTCATGCTATTTTTGGTTTCTATGTAATAAATATTCGAATTAGATGAAACGACAAGATTGTCCTTATGTGCCTGAGTGGTTACAACAACTTCTGTAATCGAGCTCAAGTTTTTTAATAGTTGATCTTTTATTGCATAGAAAGGGGCTTTGACGACTTCGGTTGCCTCTGCAGTAACATAATAAACAAAAGTGGAGAGTGGGAGAAAAGTATCCGGTCTTGATGAGGATTTGTTATGAGTCACCACATTTATTTTATAGGAGATGGTTGTGGCTGATGGGATGGGGTCTTTGATAACTGCGGCATTATTTTTGACTAGGTTGCTAGTTAAGAGGTCGTAATATGTTTCGGAGAAAACAGTCGCGAAGTTTGGTTTTTTTATCATCACTGGCCCTTTAACCCGCTGTAGCAAATTCTTCGCTTCATTCTCGGCTAATAAATTCCAGTGGGATGCGGAAGCTGATTTAATTTGTTGGCTTTTTTTGATAGTAAGGGCGTCTGTAGAAATTCCATCGGGTCGCTCATATTTTCCTGCCGGTTGATAAGCGCACCCTGATAATGTGTAAGTCAGGGTAAGACACATTATTGTTTTTATTTTCATGATATTTCCTTCGATCAATTGATAAAGTTGTTATGCAGTTTTCTCGCATCATGCCGGATTTCAGTATACAGGCTAAGTGTTTTTAATAGAAGTCGTCCTAAGATCACGTATGTAAGCAAATACTTTCTTTATATAAATTAAGTGAAAAGGGGACAGGCTGCTTTTATATCAAAATAAATGGCTATGTCACCGTTAGATATTGAAAATTTTTTATTTTTTGTGAAAAGTCTTATTTAATGCGGAACATGGCATTTGCTCAAAGCCGCATGAATTAAGGATTCCACATTTAACGGTGACATAGCCTAATTTAAAGGGCGGTACACTTTTCGATAGCCGACTTCATTGAGATACGACTCATTTTAGACCGTACCTACCGCTCCATTTGTAATTATTCAGACACCCTAACAATTGGCAAGGCCGGTACCGGCAAGCCTGACCGCTGACTTGCGATCACTTGTGCCAAATAAATCCACGGTGACTGATTTCTTTTGCGGCAGGTTTCAATGACGCTGATTAAAATAGCGAACACACGCGTCCCATTTTCCGAGCGCGTGCCATAGCAAATGCCGCGTAAAATAACCCAGTGGCGCAACGCTCGCTCCGCTTCATTATTCGTTAAGGGCTGATGCGGTTGATCCAGAACTTGAAAAATAGCTGTCCAGTCATTTAGCATTTCCGTGGCTAATGCTGCTGTTTTCTTATGTTCATGGGTTTTCATTTGTATACACATCTGCTGATAGAGCAGTAATTGCAGGCGATAAGTTTCAGAAAGTGGCGTATCAGGTGGTGTTATTCGCGCTTTGCGTACCGCACCTATCAACACAGCCAGTAAATCGTGCGTTTGTTGACCAAAAGCTGGGCGTCTCTGTTTAAGCTTTCATTGAGCCCTTTCGCTTTACGCAGAAGATGAGCCCAGCAACGTAACCGACTCAGATATTTGCGATAAACCGTGTAGCCATCGCTCATTAACCAACCATTAAAGTCGTCGCCTAAAAGATTTTCCAATAATTCAGCGCTACGCGTAGCAATCCAATAGGCTGTGACGCGATTCGTACTGAACACCCATAACCAAAGAAAAGTCGTGTGCTCCATCCAGGAGGTTTCGTCTACATGCAGCAATTCGCTGTTAATGATTTCTTGTGCAAACTCATCTTCAAGCGGCATAGCCGCTGCGCCACTTTCATGTAGGGTATTATTGATGGTGCCAACACTTAATTTAATACCTAACCAGTCATATAAAATTCCTGAATACGCTCACGCGATAGGCGCATACGGTAGGCAAGACAAACAATCATTGCTGCCAGTCCAGGCCCCACTAAACGCCATTCAGTTCGGCTAATACCCGGCAATTGAGCATGACTGCTACGACTGACTTCTTTGCGCGTGATATGTCCATTGGCGCACACTACTTCATAGAGAGTGTGCTTGGTATGGGTGACTAGAATGCCTGGATGCTCAACATCGCCCCATTCGACATTGATTGTTTCATACGCGGCATAGGCGATAGCATGACGCGGCTCTAATGTTTGATGGCAGCAGGCACATATTTCAGGGTAATGATCTTGATAGTGGGTAATGGCTAGCTTTTGTGTTCGGCCAAAGCCTTGTGCGCCTGGTTGTTTGCCGGGTTTGCGGGGTTCTTGATGTTCATTGTTAGGATCAGCGGACTGTTGCTGATCTTTTTTAGAAGGCGACGGGGGGGTGACGGTGTCTTCCGTTTCAGCAGACTTATCGATCTCCGTTTGTTCTTGATCGTTTGTATTATCTGTAGCTGCTTTATCCCAAGGCGCTTCGCTGCTAGGTGGACGAGAGCTGTTGCGCGAATTTTGGCTTAAGCGCTCACGCGCTTCTTTTAGGTCGTTAAGTAACTTAATCGATAGGTAACGTAATTCCTCTTCCGGTAAATTGAGAAGCTCGTCTTCATCGATTTGGCTTAGGTCCTGGTTACTGAGTTGCATGGGATAAATACTAAGGCTTCTTAATGGATTTGTACAATGTTCTTGTGTCGGTTTGTCAATTATTTTGTATTTTCAGCTAGGGTGTGTGAATACTTACCTCCATTTTGCAATCACTTTCCTGATCTTTAAGTGAACAACCGGAATCTTTACTGTATATGACGAGGGCTCAACAATGACCGATACAAAGGAAAAACCAATCAAACCCAAGAACCGAACAACAGCTCATCTCACAATACTTCTTTCGGATACGGGCACGGGGAAATTACCGACGATTTTAGCGCGTTACTCAGCGTTTTCGGTTTCGATAATTTTTCGACCAAACTGAATCGGAAAGCACTCAAGATTGTCCGCCGCCAACCCCTGAATCAACCATTTTCCATGAACAAGAAACAGGTTTTAGAAAGACTTGGCGAAACGCAGACAGCAGGGTGACTTGTTATTTCCTGCTGCTATGAGGGTTATGGCCGATCAACGTTTACGCACAACCTGATAGGGGCGATTGAAATAGCCTAGCGGTACGCTCCAGATATGCACCAAACGGCTGAATGGAAACACCAAAAAAAGGGTGATACCAAAAAACAAATGCAGTTTAAACAGGAAATTGATATCGGCAATCACATCGGCCGCGCCGCTTCTAAACGTGACGATGCGTTGCGCCCATTCCGACAGCAGCAACATACTGGAGCCGTCGTAGTGATAAATAGACACCGGTAAGGTAAGCAGGCCCAATACCAATTGAAAACCGATCAGCAGCAGGATGAAAATATCCATGCGACTGCTGGTCGCGCGCACCCTGGGGTCGGTCAAGCGGCGGCGGATTAACGGATAAATCCCGGCCAGGCAGATACCGCCGAAGATACCGCCGGCGATTACCGCCAATATTTGCTTGGCAGAGGTGGAAATACCTAAGCTGTGATAGACAGCCGGCGGCGTCAACAGACCGATGAAATGTCCGAAAAATAACAGTAAAATTCCGATATGAAACAAATTATTGCCGCGACGAAAAGCATCGTCAGAGCTTAATAATTGACTGGAACCGGTACGCCAGCTAAATTGGTCGCGCTCGAAACGCGCCAGACTGCCGAGTAAAAACACCGTCATCGCGATGTAAGGGTAATAGCCGAACAAGAGCGTATTCATTGAGGTAGTCCTTCTTCAGAGAGAGCGATTTCGCGGCGACTTCAAAATTTGATCGCGCGGCGTGATAGTAATCGGATTGACGGTTCCGGTTTGGGTTTGGCAAGGTTCGCCAGCCGCCATGAAGCTGACGGCTTCTTCCTCCCAGATGGCATCCATATTAACCAGCGACTCGTCTTCGCCTTCCACGGCGGCCTGTCGCCGGATATCGGCAATATCTTCCGGCTCGCCGGCAATATCCGCCAAGGCATCGAAAATGACATGAAACCTGCTGCCGCGCTCCGCTAGGCGGGCGCCTAAAAGGCTAAGCACCGGCATGGCATCGCGCAGCAGTTGCAGGGCTTGTTCGCGCGAGGCGAGTTGAGTCAGAAACTCCAAGAATAACGGAATGAAATCCGGCAGTTCCCGGGCACTCAATTCGAAACCATGGGTTCGATAGAGTTCAAGCAGATCGATCATGGCCTGGCCGCGATCCCGCGATTCGCCATGGACATGTTCGAAAATATGCAGCGATAAGAATCGGCCGCGGTCGAACAACGCCACATAACGCTCCTGCAGGTCCAGTAAATCGGCGCCGCGATAGGAATCGATCAGGGACTGGACCGCTTTTTTGTGGACGTTGGACAGATGCGTTTCGCGTTCGATAATCTCCGCCATTTCACCGAGCGCATCCAGTGTCTCTTGTTGCGGATAAGTGAGCAACACCGACAGAATTTTAAAAGTATGCATAATGATCTCCTATTTGACCGGTTCTACTTTCACCGGAATTTTGATCGGGACCTTACCGCGCTGTTTCCATTTGTCGCCACCGAACAGATTGACCTTGTCGTCCCCGGAACAGCCGTTGCCGAAACTGAAGCCACAGCCGCCTTGTTCGCTGTAGGCATCGAATGCGGACCCTGCATATTCGCGGTGGCTGGTCGGAATGACGAAACGGTCCTCGTAGCCGGCGATGGCCATGTAACGGTACATGTCTTCGACCTGCGCCTGCGTTAAGCCAACCTGCTCCAGCACCTCGGTATTGATTTGGCCATCAACGGTTCTGCCGCGCATATAGACGCGCATCGCCAGCATGCGTTCCAGCGCCAGCGCCACCGGTTCTTCCTTGCCGGCAGTCAACAGATTGGCGAGATAACGTACCGGTATGCGCAATGAACGGACGTCCGGAATATTGTCGTTCATACCGATTGTGTCGTTTTCAGCCGCAGCTTGAATGGGAGACAGCGGCGGCACATACCAAACCATCGGCAGGGTCCGGAATTCCGGATGCAACGGAAACGCGACTTTCCAATCCAACGCCATTTTGTAGACCGGCGAGGCCTGGGCGGCGGTCAGCCAGGACTCCGGTATGCCTTCCTTGCGCGCCTCGGTTAACACGGCTTCGTCGAAAGGGTCCAGGAACACATCTAGTTGTTGCTGATATAAATCCTGTTCCGACTCGCAGCCGGCCGCCGCTTCGATGCGGTCGGCATCGTACAGCAGTACGCCTAAATAGCGGATGCGGCCAACGCAGGTTTCCGAGCATACGGTGGGTTCGCCGGCTTCGATCCGCGGATAGCAGAAGACGCATTTTTCCGATTTACCAGTTTCCCAGTTGTAATAAATCTTTTTGTAGGGGCAAGCGGACACGCACATCCGCCAGCCGCGGCATTTATCCTGGTCGATCAAAACGATGCCGTCCTCTTCGCGTTTGTATATCGATCCGCTGGGACAGGCGGCGACGCAGGTCGGATTAAGACAATGCTCACACAGCCTCGGTAAATACATCATGAAGGTGTTTTCGAATTCGCCGTACATATCCTTTTGCACTTGCTCGAAATTGACATCGCGGGACCGCGATTCGAATTCGGTGCCGAGAATTTCCTCCCAGTTCGGGCCACCTTCGATTTTTTCCATGCGTTCGCCGGTGATCACCGAATAAGGTCTGGCCGTCGGCGCCGTTTTCGATGTCGGTGCATTTTGCAAATGACTATAATCGAAATCGAAGGGTTCGTAATAATCTTCAATGCCCGGCATGTTGGGATTGGCGAAAATATTGGCCAGGGATTTCAGCTTGCCGCCCTGTTTCGGCTCGATCTTACCGTTGATTTTGCGTACCCAGCCGCCGTTCCATTTTTCCTGATTTTCCCATTGCTTGGGAAAACCGATTCCGGGTTTGGTTTCCACGTTGTTGAACCAGGCGTACTCGGCGCCGGTTCGCGAGGTCCAGACGTTCTTGCAGGTGATGGAACAGGTGTGACAGCCGATGCATTTGTCCAGGTTCAGGACCATGCCGATTTGTGCGCGAATTTTCATTTATGCATCCTCTCCCTGTTCGGGGCTTCGACTGGGTTCATCCATCCAATCGACTTTGTTGGTTTTGCGGACAATGACGAATTCATCGCGATTCGAACCGACGGTGCCATAGTAGTTGAAACCGTAACTTTGCTGGGCATAGCCACCGATCATATGGGTCGGTTTCAGCGTCACCCGGGTGACCGAATTATGGATGCCGCCGCGACGACCGGTAATTTCCGAACCCGGCGTATTGAGGGTTTTTTCCTGGGCGTGATACATCAGGGTCATGCCTTCCGGCACCCGTTGACTGACCACTGCCCGCGCCGTCAATGCGCCGTTGACATTGAACGCTTCGATCCAATCGTTGTCTTTGATATTCGCTTTGGCGGCATCGATTTCGCTGATCCAGACGATAGGCCCGCCGCGTGACAAGGTCAACATCAGCAAATTATCGGTGTAAGTGCTATGGATGCCCCATTTCTGGTGAGGGGTCAGGAAATTCAATACCACTTCGGGATTGCCGTTGGGTTTCTTTTCCAGCATCGGTTCGATCGTACGGGTGTCGACCGGCGGTTTATAGACGCATAAGGTCTCGCCGAACGCGCGCATCCAGGCGTGGTCCTGAAAGAACTGCTGGCGTCCGGTCAAGGTGCGCCAGGGGATACGTTCATGCACATTGGTGTAGCCTGCGTTGTAACAGACTTTTTCGGATTCCACGCCACTCCAGGTGGGCGAGGAAATAATCTTGCGCGGCTGCGCCTGAATGTCGTGGAAGCGAATTTTGTCATCTTCGCGCGGCAACGCCAGAGGAGTGTGGTCGAGCCCGGTGACCTTACCGAGCGCCGCCCAGGCTTTGACCGCGACCTGGCCGTTGGTTTCCGGCGCCAGCGAGAGTATCACTTCGGCTGCGTCGATGTCCGAGTCGATGCGCGGCAGGCCTTGGCTGATGCCTTCTTCGGTCACGCGATGATTCAGGTCGCCCAGAAACTCGACTTCGTCTTCGGTATTCCAGGCAATGCCTTTGCCGCCGTTGCCGACTTGGGTCATCAGCGGGCCCAGTGCCGTGAACATCTTATAGGTATTGGGATAGTCGCGTTCGACGACCACCAGGTTCGGCAGGGTTTTACCGGGGACCGGTTCGCACTGGCCTTTTTTCCAGTCCTTGACAGCCATTGCTTGAGCAAGTTCTCCCGGAGTATCGTGCAGGGTGGGAACGGCGACAATGTCCTTTTCGATGCCGAGATGGCCGGCCGTCAACTCCGAGAATTTGCGCGCGATGCCCTTGTAAATTTCCCAGTCCGAGCGCGATTCCCAGGCCGGATCGACGGCTTTGGACAAGGGATGAATGAAGGGGTGCATGTCCGATGTATTTAGATCGTTTTTTTCATACCAGGTCGCCGTCGGGAGAACGATATCGGAATAGAGGCAGGTAGTGGACATCCTGAAATCCAGCGTCACCAAAAGATCGAGCTTGCCTTCCGCGCCTTCGTCGCGCCAAACCACTTCGGACGGTTTGTCGCCGCCTTCGGCGCCCAAGTCCTTGCCTTGAAGGCCATGCTGGGTACCCAATAAATACTTAAGGAAATATTCATGGCCTTTGCCGGACGAGCCGAGCAGGTTGGAACGCCAGACGAATAGGTTGCGCGGAAAGTTGTGCGGATGATCCGGGTCTTCGCAGGACATTTTCAGACTGCCGTCCTTCAAGCCGGCCACGACGAAATCGACCGGCTTTTGTCCGGCTTTTTCGGCCGCTTTAGTGATTTCCAGCGGGTTGGTCTGCAGTTGCGGCGCCGATGGCAGCCAACCCATGCGTTCGGCGCGGACGTTATAATCGATCAGGCTGCCCGGCCAATCCTTGGGGTCGGCCAGCGGCGACAGGATTTCGTTGATTTTGAGCTTCTCGTAACGCCACTGGCTGGTGTGATTATAGAAAAACGAGGTGCCGTTCATATGCCGGGGCGGACGTTTCCAGTCCAGGCCGAAAGCCAGCGGCAGCCAGCCCGTTTGGGGGCGCAATTTTTCCTGACCGACATAATGCGCCCAACCGCCGCCGGATTGCCCGATACAACCGCACAGCATCAGTAGGTTGATGATGCCCCGGTAATTCATGTCCATGTGATACCAGTGATTGATGCCGGCGCCGAGAATCACCATCGATCGGCCTTTGGTTTTCTCCGCATTGGCGGCGAATTCGCGGGCTACCGCGATGACATTTTGGCGTTTGACACCGGTGATTTTTTCCTGCCAGGCCGGCGTATAAGGGACATCGGCATCGTAGGAATCGGTGACATTGGCGTCGCCCAGGCCGCGATCGATACCGTAATTGGCGATCAGTAAATCGAATACCGTGGTAGCCAGTACCTCGGTGCCGTCGGCCAGGGTGATTGTTTTGACCGGGACATGGCGTTGTTGAATGGGATCGTGCGCTGAATGGGTGAAATGCGGATGCTGCGAGCCGCCAAAGTAAGGAAAGCCGACCGCGGCGACATTATCTTTGATTTCGTTTAAACTCAAACGCAATCTGACCTCGGTCCCGGCCGATTTTTGTTCGATATTCCAGCGCCCGCTTTCGCCCCAGCGGAAACCGATGGAGCCGTCGGGCGGTACGATCTGACCGTTGATTTCATCGTAAGCGACGGGTTTCCAGTCCGGGTTGTTCTCTTGCCCGAGCGACCCTAAAAAATCCGAGGCTCTCAAGAAACGGTCCTGCACATAGTAACCGTCTTGTTCTTTCAGCTGCACCAAAAACGGCAAATCGGTATTTTCCCGGACATACTCAGTGAAATAGTCGCTTTGTTTTTGGATGTAGAATTCTTTAAGAATTACATGGCCCAGTGCCATCGCTAAGGCGGAATCGGTGCCTTGTTTGGGATGCAGCCATAAGTCGGCGAATTTGCTGGCTTCGGAATAATCCGGTGTGACCACCACGACCTTGGCGCCTTTGTAGCGGGCTTCGGTCATGAAATGGGCATCCGGGGTGCGAGTCTGCGGCACGTTGGAGCCCCACATCATGATGAAGCCGGCGTTGTACCAATCCGCCGATTCCGGCACGTCGGTCTGCTCGCCCCAGGTTTGCGGCGAGGACGGCGGCAGGTCGCAGTACCAGTCGTAGAAGCTCAGGTTGACGCCGCCGATCAACGACAGATAACGGCTACCGGCGGCATAGGACACCATCGACATGGCCGGAATCGGAGAAAATCCGACAATACGATCCGGACCGAACTTTTTGGCGGTATAAACATTGGCGGCGGCAATGATTTCGTTGACTTCCGCCCAGTCGGCGCGAATCAGGCCGCCCATGCCGCGCTTGCTTTTGTATTCCTTGGCTTTGGACGGATTCTCGACAATGGAGGCCCAGGCCTCGACCGGCTCCAGAGTTTTTCTGGCTTCGCGCCATAAGCGCACCAGGCGGCTCCGAATCATCGGATATTTGAGCCGGTTGGCGCTGTATAAATACCAGGAATAACTGGCCCCGCGCGGACAGCCGCGCGGTTCGTGATTGGGTAGATCGGGGCGGGTGTGAGGATAATCGGTTTGCTGCATTTCCCAGGTAACCAGGCCGTTTTTGACATAGATTTTCCAACTGCAGGAACCGGTGCAATTGACGCCGTGGGTCGAACGGACGATTTTGTCGTGTTGCCAGCGTTGGCGGTAGCTGTCTTCCCAACTTCGATCTTCATTGGTGACGACGCCATGATCGCCGGAATAGGTGTCTACTGTTTTCTTGAAAAACATCAAGCGGTCGAGGAAATGGCTCATTATGTGTACCTATTATCGTAGGCTAGCGTGAGAAAACTTATCGGATTACCTGGCGTTAACCCGATTCTTGAAAACCATATCAACACGGCATCAGCGCATTTTTGCGGGCGTAATACCACCAGGTGATGCCGATACAGCTCAGATAAAAACCGATAAAGCACCAGAAAGCGGCATCCGTTGTACCGGTCAAGCTGATCGATGTGCCGTAACTTTTCGGTATGAAGAAAGCGCCGTAGGCGGCAATGGCCGAGCTGAACCCCAAGACGGCAGCGGACTCCTTGGCGGCATTGCGCCGGGCCTGGTTGATGAAGGCTTCGGCTTGACCCTCGGCTTCACGCAAGCGTTCGGTCATGAAGATGACCGGAATCATCCGGAACGTGGAGCCATTTCCAATGCCGGTGGTCAGAAACAACAGCATGAACATCATGAAGAAGCCGGCAAAACTGCCCGCCGTCCCGTCGTGCGGCATGAAATGCAAAACACCGAACACTGTAGCGGTCATGACGATAAAATTCCATAAGGTTACCCGGGCGCCGCCCAGTTTATCGGCCATCCAACCGCCGACAGGCCGGCTCAGCGCACCGACCAGTGGCCCTAAAAAAGCGAACTGGGTGGGGTTCTGTTCAGGAAACAAGATTTTGATCAACATGGGGAAACCGGCCGAATAACCGATGAACGAACCGAAGGTGCCGGTATAAAGCCAGCACATCAGCCAGTTGTGTTTACGTTTGAAAATGACGGCCTGATCTTTGAACGAAGCTTTGGCCGAGGCAATGTCGTTCATGCCGAACCAGGCGGCCAGTGTGGTAAGCAGAATAAATGGCACCCAGATAAAACCGGCATTTTGTAACCAGATCGATTTCGTCACACCGTCTTTAACCCATACTTGCGGCTCGCCGCCTAGACTACCGAAAATGCCCGACGCAATCACCAAAGGCACGACGAATTGCACGGTACTGACGCCAAGATTACCCAAGCCGGCATTCAATCCCAGCGCCGTACCTTTTTGCGCCTGTGGATAGAAAAAACTGATGTTGGCCATGCTGGAAGCGAAATTGCCGCCACCAAAGCCGCATAACAAGGCCAAAACCACCATTAATAAATAGGGCGTCTGCGGATTTTGTACGGCAAAGCCTATCCAGATAGCCGGTAACAATAAAGATCCTGTACTGATGCTGGTCCAACGACGACCGCCAAAAATAGGCACCATGAAGGAATAGAAAATCCGCAACGTGGCGCCGGACAAGCCGGGCAATGCCGCCAACCAGAACAATTGATTGGTGGTATAAGTGAAGCCGATGTTCGGCAAGTTGATGACCACCACGCTCCAGACCATCCAGACTGCAAACGCCAATAATAAGGCCGGGATGCTAATCCAGAGATTACGGCTGGCAATTTTTTTACCGCTTGTCGCCCAAAAAGTTTTATCTTCCGGATTCCACTCGGTCAACAGCAGATCGGATGGAGAACTGAGTTCGGGCAAGTCGGTGGATATTTCAGCCAGACCCGGTACGGCGCTACGTTCGGAACGAATGATAGCAAAGTGCATCCAGGTCAACGCAATCATCACCAGCACGAACATCAACATGAAACAGCTGCTCCATAGATTGGTCAAGTCGTTCAACATGCCGAAAGTCAACGGCAGCAGGAAACCGCCCAGGCCGCCGATCATTCCGACGGCGCCGCCGACCGAACCGACATTGTTGGGATAATAAACCGGAATATGTTTGTAAACGGCCGCCTTACCGAACGACATGAACAGACCCAGCACCGCCATCAGAAAAACAAACCAGCCGGGTTGGATCGCGAAGCTGAAGCGAATATCGCCTTCGATTCCATGCACGATGTAATCGGTCGGCGGATAGGACAGCACAAAGGTACAAACGGCTGCGACGATAAAGGTCCAGTACATGATAGTACGAGCACCGAAGCGGTCAGCCAGCCAACCGCCGAGCGCCCGGAACAAACTGGCGAAAATCGAGTAAATAGCCGCCAGCATGCCGGCAGTCTTAATATCGAATCCGTAAGCGCCGATCATGTAGCGCGGCAACCATAAAGCTAACGCAACAAACCCGCCGAAGACGAAGAAATAATACAGCGAGAATCGCCAGACCTGGATATTCTTCAAAGGCTGGAGTTGCGCCATGAAACTAACGCCTTTGATATGTGCCGCTTGCCGGGTTTTTAAGGACGGGTCGTCTTCGCTCACCAGCCAGAAAATGACGGCGGTCAAGAGTAAAACGCCTGCCCACACTTGGGCAACAGCATGCCAGCCATAAGCTACCATCACGAACGGTGCGCTAAATTTTGTGATTGCCGCACCGATATTGCCCAAGCCGAAAATCCCCAGGGCGGTGCCTTGTTTTTCAGCCGGGAACCAGCGTGAGACATAAGCGATACCCACCGCAAACGAACCGCCGGCAACCCCGACGCCCAATGCCGCAAGCAGATACATAATGTAAGTATGGGCAGTGGTTAATAACAAGGTGGAGATCGCGGCGGTAATCATCACCAGCAAGTAGATGATACGTCCGCCGTAGATATCGCTCCAGATACCTAACAGCAGCCGGACCAGCGATCCCGATAAAATCGGCGTGCCGACCAAAAGCCCGAATTCCGTTTCGCTTAATTGCAGCTCTTGCTGAATTTGAATACCGATAATGGAAAAAATGGTCCAGACCGCAAAACAGACGATAAAGGCCAGTGTGCTAGTGGTTAAGGCGCGACATTGCTGTGGCGTATTCGTACTGCTGACCATTGACTGTCCTTTAATTATGGTGTTGGTTATTACTAAAGTTTCGGAGTTCAGGGAATAGAGTAAGCCTTTGATATATAAGTAAATAAGCGTTCTAAAGAGGTATAATATTGGGTGTCTTGAATCCAACATCAAACCCCAAATAGAACGCCTATGCATCGTGCCACACAACTCACCGAACTTCCAGCCCTGACCGTTGATTTTTGGATCGCGGCGGCATATTAATGGATAACGTCTTTGCCAGTCTTTGGAAACAGGTCGGGATGAAAGCCGTGTTGAGTCGGGCCGGTTTCAGGAAGCGCTCGGGTACGTCCATCGATGAAGTGCTTTATGCCTTGACGTTATGGCTGTGGTTGAAAAAGACGTTTGTCCGCGAAGATCTACAAGGAGGCATGGGCAAAGATGTGCTCTATGACACGATGAATCGGGAGGATCTGAATTGACGTAAGGTTCATGAACAAATCGCGCATAAGGCCGTGCGGACTGTCAAGGCAAGCGAGGTGAAAAGGGGACAGGCTGAAAAGGGGACAGGCTGCTTTTATATCAAAACAAAGTAATTATTCAGCGTATTTTTATCAGAGGGGAGTAGGCTATTGATTTATCGGGCTGTCTGCAACAGGACGTTGCAGCCAGAGCTTACATGGATGTATTCACGCGTCCCGAGAGATCAATGGTCTACTCCCTAAACCCTGAAAGATACTGAATAGTAACAAAACTAATTGGTTAAGATATGTAATAGTGTTAGCTGGAAAGCACCGCGGAAGGCCCAGAAAAAGAGTGGAGCATGAGAAAAGAGCCTGTCCCTGAGGTATCCCCACAAAATAGTCATATAAAACAATTTTCTATAGCTAAAAATTGATAGATAAATTGTTTATTCGGGTCTAATTGTTGAAATACATAATCTTTCAGCTTCGCCGGGAAGGCCCTATGTCGACCATCAGTTTACTCCATCATTTGATCAAACTGGCACTTCCTGAGCTTCATCGAACCCGGCTTAAATCGCTCATGGCGACCGTAGAGGCTGGCTTGACAGGCGCCTCGGTATCGCTAACGGCCCTGGGGCGCGCACTTTCCGGCCCGTCTTATATCAAACACAAAATCAAGCGCATCGACCGTCTCCTCGGCAATCCCAATCTCAAGTCTGAGCGCCAAAAGCTCTATGGGGTCATGACACAGTGGTCATTACAGTCATTGTCCTTACCTTTGATTCTTATCGACTGGTCACCGCTCACCGCCGATCAAAGTCAACAGTTATTACGCGCGGCGCTACCGACCGGCGGTCGTACCATTACCTTATACGAGGAAGTCCACCCACGCAAAAAACTGGGGAACCCCAAGGTTCAACAGCAGTTTCTGCGTCGTCTTCAGGAACTGCTTCCGCCCGGCGTTCCCCCCATCATTGTCGCCGACTCCGGGTTTCGCACCCCGTTTTTTCGGGCCGTCGAAGCCCTCAATTGGCATTGGTTGGGTCGGATTCGCGGCCGAGATTTTATCGCTTGGGCCGATGAGCCCAAGCAATGGCTCCCCGCCAAATCCTTGCATGCTCGCGCTACACGCAAAGCCAAATGCCTGGGTAAGGCTCTTTGGGTTCGCAGCAATCCGTTACCCGGGACCTTAGTCGCGTTTTACCGTGCCCCCAAACATCGTAAAGATCTGACAGTTCAACACCGCCCCGCTCAATCCAGATCCAGTCGGAAACAGGCGACACGCGAAAAAGAGCCCTGGTTACTGGTCGTTTCGCCCTCGTTGAAGGATTATACGCCGGTTGATGTCGTGAATTATTATCGTTCCCGCATGCAAATCGAGGAAGGTTTCCGAGACACGAAAAGCGCGCATTATGGCGCCGACTTAACTCAAGACAGCCGAATAAACGCCGAACGACGTGCGAATTTATTATTGATTGCAGCGCTTATCATTTTTGCGCTTTGGCTGATTGGGCTGGGCTTGAAAGGCACTGCCATCGAACGGCAAATCAAAGTCTGCAGCAATCGTGATCGTTCACCTTATTCGGTCATTTTTCTTGCTCGTATCGCCTGTCAATATGTGGTATTTGAGTTGCAGGAAAATTTATTGGAACACGCTCAAGCTCTCTTGGTTGGTTATTTCAGCACCCTGGAAAAAGCGTAATTTGTGGGGATACCTCAGAGCCTGTCCCCTTTTTTGATGTTAAAGAGAACTATGAGGGGTATACGGGATCGTAGATGAAACCAGTGGCATCAATTAGCTGTGGTTGTGTGTTGGGATTTAATCTTTTTACGCTATTGAGAATCTATCTTAGCTTGTTTTGGAGCTGGGATGGTGTGGATTTTGCTGGAAATCAGGTAATCTGCTTTGCTGCGGATAGTTTGGTAATATAAAGGTTAGTTTCGGTTCCAAGCAGTTGGTGTGTTTTTATGCGCGGCAATAGCGCTATCGGCGAAAATTGACGATCTAGAATGATATCGAGCTGATTGATTTGGATAGGTGCGGGGCTTACGAATTGAATCGTAATTCAGGATCTGGGGATTTTAATGGCGGAGAGGCAGGGATTCGAACCCTGGGAACCTCTCGGTTCAACGGTTTTCAAGACCGCCGCTTTCGACCACTCAGCCACCTCTCCGCAAGAGCCGACTATAATACCCTAAAGATTTGTGATAATCCAGTACTAAATGCGAGATTGATGAATTTTTTTCGATTGTGGGGCTAGGTCACTGAATTTTGATTTTTCAGTTGAAAAAAGATCCGCTCAGACATCCTCAAAGATTTGTTCATGGTCACTCAATTAAGAACGACCTAAACAATCTAAAGAGAAAATCCAAACGGATGCTCTACTATCTCCGAGTTCAATTATATAGAAGAGAAATTTTGGTATAAATCATAATATAGTTTATAAATTATATATTAAAGATTTATAAGACGAGTGCGTTTATGGATAAGTTAAACAATATGCGTGTTTTTTGTCGTATTGTGGAGTTGGGTACTTTTGCAGCGGTCGCCAGGGAGATGAATCTGTCTGCGATGATGATTAGCAAATACGTCGCCCAGCTTGAACAGTCCTTAGGGGTTGTGTTGTTGAATAGGACTACCCGAAGCTTGAATTTAACGGAAGCGGGAGAAGCCTATTACACCAGAAGTAAGCAATTACTGGAAGATCTGGCCGAACTCGATGAAGCCACGGCTCAATTGGGAGGCAGCGTTAAAGGGGTCATGAAAATTAGCGCACCGATTGATTTCGGGGGGATCTACATGGTGCCTGCTATCGAGGCTTATCAAAAAGAATACCCGGATGTGAAAATTTTGATGTCTCTGGACAACAAATATCAAAATCTAAGGGATGGCTTGTTTGATATGGTGATTGTCGTCACCGATTGCCTGGATCAGGGAGTCGTGGCCCGAAAAATTACCTCGACCGAACTAGGCACTTATGCGTCGCCTGAATATATCGCCCGGCATGGCGCTCCCGAGACCTTGGCGGATTTGTCCGCTCATCGTTGTTTGCATTATGTCAATACGCCGCATGGCGATTACTGGGTATTCAATAACAACGGCAAGACAGAGAAAATTAAGATCGATTGGTATTTCGCCACCAATAATGGTCGGGCATTGTCGCAAGCGGCTACGATGGGTATGGGAATCATGCGGGCCCCGAAGCTGTCGGTGCATGATTATTTGCAGCAAGGCCGCCTGGTGGAAGTCTTGCATGACTACCGAATTCCGTCCTTGTCGGTCTACGCGACTTATTTGCAAAGACGATTTTATCCGGCGAAATTGTCCAGCTTCGTGGATTTTTTAATTAAATATTTTGCTCGGCAGTATTGATAGTCTGTTATGTTGAGAGGAGTCAAGTCAAGGGTGGAAGAAAAGTGGACAGCAGTGAATTAAAGCCCATTGCTGGCGGCGGGCTGTTGGACCGTCGTTTGTTTATGCAAAAAGGGCTTTGTTTTTCGTTAGCGGCGATGGCTGCTGGGTCATCTGAGGCTTCAATGTCTTCAAGTCAGCGTTTGCCCTGGATGCGCGAGCCGGGGAAGGCGTTTTCCAATTACGGACAGCCTTCGCCGTATGAAAGACGGACGATACGCTGGACGATGGGCAATGAGATGGCGCCAGGCAACGGTGTGTCGTGGACTCCTTTGCATGATCTGGAGGGCATGATTACTCCGAACGGTTTGCATTTTGAGCGCCATCATAACGGAGTGCCGCAAATCGATCCGCAACAACATCAGTTGTTGATACATGGTTTGGTGAGACAGGCCTTGGTCTTTGATTTACAGGATTTATTACGTTATCCGATGACATCCTGTTTGTGTTTTGTTGAATGTGGCGGCAACAGTAATGCCGGCTGGCATCGTCGTCCTATTCAGACGGCGGCGGGGTATTTTCATGGCATGGCGTCATGCAGCGAATGGACCGGTGTGCCGCTGCGCATTTTGCTGGAAGAAGCGAAAGTCAAAGGCGGTGGCAAGTGGATGATTGCAGAAGGCGCCGATGCGGCGGCGATGAATATCAGCATTCCTCTGGAGAAAGCCTTCGATGATTGCATTCTGGCCTTGTATCAGAATGGTGAGCGCATTCGCCCGGAGAACGGTTACCCATTACGCTTGATCGTGCCCGGCTGGGAGGGCGTCGTCAATGTCAAGTGGTTAAGGCGCCTGCATATCACCAACCGGCCTACGATGGCGCGTAATGAAACGGCCAAATATACCGATTTGTTACCTAGTGGCAAGGCGCGGCAGTTCAGTTTTGTCATGGACGCCAAGTCGTTGATTACCAGTCCTTCATTCGGACAACGGCTGTTGGAACCGGGGCTTTATCAAATCAGTGGATTGGCTTGGAGCGGCAGAGGTCGAATTGCCAGGGTCGAAGTTTCCGCGGATGGCGGCGAAAGCTGGGCTGAAGCGGAGTTGCAGGCGCCGGTGTTGGCGAAATGTTTTACACGGTTCAGAATTCCCTGGCAATGGGAGGGTGATAACACCGTTATCAAAAGCCGTGCGGTTGATGAAAGCGGCTATGTGCAACCTGAACGCGAGGCGTTAATTGCTCGGCGTGGGAGGCATGGTTATTTTCATTACAACGCTATAGTCAGCTGGAAAATTTCGGCGCAGGGCGACATCAGTCATGTTTATTGATAAAGTAAATGCGACTATATTGAAACTCATGCCGGCCTTGGGCCTTGCTGGCGAGAATTACGCTAAGGCGCAAATGCGTAGGCTCTGCCGACTCTTGTCGGCGCTTCACGCGGGGCGGGTTATTTACTCGCCCCGTAACTGTTCGCCTCACTTATCGAACGCGGCAGGGCCGATTTTTGCTCCTCGGCAATTGCTCCTGCATTGCTCTACTACATGCCATCCTTGGCATTATCGGCAATTGCTCCTGCATTGCTCTACTACATGCCGTCCTTGGCATTATGGCAAAATCGGCATTTCCGCCATCCATGGTGGTCAGCATGTAGGGTGGATAAGCCTGAAGGGCGCATCCACCAAAGATGCCGACCCGGTGGATGCGCTCCGCTTATCCACGAATGGGGTGAGTAGTTACCTCGCCCCGAACGTTCAACTTGTTTATGGAACGGTTGAATCGTTCAGAACGGGGGTTGCAAACCCCGTTCCGCTCAAAGGATGAAAATATGATTAGGCAAAAGTGCAGGCGACGCGTCATCGTGATGGGGGTATCGCTTTTGACTGCTTGCCATGGCGAAATCAGGCAGCAAGGTCCCGGCTTAGGTCGGCCGGCGTCGGAAGCGATGGTTAAAAACTGGAATATCGATGTTTTCCCGGACGGCGTCGGCTTGCCCGAGGGGCGGGGCAGCGCGATGGAAGGCAATGTGGTTTATCAACGCCATTGTCAGCAATGTCACGGTGTCGAAGGGAGTGGCGACAGCGCCGATGAGCTGGCGGGCGCGCTGCATGGCTTGACTGATGAGCCTCCGGATAAGACGATCGGCACTTATTGGCCTTATGCGACGACGCTATTTGATTTCACTCGCCGCGCCATGCCATTAACTGCGCCCGGCAGTTTGACGAACGATCAGTTATACGCCGTCACCGCTTATCTACTCTATTTAAATGGCATTATTCAGGAGCGCGAGGTGATGAACGCAGCCACGCTGGCAAACGTTAAAATGCCGAATCGACACGGTTTCATCAATCATTATCAACAAGAAAAATAATCAACCCGGCTAAGCCATGCATTCCGTCAACATTTCAGATTTGTCTATATTGCTCATTGAACCCTCTAAAACCCAGTTGAAGGTGATCGTTAAACATCTAAACGAGCAGGGGGTGAGCCGTATCGATGGCGTTGCAACAGGCGAAGCCGCGCTTGAGAAATTAACGCGACACCAGTGCGATCTGGTGATCAGCAGCCTGTATTTGCCTGATATGATGGCTACGGAGCTGGTTGACCGTGTTAAGAATACCGAAGCATTCAAAGAAATACCGTTTATGTTGATTTCCAGCGAGACTCGATTTGCGGTGTTGGACGAAATTCGTCAAGCCGGGGTGGTTGCGATTCTGCCGAAACCCTTCGACCGAGCCGATTTAAAACGGGCGCTGCGGGCGACGATCGATTTTATCGATCCTCGGGAAATGGAATTGGAGCATTATGATGTCGAGAGCATTCGGGTGTTGGTCGTCGATGACAGCAATCTAGCCAGAAAACATATTACCCGCGTGCTAAGTAACATGGGCATCAGGCAGATCCATCAGGCCGCCGATGGCAAAGAAGCCTTGCAAATATTCGAGCAGGCGCAGCAATCGTTTGATTTGATCGTGACCGACTACAATATGCCGGAAATGGATGGTCGGGAATTGATCCAAGCGATACGCGACGAATTACACAATGCCTATATTCCGATACTGATGGTGACCAGCGAACAGAACGAGGCCCGTTTAAGCAATATCCAGCGAGCAGGGGTTTCCGCGATCTGTGATAAGCCTTTCGAGCCTCAAACCGTGAAGGAAATGTTATATCGGGTGTTGGAAGAAGGATGAGAGGCGGCTAGTCAACGCAATGGGGCAATGCGTCCGCTTTCGCGGAAACGGCGATAATCGGCCAGCACCAGGGCATGATCAAAGGCCAGTTCATTCGGCAGGTCGTCCAAGGTGAAAATGGCGCAATGCTTGGCGTCATCGGCCGCTACCGGCTGGCCATGCGCCTGGGCGACATAAACGGCGGTGACGGTATGATTGCGGGGATCTCTGGCCGGGTTGGAATAAAGTCCCAGCAACGCGGATAATTCCACGCTCAGGCCGGTTTCCTCCTTGGCCTCGCGGACGGCTGCCTGTTCCATGGTTTCACCCAGGTCGACAAAGCCGCCCGGCAACGCCCAGCCGTAAGGCGGGTTGGCGCGCTCAATCAGTACCAAGGGGCGGCCGGGTTGGTCCGGCAACTCAATCAAGGTATCGGCGGCTAGCAGAGGGGTTACGGGTTTCGTCATGATCAAGTGCGGTGGTTAGGGGGTGAGTGATAGCTGTCCGGCGTCAGTACGGTGTTTTGCGGGGGATGACTGTCGTCGGGTTGCGGATAATCACGGGTGTAGTGCAGGCCGCGGCTTTCTTTGCGCTGTTGGGCGCAGCGAATAATCAATTCGGCGACCGTGACTAGGTTGCGCAGTTCCAACAGGTCGCTGCTGACGCGGAAGCTGCCATAGTATTCGGCGATTTCTTCTTTTAATAGGTTCAGCCTGTGCATGGCTCGGCTCAAGCGCTTGGTGGTGCGGACGATGCCGACGTAATCCCACATGAAGCGGCGTAATTCATCCCAGTTATGGGCGATTACGACTTCCTCGTCGGAATCGCTGACCTGGGATTCATCCCAGGTCGGTAGCATGACGGGGGCGGGCAATGAGTCGATAATGCGTCTGATATCCTCGTTGGCGCGTTCGGCGAATACCAGACATTCCAATAAGGAGTTGCTGGCCATGCGATTGGCGCCGTGCAGACCTGTGCAGGCGACCTCGCCGACGGCATAAAGGCCGGGAATGTCGGTGTGGGCGTGACTGTCGGTGACAATACCGCCGCAGGTGTAATGGGCCGCCGGCACCACCGGTATCGGTTGCTTGCTGATATCGATATCCAGCGCCAAACATTGGCGATAAATATTGGGGAAGTGTTGTTCAATGAATTCCTTGGGCTTGTGACTGATGTCTAGATAAACACAGTCGATGCCATGCTTTTTGATCTCGCTGTCGATAGCTCGGGCGACGATATCACGCGGGGCCAGTTCCAGACGCTCGTCATATTTTTGCATGAACGGCGAGCCGTCCGGCAATATCAAGCGCGCGCCTTCGCCGCGCACTGCCTCGCTGATCAGGAAGGAGCGGGCGCTGGGATGATAAAGGCAAGTGGGATGAAACTGCATGAATTCCATGTTGCTGACTCTGCAGCCGGCTCGCCAGGCCAGGGCGATGCCGTCACCTGTCGAAATATGCGGATTGGTCGAATACAGATAAACCTTGCTGGCGCCGCCGGTGGCCAACACGATAATCTTGGCGGCGATCGATTTGATCTGGCCGGCCTTGGCGTCTAGCACATAGGCGCCGCGTATAGCCTGTTTGGGTTCGCCTAGCTTCTTCGCAGTGATCAACTCGATGACATTGTGGTATTCCAGCAGATCGATATTCGGGTGTTCCTGCGCCCGTTCGATCAGGGATAATGAAACGGCTTTGCCTGTGGCGTCAGCAGTATGTACAATTCGTCTATGCGAATGGCCGCCTTCGCGGTTTAAGTGTAACTGTCGGGTGCCGTTTGCGGTTTGTTCTTCGGTGAACGTGACGCCTTGCTCGCGCAACCATTCAATGCTTTGTCGACCTTTTGAAACAGTCAGTCTAACGATTTCCGGGTCGCAAAGGCCAGCTCCTGCGATTAAGGTATCTTCTATATGAGATTCCAGCGAATCCTGCTCGTCAAAAACGGCGGAAATGCCGCCTTGGGCGTAATAAGTGCTGCCTTCGGTCAGGGCGAATTTAGACAGCACGCCAACGCGGGTTTTATCCGCCAGCTTTAAGGCTAGGCTGAGGCCGGCGCCGCCGCTGCCAATGATGAGGACATCGTAATTTTGTTGGGACTGAATGGGGGGGTAATGTTGAATCAATGGTATGTAATTGTTAGTGGCTAACGGCTTTGTTGAAGGCTAGCGGGAATCATAGCGTTTTTTAGGATGATAGCAATTTTTTTTGTAATCACAGAACTAATAAGGTTTAATTCTGTCCATTCAACCATAAAAACAGAACAGTGAACGAACAATCAAGGAATAATGCAGAGCTGGATAAAGAACTGGTCAAGCGAGTCCAGGAAGGGGACAAATCCGCCTATGATCTTCTGGTCATTAAATATCAGCACAAGATTGTGCAGCTGGTAAACAGATTTGTCAAAGATCCCAGTGAAGCTCAAGATGTCGCCCAGGAAGCGTTTATCAAGGCCTATCGCGCGTTAGGGAATTTTCGCGGTGACAGCGCTTTCTATACTTGGCTGTATCGTATCGCCATCAATACGGCTAAGAATTATCTGGTTTCCAGGTCTCGACGTTATTCCGATTATGAAGTGGATGTGCAGGATGCCGAGCAAGTGGAGAATGCGCCGCAATTAAAAGGCATGGATACGCCTGATAGCATACTGATGAACGAGCAGATTATTGAGGCGATCAAAAGCGCCATTGAAAAATTGCCGGATGAGATGCGTACTGCGATTATGCTAAGGGAATTTGAGGGTATGAGTTATGAAGAAATAGCTCAAGCCATGGATTGTCCGGTTGGAACGGTACGTTCACGCATTTTCAGAGCGCGTGAAGCGATTGATGAAAAATTAACCCCATTGCTCGATTAAAGGTGTTTTCGATGCAAGAAGAATGTAACAAAACAATTTCCCAGTTTATCGATGATGAGCTAGACCTGCAACAGGCTATATCGCTTATGCAAGGTGTGCAGAAAGAGACGGCATTGAGAAATAAATTAAACCGTTATCAGGTTATCAGTCAGGTATTAAAGTCCGAGCAGGTGGTCGTGCTGAAAGATGATTTTGTCGAACAAATTTCCGCACAGATCAAGGAGGAACCGGTTTATTTGTTGCCATCAAGAAAGGCAATGATTTCCTGGAAAAAAACTTCTTTGGCGGTTGCCGCTTCATTGGTCTTGATGGCGGTGTTTGTACCCAAGATATTGCAGCAGTCCCCCTCTGGTATCAGCGATAGCCTAGTCGTCGCCCAGCAGCGATCGCCTGCTGTGGATAACAAAGAAAATCTAGTCGTTGCCCAGCAGTCCTTGCAAATCCCTGAGCAGCGTCCGCAGGGTCGACCCGTCTCCAGGGCGTCTCGCTATTTGGCGAATCAGCGTTTTAATGACTATTTACAAGCCCACAGCAACAGCGTGTACACCATCGGCGCCTCCAATTACCAACCTTATGCACGGGTAACCGGTTACGACCAGGGAAGATAAACGTGTTACAACGATTGTTATTTCTGTTAGTAGTCTTTAGCTCCAGTGTTTTTGCCGAAGAGCAGGGCGGCCTGGAGTGGTTGGAAAAAATGAGCCGCGCGATGAAGGAGCTCAATTATCAGGGCACGGTCGCATTCATGAAGAACGGCCAGCTCGATACCATGAAATACAGTCATGCCGCCAAGAATGGCGTTGAGCAGGAGCGGTTATTGTCACTGAATTCGCCGATGCGCGAAGTGATCAGGGATTCAGGCAAGATTAGCTGTACCTTCAAGGAATCTCAAAAACGTATTGTCAATCATCGTCCGGTCAGTCAGTCTTTCATCATCGATTTGCCGCAACAGATTTCTCAATTGGCGGCCGTCTACAAGATTGTTGTCAGCGGGGAAGAAGCGGTTGCCATGAGGCCGGCGCGCGTCCTTGATATTCAGCCGCGCGATGATTATCGCTATAGTCGCAAGGTGTGGTTGGATAAGCAGCGCTTATTGCCGTTAAAAATTGAAGTTTACGACCTGAATGGGGCTATTTTGGAACAGGTTGTCTTTACCGATCTAAGTGTGGAGCCGCAGATTCCCTTCCTGGCGATTGATAATCATGAAGGCGATATGGATGTCCAACACATCCATCGGGTGCAGTCCGAATCCTTCGATAAGATCCCCTTTCAATTGCATAATCTGCCGGTCGGTTTCAACAAGGTGTTTTTTACCCGTATGTCGATGCATCAGTCATCGCAACCGGTTGAGCATTTATTGCTGAGTGACGGTTTCTCTTCGATATCCATTTATCTGGATGAAAAAACCGAGGATATGGAGGTTGGATTGCAAAACGTCGGTTCGGTCAATTCATTTACCCGCATCATCGCCGATTCGCAGGTGACAGTGCTGGGCGAGGTGCCGGCGAAAACCGTCGAGTATATTGCCCAAGGCATCACATTCAATTAGCCTTCATCTGGCGAGTTTGATCGAAACCCAATTCTTTGAAAGTTTTAGTCTTAATTAAACCATCATAGCGTATCTCAATGGAGCTTATATGCTGAAAAAAATTGTTTACCTTATTGTCGGCTTCGTATTAATCGGTGAGCCGGCGTTGGCCCAGTTGCCTGATTTTACTCAAATGGTGAAAGAAAACGGCAGCGCGGTCGTCAATATCAGCACCACGCAAAAGACCGAACAACCTGACGGTAATGCCGCGATACCAGAAATTCCGGACGACGTGCCGCCGCAGTTGGAAGAATTTTTCAGACATTTTTTCCAAGGTCCCGGTCGTGGCTTTATGCCCAGGGAAACTAAGTCGTTAGGTTCCGGTTTTATTATTTCCGAGGATGGTTATTTGTTAACCAATCACCATGTGGTTAAAAATGCCGATGAAATTATCGTCAAGCTGAATGATCGGCGGGAATTGGAAGCGAAATTAATAGGCTCGGATGAAAACACCGATGTCGCCTTGTTGAAAGTGGAGGCCAGCGATCTTCCTGTGGTCGAAATCGGCTCTACGAAGAAATTGCAGGTCGGAGAATGGGTGCTGGCCATCGGGTCGCCTTTCGGTTTCGAGCAATCGGTGACCGCCGGTATCGTTAGCGCCAAGGGTCGCAGTCTGCCGGGCGGCAATTATGTGCCGTTTATTCAAACCGATGTCGCGATCAATCCGGGTAATTCGGGGGGGCCCTTGTTCAATATGAAAGGCCAAGTGGTCGGCATGAATTCGCAGATCTACAGCCGTTCCGGTGGCTATATGGGGCTTTCGTTTGCCATTCCCATGGATGTGGCGATGAACGTCGTTGAACAGATCAAGACCACCGGTAAGGTCTCTCGTGGCTGGCTCGGCGTGCAGATTCAAGATGTGACCCGGGAGTTGGCGGAATCCTTCGACATGGACCGGCCTTTCGGCGCCTTGGTTTCCAGGGTGATCGAAGACAGTCCGGCGGAAAAAGCGGGGTTGCAGATCGGCGATATCATCATCGAATTCAATGGTCATGACATTGAAACCTCGGGAGAATTGCCGCCTGTCGTAGGTATGACTCCCGTCGGTGAAAAGGCCAAAGTCAGAATCATCAGGGAGGGACACAGAAAAACGCTGAGCGTGGAGATCGGTCTGTTGCCTGATCAGGAGCAGCTCGTCGAAGCGACGACGGGGCGGAAGATGGCGGTCAATCGCCTGGCCGTGGTGGTGACCGATTTGACTGCGGCACAGCGCAAACAGCTGCAGGTCGAAGTCAATGGGGTGTTGGTTCAGGAGGTGGATAGAGGTCCGGCCTTCGATGCCGGCGTGCGCCGCGGCGATGTGATTCTGCGCATACAGAACCATATGATCCGCGATGTGGCCGATTTCGAAGAAACGGTCGCCAATCTGCCCGCAGATAAATCGCTGGCGGTGCTGATTCAACGCAGAGGCAGTCCGGTATTTTTGGCTTTGAAGATAGACGAATAGGACTGAAGGCGAGGCGCTAAAAAGCGCCTCGCCGTGACTATTGCTTAATCATTTCCAGATATTTCTGCTCGCTGATGATGGTCACGTCTTTGTCGCGAGCGGCATTCAGTTTGCTTTCCCCGACCTTTTCACCGATCACCAGATAATCGGTTTTACCTGTTACCGAGCTGCCGACTTTGGCGCCAAACGCTTTGGCTTCCTTTTTCATATCGTCGCGCGTTCCATGCTGCATGCTGCCGGTGAAAACCAGCAACTTGCCGGACAACGGATGCGCCGGCCGATCCGATTCGGAAGTTTGGCTGCTGATCAGATTAAAGCCCAACTGATAGAGTTTGTTGAACAGCGGACGAATCTTCACTAACCCTTGGGTGACGATGGCCGCGGTTTTCTCGGCAAAGCCTTCGACGCCGACGATATCCTGTTCCGTCAATTCGAAAATTTCCGTTAAGCGATAATGCGATAGTAATTTTTCGCAATTGCCCAATCCCATTCTAAATACGCCAAATGCGGCCAAAAAACGCCAATCTTCAATCGCTTCGCTACGGCTGCGTTCCAGTTGGTCGACCAGGTTTTGTGATTGCTTGGGACCGAATCCCATCGCCTCAAATTGTTCTGCGGTCAGTTGATAAATCGCATCGACGCTACGAATATCATGGTCATAGAGCTTTCTGATCGTGGCCGGGCCAAAACCGTCATTATTTTTGAGCACCCGAAAAAAGTGCTCCAGGCTGTGGGTGATTTGCGCCGGACATTCCAGGTTATTGGTGCAGATTAAAAAATCATTATCCCAAACCAATTCATGTCCGCAGCTAGGGCAATGGGTCGGAATCTGCGGCTCGGCTTCCAGAATGACCTCTTCGATCTTCGGAATGACCTCCCCGGAACGGGCTAGGCGGATGATGGCGCCTGGGCCTATGCCTTTGTGCAAGACCATCTTGTAGTGATGGGCGGTGGCGCGGGACAGCAGGGCGCCGCTCAAGCGTGTCGGTTCCAGCTCGGCCACCGGGGTGATTCGGCCTGAGCGCGATGTTTGCGGCGTCACATTGAGGACTTCAACCTCGGCGGTTTCGACATTTTCCTTGAAAGCGATCTGCCAGCGATGATGATGGCGGGTGGCGCCCATGTATTCCTTGATTTCAGCATCGGTGATTTCCAGGATGACGCCGTCGACATCGTAATCGACTTTATGCCAGATCGATTCAATGATGTCCTTAAACTGGCTGCTCAATTGTTCCCAGTTGCCGGTCCAGTCCGGCAGTTGCGCGAAGGGATAAAACACCGCCGCCTTATCCCTGATGGCTTGTTCGGCATGTGCTTCCAGTTGTTTTTCTTTGATCACGCTGGCCTGGAAGTTTCGCGCATTGTCAAAATGTTCCGCCAGATGTCGCTGGAAATAGCTTTTACTGATGACGATTTCGCCCGCTCCCATGCCCCGTTTTCCGCCATTAGCCACGTTCAGGCCGCGGTCAAAGACCCGGCTGATATCGGTGCCTCTGCGTCCGTCGCCGCGGGTATAGAGGGTTTGGCCGTCGTCATAAGCGGCATAGCCGTCCAATTTCGGGGTGACGCGAAAAACGATATCGGCAAAGGGTTTATTTAAAGCGGTGGCCGCTTTTTCAATGCGGCCGGCCCAGCGTTCAATTTCCTTGAAACTGTAAGCTTTGTCGGTGGATAGCATGTGTACCGGTAATTCCACCGTTTTGCCGGTAAATGCGCTTTCCGGTTCGACGGTATGTAATAACGGATGGTTAGGCTGTCTCTTCCTCAGTTCGGTCTGAAAGACAAAGTCGTAATCGGCGTCGCTGATCATCGCTACGCCGCCGCGATACAAAGCATTGGCGACGGTCAGAAATTCGATCAGTTCCGAATCGGTCAAATCTTTGCTCAGTTCGGGGTGCTTTGCGATATGACAAAGCTTTTTTTCGTCGAGATGGTTAAGTTGCAGCCCGCTGCGGGCTAATAGCTCTTTCTGCTCTTGTGTCAACATGGGTAAGATTCAATAAACAAACGCGGATGCCTGAATGCTCGATAATTATATAACGAGCGATCGGCCTAAGCTGGATCATTTGTTGAATATCTTTGGAAATTTTACGGGCTGACTCTCGTTGTACTTACCCGGCCTTGTTCGGTGGTCGCTTTCGAATAAATCAATAACCTGGTTAATATATGGACACTTCGCTGCAAGCTTATAATTTTGCCAGACGTTAACATAATTATGTTAGTAATTTTTCAGGAAACTGCTAACCTTATCGCATTGTTGTCTGTCTTATGAGATTGTCGGTTTGGAAGAAGATTTAACGACTGACTTATTAGTCCTGCAAAGTCATTTGGATGGTATGTTGGAGCGCGTCCAACATAACAGTCTGGCATTAAGACGTTTCCAGGTATTTGAAATGGGGTTGTTGCGGCTCAATTCGTTGGCCGAAATGATTGAACATATTCTGAATGACGCCAAGGCATTTTTTGATCTGGATGTGATCAGCTTTTGTTTATTGGATGAGAAGGGCGATATCGCTAAATATCTTGAAGAAGACGGCTATGACTATCGCAACACCGAAGGTTTGATCCTATTGCAGGATAAGGGCAAATTGCAAGGCATTCTCGGTGCATCCGGACGTCCGTTCCTGGGGCGTTATCAGCCTGATAATTGTTCGGTTTTTTTTTCCGAAAGCCAGAAGCCTGCTTCCGTGGCCATTCTTCCGTTGACCCGGCGCGGCAATTACATGGGGTCCTTGAATTTAGGCAGCTATAAGACCGATCGCTTTATTATCGATATGGCTACCGATTTTGTCGAACATATGGTTTCGGTCGTCAGTATTTGTTTGGAAAACAACTTGAATTTTGAAACGATGCGCAGGACGAGTCTGGTCGATACCTTGACCGGAGTCAACAATCGTCGTTTCTTGGAGCAGCGTATAGGCGAGGAGCTTGATCGCAGTCAGCGGAATGACCAACCTTTGACTTGTTTGTTTCTTGATATCGATTATTTCAAAAAAGTTAATGATACTTACGGACATCAGGTCGGTGATCAAGTGTTGATGGCGGTCGCCGGCGCCATCAAGAAACAGCTTAGAAGTAACGATGTGTTGGCTCGCTACGGCGGTGAAGAATTTGTCGCCTTGTTAACGAACATAGGCGAAGATATGGCTTGTGCTATCGCCGAAAGAATCCGTATCAGTATTAAGGAGCTGCCTATTCAGTTTAATGATGAAGGGATAGCGGTAACTATCTCGATCGGTTCGGCGACCTATCTGCCGGGACGAAGAGTACAGATGTCCAGCGCCGAAATTGCCGCTAAGTTGATTCAGAACGCCGATGCGGCGCTGTATCAGGCTAAGAATAACGGGCGCAACCGGGTCGAAATAGGCGGTATGGTGTTGGCAGTCAAAGATCTGCCGGACTCGAAAATTGCCTAAGATTTCATGCTTCAGAGTCGGGGTTATCGATTTCCGGTCGATGTATGTTGCGTGGTTTCATGATCTCACCAATAGCGATAAACAGTATGTTCTTGGATTTAAGTAATCGTCTTCCGTAGTCTCATCGCAAGTTAACTCAATGTTCGTATGGTTATCGGTGGACTCCCTGCCCAGGGCTACCTCATTAAAAGAATGAGTGGCAAAACAGAAAATTAACAACAAATACGCCAGGCAGGATGATGATATGGATTCCTCTCCTTTCCAAGGTGTCATAATGCACCGGTAATTTTTAAACGAAATAAAAGAGGAGTCCGACATGAATCATAACGTAGTGGGCCTTGAGCAGGCCGGGGTTTAACCCCGGCCTGAATCTTTCAAGCCTATGCCAAATAAAAAACCAAAACGTTCGGGGCGGGTTGAATAACCCGCCCCGCCCAGAGTTAACTTAATGTTCGTGCGGTAATCGGCGGACTCCCTGCCGCCGCCCCTAAGCCTTCTTTGTGACCCAAATTAGGAATTGCTGAATTTATATGCTCAAATTGTTTTTACTATAAACTGTGCATAAACATAGGAGAGCGAAGATGAAATACCTCGGGCATATTTCTCAAATTTTAGTTTTAGCTTGTTTCTTCAATTCCTCGCTATTTGCGGCTGATTTGAACCGGGAACAAGTCGTGCAACGATTGAAGACCGCCGGTTCAAAGGCAACGGTTGATTTGCGCAGAAAAGATTTGGCCGGAGTGGATTTGTCGGACCTGGATCTTAGGCAGGCGGATTTATGGGGGGCGGACTTAAGAGGCGCTGACTTGAGCCGCAGTAATTTGTCCGGATTGAATTTGGATTTGACGGTGATGGTCGGCGCTAATCTGCAGCAGGCCGATTTGTCAAACGTTAGTATTTTTGCCGTTAGCATGATGCGTACAAATTTAAAAGGCGCAAATTTTACCGGTAGCAGGGTCATCGCCAATTTAGACAATGCCGATCTCAGCGGAGCGAATCTATCCGGTGTCAATTGGGGAGCGGATATGAAAAATCAGCCGATGGGGCTAATGAGGGCCAGTCTAAAAAAAGCCAAGTTGAAAGGCGCGAATTTAAGCGGCGCCAATCTGAGTCGGGCGATGTTGATGTTCGCCGACTTGAGTGATGCTGATTTGAGCGGGGCGCTGTTGTATGCCGCCGATCTGCGCGCCGCTAATCTCTCCGGCGCCAATTTGACGGGGGCGGATTTATCCGACAGCCAAATGGGCGGTGCTAATTTAACGAATGCAAATTTATCAGGCGCGGTGTTAAAGGGAATCAAGGGTATGGATTCCATGCGCGGTCTAGATCAGGCCAAAAATAAAAATACCGCGACGTTTGATTGATGATGGAGGTGTAAGACGAAGGGCAACCGAAGATCGCCGGTGGGTGGATTCGCCGTCAGGTAATCCGCCTGGATAGGCACAACGGCCAATTTTGCCCCGGTGGCGGTTTTTGGCGGCTTGCTTCGCTTCGCGAAGCCGCCCTACATGGGTGGATCCGCTGCGCTTGATCCGCCCTACGTTGGTATCGCAACCGTCGGATTGACCCATCGTAGGGTGGATTCGCCGTCAGGCAATCCGCCTGGATACGCACAACGGCCAATTTTGCCCCGGGTGGCGGTTTTTGGCGGCTTGCTTCGCGAAGCCGCCCTACATGGGTGGATCCGCTGCGCTTGATCCGCCCTACGTTGGTATCGCAACCGTCGGATTGACCCATCGTAGGGTGGATTCGTCGCCAGGTAATCCGCCTGGATAGGCACAACGGCCAATTTTGCCCCGGGTGGCGGTTTTTGGCGGCTTGCTTCGCGAAGCCGCCCTACATGGGTGGATCCGCTGCGCTTGATCCGCCCTACGTTGGTATCGCAACCGTCGGATTGACCCATCGTAGGGTGGATTCGCCGCCAGGCAATCCGCCTGGATACGCACAACGGCCAATTTTTCCCCGGTGGCGGGGTTTGGCGGCTTGCTTCGCGAAGCCGCCCTACATGGGTAGATCCGCTGCGCTTGATCCACCCTACGTTGGTATCGCAACCGTCGGATTTGATGCGCTTCACACTGTTCAGCGCATCCCAAGGCAAGACGGCGCTTTGCGAAGGAGCGCCGCCCAGAGGGATGACGCGATATTAACCAATGTGTTGGTTCAGGTATTTTTTAATGAGGGAGCTCTGTGACTTACGGCGCTCCTTGACCGCGCCCTAACCGCTAAAATGCTCAAGCCGAGAGTGGCTGTTCCTACCTTCCATGATACGCCTGAACTCATGATGACACCGCGATTAATCGGCGTTAAAGTACTGGATAGTCGAATTGTTCCAGTAAATTCACCAGTTTGATTAGCGGCAGGCCGATCAGTGCATTGGGATCCTCGCTGTCAATTTTTTCGAACAAGGCGATGCCTAGCCCTTCTGATTTGAAGCTGCCGGCGCAATCATAAGGTTGTTCGCGGTCGATATAATGTTGGATCTGGTTGACGCTGAGTTTTTTGAAATAAACCGTGCAAGTATCCAGTGCGGTCAGATATTTGCCGCTGGCGCTGTCGAGTACGCATAAGCCGGTATGGAATTTGACGGCATGGCCAGACTGTTCAGTTAATTGCCTGAGCGCATTTTCCCGATTGCCGGGTTTGCAGAGTTGTTTATGCCGGTGCACGGCGACCTGGTCGGAGCCGATAATCAGATGGTTGGGGTGTTTTTTGGCGACCGCTTCGGCTTTTGCTATCGCCAATCGAATGGCGAGTTGTTCCCCGGATTCAGAGGGTTTTGCCGATTCATCGATATCGGAAGAGCAGGTGAGAAACGCTATCTTCAATTTTTGCAGCAGTTCGCTACGATAGGGTGAACGGGAAGCTAGAACCAGTTTTTTCATCGCGTATTGGATTGACTGCTTAGTTAATAAACTATATCATTGTACAGTTATGTTAGACAGGTTACCTGATTTTATCGATCCGATAGCGTTCGCCGAAAGGCGAAGGGAGTTGTCGGGGACAATCAAAATAAGTGAGTTTGCTCGGTTATCTGAGTTTCTAGCCGATAAGCAAGGGGATGTGCAAGTTGAATTTTCTTTTGCAAAAGAAGGTCGGCAGGCAATTATTCATGGCAGGATTAAGGCAACGCTGGCTTTAACCTGCCAGACATGTTTGCAGGAGGTTTTGTGGCCTCTTGAGATCACTGTCAATTTAGGCGTTGTGTCTTCGCTGGAACAGGCGGACAGACTGGCCGCTGAATATGAGCCGTTATTGCTGGACGCCGAAAAGATCTCGTTGCGGGAGTTGGTCGAGGACGAGATGTTGCTCGCGTTGCCTGATTATCCCAGGCATGATTATGACTGTATCGCGCGCGAACAAAGTCAGGCAAAATTGCCGGTTGAGGATGATAATGAACAGATCAGGTCTGACAATCCATTTTCCGTTTTAGCAAAACTTAAAAATACTGGAGATAAATAATGGCTGTACAAAAAAGTAAAGTGACTCGTTCCAGACGTGGTCAACGTCGCTCTCACGATGCATTAACCAGCAAAACGCTGGCTCAAGATCCGTTAACCGGTGAAACTCATTTACGTCATCATATGACCCCCGATGGTTTTTTCAAAGGTCGTCAAATCATCGCGAGCAGCGACGAAGATTAAGATCATCTAAGCGTCTTCAATAATTAGCCGGCCTGCTTTTGCAGGCCGGCTCTTTTCTAATATCCAGGAGTTAATCCTAAGCGTGAGCTCAACTATAGCAATTGATGCCATGGGCGGGGATTTTGGTCCTCAAGTCACTATTCCCGCCTCCTTGGCGTGTCTGAAGGCAAATCCAGACTTGAAACTTATTATGGTTGGCGACGAAGCGGTTTTGGCTGAGTTGTTGACGCAGGCGCTCGTCGATTATAAAGACAGGATTAGTATTCAACATGCATCGCAGATTGTTGAAATGCATGAGTCGCCGCAAAAAGCCTTGAAAAATAAAAAAGATTCTTCGATGCGTGTGGCCATCAATCTGGTCCGCGACGGCATCGCCGATGCCAGCGTCAGCGCGGGCAATACCGGCGCGTTGATGGCGACGGCCCGCTTTGTGTTGAAAATGATTCCCGGTATTGATCGGCCAGCCATCATTTCAACGATGCCATCCATTTTCGGTCATACCCATATGCTCGATCTGGGCGGCAATGTCGATTGTAGCGCAGAGCATCTATATCAATTTGCGATCATGGGGGAAGAGGTCGTCAAGGCGGTGGAAAATATCGACAAACCCAAGGTGGGGCTGCTGAACATTGGTGAAGAGGATATGAAAGGCAATGGGCAGGTTAAGGCAGCCGCTAAATTGCTGGAAAACTCGGCGCTGAACTATATCGGCTACGTGGAAGGCGATTCGATCAATGCCGGACACGTTAAGGTCGATCTGATCGTGACCGATGGTTTTGTCGGCAATGTGGCGTTGAAATCGATCGAGGGCGCCGCAAAAATGATCGGCAGTCAATTGAAGGCTTCATTTTCCCGCAATATGTTCACTAAACTTGCCGGTTTTTTAGCTTATCCTGTGCTGAAATCATTCAGGGATAGCATCGATCCGAGATTGTATAACGGCGCCAGTTTCATTGGTTTGCGCGGTCTGGTGATTAAGAGTCATGGCGGCGCCGATGCGCTGGCGTTTGAAACGGCGATTCACCTGGCTGAAGTGGAAGTGGCGAAAGATGTGACTCGTAAAATCAGCGAAAAGGTCGAAAACGCTTTAGCTCGGAGGGAGGCTGTATGAAACGCAGCTCGAGAGTCATAGGAACCGGCGGCTATCTGCCGGAAACGGTGCGCACCAATGACGATATTTCGCAAATGGTTGATACCTCCGATAGCTGGATCTACGAGCGCACCGGCATCAAGTCGCGTCGCATTGCCGGTCCGGAGGAGACTGCCGCCAGCATGGCGGAAATCGCCGCACGTCAGGCGATAGACATGGCCGGCATCGAGGCGGCAGATATCGATTTGATCATCGTTGCGACGGGCACGCCCGATAGAGTTTATCCCAGCACTGCTTGTCTGTTGCAGCATCGTTTGGGCATCAAGGATTGTGTGGCTTTTGATATTCAAGCGGCTTGTTCCGGTTCCATTTTTGCGCTCAGCATTGCCGATCAGTATATCAAGTCAGGCGCAGCGAATAAGGTTCTGATCTCCGGAACGGAGATCTGTTCGCGCATTGTCGATTGGACCGATAGGGCAACCTGTATCCTCTTCGGCGATGGCGCCGGCGCGGCATTGCTCGAGGCCAGCGATAAGCCCGGCGTTATGTCGACTCATATTCACTCCGATGGCGGTTTTGAGGATTTGTTGTATTGCCCAAATCCTCAAGTAGCGGCGGATGCAAATAAAGAACAATTAGGCTATATCAGCATGCGCGGCAATGAAGTTTTCAAGATGGCCGTTAACACCTTAGGGCGCATAGTCGATGAGACTCTGGCTGCCAACGGTCTGGATAAAACCGATATAGACTGGTTAGTGCCGCATCAGGCTAATACCAGAATTATCGCGGCAACCGCTAAGAAGCTGAAGATGTCGATGGATCAGGTGGTGATGACGCTGGAAAATCAGGGTAATACCTCATCGGCCTCTGTGCTGCTGGCGCTTAACGAGGCGGTTAGAGATGGGCGTATACAACGAGGACAGGTAGTGCTGTTGGAGGCTTTCGGGGCGGGCTTTACCTGGGGTTCGGCATTGTTAAAATACTAGTAACTATTCCGCTCGAAGAGTGCTGATTAGATACAAATATTAAAAGAATCAAGATGAGTGAACAGAATTATAATTTAGCGTTTGTGTTTCCCGGTCAGGGATCGCAATCTGTCGGCATGATGTCGGGTTTGGCGGACATCTATCCAGTGGTCAAGCAAACATTTGAGCAGGCTTCCGAGGCGCTGGGATTAGACTTGTGGGCGTTGGTGGCGAATGGTCCGGCTGATGAGTTGAATCAGACTCACAATACTCAGCCGGCGATGCTGACGGCTGGCGTCGCCATGTGGCGGGTTTGGTGCGAACAGAGTCAGATCAGACCGGCATGGATGGCGGGTCATAGCTTGGGTGAATACACGGCATTGGTGTGCTCCGCAGCGATCGGCTTTGAAGATGGCGTTAAACTGGTAGCCGAGCGTGGTCGTTTGATGCAGGAGGCTGTCCCTGCCGGTGTCGGTGCGATGGCGGCAATCATTGGTCTCGATGATCATCAGGTGGTGAAGGCTTGCAATGACAGCGCCGACAATGAGATTGTCTCGGCAGTCAATTTCAACGCCCCAGGGCAGGTGGTTATCGCCGGCCATGCCGCGGCGGTGGAAAGGGCGATGCAGGCGGCCAAGGATATGGGGGCCAAGCGCGCCTTGAAGTTGCCGGTTAGCGTGCCTTCGCATTGTGCTTTAATGGAGCCGGCGGCGGAAAAGCTGGCGGAAAGGTTGGCGGAAATTGCGGTGAACATACCGAACGTCACTTTGATTCATAATGCCGACGTGGCCGCGCACAGCGCTGCCGAAGTGATTCGCAATGCCTTGCGCGAACAATTGTTCAAGCCGGTGCGCTGGGTCGATAGTGTTAAGTTCATGCATGATCAAGGCGTTTCCGAATTTGTTGAATGCGGTCCAGGGAAGGTATTGATGGGCTTGAACAAGCGTATCGTCAAAGAGGCGACTCATGTGACTATGTATGATCCTGAAACATTAAATCAAGTGTTGGAGCAATTGAATGGATAAGAAAATAGCGTTGGTGACAGGCGCTAGTCGCGGTATCGGTCGTGCGATCGCCGAAAGACTGGCGGCGGACGGTTTCTTTGTGATTGGTACGGCAACCTCCGATAACGGCGCCGAATCGATTTCCGCCTATCTGGGCGATAGCGGTAAGGGGCTGAAATTGAATGTCGCCGATGCCGATTCGATCAGCGACGTATTGAAAAGCATTAATGATGAGTTTGGCGTTCCGGTCGTTTTAGTGAACAATGCCGGCATTACTCGTGATAACTTGTTAATGCGGATGAAAGATGAAGAATGGGATGACATTATCAACACCAACCTGACGTCGATTTATCGCATGAGCAAGGCGGTGTTGCGCGGCATGATGAAGGCGAAGGGCGGACGCATCATTAATATTTCGTCCGTTGTCGGGGTAACCGGCAATGCCGGGCAGACCAACTATGCGGCGGCGAAAGCAGGCATGATCGGCTTCGCCAAATCGATGGCGAAAGAAGTCGGTTCGCGACATATTACCGTGAATACCGTCGCCCCTGGCTTCATCGATACCGATATGACCAAGGAATTGGCCGATGAACATAAGGACGCGTTGTTATCGTCTATTGCCTTGGGGCGTTTGGGTCAACCGGAAGAAATTGCTCATGCGGTCTCTTTTTTAGCCTCTGAAGGCGCTTCTTATATCACCGGTGAGACGATTCATGTGAACGGCGGCATGTTTATGCCTTAATATTGTGACTTTGAGACAAATTCAAGTATAATTCACCCGCCGTCTGGGATAGAGCCAGTCACGGGATTTCTAAATAATTAAATAATGATACTATGGTAAGTGTTTTGCTTTGGCAGACACTTGCATTGTTTGGGGAAAATAACTATGAGCAATGTTGAAGAACGAGTAAAAAAGATTGTCGCAGAACAATTAGGTGTTAAAGAAGATATCGCAAATGATGCTTCTTTCGTTGATGATCTTGGTGCTGATTCTTTGGATACAGTCGAACTCGTCATGGCACTTGAAGAAGAATTTGAATGCGAAATTCCAGACGAAGAAGCTGAAAAAATTACGACAGTACAGCTAGCAATCGATTACATCAACGCCAATCTGTAATCCATTGTCACTTGAGTCTAGTGGATGCTCACCATCCACTAGAATGCAATAATTCCTTATCTTTCTCGAAAATCTAACGGTACACCATTTTGAGCACACGTCGGGTTGTTATAACAGGTTTAGGCGCCGTTACGCCTTTAGCTAATAATGTCTCAGAAACCTGGGACGGAATTGTTAACGGAAGAAGCGGTATCACGCCGATTGATTCCTTTGATATTTCGCCGTTTGCTACCCGGTTTGGCGGTGTGATCAGAAACTTTGATATCAGTGAGTATATTTCGGCGAAAGATGCGAAGCGTATGGATGGTTTCATCCATTACGGCATTGCGGCCGGTTGTCAGGCGATCGAGGATTCAGGCATCGAGGTGACCGAGGCGAATGCCGAACGTATCGGCGTCGCCATCGGCGCCGGGATTGGCGGCGTAACAGGAATTGAAGAATGTTACGCCACTTATGAAAAGAGTGGGCCGAGAAGGATTTCACCTTTTTTTGTTCCGGGCAATATCATTAACATGATTTCCGGAAACCTTTCCATTAAATATGGTTTAAAGGGACCTAATTTCGCCATTGTCACCGCTTGCACCACGGGGACTCATAATATCGGCGATGCGGCGCGTCTGATCAAATATGGCGATGCCGATGTGATGGTGGCCGGCGGTGCAGAGCGTTGCACCACATCGCCGACGGCAATGGGCGGTTTCGCCTCGGCGAAAGCCTTGTCACGTCGTAACGATGATCCTCAAGCGGCCAGTCGTCCATGGGATAAAGATCGGGACGGCTTTGTCCTGAGTGATGGTTCCGGCGTCGTGGTTTTGGAAGAACTGGAGCACGCTAAAGCCCGTGGGGCAAAAATTTATGCCGAGGTGATCGGTTATGGCATGAGTGGCGATGCTTATCACATGACAACGCCTTCGGTTGGCGGCGAGGGAGCGGCTCGTTGCATGAAAAACGCTCTACGCGACGCCGGTCTGAATGCAGAGGATATCGATTATATCAATGCGCATGGCACGTCGACGCCAGCCGGTGATGTCGGTGAAACGCAGGCAATGAAATCTGCGCTAGGCGACCATGCCTATAAGGTCGCCGTTAGCTCGACTAAATCGATGATTGGCCATCTGCTAGGTGCGGCTGGCGGTATCGAGGCGGTATTGTCGGCATTATCGATTCAACATCAAATTGCGCCACCTACCATCAATCTGGAAAATCAGGACCAGGAATGCGATCTGGATTATGTGCCTAATACGGCAAGAGAAATGAAAATTGACGTGGCCATTTCCAATTCTTTCGGCTTTGGTGGAACCAACGGCTCGCTGGTGTTCAAGCGCTATCAATAGCTTTATGCGCAGTGTTTGCCAATGTATTTATTGAATGGCGAAAGCAAACACTGTGTCGATGTATCAGACCGCGGCTTTCAATATGGTGATGGTTTGTTTGAAACCATCGAAATATTAAATGGAAAGCCGCTGTTTCTCAGTTCTCATCTCGATCGTTTGCTAGCCGGCTGTGAACGCCTGCTGATTCCGCCGCCTGATAGAAAAATTCTGACTCAGGAGGCTAGGCGGATGTCTAGCGAAGTCGATCATGCCGTATTGAAACTGATGGTCACTCGCGGCTCGGGCGGGCGAGGTTACCGACAACCGGCCGCCATTCATCCTACCAGATTGTTCTCACGTCATCCTTACCCGCAATATCCTGAAACGTTACAGAACCAGGGCGTCGCTGTCCGTTTCTGTCGAAATCGTTTGGGTCTCAATCCGACTCTCGCGGGCATCAAGCATATGAACCGGCTCGAACAGATTTTAGCGCGCGCCGAATGGCGAGACGACGATATTCAGGAGGGGCTGATGTTGAGTCATGAGGGTTATGTCATCGAGGGCACGATGAGCAATGTGTTTTATGTCAAAGACCAACGCTTGATTAGCGCACCTGTGGAACGATGCGGCGTAGCCGGTATTGTTCGGTCGTTGATATTCAATTTGGCCGATCAACACGCCATCGAGGCGAGGCAAGACTATTTCTTGCCGGAGCAATTGCTGCAAGCCGACGAAATATTCTTGACCAATTCCATCATCGGCATCTGGCCTGTCAACAAGCTGGAGCAACAAGCGTTTACGATCGGGCCGCTGACAAAAAAACTGCAAACGGCTTATCAACAGTTAAAACAGCGGGAAGCTCAACATGATTAAACCAGAAATTCCCAGTTTGAGTATTTTTGCGGTGTTTAGGGCATGGGGTGTGTCTGTCGAGGAGCGCCGTAAACCCATCCCTGGGGACTTGACGGCAGCATCCTTGCTGCCGACATCCTCGCCAAACACACCCCATGCCCTTTTTGAACGCCAAAGTGGGAATTGCTGTGATTAAACGCTTGTTGTTGGTGTTTGTTTTGCTAGCTGTCATAATTGGTGGCTGGCTATGGTCGGCTTATCAGAGCGCATTGCATGAACCGGTTGTCAAGGAAAGCGGCCATTTGATCGAAATCGTCAAAGGTGACTCATTTAGGAAAATTACCGCCAAACTGCAAGCCCAGCGGCTCGACATCGATTCCTTCTGGTTTAAACTGATTGCTTATCAAAATAAGGTTACCGATAAGCTGAAGACGGGAGAATACGCCCTAACGCCAGGCATGACGATGCCGGATTTACTGGCGCTGTTCGTCTCCGGCAAAGTCAAGCAATATTCGATTACCTTTCCGGAAGGGATCACTTTCAAACAATTGGTGCAGATGATCGCCGCCAACCCAAATCTGAGGCACACGCTGGAAAACTCCGATGATCAGGCGATCATGACGCGACTGGGGGACAAGCAAAAACATCCGGAAGGTATGTTTTTTCCGGAAACCTATTTCTTTGCAAAACACAGTAGCGACCTTGATTTGTTGAGACGCGCCTATGCCAGGATGCAGCGGGTGCTGCAACAGGAATGGCAAAATAGGCAGGAAGGCTTGCCCTTGCAAAGTCCTTATCAAGCCTTGATCCTGGCTTCTATTGTGGAGAAGGAAACGGCGGTGGCGGAGGAGCGGGCTCAGATTGCCGGCGTCTTCATCCGGCGCTTGCAAAAAGGGATGTTGTTACAGACCGACCCGACCGTTATCTATGGCATGGGAGAACGTTATCAAGGCAATATCCGTTATCGCGACTTGAAAGAATCGACGCCATACAATACTTATGTGATTAAAGGCTTGCCGCCGACGCCGATCGCGATGCCGGGACAGGATGCGATTCATGCGGTATTGCATCCGATCGAAGACGGCAGCTTGTATTTCGTTGCCCGCGGCGACGGTAGTCATGTGTTCTCGGAAAGCTTGCGAGAGCATAACAGGGCGGTTAACAAATATCAGAAGAAACGAAGATGAACAGAGGAAAGTTTATTACCCTGGAAGGCGGGGAGGGAGTCGGTAAAAGCACTAACCTGGATTTCATTCGTCGCTCATTGGAACGGCAAGGCATGTCCGTCGTCGTAACCCGGGAGCCGGGCGGCACCGAACTGGCTGAAAAAATTCGCCAACTGTTGCTGGATAATAATACTGAATCGATTACCCCGACAGCGGAATTATTAATGATGTTTGCGGCCCGTTCTCAGCATATCGCCCATGTCATCGAGCCGGCCTTACAACAGGGGCGCTGGGTGCTATGCGACCGCTTTACCGACGCTACCTTTGCCTATCAGGGCGGTGGGCGCGGCATGGACTTACAAGTGATCGAATGGCTGGAGCGCTGCGTACAGGGCGATTTAAGGCCGGATCTGACGCTATTGTTGGATGCGCCGGTGGAAATCGGCTTGCGGCGAGTGCGGCAGCGCGGCGATTTCGATCGTTTTGAGCAGGAAAAAAGCGATTTTTTCGAGCGGGTGCGGCAGAGTTATTTGCGCCAGGCGCAGCTTTATCCTAGCCGTTTCGAGGTGATAGATGCCTCGCAAGCGCTTGATCAGGTGCAGCAGGCTGTCGCCGTGGCCCTTAGCGCGTTAATATGATGCAACAGATGACGATTTATCCTTGGTTGAAAGATAATTGGCGGCAATTGGACGCTTATATCAGGCGACAACGAATTCCTCAGGCTTTATTAATCAATGCCGCAAAGGGAATGGGGAAGCTGCAGTTGGCGGAGGCTTATGCGAGGGCGTTATTGTGCGAGGCGCGTAACGAGGCGGGCTTTTGTTGCGGCAGCTGTCACAGTTGTCGTTTGTTTGATGCCCAGACTCATCCTGATTACCTGTTTATCGAGCCGGAAGAGGTGGGTAAGGGGATCGGTATCGATCGCATTCGGCAATTGATCGCACAATTGGCGTTGAAACCCCAGTTTCAGTCACAACGGATCGTCGTGATTAATTCCGCCGATTCTTTGAACAATGCGGCGGCAAATGCTTTTCTAAAATGCTTGGAGGAGCCGACCGAGCGCACTTCGATTGTGTTGTTGGTGGAAAAAATGACCAAATTGCCGGCTACCATTAGAAGTCGTTGTCAAATCATGACCATAGCGCAGCCGGATAATGCCGTTGCTCTGGAGTGGTTGCGACAGCAACAGGTGCAAAGTGGCGATAGTTTGTTGAAGATGGCTCAGGGAGCGCCATTACTGGCCAAGCGTTATGGCGAAGAAAATCTTTTGGCTTTGCATCAGCAGTATTTCAATGACTGGCTGAAGGTCGCGCAAGGTCGGGCGAATGTCGTGCATTTGGCGGAGCAATGGCATAAACAGGAAGCTGTCGCCTTGTCGATTGTGCTGTGTTGGGTGATGCAATGGCTGGTGGCAATCGTTAAACTCGCCCATCGTGTCGATTTTGATATTGAACATAAAAATGTCTTGCAAGAACTGTTGAAAAAGCTAGACTTAAAAAAGGTTTATCGATTTTATGATATGTTGCTTTCGAGTATCAGCAAATTGGATACCCAACTCAATAAGCAGCTAATGATCGAAGAAATTTTAATCGAATGGTCGAGACTTAATACGCGATAATATCATGGCAGAAAATTCCTCCAGACAAGGCATCTTGTCCTTGTCTATTAAAGATAAAAATGCATTGTATGCGGCTTATATGCCTTTCGTGACCAATGGAGGTCTGTTTATTCCGACGAAACGGGACTATGATATGGGCGAAGAAGTATTTATGCTGCTTAATTTAATGGAGGAAACCGAGCGTTTGCCGATTGCCGGTAAAATCATTTGGAAAACGCCGGTGGGGGCGGAAGGTTATCGCGCGACCGGCATCGGGGTGCAGTTCAGTGATCAAGACGGTGGCACCGCCAGAAACAAAATTGAAACTTATTTGGCGGGCAGTTTGGAATCCGATCGTTCTACCCATACCATGTAAGCAGCTTTTTTTCTTTTTTATCCATTATGTTTATTGACTCCCATTGTCATTTAGATCGTATCGATCTTGCCCCCTATCAAAATGATTTCAACCTGTTTATGCAAGAGGCTGAAAACAGCCGCATCGACCATATGTTGTGTATCGGAATCGATCTCGAATCTTATCCAGCCATGCAGGAATTGGTCAGGCCTTATCCTTCCATTTCATTGTCGGTAGGCGTGCATCCAAACGTCACCGAAGGAAAAGATCCTAGTGTCGAAGAATTAATCCAGTTAGCGGATAACGATAAGGTGATTGCGGTCGGTGAAACCGGACTGGACTATTTTCGTAGCGAAGGCGATTTGGAATGGCAGCATCAGCGTTTCAGAAATCATATCAGGGCGGCGAAGGCCGTGACTAAGCCGTTGATTATTCATACTCGTGAAGCCGGGCACGATTCTCTTGATCTGCTAGCGGAAGAAGGGGCGGAACAAGTTGGGGGCATTATTCACTGTTTTACCGAAGATTGGGCTTACGCGAAAAAAGCCTTGGATCTGGATTTCTATATTTCTTTTTCCGGCATAGTGACTTTCAAGAATGCCGAACAAATTAAAGAGGTGGCGAGAAAAGTGCCGGCAGAGCGTTTTTTGATAGAGACCGATTCACCTTATCTGGCCCCCGTTCCTTTTCGCGGTAAACCCAATTATCCAATTTATGTTCGCTACGTCGCCGAGCACCTGGCTGAACTTCGATCGACCTCTGTCGAAGAAATCGCCCGACAATCCAGCGAAAATTTCAATACATTATTTAATCGCGAGGTAACTATTCAGTATCTTTCAGGGTTTAGGGAGTAGACCATTGATTTCTCGGGACGCGTGAATACATCCATGTAAGCTCTGGCTGCAACGTCCTGTTGCAGACAGCCCGATAAATCAATAGCCTACTCCCTCTGATAAAAATACGCTGAATAATTACATCGCGAGTATGCTTAGTTTAGGGAAATGCTAGTTAACCTCAGTTCGGATGGAAGAGCTATCTGATACAGGCTGGTTTGCCAACGGCAAACGCCGAAAAATCGTAACTACTCACCCCCATTCGTAGGGTGGATAAGCGGGAGCGCATCCACCGGGTTGGAATCTTTGGTGGATGCGCCCTTCAGGCTTATCCACGCGTTATATCGCAACCGTAGGGTGGATTCGCCGCCAGGCAATCCGCCTGGGATACGCACAATGGCCAATTTTGCCCCGGTGGCGTTTTTTGGCGGCTTGCTTCGCGAAGCCGCCCTACGATGCGGTAGGGTGTGCTGACGATAGGAAGCGCACCGGTTTTTGATGCGCTTCACGCAGTTCAGCATATCCGAAGGCAAGACGGTGCTTTGCGTAGGAGCGCCGTCCTCGGCGCGAAAAGAGCCATTCGGCCCGAGGGCGGGCCTCCTACGGGCAGACTTTGGCGGAGCCCCGCCCAGAGAGCTATCTGATACAGGCTGGTTTGCCAACGGCAAACGCCGAGAGATCTAAGAATGAATTCGGCGTTTTTGTTAGGATTAAGCTTTTTAAGCTGACAAGCAAGCTAGGGCTGAAGGCTGAGGCGTATCGGTTTGCATTTTAATGCGAATGCTGTTGGTTTGCGCTAATTTTAACTCCATCACGGTATGGAACCGGTTTTAGCTATAAAATTAAAAAATTTGTGTGGTAATTCACGACTGATCAGTTGGCGGCGGCGATAGATTTATGATTTAAACAAGTTTTAGTGTTCGCGCACTTTAGGAGTGAAAGCTAGGGAGCAATTATTGATTTGACTGTACGTGGAAATTTTACGCTGTCTTGCGATATGGGAAGCGGCGCATGTCGATAACAAAGGGTTGATCGGGTTAGCAAGAAAAGGAATAAGAACAATAGACGCTTTGTTGCATGGAGTTTTGGATATCTTGTACCAGTTTATAAAAAAAAAGATTTTTTTCAGTTTAACCTGGAAAGCGCTGTTCGCCGTCAGCATCTCAACATTGTTGGCTTCCGGCAGTATTTTTGTTCTTGGCAATTACACCCATGATAAAAATTATGCCTTAACGCGCTCGGCTAGGCATCAGCAGTATCAACAGGCATTTGCCAGTGTGCTCAAGCAATTGCAACAGAAGGAGACCGAATTAAGCTGGCTGATCCCGGCTTTGGTCGTTCCCGCTAATGGCAAGGAAGTTCTGACCGAAATCCAGCAAATTATCGACAATAACTGGTTCAAGATTGAGCTTGAGTCCGATATTCGCTCGATTTGTCTTGCCTCGACCTCCGGTGATATTCGGGCTGAGTGGGGCGAGCCCATCGATAGTCGACTCTTTGCCGTTTCCTGGTTGGAAACGGTCGTCAAGAATGAACAGCCGATCAACAAAATTGTTTGCGACACGGAGTGTGTTCAATATCATGCCTTGCCGTTTTTATATCGGGGCAAATTCAGCGGCGTCTTTGTTTTCGGCTCCAGCATTACCGATATTGTGATCCACATGAAGGGAATTACCGGAGCCGATATTGGCATTCTGGTTCATGCAAAAAAAAACTCAATGGAGTCGCCTTCCTCTTTACCGTTTTGGCCGTTCAGGATAGGGGCTTTAACCGACTTTTCCGTTAATCAACCTCTATTGGTCGCCTTACAAAAGCGTTACCCCGACAATTTGCCGGATCAAATCCTATCATTTGTTTATTCCGGCAATACCTATGATATTTTTACCATTCCATTTGGTGAAAAGCCCTATCAAGCCAAGTTGCTGGTCATCGACAATGTTTCCCGGGAGCTCGAGGATAAAAACAGGGCTATGAATCTGTATGCGATCAGTGGGCTGTCAAGCATACTGCTTTCAGGGATCATTCTATTTTTATTGTTTGTCCGGCCGACCAGAAAGGTTAATAAGATTATCAATTTATTGCCTTTAATTGCGGAGAAACGCTATGGCGAAGTCAGGCAGAGCCTTCCCTGTGGGCACAAGACAAAATTAGTGACCGACGAAATAGATATTCTTGATTCGGCGGCGCATAATCTGATTAATACCCTGACTCGACTCGATGATGAGGTAGAACAAAGAAATCTGAATTTGCTCGAGCGTAGCAGGGAGCTGAAAAATGAACGGAATTTTGTTTCCAATATTCTCAATACGGCTCAGGTTATTATCATACGATTGGATCAAGAGGGACAGATATTATCGATTAACAAGTTCGGGGAGAACTTAATCGGCTATGGTGAAGGGGAACTGGCTAACAAGCATCTGTTTACCGATCTGATTTATGATAACGAGAGTTATGAGGCGGTTAACGAAGCGATACCGGCCTTGCTTAACAAGCAATACAACACCTTTCAGCATGATTGCATATTGTATTCGTTGGATGGGGTGAGGCTGTATGTCTCCTGGTTTTTTACCATCATCAACAATCCCGATACCCAGCCCGAGATACTGGTGGTTGGCCTTGATTTGACCGAGAGACGGGCGGTCGAAACCGAGCTTGCCTGGCTTGCCGATCATGATCCGTTGACGCGACTTTTTAATCGTCGTCGCTTCGAAAATGAATTGCGCCGTGTATTGAAGGAAGCCGAACGCTTTAATCACACCGGCGCGTTGATATTCTTCGATATCGACCAGTTCAAATACATCAACGACAGCAGCGGCCATCAAGCCGGGGACGAACTGTTGTTGAAAGTCGCTGAGACATTGCGCTTAGCAGTGAGAGGCACCGATATCATCGCCCGCTTCGGCGGCGACGAGTTTGTCGTGTTGGCGCCGGAAATCAATCAAGCCCATGCTGAAGTTTTAATTAGTAAAATTTTCCAGAGCATGCAGGAAGTTGATATCATCATTCAAGGCAATTTGCATAAGGTATCGATCAGCGCAGGGCTGCTCATTTTTCCGGTGGACGGATACACGGAGCAGGACCTAATGGCTAGCGTCGATATCGCCATGTATAAGGCAAAAGAGAGTGGCCGGGGGACCTGGTGTATGGCTTCGATTGATGATCTTAATCGCGTCGATATCAAACAGCGGGTCAACTGGAAAGCCAAAATCGAGAAGGCCCTGCTGGAAGACCGCTTCGTGCTTTATTTTCAGCCGATCATGCACATCGTCGATGGGAAAATCAGTCATTATGAATGCTTGCTGAGGATGCTCGATGAGCAAGGGAAAATTATTCCGCCCGGTCTTTTTATCAATGTCGCCGAGCAAACCGGTTTGATTAGCCTGATTGATAAGCGGGTGTTGGAGTTGGCTATCAAGGCGCAAGAGGACTTTATTGCGGCCGGACATGATATCGTTCTATCGGTCAATTTATCGGGCGATATGATTTCAAATCCCGATACTTTCACCTTGTTTTCCGAACTCTTTGAGTCTTCCGATGTTCCGCTGGGCAAGTTCATTTTCGAGGTGACCGAAACTCAAGCGGTGACTAACTTGGTGGCGGCAAATAGCTTGATTACCGCACTCATCGAGATGGGGGGGCAATTTGCCTTGGATGATTTCGGCGTCGGCTTTTCATCGATGAATCATTTGAAACAACTCCCGATACAGTATTTGAAGATCGATGGTGAATTTATCAAGCATTTACCTGGCAGCAAAGAAGACAGGCTATTCGTCAATGCAATTCATGAAGTCGCTCATGGCTTGAATATCAGAACCATCGCCGAATTTGTCGAGAATGACGTTGCGCTTAAAGTGCTGTCTGATATCGGTATCGATTATGCCCAGGGCTATGGTATCGGTAAGCCGATGCCATATCCGGAGTTTCATCAGACCGCAAAAATAAATCCCTTTAATCTATAAAAAATGACGCTATAAGGAAAAAGACGTTGAAAAATAAAGACTACACGATATCGGTATTAGAAGATTATTCAAGACTAGATGAGATTTATCGGCTGACGCATGATACTCTAGCTGAGTCAGGAAGTATAAAGCGATCAGAAAATGGAAGATTAAGGACTTGCCCTCATTTAGACAAAATACCTGAAACTACGATTTTGATCGCGGAAAAAGATAATAGAATTATTGGAACTATTACATTTACTTTAGATGGTCCAAATGGTGTCCATACAGATAGTTGGTTTAACATTGAGACAGAAGAGGTGAGGAGAAAAACAAATGGCATTATAGGTTCATCTTGGAGGGTTGCAACGGAAAAAGATTATAGAAATAGTAGAATACTTGTTTTGGATTTAATGAAAAATGCATTTAAAGTTGGTTTGGAAAATAACTGTACTGTATGTTTATTTACTTTTTTAAACAAGCATATAAGAATATATCAAAGGATTATGGCGGCTGAGGTATTAGCAAAGAAATCAGTTTCCATAGATGGAAATATTCAAACTGAGTTAAATTTTATGAAAATAGATGTGAAAAATGGTTGGAATAGATTCAAGCAGGTTCATGAATAAATTATAAGTGCCTGGAAAAAAGTCAGATGGTCTTAGGTGCTTCGTCATTCCGGCATGGATTGGCGGAATCCAGTTATCATGGATGATGACTTATACAACTATATTTATTACCAATCACTTAGCCTCCATTTTCAGCTAATATTGAAAGTGGTTGAAGCTGAAAAAATCAAATGATATACAAAGCCAATTTCTATGTGATTATCCTATTCTTCAGTCTTCATTCTTTTTGAAAGTTATTTTTAGCAATCAGAATTATTTTTAATGATGCGATGGTTTTGGAACTTTATTACGTTCAAATTTCCTAAACAAATATTTTTTGAGGTTAATTGTCGGGTTTTGATTAAAAATTGTATGAAATCATCATAGTATATAAGTCCCAATGTTGTGTGGGGTTTGAGTTCTCTAGTGATGATAACCAACCGGTGCCATTAATACGGTGGTATTCCGCACTAATCAATAGTGAAGGGGTTAATTCGGTTCTTAAACCAAATGTCCAGTCCTTTGCAAAACGTGTATAGTTAGGAACATTAAATCTTTCAGCAAAGCGTTCTCCATTTTTATCGTTTTTATCGGCGCTATACTGATCATAGCGTACAAGCGCTTCAAGGTAAGAAGTTAGCTTGTAAGTTCCTTGTATATAGAAGCTTTCTCCCGTTGTTTTACTATCTTGTCGGCCGAAGTTTTTTAATTGGATTTTTCTTAAGGCGTATTCAGCCGTTAATGACCATTTTTCCGCATTGTACTGAGCTGAGAAAATCAGCGGATTAAATTTGAATGAACCGGGTAGTGAATTGATGGTTTCAGTATGTGATTGAAATTCTGCATTAAACTCTCCATAGGTTACCGCTAAACGAACCAGCCCCCCTTGCCATTCATAATTCAGTCGGGTTATCCAGGAAGTGTCTCCGGTCATTTCGCCAGGAGTATCGCCAACAATGGCATGCTTAAAGCTGGGGTCATCGGTGCGAGGGTTGATGACGCCGATATTAAAGAGAAAGTCCCCGTAATCGGTTCTCTGTTCAGCATAGAAATACCCACCATCCGCAGACAAACCGAGATTTCTGTTGCGGTCAAAATAAATCGATTGCGGCAGCAAGACGCTGGGCCTAGTAGAAGCGACATCTCGCGTGTCATTATACAAACCTGCAGGGGTTGGCACTCGGCCCGCCTTGATGCCTAACAGCGTAGATTCCGAGGAATAGAAACTATAATTGGCGACCCCGTAATCGATGCGTAAATCATCTTGGTCTGTTTGACCGGCGTTACGCCAGACTACTTGTAGGGCGACTTGCAGCTCGGGCATGATTCGCCACGAAGCATTGAGGCCCAATTCGCGAAAATCGACGGAAATATTGTCATCGCTATGACCGAATAAGTTGTTGTCGGAGGTATGCAGGAATCCTTGTGACAAAAAGCCATGAATTTGCAACGATTTTGGTAAGGTGAAATTATCGTTTTCTTCTGCAAACACGGCGCTGCCGGTTAATAATAGGCATGCACAGCCAAGTATGTTGGAAGCGAGGTGGTAGCGAGTTTTCCTGTCGTTATAAAAAAACATGTTATTGATTTCTTCCCGATTGAATTCTCAGGGCTTTGATGCCCTGTTTTATGTCACTAGATCTTAAATAGCCTATTGCTCCGGGCGTGGCAGTGAGCATTCTGATCATCTCTTCTTTGTTATCGAGTTCTATCGGCGCCTGTCCGGCGCCGCTGAAGACTAGACGGTCCCAGGTACGGCGCATTTGATGAGGAAACACATTGAGTACTTCCTTGCAAAAGGCCTTATGCAGAGGGTCTTGGTCCGCTAAGACAAAAACAGTAATGGCCGAATCATCTTTCCATGTATGCAAGCGCATTTTGAAAATAGCGCTTAGGCCGTGCTTGGAGATGGCGTTTTGTTTGACCCGTTCATTAACGACCGGAACCAGTGTTGATTCCGAAGATTTGTCACTCTCATTTGCAAAGCAGGTAATTTGCCATATCAAAAGAAACAGTAATACGATGCTTTTAATCTTTGAGAGCATGGAACAGGGTTATAGGTGTCAGCATTATCCTTGCTTGTAGGTGTTAAATTACAATGGGCGTAAGGATAGACGATACTGGAGGACTTTCAAGTAAAATTTTCTGCAATATCGAGAGCTCGCGCTAGTTCTTCGGATGAATTGTAAAAATGTGGTGAAAAACGGATGCCTTGTCCGCGCATGGCGCAGGCGACGTTTTGATCCGATAAACATTTAAACAATGTCGAGTTTTCTGCATATCGATGTTTAAAAACGACGATGGCCGATTTTAACTTATTTTTATGGCTAGATAATAGGGTCAGTTTTTTGGAATTCTCGATCCTGTCGATTAAATAATCGCTGTGATCGATGGCTTGCTTTTCCACTGTTTTCATGCCTGTTTCCAGCAACAATGACAGACTCGCGGACCAGGCGTGAATCCCGAGCATATTGGGACTACCGCATTCGAAACGTCGTGCGCCGGGGTGGATAGACCAGGGCTTGTTTTCGTAATGATGGGTGTCGGCCACCATATGCCAGCCGTACTGCGTCAGTTTCAACTTTTCCCTGGAGGAGGGGGAGGTGTAAAAGACGCCTAGCCCCTCCGGCCCCAACATCCATTTATGTCCATCGGCCATGACAAAATCGGCCTGATAAGCCTGAACATCAAATTCAACGCAGCCCAGGCTTTGAATGGCGTCTATGCAGAACAGAATATTATGTTGTTTGCAGAATTCGCCGATTTTCTCCAGATCCAGGCGTAACCCCGTAGCAAACTGAATCGAACTGATGGTGAGCAGGCGGGTGTTGTGGTCGACCAGATTGAATAAGGCTTGTTCAGGCGCATCCGTTGAATTTAATTCTGCCTCCCTGAACTCAACGCCTTGATCGGCCAGTGATTGCCATGGGATGCGATTGGAGGGAAATTCCTGGTTGCTGCTGACAATGTTGTCGCCGGCTTGCCATTGCAAGCCATAGGCGACAAAAGACAGAGCTTCCGAAGTATTCTTGACCAAGGCGATATCGTCCGTTGACGGCGCGTTAAGCAATTGCGTTAACTGCTTGCGTAATTGCTGTTCCTTTTGCAGCCATTGCGGATAGAACTGAGAGCCATAAATGCTGTTTTGTTCGGCAAATGCGGTGACCGCTTGAACGGCTCTTTGCGGCCAAGGGGAGACGGCGGCATGGTTCAGATAAATCAGCTCTTTATCAAGAGGGAATTCAGGGTGTCTGCTCATATCGGTTATTTTGAAAGTGAATAATAAAGAAATCAGCGGCTATAAAAAGATTATCGTCTAGTATACATAGTCAATGTAATTTCCCTGTCTGGAGCTCAAAAAGGGCATGGGGTGTGTCTGTAGAGGAGCCCAGCACCTAAATCCCATGGCTACAGGACTATATTTTACATTCCAGGATAATTTAGGTGCTGGGTAAACCCATCCCTGGGAGTTTGACGGCAGCATCCTTGCTGCCGACATCCTCGCCAAACACATCCCATGCCCTAAACACGGCAAAAATGCTCAACTTGGGAATAGCTGGCGCCCGCCGAGTTCCCGTCATATATAACATGAATGAGTAATAGTGCATAACTGGCGCCGCTGTCCATTAACATGATAATGTCATACTCATAGGTTATCATCTGCATGACTTGCTAACGATTCATAAAATAGGTAATACTTTGATACGGCCTGAAAACGACGTTCGCTATTTCTGAGTGGAAACGTCCGATCAGAATATCTCCATCAACGGCGTTTGTGGATGGAAACAAATTACACTGCTAAATCGAGAATAAACGCAAATATGAATAACAAAATCACTAAAGCCGTTTTTCCGGTTGCTGGTTTAGGCACACGCTTTTTGCCAGCTACCAAAGCCAGCCCGAAAGAAATGTTGCCTATCGTAGATAAGCCCCTGATTCAGTACGCCGTGGAGGAAGCCATTGCGGCGGGCATCGATACGATGATTTTTATCACAGGTCGCAACAAGCGCGCAATTCCGGATCATTTCGATAAATCCTATGAACTGGAAATGGAGCTGGAGCAGAGCGGTAAGACGGAAATGCTGAAAATGATCAGGAATATTTTGCCTCCCCATGTGTCCTGTGTCTTCATTCGCCAACCGGAGGCGCTGGGTTTGGGGCATGCCGTGCTTTGCGCGAAGCCCGTTATCAACGATGAACCGTTCGCGGTCATTCTGGCCGATGATTTGATTGAAGATTCGACGCGCGGTTGCATGGCGCAAATGACCGAGCTGTTTAAACGCGAGCAACGCAGCATTTTGGGCGTGGAGCGAGTCGATCCCTCGCAAACCGATAAATACGGCATCGTGGAAACGGAAGAAGTCGAGGAGAGAGTCGGTCGTTTGCAATCTATCGTTGAAAAGCCTGCGCCGGACAAGGCGCCTTCCAATCTGGCGGTTGTCGGCCGTTATATTTTAACCCCGGGCATTTTCGACAAAATCGAACAGACGGGACGCGGGACAGGCGGAGAGATTCAGTTGACCGACGCCATTGCCGAATTGATGAACGAGCAAACGGTCATGTCGTTTGAGTTTGAAGGCAATCGCTATGATTGTGGTTCTAAGCTGGGCTATTTAATCGCCACGGTAGAACATGCCTTGCTGCATAAAGATCTAAAGGACGATTTCCTAAGCTATCTAAAAGAGTTGTCGACAAAATATTAGCGGCGGCGCCATGCATTAGGCCGGGGCTCCCTCATGAAAAAATACCTGAACCAACACATTGGTTAATATCGCGTCATCCCTCTGGGCGGGGCGGGTTATTTAACCCGCCCCAAACGTTTAACTTGCTCTAGTCACGGTTGAATCGTTCAGGACCTCGTTGACCTGCATTTCGCATCGCGAAATGCGGACTACTTGCTTTTCGCGCCGAGGGAGGCGCTCTTACGCAAAGCACCGTCTTGCCTTCGGATGTGTCGAACAGCGTGAAGCGCATCAAAAACCGGTGCGCTTCCTATCGTCAGTACACCCTACCCACATCCGTGAGGTGGATCACGCGCAGCGGATCGGCTAAAAGCTTTCAATGCACGCGGGGCGGGTTATTTAACACACCCCAAACGTTTAACTTACTTTAGGCGTATTTGTTGTTAATTTTCTGTTTTGCCACTCATTCATTTAATGAGGTAGCCCTGTGCATTAGGACGGCACGGGTCGACATTGACTGTTGAATTATTAGCTTCCTGGATCCAAGGCGCAAGCCATCATGCGCCTTCTTGTTGATGCCTGAGTCTGATTTTTTGCCTGCGTTCGATGAATTGATGTGCGATGAGGGCGGCCAGTATCATCGATGTGCCGACCGCTACTTTGATTGTCAGTGTTTCGCCATTGACGAAATGACCCAGCATCAACGCGAGAACCGGTGAAATGATGGTAATCATCGCGACATTAGTGGCCGATAAATGGGTCAGCACATAGTAATACAATGCGAAGCCCAGCGTAGTGGCGACGATGCCCAGGTAAACGATGGCTAGCAAACTGCGCATCGGCAGCACCGCAGGCCATTGCGCCTGGTCAAGATAAAACCAGCTGCACAAATAAAGCGGCATTGCAATCAGCAGGCCACCGGCAACCTGAGTCATCGCCGGTAGTTTGCCGTCTATGCGTTTGATACAGACCGCGCTTAGTGAATGCAAAAAGGCGCCGAGCAACACCCCCACCATGCCTTGAATGGCTTTTTCATTGAGTTCTATTGCCGAGCTGAACATCATTGCAAGCCCGCCGATCCCTAGGAAGTAGGAAAGAATCTTTGTCGGACTCAGGCTTTTTTCTTGCAGGAAAATGGCGGACAGCATCGCCGTCATAAACGGCGCCAGGCCAAAGATCACCGAAACCCAACCGGAAGGAATGAAGCGTGCGGACCAGTAAACCGCCATCATCGCGCCATAAATCTGTAGCGCGACGGCCAGGTAGGTTTTTATGGCGCGCTTATGCAACGGCAAACCTTTTCTCGAACCGGCTAAGATCAAAAACACACAAAGCGTGCCGATGGACATGCGTAAAGCGGCGCCAAAAATAAACCCCGCGCCTTCGGCGCTCCATTTGATTGCTAGCGGCGTTGTCGCCCAGAGCAGAATGACGCCGAGATAGGCGGCGAAGAGACGTAACGTGTTCAAGGTGCTTAAACCAAAACCAAACCGATCATTATAGACGAAACCGCCGTCAATAAGTTTCAGCAATTCCCAATTTAAAACCTTACGTTTTCCTGGGTATTAGATTTTCACCATATAGCATGAACCGCATCAGATGCTGCCAATTATCAAAAGGCATGAACTGAAGCAAGGTTCGGAATTGTTCGAAGAAAGTGCGCCTGGAGGGCGCCGCATGGCGGACGGCCCGGTAAGCCTCGTCCAACCATTCAAGCGCGGTATGAGCGAGGAAAGCCAATAAGTTAAGGGTCGCCAAGAAGTTGGACAAATGCTGCTTGCCGTGGGCAAAGTTATGCTCGAAATGATAGCCGTGATTCTTGAGAACATTGTTGTTTTCGTTCTCTATTTTCCAGCGCGCGCGGCCTGCAGCGACCATGTCGATCACATTGTGTTCGTCGAGGGTGTGTGATGTCGCCCAGGCATTACGGTAGACCACTTCTTGTTTGGCATTGAGGATCGTCACTTCGCACCAATTGACCATTAACGCATCGTCGCTGTTGCGGAGCGGGACTTGATTGAGGTAACGGTAGCGTTCGGTCAGGCGTTGTTTGCCGTTCCAACGGCTTTTTTCGAGCGTTTGGACCTCGCCGGTCCGGGTAAAATCGTCGAGCCATTCGTACAATAACGCATGGGAATCAGGCTTGCAGACGAACAGAAAATCCAGGTGCTGCGCACGCACGGCCTCACAAAACGGCTGGTGACAATACAAATCATCGCCCAGCACGGTGATGCCTCGAGGAGCGTAATGAGCACCCCACGTGGTGAGCCAGCGCTTGGCCGCCGCCAATTCGCAGTCTTGTTTGTCGACGCCGTCTTGGACGCGAACAAATTCCGGCGGCAAAGGCACCACGCGGCTTTGCCCGGGGGCGACAATCACCGGTGTCACGACGGTGTGACGGTATAAGGTTTGGCCGTTTTTCAGCGTTTGTTGAGTACAGCACGGACAGGAAATCTTTCCGAGCTGAAGGAATCGGTGCCGTCCATCGCCACCAACAAGGTGCCGCCAACACTCATGAACGGCTTCAGACAACCCTGCGTGTAAAGCTGGTCACCCACCTCGGCCAACACCGGATAGAGTGTTTCCGGTGCAATCGGATCCAGCAGGTTGCCGATTTGGCTGGTCGAAGGAATTTGATGGACACCAAAAATTGATTGCGCATTATTTCGATTGTGAAGCTTTTGCATTCGCTGCTGATAGTCCAGAAAAGACGGGCTTTGCGTAAAGAAGACCGAGAAGGCGCTCAGGGCGGCATCTTCCACCGCATATTTCCGATTGTTGCCGGGTTTGCGGTGGTCAGGCAGGTTTTCGAAGGTAGTGCGAATCTGGTTAATTATTTCCAAGTCCATTTGAATTGACCTATGGGATTATGGGGGGTGATTTACAGGTTTAAAATTGCCACTATTTTACCAGGGTTTTAAATTGGGAATTGCTGCAATAAGTTTAGCGATAATGGCATTTTTCAAATGCAAAGCACCATAGGCTCGCCGATGTCGATGGTGCGTGGGCACTTTTTGATGGCCTAATGTCATGGCTGAAATTCTGTGCGCATCTCCATTATCAGAATTGCCGAACGGTGATTGCTGGATCGAGGCATCCAGAGTACACTCGAAATAAAAAGCGGAAAAAGAACGAGGACATTAATGGATAACTTGTTTGGTTTTGCCGATGATTTGGGACCGGCAAAAATAATTCACGTCTACGAGCCGAGTGTCGGTTTGAGAGGCATTCTGGTGATCGATAATGTTGCCAGTGGTCCTTCGATCGGCGGTTTGCGTATTGCCCCGGATGTCAGCGTCAATGAGTGTTTCCGTCTGGCCAGGGCGATGACGCTGAAAAATGCCGCGGCTGACTTGCCGCATGGCGGCGGCAAAATGGTCATTTACGGCGACCCGAAAATGCCGATGCAGCAAAAGCAGTTGATCATACGCGCCGCCGCCGATTCGTTGCGTAATGAAGAAAGCTATATTTTCGGGCCGGATATGGGGAGTAATGAAGAATGCATGGCTTGGGTGAGGGACGAGATCGGTCGATCGGTTGGTTTGCCCACAGAAATGGGCGGGATACCACTCGATGAAATCGGGGCGACCGGCTGGGGCGTGATGCATGCAACCGAACTGGCGATGAGTTACCTGGGGCTCGATTTAAACGGCGCGCGTGTGGTCATTCAGGGCTTCGGTTCGGTAGGTAAGCATAGCGCCCGTTTCTTGCAGGAGAAAGGCGCCAGCATCATCGCCGTCAATGATAGCCGTGGTACGGTCCATAATCCACAGGGCTTGGACTTGGAGGCCTTGTTCGAATTGAAACGTCAAGGGCAAAGCGTGGCCGACTTCGAAGGCGGCAAGAGTCTGGAACGCGATGCGATCATCGATATAGATTGTGATATCTGGATTCCGGCGGCGCGTCCCGATGTCATCAACGAAAGCAATGTGCAACGCCTGAATGCCAAACTCGTTGTTCAGGGCGCCAATATCCCGGTGACCGAAGGCGCGGAAAAATATCTGTATGAGCATGACATCCTCTATGTGCCGGACTTTATCGCCAACGCCGGCGGAGTGATCTGTGCGGCGATGGAATATCGGGGCTCGACTAAAGAGACGGCGATGGCCGCTATCGCCGAAAAAGTCAGTAACAATACCCGAAGGGTGCTCGATATCAGCTTCAACGAACGCGTTCCGCCCCGGGTAGCGGCGATGAAGATGTCGAGGGCCAGGATCAAGAAAGCGATGTCGATGCGGCGTTGGTCGTTGTTTTCCTCGGCGCCGCATTTCCTATAGCGAGGCTAAGGCCGAGGCGGTGAGCTGCGATGTTTACGATACGATTTCATGGACGCGGTGGGCAGGGCATGAAAACGGCCAGTCACATGTTAGGCAACGCCTTTTTTATGGCCGGTTTCGAGGTTCAGGATGCGCCGCGCTATGGCGCCGAACGGCGGGGCGCGCCGATGACCGCCTATGTCCGCGCCGACAAGCAGGACATCTATGCTCGCGGCATCATTCGCAAGCCGGGCTTGGTGGTCGTGGCCGACGACAGCCTGGTGCCGGTGGCCGCCGCCGGTGTAATGAGCGGATTCACGGCGGAAACGGTGTTGTTGATAGTCAGCCGGGAAGGCTCCGAAACCTGGCGGCAGCGCTTAAATATAAGCAGTCCAGTCAAGGTGCTAACGCCGTTAACCTCCAAGCTGCCGCTGGTTAGCGCCGCCTGCGCCGGCGCGGCCGCCAGCCTCTGTGGGAAGATCGAGGTCGAGCAGTTGATCGAAGCGGTAAAACAGGCCTTGACCGGGTATGACGACAAGTTGATCGAGATCAATGTCGACGCCGCGGTGCGGGCTTTCGAGGTCGTCAAACAGGACCGCGGTATCGTCAAGCAATTGCCGGAGAGTTCGGCGTCCGATTATGCCAGGCCGGATTGGATCGAATTACCGTTGGAAACGGCCGACCGCTCGGCGCCGGTGATACATGCGGCGCAAACCAGCGTCAAGGTCAGAACCGGCCTATGGCGCACGCGCAGGCCAGTCATCGATGAGCAGCGTTGTAATCAGTGCTGGTGGATCTGCAGCAGCAGTTGTCCCGACAGTGCGATCAATATCGATGCACAAAACCGACCGGTGATCGATTATGAACATTGCAAGGGTTGCATGATTTGTGTCGCCCAATGTCCGGCGCATGCGATCGAAAGCATCCCCGAAGCGCAGGCTCAACAGGAGGAAAAAACATGAATCGGCAGCTGATGACCGGCAACGCCGCCGCGGCCTGGGGCGCCCGTCTGGCCGATATCGATTATGTCCCGGCGTTTCCGATTACCCCGCAGACGGAAATCATCGAAACGCTGTCATCGTGGTTCGACAGCGGGGCCATGCAAGGGCGGATGACGGTGTTGGAATCGGAACATTCGATGATCACCGCGGCCGGGGCCGCGGCGGCGACCGGGGTCAGGGTGTTCACCGCGACCTCCAGCCAGGGGCTGTTGCATGCGATGGAAATGATTTATACGGTCGCCGGTTGGCGGGCGCCCTTTGTGCTGGTCAATGTGTCCCGAGGCTTGAGCGCGCCGATTACCTTGGAGCCCGATCATAACGATGTGCTGGCGGCGCGGGACAGCGGCTTTCTGCAATTGCATTGCAGCACCTGCCAGGAAGTGTTGGATAGTGTGTTGATGGCCTATCGTCTCGCCGAACATGCTGAAGTCAGGCTGCCGGTCATCGTTAACCAGGACGGATTTTATCTGTCGTTTACCCGGGAACCGGTGCAAATCCCCGACCAAGATCAGGCGAAAGCCTTTGTCGGTCCATATGACGGCGCCAATATTCGTTTCCGGGCCAGCATGCCGGAGAGTCAGGCGGTGGCGGTTCTGGGCGGGTCGCCGTATTCCTATTTTCGTTATGAATGTCATCTGGCCATGCAGCAGGCCTTGTCGGTTTATGCCGAAGTCGCCGAGGAATTCGAACAACGGTTCGGGCGTTATCACGGCATTATCGAAAGCTTTCAGGCTGAGGATGCCGACTACCTTTACGTGATGATGGGGTGTTTCGCCACCAAGGCCAAACAGGCGGTTCTGAGTTTGCGCGAGGCGGGGGTGAAAATAGGTCTGCTGCGTCCGCGCCTGCTCAGACCGTTTCCGGCCCAGCAACTGATAGACGCTTGCGCCGGTAAAAAGGCCTTAGCGGTCATCGATCAAAACCTGTCGATGGGCAAAGGCGGCGTATTGCACGCCGAATTAACGTCGGTGCTTTACGGGCAAAGCGATGCGCCACCGGTAGTGGCCAGTTTCATCGGCGGATTGGGGGGCCGCGATATCTCTCAGGAAGAATTTTTTCGTATCGCCGAGGTTCTGCAGATAGCGGGCAAAAGCGGGCAAACGCCGCAACCCAGGCTCTTGTACACGCAAGAGGAATGGACGGAATTCAAAAAACTGCAGAGCATCGCCGTTTATGAGCGCCACGAACAGAAGGAGCAGCCATGAGCGAGACGATTTATCGACGCATGAAAGATCTGCCGTCTACCCATTTGCTAGGCGCCGGCACGGCTACCTGCGCCGGTTGCGGAGGCTTGCAGGCGCTGCATCAAATCTACGACGTATTCGGCGACAAAACGGTTTTCATCAATGCCGCCGGCTGCATGACGCTGCTGTCGGTGTATCCGTTCACGCCGTTTAGCGGCTCCTGGTTATATACTGCGATGGGCTCGGCGCCGGCCGGCGCTCAGGGGGTTCGCGATGCGCTGGATATACTCCAGGCCAAGAAACGTATGCCGGCTAGCGAGGATTTGACCGCCGTGGTCCTCAGCGGAGACGGTTCGGCTTACGGCATGGGCGTTTCATCGACTTCCGGCGCCATCGACCGTAATCTCGATTTCCTCTATATTTGTTACGACAACGAAGGTTACGGCAACACTGGTCAGCAGTTTTCCTGCGCCACGCCGCACGGCGCTAAAACAGCGACCAGCACGGGAGCAAGCGGTTATCCCGGTTTCAAGAAAGATCTGTTTTCGCTGTGGGTCGCGAACAAACCGGCCTATGTCGCCACCGTGATCGGCAGCGAACCGCTGGATCTGGCGCGCAAGGTGGAAAAAGCCAAGAAAATTAAAGGCCCTAGGCTGCTGATTGCATTGGCCCCTTGTCCGACCGGTTGGGGCTTCGATCCGGAACAGAGTTCGGAAATCGGTAAACTGGCGGTGAAAACCGGGATCTGGCCGCTCAAGGAATATAGCGACGGTCAGGTCGTGCATAGCAAAATACCCAAAAACCGGTTGCCGGTGGAAGACTATCTGCAAAGACAGGGACGTTTTGCCCATTTGTTCAAGCCGCAACGCAATGAAGCATTGCTGCAAGGGATACAGCGGCGCATCGACGATTATTGGCGCGATATCGACGGGACATGATATGGCGAAAAGCTATTTTCATCGCGGCGGCGATGCGCCGCTGCTGGGTAAGACAATCCCCGAACATTTTGCCGACATGGTCGAACGCCATGGCGATCGTGAAGCCGTGGTCGGCATTCCCCAGCGCCTTCGTCTCAGTTACGTTGAACTGGCCGGCGAAGTCGATCGCTTGGCCAGAGGCTTGCTCGCCTTCGGTTTTAAGCGCGGCGACCGCATCGGCATCTGGTCGACCAATAATCTGCAATGGATATTGGTGCAATTGGCTAGCGCGCGAATAGGCGCTATTCTAGTCAACATCAATCCCGCTTATCGCATTCAAGAACTGGAATATGCGCTAAAACAATCGAGGGTACAGTGTCTGCTTTGCATTCCGACATTTAAAAACAGCGATTACACTCAGATGTTGATGGCGCTGCTGCCGGAATTATCCTGGCAGTCTGCCGAACAATTGAGTTGCGAGCGCTTACCTGATTTACGTAGAGTGGTGATTTTTAACCCGCACGATCCTTTGCGGACTGCGGCGCCGGCCCAAGGTTTCACCCGCTGGACGGAGCTGGTAGAGGCTGGGCGAGAAATTGCCCAATCCCGGCTGGAACGTCTCAGCGCAGAATTGGATATCGATGACGCCATCAACATTCAGTACACCTCCGGAACCACCGGTTTTCCCAAGGCGGTGGTGCTGAGTCATCACAATATTTTGAACAATGCCTGGTTTTCCGCCCGCGCGATGCATTTTTCCGAGTCCGATAAGCTGTGCATCGCGGTGCCGTTCTATCATTGTTTCGGCATGGTGTTGGCCAATCTGTTGTGCTTCTCGGTCGGCGCCTGCGCCGTGATCTCCTGCGAGCATTTTGATGCCGGCGCAGTATTGCAGACGATCGACGAGGAGCGATGCACGGCCCTTCATGGCGTGCCGACGATGTTCATCGCCGAATTGGAGCATCAGGATTTTGATCGCTACCGGCTCGATTCGTTGCGCACCGGGATCATGGCGGGCGCGCCTTGTCCGGCGGAATTAATGCAACAGGTTATGCAGGACATGCATTGCCGCGACATATTGATCGGTTATGGCGAAACCGAAGCCTCGCCATTGACTCATTTGACCAGCCGTGAGGACAGCCTCTACCGGCGCACTCAAACCGTCGGCCGCAATTTACCGCATCAGGAGGTCAAAATCGTCGGCATAGCCGGCGATCAGACGCTGCCGTTGGGCGAAAACGGTGAGATCTGTTTTCGCGGCTATCATATCATGCAAGGATACTACCGCGATCAAGCGGCGACGGATGAGGCCATCGATGCACAGGGCTGGCTGCATTCGGGTGATGTCGGGATGATGGATGAGGAGGGTTACGTCAGTATTACCGGCCGCCTGAAGGAAATGATTATTCGCGGCGGCGAGAATATTTATCCGCGCGAAATCGAGGATTTGCTCTATAGCCATCCCAAAGTAGCCGCGGTGGCGGTATTCGGCGTGCCGGACCGTTATTATGGTGAACAAGTGGCGGCGTGGATAAGGCTACGCAGTGGCCAGCAAAGCAGCGCCAAGGAAATGCGGGAATTCTGCGGCGCCAAGCTGAGCCATTTCAAGATTCCCCGCTATATCCGTTTCGTCGACAGCTTTCCGATGACTGTGACCGGGAAAATACAAAAATTCCAGATGCGTAAGCAAATGCTGGAGAGTATGGACGCTACGACAAGCGATGCGAAATGATTATGACACATCGATTGTCGACGGCTTACAAGCCAATATCTTGATGGTCGGTCATGTCTCTAAGCTGCCTGGCGGTGCCTTCGACCAGAGTGGCGGCTTGTCCTAAGTGCTGAGACAAGGCTTCTCGAACGATCAGGTTCAGCTGATGGAATTCTTGTTCCGAAATATGTGACAGCGCTTCGTCGGTTAGGACACTTTTGAAGGCCGTCACGACTTTTTCGGCCAGTTGATTGTTCTCGGTGGTCATTGTTCCTCCTTGTCCAGGGGCTTAAAAAATTATACTGTCGAGTTTGAGCCGATTTTCGTTACAATGCAAGACATTCCACCGTCATGCCGCAGCTATGAAAAAATCATTTCCGTTTTTTGCAATCTTATTTATTTTGTTACCGGCCTGTTCGACTCCGCCGGTCCGCCAGGAGTCTGTTGAACAGCCTACTGTTGCAGACCAGGCAGAGGAGGGCGCGTCACTTAGGCGAGCATTGCCGGCCCCCGATCTCTATCGTGAAAAAGCCGGCAAGACATTGAAATTGGTCAGAATCATGGAAGGTGGCGCCTGTCAAACCGAGCAATACGGTGTGGTGGGCATGTTTATGCTCTATGCCGATCCCGACGACATAGAACGCATCAAACAAGACAGGGGCGCCGGTGTCTTTGCCGAATATGAGAAGATTATCGAACAATTCGCCATGCTGGCTTTGGAACAAGCGGTTAATGAGCTTCAATTTTTCGACAACCCGTTCGCATTGGATGAAGAGGATGTGCAACGCGAATTGGCCGAGCAACTGATACCATTGTTCGATGCTTCGGTGGCCGAGGCCATTACCGAGTTTGAAGCCGAAACGACGCTGACGATCGATTTGGCGCCGTTAAGCGATTCTTTTTATTTTTATTTGCACGGTTGTGAAATACCTCATCAGCACTGAGCCAGACGATATACATGTGTGGACGATTTAATCTGCTTGCCGAACCTGAAGGATTGATCGAGAATTTTCAGCTGCGGCGCCTAAGTCGTTACCAGAGGCGTTATAACATTGCGCCGGGGCAAAAAATTCTGACCGTGGTGGCGCTGCAAGATGGAAGTCTTAAAGGGGTTAATTTGATCTGGGGCTTGATTCCCCGCTGGGCCAAAGAACGCAAGATCGGCAGTCGACTGATTAATGCCAGAGCGGAAACGGTCGATGAAAAACCGGCGTTTAGGGAAGCTTATCGGCAAAGACGCTGTCTGATTCCGGCGAGCGGTTTTTATGAATGGCAAAAAACGGACCAGGGTAAACAGGCTTACCATCTATGTAAGAGCGATCAGCGTCTATTTGCATTTGCCGGTTTATGGGAGTCTTGGCAGCAAGGCTCGGAGACCCTTTATTCCTGCACCATCGTCACCACGGCCGCCAATGCGCTGATGCAGCCTGTGCATCAGCGCATGCCGGTGGTTATCGCCGAGCAAAATTATCGATCTTGGTTGGCTCCGCAGGCGTCCAGCGGTGAGTTGAGATGCTTGCTGGGGTCGGATGGCTATCAAGATTTTACCGTCTCGCCGGTCAGCGATTGGGTCAACAATCCTCGCCATGACGATCAATACTGCCTGACTTGAAGGGGATTAAGGCTCATTAATGCGTAATTGGGTTGAATGAAACCTAACCGGAGCTATCAACGCCCCTAGGAGCGCCGCCCTCGGCGCGAAAAGCTGCATTAGGCCCGAGGCGGGTCCTACGACTAATGATGTATAACGGCGAGGGGTTAAAGTCCCAGTTCAAACAATAGTTTGATCGAGACATAGACAATCAAGGCGATGAAGCCGCTATAGAGCAGAAACTGTAACGGTTTTTCTTTTACGACATCGAACAGGCGTTTGTTTTTGCCTTCTTTTTTCAATTGCTCGTAGAGAGCACGCTGCTCGGCGCAGCGTTTTTGTTGGTAAGCGTGCAATAACCGTTGCGCTGTCGGCAGTTCGTCCGGGTCTCTCAACCATAAGGCCGGCATCGAGATGCCCCAGTTACCCGCCGATGTTTCATAAAAATCGATGCCGTTGTCAGATAATAAGGCGCGTACCTCGTCGGCTTCGTCTTCCGGTACACCTTGTAAAGAGAAGAGCAGTGTTGACATGTTTGCTTGTTCATAAAATATCGTTAACGTGATAATACCTTATTTGCCAGGGCTACCTCATTAAATGAATGAGTGGCAAAACAGAATTTAACGACAAATACGCCTAAAGTAAGTTAAACGTTTAGGGCGTGTTAAACACCCCGCCCCGTGTTCACGGCCAATTTTGCCCCGGTGGCGGTTTTTGGCGGCTTGCTTCGCGAAGCCGCCCTACGATGCGGTAGGGTGTGCTGACGATAGGAAGCGCACCAGTTTTTGATGCGCTTCACGCTGTTCAACATCCGAAGGCAAGACGGTGCTTTGCGTAGGAGCGCCGCCCTCGGCGCGAAAAGAGCCATTCGGCCCTAGGGCTGGCCTCCTACGGGCAGTCGCCCTTGGCGCGAAAAGCAAGTAGTCCGTATGTCGCTATGCGAAATGCAGGTCAACGAGGTCCTGAACGATTCAACCGTGAGTAGAGTAAGTTAAACGTTTGGGGCGGGTTAAATAACCCGCCCCGCCCAGAGGGATGAGGCGATATTAACCAATGTGTTGGTTCAGGTACTTTTTAATGAGGGAACCCTGCCTTATTTGCATTCGTCCTGGCAGCTGAGGTATTTTTATGGCAGGATCAGAGTGATGGTTGATTGCGGCTTGTCGAAATAAGCGGCGTAAGCTCTAGCTGCCTGTAGTATGCCCCGTTGGATATTGAAGGAGAGTGGAATATGACCGATTGCAAACTGATTTTAGCGTTGCCGTTGCTTACGCTGACCTTGTTAAGCGGCTGCGCCAACTTGGACGCAGTCGGCAAGTTTGCCGATGGCGCGCAAAAACTGTCTTGGGCTTCGGCCGAATTTTATCAGGCCGAGCTGGAAACAGACCGTGAATTGGCCGGTTTGACCGTGGATCTTGCTGAGCCCGTCGTCGCCGGAGAATCCGCCTGGGTGAATGCCAGCAAAGGCGAAAACTTGATCGCCGAAGCACGCAGAAACAAGGCCGCCGTGATGGCGTTGGCGAATTATGCCGGCAGTTTGAAGACTATCGCAACATACGATGACGATAAGGCGTTGCAACAGTCGGCTAGCGACCTCAGTCATAGTCTTATCAGTCTGAGTCGAGAATTGGATGGCGATATCGACCCCAATGAATCGGCTTTAGCCGAAGCCATCAAGCGCTTGGCGACCCTGTACAGCCAGCTTAAAAGTCGAGACATTGTTCGTAGCAAGGTCAAGCAGGCGCATCCGCATGTGGAAACGATAGTCAGGACGATGATCGACGATATCGAACGTCAACAAGTGCGTTTTTCCCTGACCCGCTTGAACGCCAACGTCAACCGAGAACAGTGGTTCAACGCTTTTAAAAAGGACTATCAGTCCGGCAACTTGTCGGCATCGCAAAAAGCGTTGATTAGCATTGCCGCCGGTCAATTAGTGGAAGATGAGCTGCGAGAAAGACTTTCCGAACTGCCTAAACGCCGGTTTCTGTCGCAGCTAAAGAGAACCGCTAATAGCTGCTTGGCCGCTCATCGGGCCATACACGATAGCGATCTAAAAGACGACGCCGAAGTGCTGCTTGAGTTGGCCGCCGATACGCGCAAACTTTACCGGCGTCTGAGAGATGTCAATAAAGGGGAGTAAACGCAGATGATAACGACTGAAGAAATACTCGATTTACTGTCGGCGCTGATTCTGGACCTGGGGGCTATTCGCGAGAAAACTCCGGATGCGACCGATCGGGCGGCAATCAACAATCAGATCATGGCGCTGACCAAGTTATGGCGTAAGATTGACGATGTTAGGGCCAGTGAATCCTATGAACAGCTCACCGAGCCTAAAGCCGCGCTGGAAGCAATCAGCAAAGATCTGAAGAAAGAAAAGAAAAAATTGGACAATGTCGCCAAGGTGATATACCGCGCCGCTCAGGCGATCGCGATCGCCGAAAAGGTCGTCAAATTTGTCGCCTGATTGTAGATAGGCTGGGGTTTTCCCGGTTTTAGCGGGCTGTCTTCAAGCAGGAAAACCCTTCAAGCCTGAGTGGCGAGACGGCTTGTCGCCGCTGGCCCAACGAAAAACAAGGTGTTTTGTTGTATTCCCATTCCCGGCAACGACATTGCAATGAGGTATTTATCATGACTCTACCGCGCCATGCATATCACGGCCTGATTTTTTTACTCGCGCTTTTGTTGATGGGCTGTGCGCCAAACATCGTTTATCGCAGTGATTACGCCAGTTGCACCGTTACTGAAGGAAATGCCTGTGAAACCCATGCGATACAAATTCATCATGCCGGCAGCGACCGGGAATTTCAACTCGGTTTTGTCGAAATCGACGATCAGGGCCTGCTACGTGACCGCAAGCAACTGTATGCCTTGTTGGATCGCTTATATGCAACGGCGTCTAAAGATAATTTGTTGATTAACGTATTTGTTCATGGTTGGCATCATAATGCCGCACCCGGTGACAGCAATATCGAAGGCTTCAAAGACAATCTCGCCAAACTCGGCCAGATCGAAAGCCTTCTGAGTCAAAATAAAAAACGTCAGGCGCGCAAAGTGATCGGCATCTATGTGGGTTGGCGGGGCGAATCGATCGATTTTCCGGGGCTCAGACATCTGACCTTCTGGGATCGTAAGAATACCGCCGAAGATGTCGGTTATCTCGGTATCAGCGAACTTTTATTGAAACTGGAGCAAATCACTCATATCAAGAATAGCCAACAAGACAGCCTGAAGAGCCGACTGATTATCATAGGGCACAGTTTTGGCGGCGCCGTGGTCTATAATGCCGCTGCGCAAATTCTGGCTAGCCGTTTTGTTAACAGTAAAAAAGGCAAGAGCTATGTCGGGAGTGTTGAAGGCTTTGGCGATTTAGTGGTGTTGCTCAACCCTGCATTTGAAGCGCTTCAATTCGCTCCGCTTTATGATCTGGCGCAATCGCGCTGTAGTTATCCGTTCTCCAAGCAGCCCCGTTTAGCCGTCCTGACCTCGGAAACAGATTATGCGTCCAAATATGCATTTTGGGTGGGAAGGGTGTTTTCCTCATTATTTGAAAGCCACAAAACCATCGTGCGTGAGGAATGCGATGGCAAGCGAAAACTGATTCTTGACGAGGGTGAGGCCGATCGTAATACCATCGGTCATTTTCCGCCGTTGATCACTCACCGGTTAACGAAAGCGACAAATGGCGATAAGACCGCGAATACCGAACCGGACAAACTGAGCGCATTATGGCGCCGGCAATGGCAAGGCGCCACTATACGTTATGGCGCTATCGAGCTGACCGATCTGGAAAAAACCGCAGCGTACAGCCCTTATTTAAATATCGAAGTCAGCGAGGAAATCATGGATGGGCATAACGATATCTTTACCGATGATCTGATGGAATTTATCCGTATGCTGATCGTTCTGTCGGCGATGACCGAATAGCGCTTTTGTCGTCAGTAGTTCAATTTGTTAATATTAGTCGTTTGAATAGGCTTAATTTGCTTACGCCGATTTATCGGTGTGGCGTTGCTTAGCGTATGTCGAGCGGAATCCTTGGATACAAAGAACTTCACATTAGTTAAAACTTGGGAAAACAGAATCAAGGCGGTATCGCCGGTTTTAAAAGACGAACCGGACAGGGCTTATATCTTCCAGATTTTGTTGAATAAAAGACCGGAAATCAGCGAATTGCAGATTTCCGTGAAAAGTGGCGAGATCGATATACGCTACGATGCGGAAAAAATGCCCCGCGCCGCGCTGTTGAAGGCTATGGACGCCATGTTGGCAAATGTGGCTAAAAAGCCTGTCGCTGCGGTAAAAAAACAGTTGCCCGGAACGCCCGAGGAAATCGAATTGCTGGTCGAAGGCATGAGTTGTCCGGCGTGCGCCTTGTTGATAGAGATGTCCTTGAAGAAAGAGGAACAAATCGTCGATGCCAGCGCCGATTTGGAGACCAAGAGAGTCAAGGTCTACGGTACGCAGAGTAAACGCCAGGTGATCGAAAAAATTGAAAAATTGGGTTATAAACATATAGTCGAGAGCAAATGAGCGAAGAACGAATCATAGAGCTGGAGATCAAGGCGGCTTATCAAGAAGAGCTGCTGGAAAGCTTGAATTCGATTGTTGCGCAGCAGCAGCAACAGATCGATAAGCTGGAAGAAACCTGCAAGTTATTACACGATAAAATCGAGTCATTGTCGCCAACAGAGGCGGGCAAGGCTTTGCAGGATGAGATTCCTCCGCACTATTGAGGTGATGCTAATCACAGTTGTTATAAATTAATGAGTTACGCTGATAAATTAAGCTAAAATATCAACGTAACTACTCACCCCCATTCGTAGGGTGGATAAGTCGGCATCTTTGGCGGATGCGCCCTTCAGGCTTATCCACCCTGCATGCTCTGCCGCGTTCGATAAGTGGGGCGAGCAGTTACATATCAACTTGCATTTGGTTTTTGGGAAATAACAGATCATGACAACCCTAGCGATAGACGGGAAAGTGTATAGCGAACAGGATATTGTGCAGGAAAAACAGGAATATATTCGCTTGGAAGCGGTTGATGCCTGCTTCGCCTTACACGCTTTGGTTAACGATAAATCGGCGTTGGTCAGGTCCGCCGTTGCGCGTAAAAAGGTGGGCCATGAGTATTTGGTGTTTGATAAAAACTGGCGGGTGCGAGCCACGGTGGCGCAATATTGCGATGATGAGCATTTGTTGGATCAATTGAAAAATGACAGCAATGAATTCGTCCGTTTCATTGTCGCCAAGCGCGGTTATGCGTTGGAGCAGTTTGTCGACGATGTCGATGAAGAAATCGCCTCGCTCGCCCGCTATCAACTCCAGAACCGATGGGTCGCGGCATAGCTTCGCGTAACTATTCAGCCAGCAATTCCCACTTTGGCGTTCAAAAAGGGCATGGGGTGTGTTTGGCGAGGATGTCGGCAGCAAGGATGCTGCCGTCAAGCCCCCAGGGATGGGTTTACCCAGCACCTAAATACCATAGACTATTGGCTATGATTTATTATCGTCGTTTATTTAGGTGCTGGGTGAACGGCGCTCCTCGACAGACACACCCCATGCCCTAAACCCCGCAAAAATACTCAAACTGATGGGAATTACTGCTATTCAGCTTGATACTGAGAAAATATTTCTTTTACTATCAATTGCTTGTGGAAGAAGTGTATGCGACAGAGATGTCGCATCCAAGCCTATAGGGACATATTCACCCAGCACCTAAATTCCATAGGCTAATGGCTGCGATAAATTATCTTCGTTTATTTAGGTGCTGGGTGAACGGCGTCTTCTGGAGCAAGTAACTGATAGTAAATGCATTTTTATACTGAATAGTTAGTGCGGCCAGGCAAGGTCGTTTATTCCAGCGGGCGAGAATCCCGTCCCAGAAGGCCGGTCAGCCACTGGGTAGAGTCTTTGGGTCGGCGGGGGTAACCCCAAAGATTAAGCACAAAGCAACTCAAGACAACAGGCCGTAAGCGAAAGCTGAAGTGATTGAGCCTCGAAAGCAGAGACAAGAGAGGGATGACGTAGTTAACTATGCGGAAATCAACACAGAGTGAGGCGTCATGACAAGTCTTACTCTGCCTCTCCGGGGTCGAAGAGCATGGCATGTTGGACACCGGGAATAAACGGCAACCTGGGAGAACCTATCAGGCCTCACAAGGAAGCGAGTATGTCGGACAAGCGATCATAAAGTAAGAAAGACAAATGCCTATAGGTAGTCGGATAACGGTGTAGTACCGATGAACGCGGGTAATGCTGCGGGAGGGAAGACCGTTACATTAAGAAACAACGTTAAGGAGACATACCGAACGTGCCCAGAAACGAAGAAACGGTAACCACGAAACTGCAACGTATAGCGGAGAAAGCCCGTAACGAACCGAACTGTCAGTTCACCAGCTTGTTTCATCTGATGACAGTGGAAATGTTATGGGGATGCTTTGACGCGCTGAGGAATCATGCTGCGTCAGGTATTGATGGAGTCACCAAGCAACAGTACGAGAACAACTTACTGGAAAACCTTCAGCAGCTAGTTGGTAAACTGCACCGAATGGCCTACATACCCCAACCGGTGCAACGGGTTTACATCCCCAAGCCCGGGACTGATAAGTTAAGGCCCTTAGGGATACCGGCGCTGGAAGACAAACTGGTGCAAGCCGGGCTGGTCAAAATCTTACAGGCTATCTATGAGCAAGACTTTATAGACGACTCGTATGGATTCAGGCCGGGTAAAAGCTGTCATGATGCGCTGCGAGCGTTAAGCCAAACAGTCGAAAATCGACCGATAAACCACATTGTGGAAGCCGATATAAAAGGCTTTTTCGATACGGTTGACCAAGAGCAGCTGATGACTTTTCTCGCGCATCGTATCGCCGACAAACGCGTATTGCGCTACATCAAACGCTTCTTGAAAGCGGGTATCGTCGAAGACGGACAGTTTAAAGCCAGTGAAACAGGTACGCCGCAAGGTGGCGTGATATCGCCCTTGCTAGCTAATCTCTATTTGCACTACAGCCTAGACTTGTGGATGACCCGCAAGTTTGCGAAAAGCTGCGGTGGAGTCGCCCGAATGATACGCTATGCGGACGACTTTGTCGTCTGCTTCCAGCAGGAAGCGGATGCCAAACGATTCCGGAACGAGCTAGAAGCACGGCTCGCCCTGTTTGAGCTGACGTTAGCACCGGAGAAAACGCAATGCATTGAATTTGGCCCGTTAGCGGTCAAACGTGCGAGACGCGTGGCGAAAAGGCGGCGACCTTTGATTTTCTGGGGTTTACCCATTACTGTTCACGGACGCGAGACGGAAAACGCTTTCGGATGAAGCGGAAGACGATCGGTAAACGCCTAACGGCGAAGCTGAAAGCCTACCGTGCATGGCTTAAAGCAAACCGAAACCTGCCGACCGCCGAAATACTCAAGCGAACCGCCCGCAAACTGCGAGGCCATTACGGCTACTATGGCGTCACCGATAACAGTCGAGGAATAAACCTGTACTTTTATCAAGTGCAACGCATTCTACACAAATGGCTGAATCGGCGAGGTCGGAGAAACTGCTGTAGTTGGGCAAAGTTTGCTCTATTGTTAGCGCGTTTTCCACTGCCGAAACCTAAAATCTTGGTGAATCTATTCTGAATCCGTGAATAGGGTTCTTAATGAGGAGCCGTGTGCGTAAATAGCGCAAGCACGGTTCTGTGAGGGGCTTGGTAACAATTGATGAAATAACAAACTATTTGCAATCACGTAGTAGCCGCGTGCGGCGGGGCGTTCCAGAGAAGCATGGCAAGTACGATGTTATTTGGTCGAAAGAAACCGGTCTACTCAACCAGCTTCGCTTATAAACTCACCGTCGCTGCCATTATTTAGGCCGGTTGGGCGAATTTAATCGCCTAACCGGCTTGCTCATTATAGGCTGTAGTCAAGCTCCAACAATTTGGCATGTGCGGCCGCCAGTCTGGCGATCGGAATTCTCGGCGCCGAGCAGGATACGTAATTCAGTCCGATATGGTGGCAAAAGCGGATCGATTGAGGGTGACCGCCTTGCTCCCCGCAAATGCCGATATGTATATCGGGACGGGTTGCATGTCCGAGATCGGTTGTCATTTTCATTAGATTGCCGACACCTTTGACATCGAGTGTTTCGAACGGATTGTCCTGCAGCAAGCCGGATTCATTATAAAGCGGCAGGAATTTGTTTTCCGCATCCTCGCGCGAGAAAGAAAAAGTCGCCTGGGTCAGATCATTGGTGCCGAAAGAGAAAAATTCCGCGACATTGGCGAGGTCACCGGAACGCGTGCATGCGCGTACGGTCTCGATCATCGTGCCAAACTTGAAATTGAGCTCAAGCCGGTATTGGGCCTCCACCTCGTGACGAACCTGGTCAACGATTTCCTTCACTTTTTTCAATTCCTGGGACGTAATGACTTGTGGCACCATGATTTGCGGTTCTATCGGAATACGCTTCTTGGCGCACAAGGCCGCTGCCTCGAGAATAGAGCGTATCTGCATGCGATAGATTTCCGGGTAACTCATGCCCAGTCTTACCCCTCTATGGCCGAGCATCGGATTGACTTCATAAAGTTCCCGTACTTTACGCAGCATTAATTCCTTTTTACTGATCGCCTCGTTGATGACTTCATCGTTGAGCAAGTTCAATGGTGAGGGCAAGGCGTCGTGAGTCCCCAAAGTCTCCAATGTGACTCTCTGGCCTTGGACGATTTTGGCGTAGTGCTGCAAGGCGTCTATTTCTTCCAATAACTGATGTTCGTTGGGAAGGAACTCATGCATCGGCGGGTCCAGCAGACGGACGGTGACCGGATGCGGCGACATCGCTTCGAATAACTGGCGGAAATCGTCGCGCTGTATCGGAAACAGTTTCGCCAGCGCGAGTTCGCGGGCTTCGACATCGTCGGCGATGATCATGTCGATCACCAGCGGCAGGCGGTCGGAAGCATTGAACATGCGTTCGGTGCGGCATAAGCCGATGCCTTTTGCGCCATAGCTGGCCGCCAGCTTTGCCCCATCCGGGGTATCGGCATTGGCATGCACCTCGATTGTGGCGACATCATCGGCCCAGGCCAATAGGGTTTTTAGTTCTTGTGAGAAACTCGGCGGAATGGTCGGGATTCGGCCTAAATAAATATTGCCGCTACTGCCGTCTATCGTGATGATATCGCCTTCGCGAATATGGATGTCGCCGACTACCGCGGTGCGCATTCTGACATCGACGGCGATATCCTCGGCGCCGGCGACACAAGCCTTACCCATGCCGCGCGCGACGACGGCCGCGTGCGAGGTTTTGCCGCCGCGGCTGGTCAAGATACCCTGGGCGGCAAAGAAGCCGTGGATGTCTTCCGGTTTGGTCTCCTCGCGCAGCAGAATAATGTCTTCGCCTATTTGCCCTAAACGCTCGGCGGTATCGGCATCGAACACGCACTTGCCGCAGGCCGCGCCGGGTGAGGCCGGGAGACCTTGGGCCAATGCCGGATGAGCATGATCGGGCGCCAGCTGCGGATGCAATAACTGCTCCAGCAGTTCGGGATTGATTCTCAGCAGTGCTTGTTCCTTACTGATCAGTCCTTCGCTGACCATGTCGACCGACGTTTTGACCATTGCCGCGGCATTCATCTTGCCGTTACGAGTTTGCAGACAATACAGCACACCACGTTCTATCGTGTATTCATAGTCTTGGACTTCCTTGTAATGCGATTCCAGCTTGTTGCGCAGTTCGACCAACTGGCGGTATTGTTCCGGCATTTCATGCGCCAGTTCCTGCACCGGCTTGGGCGTTCTGATGCCGGCGACGACGTCCTCGCCTTGGGCATTCACCAGATATTCGCCATACATCTCATTGAATCCGGTGGCGGGATTGCGGGTAAAACCGACGCCGGTCGCGCAGTCGTCGCCCATGTTGCCGAATACCATCGTGACGATGTTGACGGCGGTGCCGTTGGCGACATCGGGGGTAATGTGAAATTCGCGGCGATAATCGATGGCCCGTTTGCCCATCCAGGAGTTGAATACTGCTTTGATCGCCAATTCCAGCTGTTCAAAGACATCTTCCGGGAAATGATGGCCGGTTTCATCATGAACGACCCGGAGAAACATTTCACTGATTTCTTGCAGCTGATCGCTGGAGAGCGCCACGTCGGCCTTGATGCCGGCCTTACGCTTGGCTTCATTGAAATGCACGTCAAATTTTTCATCATCGATGCCCAGCGCCACCTTGCCGAATAATTGGATGAAGCGTCGATAAGCATCATAGGCGAACCGTGGATCGCCGGTTTGTTCGATCAGTCCTTGCAGTGTCTTTTTATTCAGTCCCAAGTTCAGAATGGTATCCATCATGCCGGGCATCGAAATGGCCGAGCCGGAACGCACCGAAACCAGCAATGGATCATTGGCGCCGCCAAATTCCTTGCCGGTGGCTTGTTCGATTTTCTTGACTTGCTGACGCACTTCATCGAGTAAGTCTTCCGGCAGTTTGCCCAGCTCCAGATAGGTTAAGCAGGTTTCGGTGGTGATGACAAAGCCCGGCGGTACATTTAAGCCGATTTGTGTCATTTCACAAAGATTCGCGCCTTTACCGCCTAATAAGGCCTTGTTTTTTCCATCGCCGTTGTGAAACGAATAACTGTATTTTGTCTTCATTGATTAGCCTTGTGTGTATGGATTGGTTAGCGAAATTGTAATGAATTTTTAAGTGCCTGGCCGCACTGTTTAGATATAATTGAAGCGAATTTTTAGCATGAATTTATAACGCGTTGAATTGGTTAACTATTCATTAAAGCTTTGATATGGGCGCCGACGCTTTCCTGCAGGGCGGCCAGGTTGTAGCCGCCTTCCAAGATCGAGACGATGTGTCCCGAGCACTCGCGTTCGGCTATTTCCACCAATTGGCGAGTTAGCCATGCATAGTCGTCGGCTTCAAGCATGATCGAGGCTAACGGATCATCTTTGTGGGCATCGAAGCCGGCCGACAGCAGCATCAGCTGCGGTTTAAACAATTTTAATGCCGGTAAAATGATGTCGCGATACTTCTGCCGAAACTGAGGCCCGCCATCTCCGGCCGCCAGTGGAACATTGACAATGTTGCCGACTCCGGTTTCGCTAGGGTGGCCGCTGCCGGGGTAATGGGGCATTTGATGGGTGGAAGCATAGAGTACCTCGGCCTGCTGATAGAAGGCTTGCTGGGTGCCGTTGCCGTGATGCACATCGAAATCGACAATGGCGACTCGCTGTAAATCATACTGCCGTCTAGCATAAGTGGCGGCGATGGCGATGTTGTTGAACAGACAAAATCCCATCGCCCGCTCTGCTTCGGCGTGATGCCCCGGCGGTCTGACTGCGCAAAAGGCGTTATCGGCCTGTCCCGTCAAGACTCGGTCTACCGCGTCGCAAACGCTGCTAGCGGCTAGCAGGGCGGCCCTTCCGGAACCAGGGGATAGTACCGTGTCTTGATCGAGATAGGCATGGCCTTGTTCGGGAATCATCGCGAATATTTTTTCGATTAGGGCCGGGCTATGTAGCCGTTGGATATGGTCGCGGATGTTTTCCTTTAACGTGGGCGTGACTTTGACCAGCGAGGCGAAATCGGCGCCGGCCAGTTCCGCATTGATATGGGTCAGCCTTGCCGCGCATTCCGGATGGCCAGGGCCGGTATCATGTTGCAGGAAGTCATCGTGATAATAGTAAAGTGTTGTCACAAGAGCCGATGCCGGATTCTGCTAAAATCATCTTCATTTTTACCGTCTTTTGCTTTTTATTACAAGGTGGCGATGAAAGAATAATGTTTAATGACCGAGGAAAATTATCATGAATAACCCGGAAGTCGTCATTATCGGCGCCGGCGCAGCGGGGTTGATGTGCGCGATCGAAGCAGGAAAGCGGGGACGTCGGGTGTTGGTGTTGGATCATGCGAATAAGGCCGGAAAGAAGATTCTGATGTCGGGAGGCGGGCGTTGTAATTTCACTAATTATTCGGTCGAGCCGGAGAATTACCTGTCGCAAAATCCGCATTTTTGCAAATCGGCATTGAGCCGCTATACGCAATGGGATTTTCTGGCGTTCATCAATCGCTACCAGATACCCTATCACGAACGCGAGCATGGCCAATTATTCTGCGACCGCAGCGCCAAGGATATCGTCAACATGCTGTTGAGCGAGTGTGACCATCATGGCGTCGAGGTACGCTTGCGCTGCAAAATCTTAAAGGTTCAGCGCAAGGAGCAGAGCGGCTTCAGTCTGACTACCGACGGCGGTTCCATCGACGCAGAAAAGCTAGTGGTTGCGACCGGAGGCTTGTCGATACCGAAAATGGGGGCGACGCCATTCGGTTATCGACTGGCCGAGCAGTTTGGCATTTCAGTTATCGCGACCCGGGCGGGATTAGTGCCGTTCACCTGGCGCGAAGAAGACAAGGTCAAGTTCGCCGGTTTATCGGGCATCGCCGTGCCGGCTGTCGTTAGCCATGCAGGCAAGCATTTCCGAGAAAACGTGCTGTTTACGCATAGGGGGTTGAGCGGACCGGCCATCTTGCAGATATCCTCCTATTGGCGATCCGGCGAGACGATCGAAATCAATTTATTACCCGATCTCGATTTAATCGAGGATCTGAAAAAACGGCGCGATCGCCATGCCAACGTCAAGGTCAAAACGTTGCTGACACACGTTTTACCTAAACGTCTGGTTCAGGCGCTGGTGAACGAAACATTGTTGGAGCTGACCCTGCAAAACTGCGCAGACCGACATCTCAAGGAAATTGGCGCACAGCTCAATCATTGGGTCTTGAAGCCCAACGGCACTGAGGGATATCGCACCGCCGAAGTCACCGTCGGCGGCGTGGATTGCAATGCGGTTTCCTCAAAGACGATGGAAAGTCGTCGCGTGCAAGGTCTGTATTTCGTCGGTGAAGTGTTGGACGTCACCGGGTGGTTGGGAGGCTATAATTTTCAGTGGGCTTGGGCGTCGGGCTGGTGTGCAGGGCAGTTTGTATAATGATCGGGCCATTTGTTCGGCTGCTGTGTTAAATTATCCGAAAGCGCCGTTTTTCCGGCTATTTCATAGGGGGTCGCAATGCTGGAGTCACAAACAATTTCGTCTATTTTTCTGCGATTACTTACCAAACCTAAGCTAATCGTGCTGCCTATCGCCTTATTGTTAGGTTGCCAGTCCGGGATGGTCAGCGACCGCGCCGATCTGACCGCGACCGAAGGCTATAGCGCCGAACAGACCGATAAATTGTTTGTCGTCGATTGTTTGCTGCCCGGGCAAATTCGTAAACTGGGCAGCCAAATGACTTATTTGTCGGCGCGGAGGCCGGTGAAGACCACCGCCGGCGACTGCGAACTGCGCGGCGGTGAATATGTCGCCTACGATCGCGCTAATTATGCGTCGGCATTGCGTGTCTGGCTGCCACAGGCTAAGCAAGGTAACGTCGAGGCGCAGGTTATGATGGGTGAAATTTATGAAAAAGGATTGGGAGGGATGGCCGATCCCGCACTGGCCGCACAATGGTATCGCAAAGCCGCGGAGCAGGGCAGTTCCAGGGCGCAAATCAATCTTGGTCATCTCTACGAAAAAGGTTTGGGGGTAGAGAAGAATTTGGCCGAGGCGCTGAACTGGTACCGTAAGGCTTCGGGCCTGGAAAACACCGATCTGCAATTCGCCTCGGTCACCGAGGCGGCGGTTTCCTCCAGCTATGAAGAAAAGCTGCAGGGTCTACGTCAAACCAGCCAAAGTTATCGGCGACAGGCCGATAGTCTGCGCAAGCAGCTCAGTCAGGCTCAACAAAACTATGCCACCCAGCAGCGTAAACTGACGGCCATCGAAAACAAACTGGAACAAACCCGGCAACAGCTGCAACGGGAAAAAAATAAGACGGACGGCAATCAGGAATTGATCGAAAAACTGGAAAATGATCTCCACGATAATCAGTCTTCCTATGATCGGCAGAAACTTGCCTTATCGCAGATGGCGGCATCGATGCAACGGGAAAAAGGCGAACAGACCAGGGTTTCGTCTTCCAGAAAGAAGTTGGACGAGCAAAAGCGGCGGCTTAAAGAGATGGAGTCGGCTTATCACCGAGCCTTTATCGGCATTAAAAGCGATATGAAGCTGATCGAGGAAAAAGCTGGGCGGGCAGTGACGACCCAGGACAAACTGGCGGTCGAGCAGCTGCGTGGCAAACTCAAGATGGCCAAGGCGGATTTGTTGAGGATGGGCAGGCAGATTAAACAGCTGAAAGCGAGCGTTGCCGAAAACGAAAGTATCGTTGCCAGTCTGGAAAATGACTCTGCCGACAAAGTCACGCTCGCTAAGGCAGGCATCGAAATCATCGAGCCGGTTATGGTGTTGACGCGCGGAATACCGAGTTATCAGCTAAGGTCGATTAGACAGAACAAGAAAATTATCGGCAGAGTGGCGTCCTATCAAAACCTGATCTCGTTAACGGTCAACGGCAAAGCGGCTCAGGTCGACGATAGGGGGGTGTTTCAGACGATTGTCGCCGTTAACGACGATTTAAATCCGGTGAAAATCGTCGCCACCTATAAAAAGGGCGAGCCTCGTGTATTGAATTTCAATTTATTGGCGAAGACGTCCACCGATAGCGTCATCGATCAAGCGCCACCCGTTAAGGCGGTTGCCAAAATCTATCCGTCCGTTGATTTCGGCCGTTTTTATGCGTTGGTGATCGGTAATCGCGATTATCGGCAATTGCCTTCATTGAATACGTCGGTGGAGGATGCCAAGGCGGTCGATGAGGTGTTGCGCAACCGTTATGGTTATAAAACGACGCTGTTGATCAATGCCAATAGGCATCAGATCATGACGGCATTGAACGATTTGCGCAAGGTGTTGACCGAAAAAGATAATTTGCTGATCTATTATGCCGGGCACGGCGAAATCGATAAGACCGACCAAAGCGCTTATTGGCTGCCCACCGATGCCGAACCCGACAATTCGGCGAATTGGTTATCCAGCCATAGCATCACCCAGTTTTTGAATATCATATCTGCCAAGCATATCTTGGTGGTCGCCGATTCCTGTTATTCAGGCGCGATGACACAAAGCGCCATTGCCCGTCTGCCCGGTCAGATGGCCGAGGAAAAACGCAAGAAATGGCTTAAATTCATGGTCAAACGTAAAGCCAGGACGGTGATGACGTCCGGCGGCGTCAAACCGGTGCTGGATAGTGGTGGTGGCCGGCATTCGGTGTTTGCCAAGGCTTTTTTGAATGTGTTGAGAACGAATGGCGGTTTATTGGAGGATTATGAATTGTTCCGTTCGGTTTCCAGTCAGGTACAGGAATCCGCCGCCTTGGTCGGCTTTCAGCAGTCGCCGCAATATTCGGCCATGTTGCATGCCGGGCACGAAGGCAGCCCGTTCTTTTTCGTGCCTAGGGTTAATTAGTCCAAGTGTCTACGGCGCTTCTCGACAGACACTCTGTGCCCTAAACACAAGTTCAGTTCGGGATAAAAGAATCATGTATTGCCAAGGGTTAAGACGGTATCAAGCCACAGGAACGTATTCCCCCAGCACCTAAATTCCATAGGCTAATGGCTGCGATAAATCATCTTCGTTCGCTGAAAATCTTGGAAACGGAGCGCCAGCGAAGTGGTGTGACTGGCATGGTAGTCAGCTAGCTGGTGAAAGTCCAGCCTTTGCCCTGTGAGAAGGGAAGAAGTAGGCGAAAGCAAGGGTGTCCAAAGAAACTCCCGGTAGCTACCCAACAGGGAAGCACGGTTACCGAGAGCCAATGCGGAATCTGAAAGAAGCTCTAGCCGAATCGGTCACCTAAACGAGAGTGAACCTTCGTAAGGCGGCAGCAAGAGGATGAGGTGCCCGCGTCCACCGAAGTCCGATATTCTCACCGTAACTTGCTGTTGTATTGAAGGTAGGTGGACCGAGATAAAGTTGACTATCTTACCCAGTGAAGGGCCGTCGGCTTCGGGTCGGTGTAACTGCGACACCTTAAGCCCTAAGCGCAGCAGTAATGCTGACGTGATGAACCGAGGGTCTGCAGATGAAGCCGTAGTAATCGTAAAGTTCGATGCCGATGAGGTTATGGTGACATAGCTGAGGGAAAAACATCGAACCAGTGACAGGAAGTTGGAGGTGAAGGGTGGAACACGTAAGCGGCCATGGCCGTTGATTATAAACTGAGGGTCTGAGATCAGCCTGACAGGAGCAATCGACTATTCGCGTCGTAAACAGTGAACGAATCGATTGCGCGAGATTGAAGAAAGGCCATTGCAAGAGAGAGAAAAAAAAGTGAAATGAACGAACATGACCGATTGATTGAGGAACCAAGACTCTTTGACCAACTGTGCTCAACGTTGTATTTGAGTGCGGGATTTGAACAGGTGAAGAAGAACAAAGGCAAACCCGGCATTGACGGGGTCACGATAGCCGACTTTGAAGCCCGTTTAGACGAAGAGCTAAGTCGTCTGCAACAGGAATTGCAGGATTGGACTTACCAACCCTCGCCGGTTCGCCGAGTGGAAATACCTAAGCCTGGCGGCAAGGGCGTACGTCTGCTCGGCATACCGACGGTGCGGGATCGTGTGGTACAGACGACCCTGAAATTGTTGCTGGAACCGATCTTTGATCCGCATTTTTCAGGGCACAGCTATGGCTTTCGTCCGGGACGGAGTCAACACCAAGCGGTGCAAGCGGCGCAACGGATCGTGGAAAGCGGTAAACCCTATGTGGTGGACATCGACTTATCGAAGTTCTTCGATCGTATTCACCACGACCGGCTGATTGGCCGGATGGGGCAACGGATCGCCGACAAACGCATCTTGCGCTTGATCGGCATGATGCTGCGCAGTGGCGTGATGATCAACGGCGTCGTCAACCCCAACAAGGAAGGTGCGATGCAGGGCGGACCGTTAAGCCCCTTGCTGAGCAACATTGTTCTGGACGAACTGGATCAGGAATTGGAAAAGCGCGGACTGGAATTTTGTCGGTTTGCCGATGACTGCAACATTTTCGTTGGGTCGCAAAAGGCGGCGGAGCGAGTGATGGAGAAAGTCAGCCAATTCATCGAAAACAAGCTGAAACTGAAGGTGAACCGGGAGAAAAGCCAAGTGGCTAAATCCGATGCGGTAAAGTTCTTAGGCTTTACCGTGGTCGACGGGACGGTGGCGATTGCGCACAAAGCCCTGCAAACGGCCATGAGTAAAGTCAAAGCCTTAACGCCGCGAGGCACCCATCAGACGCTGAATCACACCCTGGCCGACCTTAATCAGTGGTACGTGGGCTGGGCCAACTACTACAGCTTGACCCAATACCCGTCCCAGCTGAGGAAAATCGAAGCCCATATCCGGCGACGATTACGAGCGAGGCTGGTGAGTCAGCAGAAGCGGAAACAGCATCTGTATCGAAACCTGGTCAAACGGGGCGTACCGCGAAAGCAAGCCGCCCAGACGGTCTTTTCCAACAAGAAACGGTGGGCGCTTTCCGCAACCCGAGCGGTGACGAGAGCCTATCCGAACAGTTGGTTTATCAACCTGATGGGACAGGAAATACGATCCGACCGACAGTTAGCGCATTGGTTTGAGGTATCTCAATGGATTCGTCTTACGTGAGGAGCCGTGTACGGACCCGTACGCACGGTTCTGTGGGCAGACGGGAGCTGCGGCTCCCTCTGACCCGATAAGATTTTTAGTCCCCGATAGGCGTAGGGCCGATTGTTTTGTCGGAATCGAAGCGAGAGCGAAGGTGGAGACAAAATAAAAGGTCTCCCGAAACGCCGTCAAGTCATTTGTGGGAGTGCGACGGAGCCAGCATCGAGTTTACGATGATATGGCGGAGTGGCACGGACGCAGGACGAATCGGGGCCGCCGGAGGCAATAATCGCCACGTAATTTCTGCCGCTTGCTTGGGCTGGGATGCCCAAAACAAGCTTTCGCAGAAATAGTGGCGCGCTAGTATTTAGGTGCTGGGTGAACGGCGTCTTCTGGAAGCGCTACCTGATACAGGCTGGTTTCTTAACCCTAACTCAGGTAAACACAGCAAAAATGCTCAACTGGGAATTGCTGGCGCCTGCCGAGCACCCGTCATATATTAAGATGACTGAGTGCCAGAGACTCGTGCTTGGAAAATATCAATGAGATGCAAATATGTCGTAGATCAGGGTGCGCGATGGTGTTCTCTGATCTGCAATTAATATAATAATTTCTATCAGAATTCATGAATCCGCAAAGCACAGAGTGATGAATAAGCCAGAACAGAACAGCGACGACGCGACGGTTATCAATACCTTGATGTCCGAAGCGCCGAACGACGAAACGGTGATGCAGTCGCCGCTAAACGATGACGCGACTCGATTGTCGACAGCAGCGGCCGAGGAGCCGGCCAAGACGTTGCAAGTGGGAACGGTTCTGCAAAATCGCTTCGTGCTGAAAGAAGTGCTGGGCAGTGGCGGGATGGGTACCGTCTTCAGGGCCACCGATTTGCGCAGACAGGAGGCTCAGGATCATCAGCCCGATGTTGCGATCAAGGTCTTGAACGAAGAATTTAGAGACGATCCTGAACTGTTCATCGCTCTGCAACGAGAAACCAAGAAGTCGCAAATTTTAGCCCATCCCAACATCGTGACGGTGTATGATTTCGATCGCGATGGCCATCATGTATTCATGGTTATGGAGTTGTTGCAAGGGAAGCCGCTGTCTGCGTACCTTCGGGACGAAGGCGCCGGCGGGATTCCGTTCAAAAAGGCCTGGCACATCATCAAGGGATTGGCCCTGGCCTTGGCCTATGCGCATAAAAAAAATATCATTCATTCCGATTTCAAGCCCGGCAATGTCTTCATTACCAGCGATGGTGAGGTCAAGGTGCTCGATTTCGGCATCGCTTGCGCGGCGGTAAGGTCGGATTCGCATGCCGATGAAACGGTGTTCAACGCCCGTGATTTAGGGGCATTGACGCCGGCCTATGCCAGTCTGGAAATGCTGCAAGGGGCGGACCCTGATCCCGCCGATGACGTCTATGCATTGGCGTGTGTGAGCTATGAGATACTGGCCGGAAAGCATCCGTTCGCTAAGCTGTCGGCGCAAAAGGCCCTGGATGTCAATCTTCAGGTCCCGGTCATTCCCGGACTGGATCGTCGTCAGCGCCAGGCTTTGGCCCATGCGTTGGCTTTCCGGCGCGAGCAGCGCACCCCGACGGTGGCCGCGTTCCTCGACGAGATCGAATCTAAGTCGGTTTGGCCGAAAGTTTTTGCCGGCGCGGCCATCGTGGCCATCATCGCGGTCGCAGGCAGTTATTTTTATGTGTTTCAGGAATGGGAATTCGTCGATGATGAAATCATTCAATTAACGCCGGAGCAGGAACTGGCGGTTAAAGACTTTTTGGAATTGGCGCAGATTCATTTTGAAGTCGGTTATTTGACGGCTCCGTCCGGCAGCAATGCGATGTGGGCCTATCGGCAGGTGCTTAAGATAGACCCTTATAATCAACCCGCTCAGAAAGGCCTGCAAAAAATTGCCGATGCGGTGGAGCAGCAGGCGTTGGGGCTTTATGCCACCGGAAACTATCAAACCAGCTTGGCGAAAATTGAAGAGGGCCTGGAAGCGGTGCCCAAACATGAACATCTGCTGAAACTGAAAGATCAGATATTAGAGTCGCGCAGGGCAGGCGGTTAAGGCCTCATTTGGCCAGCTTGACGTTGTTTTTACCATTCATCTTGGCTTGGTACATGGCGCTGTCGGCGCGGTTAATCAACGATTCGATGCTGTCGTTGCCGCGCAATGAACTCACCCCGAGACTGGCCGTCATATTGAGGATTTCCAGGCCGTAGGCCAAGGTGTGATTTTCTATCGCCATGCGGATCCTTTCGGCAATGATACCGGCATCCTCGAGATTGGTTTCACTGAGCAAGACGACAAATTCTTCGCCGCCGTAGCGGAAAACCAGGTCGCTGCCGCGCACGGAATCCTTGATCAGATTGGCGACCGAAGTCAGGGCGGTATCGCCGCCTTCATGGCCGCAGCTATCGTTGATGGTTTTGAACCAGTCGATATCCAGGAATATCAGAGAAAGATGATTGGCGTTGCGATTGGCCAATCTATATTCCCGTTCAATCGTATCGTTGAACGCCGTCCTATTTTTTGTTTTTGTCAATGGATCCGTATAGGCCATTTGCAAGGCCTGGCGATAAAGCGTTGCATTTTTTAACGGATAGATCAGGCAGCACAGCAGTGTTTCCAGATAGTTAAGTTCCTTGTCGCTGAAGCGTTGCTGGCGCATCAATTTTAATTCACCGAGGCTTTGTTCCTCGAGACTCAGAGAATAGCTACAGGAATGCCGGGTGCTAATGCCGGTATGGTACTCAAGGTTAAATAGCGGGTTACGATAGAGCACGCCGTTATGGGGGATCATCGCTTGGATTTTGTCGCAAAAAATGGCGATTAACTCATTAAAATCCAAAGTGGTTTGTAAAGCGCTGCTGATGTCATAGTGATGTAAATTGGCTGTTTTTGCAGCTTCATAGGTTTTGTTATTGACGAGGGCTAAATTGGTAATTTTCTTTTTCATCGCAACTTTCTCGTGTCCGAACAAGGCTTGAGTAAAAATTAAGCGTTTTTTATGCCAATCATTAATAGTTCTTTAAAAAACAATGGGTAATAAATTCTATCTGGCGTGGTTTCTCGATGCGTCAAAAAAACGGCAATGCATTGCCGTCTTGCATCGACTAAAAAGGAAAGGTCGCGGAGATTTTTTGCCTCGCCGGGTGTCAAATTTAAATTTAAGATTCCTTTAAGTCGCAATTACGGATAATATCCACTTTTTTCAAGAGCTATTATTAAACTTTTCTTAACGAAGTGATGAAACGATATTCACGAATCCTATTTTTGTTGACCGCTTTGCTGGCATCTATTCCCGCTTTTGCAGAAGAGCAGGCTAATGAGCGCATTATCGCCGGCTGGCTGGAAATGGTGGTCCTGAGTCCCGGGCAGATACAACTTAAGGCTAAGCTGGATAGCGGCGCAAAAACGTCGTCGATACACGCTGAAAATATCGAGCGGTTCGAACGTGATGGTAAAACCTGGGTCCGTTTCGACTTGCCCAAGGGACGGAATAAAAATGAGGTGCAGCACAGCATCGAGAAGCCGTTGTTCAGAGAAGTGAAGATTAAACGGCATAAGCTGCCGCCGATGAAGAGATCGGTCGTGAAGTTGCCATTTTGCATCGATGGCTATCACTATACGGCTCAGTTTACGCTAGCTGATAGGGGGAATTTCAATTATCCGGTGCTGTTGGGAAGACGTTTCTTAAAGGGCAATATCTTGATCGATCCGGGGGAAACCTTTTTGCACAGTAACAAATATGACAGCAAACAATGTAGTCAGCCCAAGACTAGCCAAGCCAGTGATAATCGTTAACCTAACGATCATGAAGAAGTTTTCATCACTCCGGATACTGAAAGTGCAAAATTTAGGAGGAGGGGCAGTTACTCGTCTCCCCTTATCATCTTATACTTTCAAAGTAATCGGAAAGGGAAGGATAGCTTGAAGAATCTGCATGTAATACTGTTGGCCCTGACCTTAGTGATTATCAGTACAGCCTTATGTGTCTACAAGGTCGTCGAGCTGAAGTTGCCGTTGCTGCCGGCCGAGCAGGCCCATGTCTGGGCGGTAGAGGCGAGAGTCAGTTTTAAGCCGACAAAAGGTCCGGCAAAAGTGGATTTACGGCTGCCTAAGAAGCCTCAAAGTTACATGATTCTGGATGAAAATTTCATTTCCGGCAGTTATGGCATGACCTTGGAGGAAAGCGATGAAAACCGTGTCGTGAAATGGACGCTACGCAGACCGCGTGGCAATCAATTCCTGTATTATCGCATGCAGTTAATCGCCGACGAGATGCCGATTAGCGAACCGATCAATGTCCGCTATCCGCAAAAAAAAGCCTATCCGGAGATGATGCAGACGGCGGTCGATGCGCTGCTCGATGAAGTGCGCAGCAAATCGGCGGATACGCGTTCTTTCACTCATGAATTGTTATTGCGCCTGAACGAGAAGAATGCCAGCGACAATATATTGCTCTTGCGACAAGGGGCGGAGAAACCCGAGATGTGGGTTCAGCGCATCATCAGTATATTGGCGGGCGCGAGGATTCCAGCGCGACAAGCCAATATTTTGTTGTTAAAGGACGGCATCCGCCACGGCAAATTAACGCCGTGGCTACAGACCTATAATGGCACTGAATGGATGGCCTTCGATCCCTACAGCGGCGCATCAGGTTTTCCCGACGATTCATTGATCTGGTATATCGGTGATCAACCGTTGCTGACGGTGAAGAACGGCAGGGCCGGAAAAATAGAATTCTCGGTGCACAAACAGTTTCACGAGGCCGAATACATTGCCCGACAACGTTCCGATGTCAAGAATTCCAGCGTGATGGCTTTGTCGCTGTTTCAATTGCCGATACAAACTCAGAATGTCTATCGGGTTTTGTTGATGATGCCGTTGGGGGCATTATTGATAGTCGTGCTGCGCAATGTGATTGGGATCAAGAGTTTCGGGACTTTCATGCCAATATTGATCGCTTTGGCGTTTCGCGAAACCGAGTTGCTGTGGGGCCTGGTGTTATTCAGCATCCTGGTTGCATTGGGTCTGATGTTGCGTTTCTATCTGGAATATCTGCACTTGCTGCTGGTCCCGCGCCTGGCCTCGGTGTTAATCATCGTCGTCATTCTGATGGTATTGGTGAGCTTGTTGACCCATAAATTGGGCATAGAGCGAGGACTTTCGGTAGCGCTGTTTCCGATGGTCATTATCAGCATGACCATCGAGCGTATGTCGCTGGTGTGGGAGGAATTGGGACCCGCTGAAGCGCTGCAGCAGGGGATAGGCAGCCTATTCATCGCAAGCCTGGGTTATTTGCTGATGACGAATGCGGTACTGGAGCATATGATCTTCGTGTTTCCTGAAATGCTGTTGTTTCTATTGGCTATTACCCTGCTATTGGGCCGTTACACCGGTTATCGATTGACCGAATTGTGGCGTTTCCGGGCGCTATTGAAAGACTGATCATGGGCTGGAAAAAATATCTATTCCCGGGACGGAAGCTTCGCAGCTTCGGGCTGATGGGCATGAATCAGCGCAACGGGGATTATATTTCCCGCTATAACCGACGAAAATTTTACCCGCTGGTGGACGACAAGCTGTTGACCAAGCAATTGGCGATGGAGGCCGGCATTGCGGTGCCGGCATTATATGGGGTGATCGAAATCGAGCATCAGATCGGCAATCTTGCCAAGATCTTGGCCGATTATGACGACTTTGCTATCAAACCGGCCCACGGCAGTGGCGGCGAAGGCATACTGATTGTGAAGGGGCGCAGTAAACATCTCTACCGTAAGTTAAACGGGGTTCTGCTTAGCGAAAGAGAAATCGGTCATCATATTTCCAATATACTTAGCGGCATGTACAGTCTGGGAGGGCAGCCTGATAAGGCGCTGATTGAATATCGGGTGGAATTTTCCTCGCTGTTCGAACATGTCAGTTACCAGGGGGTGCCGGATATTCGCACGATCGTGTTCAAAGGCGTGCCGATCATGTCGATGCTCAGACTGCCGACCCGGCTTTCCGATGGCAAGGCTAATTTGCATCAGGGCGCTATCGGCGTCGGCATCAATTTGGCCAATGGCAGGACGCTGCAAGGAGTTTGGTGCGAGGAAATTGTTTATCATCACCCAGATACCGGCTATGCGATTGAAGGTATGGAAATACCGAATTGGGAGCAGATCATGCGGCTGGCGGCCGGATGTCAGGAGTTGGTTTCCCTTGATTATATCGGCGTCGATATCGTGCTAGATGCCGCGTTAGGGCCTTTGATGCTGGAAATCAATGCTCGCCCCGGCTTGAGCATACAAATCGCCAATCAGAAGGGCTTGTTGCCATTTCTGCGGCAAATAGAAGACGTCAAGAAGATGCCAGAGTCGGTGCTCGAGAGGGTGAGACTCGGACAAAAGCTGTATGAAGCATGATTAATGACGATCATCGCTGCTGTTGGAGTGCTCGACCGGATGAATCCGAAGGAGGGTGACGGGTGGCCACATTAACTTTTTTGGGCGGCGTCGGCCAGGTGACCGGCTCCTGTTACCTGCTAGAGACCGCATCCGGCCGTATCCTGCTGGAATGCGGCATATACCAGGGCGGGCGCGAGGCTGATAAGGTCGAAGGCGGAGCGGTGATCATCGCCGGCAGCGGCATGTGCACCGGCGGGCGAATTCGTCATCATCTGAAATACAATCTATGGCGTCGCAATGCCCATGTCGTGTTTGTCGGCTTTCAGGCGCAAGGAACACTCGGCCGGGAGTTGGTCGATGGTAGAAAGGATTTCAAAATCGTCGGTAGCGAAATTCGGGTGGAGGCCAGTATACACACCTTAGGAGGGTTCAGCGCTCATGCCGATCAGAGCCAGTTGCTGGCCTGGGCGATGGCCTTCGAATACCCCAGGCCTGAGCTGTATCTGGTGCACGGCGAGCCGGCGGCGGCAATGTCGTTAAAAACCAGTTTTCAACGTTCGGGCTGGCCGGCGACGATTCCGCAACCCGGCCAGCAGATTGATTTTTGACGATATCGCGTCCGGGCAGGGCAATGGCTTGTTAGAACAAGCCTAGTTGCACCTGGGCGACTTCGGACATCATGTCGCGCGACCAGGGCGGGTCCAGCACGATTTCAACATTAACCGAACTGACGCCGGGCAGGGCGCGGATCGATTTTTCCACATCGCTTTGAATGACCGGTCCCATGCCGCAACCCGGCGCGGTCAGCGTCATCATGATGTGCACGTCATTGCCGCCTTCTTCATTCGGGGTGACATTGCAATGGTAAACCAGTCCCAAATCGACGATATTGACCGGAATTTCCGGGTCATAGACGGTCTTCATCACTTCCCAGCAGTTTTTTTCGACCGCTTCCGGATCGGTTTCCGAAACCAGGGTATGCAGTTCGTGGGTTTCTTTGCCCAGGGCATCGGCGTCACTGTTGGCGATGCGAACCATGTGGCCGTGTTCGGTCACGACCGTATAGCTGGAGCCTAGGGCCTGATGTATGGTCACTTCATGGCCCTTGCTCAGCGTGCCGTGATTGCCGTCGGGGACGGTGATGATATTGACATCTCGGGTCAATGTAACTACTTCTCTTTCTGACATAAGAATTATCTACGTTGAAATGTTTGTGCATCAATGGTCTGGCCGTTAAGACCCAGACTGTCGTCAGTAAATAAATACTGATAGACCTCATCCAGCGAATTCATCGCCGCCAGCCGGCTCTTATCCTCGGCCGGATAGAGTTTTTTGCGCAGCGGAGAATCGATGGGGCCGGGAACCAAAGTATTGACGCGGATTTTTTGTCCGGCTTCCACTTCTTCGGCGAGAATTTTGGCAAAGCCTTCCAAGGCGATCTTGGAGACACCGTAAGCGGCGCTGTAGGCGCGCGCATTTCTGGCCGAGGAATCGGAGGTAAAGACGATGGAGGCGTGCTGACTTTTCTGCAGCACCGGCAACAATACCCGTGTCAATAAAAAAGGCGCATTCAAGTTGACGTTCAGGGTATGGCCCCATTCCTGAGTCCTGATGTTGGCGACCGGGCTGTAGGCGCTCAGATCCACCGCCGAATGCAGCAAACCTTGCAGTGAACCGTATTGCCGATCGACCACATCGGCCAGTTCCTGGTAGTCATTTTCATTGGCGCCGGCCAAGTCAAACGGGTACATGGTCGGTTCCGGACCGCCATGCTCGACGATGGCGTCGTAAACCTTCTCCATCTTGGCAATATTCTTGTCCAGCAGGATAATGTGCGCCCCCTGTTTGGCCAGCGCAATGGCCGCGGTGCCGCCCAGGCCGCCACCGGCGCCGGTAATGAGTATGACTTGATCGTTTAATAACATGCTGATGATTGAATCCAGGAAGTCAGTTGTTCGGGGGATGAAATTAAACCGTCGGCGCCCCATGCGTCCGGCTGATCATCATTTTTTAAATATCCGTATAACGCAGCCAGCGTTTTCATGTTGGCGCACTTGCCGGCGGTAATGTCATGTGCGGCGTCACCGATATAGACACAGTTTTCCGGTTTCACGTTGGCCTGTCGGCAGGCAGCCAGCATCGGTTCGGGGTGGGGTTTGCTGTTGGCTGTGGTGTCGCCGCTGACGATGCAGGCGGCCCGCTCGGTCAGCTTCAACGCCGTCATCAAGGGCAGCGTGAAGCGTTCCCGTTTGTTGGTGACCACGCCCCATTTCAGGCCCTGATTTTCGATGAAACTGAGAGCTTCGGGCATGCCGGCAAAGAACCGGCTGTGGGCCACTAGATTGTTTTGATAATCGTTCAACATATCGGTCAGCATCTGCTTCTGCAAATCCTCGCCGGCCCCCTTGGTGGCCCACGCTATCATCGCTGCGGCGCCATAGGAAATATAGGCCCTGATCTGTTCGACCTCGAAGCTGGGGTAGCCGTGTTTGCCGATGGCTCGGTTCAGACAGGCGACCAGGTCGGGCGCCGTATCGACCAGGGTGCCGTCCAGGTCAAATAACACGCAGGCCAGTTTAAATTTACCGTTCATGCTTATTTTTCAGGGCGTTTGAAAGCGGCGATGTAATTGACGTCGATATCTTTACCCAGATAGAAGCGTTTGCTGAACGGATTATATTCGATGCCGACCAAGGACTGCAGCTCGAGGCCGGCATCCCTGGCCGACTGACTCAGTTCGGAAGGTTTGATAAAGGTTTTGTAGTCATGCGTTCCCTTAGGCACCATCTTCAGTAAGTATTCGGCGGCGACGATGGCCAGCAGGTAGGCTTTCGGAACGCGATTCAACGTGGAGAAAAAAACCATGCCGCCTGGCTTGACCAGCTTGGCGCAGGCGCCGATGATGGAGCCGGGATCGGGAACATGCTCCAGCATTTCCATGCAGGTGACGTGATCGAAGCCGGCCGGTTGTTGCTCGGCTAGCGCTTCCACGCTGATTTTCTGGTAACGGGCTTTGACGCCGGATTCCAGGCTATGCAGGTCGGCGATATCGATCAGTTCTTCACTGAGGTCGATGCCGAGCGCATCGGCGCCCAGTTTGGCCAGGCCTTCGGTCAGGATGCCGCCGCCGCAACCGACGTCGACAATCTTCTTGCCCGCTAATTCGGCATGCTCCTGAATGAAACGCAGGCGCAATGGATTAACATCGTGCAGGGTTTTGAATTCACCCTGTGGATCCCACCAACGCTCGGCTTGGGAGCCAAATTTGTGAATTTCATGGGCGTGTACGTTTTCTGTCACTGTCATCGTGTTGATTCCGTTGAATTGGATATAGTGTACTATATTACTAGGTTATTAGTCATTTGTTGTCATCGGCATACAGACGTTCCCGCCAAATGCCGATTCTTTCGTGTAAATCGCTCAGATTGATCGTGGTCAGCTGGCGTTGTTTCAGCAACTGCCTGCCGCCCACCCAGACATCGGTGACCTGGTTGCGGCTCGCCGAATAAACAATCTGCGACAGCGGGTGATATAGAGGCTGGGTTTCCACCTCGGAAAATTCGATCGCCACCACGTCGGCCGCCTTACCGATCGTCAACGAGCCGGTTTGCTGGTCGATGCCCAAGGCTTTGGCGCCGTTGAGGGTCGCCATTTGCAGCGCGGTCATTGCCGGCACTGCGGAAGCGTCGCCGCTGACGCCTTTGCCCAACAGGGCGGCGCTGCGCATTTCCGCCAGCATATCCAGGTCATTATTGCTGGCGGCGCCGTCCGTGCCCAAGGCGACATTGATGCCTGCGTTCAGGCACTGCGCCACCGGGCAGAAGCCGCTGGCCAGCTTGAGGTTGGATTCAGGGCAATGAACGATGTGGCCGCCGGTTCTGGCGTAATCATCGATTTCGGCGTCGGAGAGCTGAGTCATGTGCACCGCGATGAAGGCAGGCGACAGCAAGCCGAGTTCATCCAGGCGCTGTAGAGGCGTTTGTCCGGTTTTTTGGCGTTGCTCGTCGACCTCGTGGCGGGTTTCATGCACATGCATATGCACGGGCAGGTCGAGCTCATCGGCCAGCATGCGGATCTTGCTCAATGGTTCATCGGAAATCGTATACGGCGCATGGGGGGCGAAGGGCGTGGTGATCAACGGCTCATGCCTTAGTCGTTCATGCAAGGCCAGGCCTTTTTCCAGATAAGCGTCGCTATCTTCGGCCCAGGCCGAGGGAAAATCTATCGCGATCAGGCCGATGCCGGCGCGAATGCCGTGTTTTATGGCCTGATGGGCAGTGATTTCCGGAAAAAAATACATATCATTGAAACAAGTCGTGCCGCCGCGTATCATTTCGGCGATGGCGAGATCGGTGCCGTCTCTGACAAAGGCCTCGCCGACCCATTTCTGTTCCAGTGGCCAGATATGCTTTTGCAGCCACTCCATCAACGGTAAATCATCGGCGATGCCGCGCAACAGCGTCATGCTGGCATGGGTGTGGCAATTGATCAGGCCCGGAATCAGCGCATGATTATGCAGCTCTCTCAAGGTGTGGGCTTGGTATTGATGTCTTGCCGTATGCTGCGGTAACAGATCGATGATTTTGCCGTCGTTGACGATCAAGCTGTGGTTTTCATGGATTACGGATTCCGGCTCAACGGGTATAATCCACCGGGCTTCGATAATGAGATCAACTTGCATAATTTCTTCCTGAATTAAGATGGACGGAATTATACTTCGAATGACCTCGTTTGCGGATTTTCTGCAAAGCTATTTCGTGCTGAAGCAAGGTTTAAAAATGTGGGTAGGGTGTGCTGACGATAGGAAGCGCACCGATTTTTGATGCGTTTCACGCAGTTCAGCACATCCGAAGGCAAGACGGTGCTTTGCATAGGAGCGCCGACCTCGGCGCGAAAAGAACCATTCGGCCCGAGGGCGGGCCGCCTACGGGTAGACTTTGGCGGAGCCGCGGCGCTTGCTCCGCCCTACGGTGCGGGTAGGGTGTGCTGACGATAGGAAGCGCACCGTGTGTTGATGCGCTTCACGCTGCTCAGCACATCACAAATGTTCGGAGCGGGTTAAATAACCCGCCCCGCCCAGAGGGATGAGGCGATATTAACCAATGTGTTGGTTCAGGTATTTTTTAATGAGGGAGCCCTGAATAGGGTGATGGCAACCCTTGAGTAACAATGAAAACGTTCGGAGCATGGTTTGCTCGTGCGTATCAGTATTAATATAAGTTTCTTAAGTCATGAATGTGAAAAATGAAATCGGTGTACAGGCGCTGAAATGGACGGGAAGTAGTTTGCAGGTATTGGATCAGCGTCTGCTGCCCGAACAAGTCAGTTATCACGAATATCGCGATGCCGGCGGCATCGCCGAAGCGATCAAGGTCATGCAGGTCAGGGGGGCTCCAGCGATCGGCATTGCCGCCGCTTATGCCGTGGCGTTATCGGTGATGCGCCACTGCCAGGATGGTGCGGCCGATTGGCGCGTGGAGGTCGAGCATGATTTCGAGGCGTTAGCGGCTTCCCGACCGACGGCGGTCAATTTGTTCTGGGCATTGGATAAAATGCGGCAAGCCCTGGATTACGAAAATGTCGATCCGGTTGCCTCCGCGGTAGCCACCGCCGAGCAGATTCATGATGATGACTTGGAAGGTAATCTGCGTATGGGGGAGCTAGGCGCAGAGGTGTTAGGCGATGCTAATAGCGTGATGACGCATTGCAATGCCGGGGCATTGGCGACCGGCGGCTATGGCACCGCCTTGGGGGTGATTAGAAGCGCCCATAGACGTGGTTTGAAACGCGTTTACGCCTGTGAAACCCGCCCTTGGCTGCAGGGTGCGCGCTTGACCGTCTGGGAGCTGGCGCAGGATGGCATTGAAGCGACGCTAATTGCCGATTCGGCGGCAGCCTGGCTGATGAAAAATGGCAAGCTGGACTGGGTCGTGGTCGGGGCCGACCGAATTGCCGCTAACGGCGATGTGGCCAATAAAATAGGCACTTATTCGCTGGCGGTGCTGGCCAAGCAGCATGGCGTCAAGATGATGGTGGTCGCCCCGATGTCGACGATCGATTTTGCCATCGAAACAGGCGACGGTATCGAAATAGAACAACGCAATCAGGCAGAATTGTTGCCGGATTGTTATTTGAGGGAGGATTCTCTGGTGCATGCCTGGAATCCTGTTTTTGATGTGACGCCGGCGGAACTGATCACGGCAATCGTGACAGAGCGGGGTGTCGTGATGAACCCGGCGCAACAAGGCGGGGTGAGGAGTTTAAAAACATGATGAAGCTGGCCGATAAAGGCAAAAATCCACTGAATGCGATCAATTGCCTGTTCAAAGGATTCACATTCTTGCCGCGCAAAGAATTGCGCAAATATTTATTGATGCCGTTGTTGATCAATATTGTGCTATACAGCGCGGTGTTGGTTTTGGGTTATTACTACCTGTCGGATCTGATCGACCATTTCATCCCCGGCTGGCTGTCCTGGCTGGAATGGTTGTTATGGCCGCTGTTTTTTGTCAGCTTCTTGATTACCGGTTTTTTCACCTTCACAGTGCTGGCCAACCTGATTGCCGCGCCGTTTTACAATCGGCTGTCGGCGAAAACCGTCGAGCTGTTGTCGGGACAAGCGTCGGACGCGGTCGAGCCGCCGCTGATGAAGGTTATGTCGGCAGAACTTAAACGCGCAGGCTATATGGTGAGTCGGATGATTCCATTGTTGATCTTGTTCATCATACCGGTGGTCAATGTGATCGCGCCGATCGTCTGGGCTTTGTTCGGAGCCTGGAGCATGGCGCTGGAATTCATGGCTTATCCGCTGGAAAATCGGGGACTGTTGTTTGCCGAACAAAAGCAAATGTTGAAAGATGTTGGGGTTGCCGGGCTGAGTTTTGGCGGCTTGACGGTCATGGGATTATCGGTGCCGCTGTTTAATCTGATCGTTTCTCCGGCCGCGGTGATCGGCGCGACTGTCTATGTCCATGAATATTTAGACCAGGAATAATGAAATAAATGCCTGGACAAAATGGCGGTTTTTGACTAGCTTAAAGCCATCATTATTTAAATATGGGACGTTTATATGAAGTTTTTAAAAGTGATTTTTCTGGCCGGTGCAATGCTGTCATCAAGCGCGAGTTTTGCGGAACAGGACAGGGAGGCCGATGGCTATGATGTGATGTTGGATGCCGTCATCGTCAGACCGTTATCGTTCGTTGGTCTGGTGACTGGTTCCGCATTGTTCGTCGGTTTAAGCCCGTTGACTGCGATCGCCTCGATCCCGGCGCCACATGATGCCTTTGAATTGTTGGCCGACACCATCGTGGTGAAGCCGGCCAAATATACTTTCGTCAGGCCCGTGGGCGATTATGACTACAATGAAGGCTTGAATTAACACCCGATCCTGGCGGCATGCCGCCAAGGTCGGGGATCTCTTAATCGACCAGCTTCCAGTTCAGCGTTTCTTGCGCCTTCAGTGGCGTGATGCGGAAATCATCGTGTCCGTAATAAGCCGGCACCCGCCATGTGTTTTTTTGCAAGGTGACCGTTTTACTGTTTCTGGGTAGGCGGTAGAAATCCGCGCCATGGAAGCTGGCGAACCCCTCCAACTTGTCTAGCGCATTTTCTCGTTCGAAGACTTCGGCATAAAGCTCCAAGGCGGCGTGGGCGCTATAGCAGCCAGCGCAGCCGCAGGCATTTTCCTTCAAATGGGTCGGATGCGGGGCGCTGTCGGTGCCGAGAAAAAATTTCGGATTGCCGCTGGTGGCCGCTTTGACCAAGGCCTGGCGATGATGTTCTCGTTTCAGTATCGGCAGACAGTAATGGTGCGGGCGTAGCCCCCCGGCCAGCATTGCGTTGCGGTTGAACATCAAGTGTTGCGGGGTGATCGTCGCGGCGACCCGGTTGGAGGCTGTTTCCACGAATTTCACCGCCTCCTCAGTGGTTAAATGCTCCACGACGATCCGCAAGTCTGGAAATCGTTGTACGATACGGCTTAGCTTTTGCTCCAGAAAGATTTTTTCCCGATCGAAGATGTCATAACGTTCCTCCGTCACTTCTCCGTGAATCAATAACGGCAACTGATGTTTTTCCATCTGCTCCAGCGTCGGAAAAATATGCTCTAAATTCGATACGCCCGAATCGGAATTGGTCGTGGCCCCGGCCGGATACAATTTAAAGGCGTAAACATGTTCCGATTCGGCCGCTTTTTTGACCTCCGTGGCCGTAGTGTTGTCGGTCAGGTAAAGCGTCATCAATGGCTTGAATGTGCTGCCCGCCGGCAGCGCCGCTAATATTTCCTGCCGATAAGTCAGGGCTTCGTTGACGTTGGTCACCGGCGGTTTCAGGTTGGGCATGATGATGGCCCGACCAAATTGTCGCGCGCTATGAGCGATAACCGTTTTTAAAATCGCCCCGTTTCTGACATGCAAATGCCAGTCATCCGGCTGAGTGAACGTTATTTTATCCATTCTGTCGCGTTTTCTATTAAAATAACCTCGTTATTCTATAGTAGGGACTTGAAAAAACAAATTATGTCCTTATTAACAGATTTGTTTGTATTTTTTCGGAGAGGCACATGCCAATTTATGAATATCAATGTGATGCTTGTGGTCACGCGCATGAAGCGTTGCAAAAATTAAGCGATGCACCGTTAATGATTTGCCCGGCCTGCAATGAGCCGGAATTGAAAAAGAAAATATCGGCGGCGGGCTTCAGGCTGAAAGGCAGCGGTTGGTATGAAACCGACTTCAAAAGCGGCGCCAAGAAAAACATTGCCGGAGAGAGTTCAACGCCCGCCAAGTCAGGCGGTAGCTGCTGTTCGGGCGGGACTTGCTCCAGCCACTAACCTTGCAGCGATGGCGATAAACACGTAATATCGACAACTTTTTTTGAGTAAACAGAGAACAGAGTATGCGTACCCACAAGTGCGGAGAATTAAATACAAAACATTTAGGTGAAGAGGTTTCATTATGCGGCTGGGTACATCGTCGCAGGGATCATGGCGGCGTGATTTTTATCGATTTGCGCGATCGCACCGGCTTGACGCAGGTGGTTTTTGATCCCGATTCACCCGACACGTTCGCAATCGCCGAAAGTGTCCGCAGCGAATATGTTCTCCGTGTCGAAGGGGTGGTCAGACCACGCCCAGAAGGAACGATCAATAAAAATATGGAAACCGGCGAAATCGAAGTGCTGGTAAAGCAGGTCGAGGTGTTAAACGAGTCCGAAACGCCGCCGTTTCCGCTGGAAAGTGAAATCGACGTCAACGAAGAAACGCGGCTGCGCTATCGGTATATCGACCTGCGTCGCGCCGACATGCAGAAAAAAATGCGTGTGCGTCGTGATGTCACCCGTCATTTACGTCATTTCCTCGATGAGCATGAGTTTTATGAAATCGAAACGCCTTATTTGACCAAGGCGACGCCGGAAGGCGCTCGCGATTACATCGTGCCGAGTAGAACTCATGAAAATGCCTTCTTCGCCTTGCCGCAATCGCCGCAATTGTACAAACAGCTGCTGATGATTTCTGGCATGGATCGTTATTATCAGGTGGTGCGTTGTTTCCGTGACGAAGATCTGCGCGCCGACAGACAGCCGGAGTTTACCCAGCTGGATATCGAAACATCGTTCATGAACGAAGATCAGATCATGGAATTGATGGAGGAGATGATTCGAGGCCTGTTCGCGGAGATCCTGGATGTTAAGTTGGATGACAAATTTCCGGTGATGACTTATCAGGAAGCGATGAACCGCTATGGTTCGGATCGTCCCGATCTCAGAATTCCGCTGGAATTGGTCGATATCGCCGACGAAATGATGGAGGTCGATTTCAAGGTGTTCTCGGGACCGGCCAAAGACCCGAATGGCCGGGTGGTCGCGATGCGGGTGCCGAATGGCAGCGAAATGAGCCGTAAGGAAATCGACGACCTGACCAAATACGTCTCCATCTATGGCGCCAAGGGTTTGGCCTATATCAAAGTCAACGACCGCGATGCCGGAGTCGAAGGCCTGCAGTCGCCGATCGTCAAATTCGCCCCGGATGAAGTCTGGGAAAAAGTGTTGACTAAAACAGGCGCACAGACGGGCGATCTGATTTTCTTCGGCGCCGATAAAACCCATGTCGTCAACGAATCGATGGGGGCATTGCGGGTCAAGCTCGGCATAGACCGGAATCTATTGGAAGGTAAATGGAAGCCGTTGTGGGTGGTTGACTTCCCGATGTTCGAATGGGACGACAAAAGCCAGCGTTGGAACGCCATTCACCATCCGTTCACCGCGCCCAGCTGCACCATTGAAGAATTGGAAGCGAATCCAGGCGCCGCCTTGTCGCGCGCCTACGACCTGGTGTTGAACGGACTGGAAGTGGGCGGCGGCTCGATTCGTATCAACCGCACGACCATGCAGCATAAGGTGTTCAGAATTCTCGGCATCGACGAACAAGAAGCGCGAGAAAAATTCGGCTTCCTGTTGGATGCGCTGAAGTACGGATGTCCTCCGCATGGCGGCGTCGCCTTCGGCTTGGATCGTCTGGTCATGTTGATGACCGGCGCCACATCGATCCGCGATGTAATCGCTTTCCCGAAAACGCAGACCGCGGCATGTCCGTTGATCGATGCGCCGGCGATGGTCAACGATGCTCAGTTGAGGGAACTGGGGATCCGGTTGCGTAAGAAAGCGGTCAAGGAAGAACCCAAAAACAGCTAATCACGCTGTTCGTCACGGCAAGCGGCCACGGCCTCGATAGCGAGACTGTGGCCTTTTTGATGACAATGCCGCCTTTGGGGAATAAATCGCCGCATTGCTTGTCATACCTTAAACGCTCTCCATCAACAATGCTGCGTATAGCGGCGGGAATCGTCCTTAAATAGCATTGTTTTAGCGTTTATTCTATTGATTTATAGGGTCGTTAACCTTCCGGTTGCTAAGCTGAACGGTATAAGATGCTGGTTTTTCAGGCAATGCCAAACCGTGACACGTTAATGACCATTTTAATTTATTGGCAGGTCCGAAATGAATTCAACTACAACAATACCGATACAAAATTATGCCTTACTTGATGACGCTGAGTGCGAGGCGCGCATTGTCGCGGCCAAGGAAAAATTGGGTAGTCGTTGTATCGTACTAGGACACCATTATCAGCGTAATGAAGTCTTTAAGCATGCCGATATCACCGGCGACTCATTGAAGCTATCCCGGGAAGCCGCTCAGTCCGATGCCGAATATATCGTCTTTTGCGGTGTCCATTTCATGGCGGAAGTCGCCGATATCCTGTCCCGTCCAGAACAGATCGCCATCTTGCCGGATATGGCGGCGGGTTGTTCGATGGCCGACATGGCCAATCAGGTCAAGGTGCAAAAATGTTGGGATGAGCTGGCTCGGGTGATCGATGTCGAAAATGTGGTCACGCCGGTCACTTATATTAATTCGGCGGCCGATCTGAAGGCGTTTTGCGGCAAGCATGACGGAATCGTCTGCACCTCGTCGAATGCCGAGAAAATTCTTAACTGGAGTTTCGCCAGAAAGGAAAAAGTGTTGTTTTTCCCGGACCAGCATCTGGGCAGGAATACCGGCTACAGCATGGGAATTCCGCTGGAACAGATGGTGACCTGGGATTTCACCCAGCCTCTGGGCGGTTTGACTGAGCAGCAAATTCGCGACGCCAAAATCATTCTTTGGAAGGGTTATTGCTCCGTGCATCAGGCGTTCAAACCCGAACATATCGATGAATTCAAGAAAAAATATCCGGAAACCAAGGTCATCTCCCATCCGGAAGCCTGTTTCGAAGTGTGTCAAAAATCGGATTACATCGGTTCGACGGAAAATATCTTGAAAATCGTCCGCGAAGCCGAACCGAACACGCGTTGGCTGGTTGCGACCGAGCTGAATCTGGTCAATCGTCTGCATGAGGAATGTCAGGCTGAGGGCAAGAACGTCCATTTCATGGCGCCTACCTTGAGCATGTGTTCGACGATGTTCAGAACCGACTCCCAACATCTGGCCTGGGTGCTGGAAAATCTGGTGGAGGGTCATGTCGTCAATCAAATTTCCGTGCCTGCGGAAGAGGCCGCCTTGGCTAAAAAGGCACTGGATAACATGCTACAGGCGAGCTAGTCGTCACGATTTCTGGCATGTGCAAATCCGATCCCATCCAGGCTTTCTTGAAGACCTGTAAGGAACTCAACGCATTTTGCAGTCAGAACGGTTGGATCATCGATGATTCAATCCGTTATGAAATTTTGCAACGACAAGAAGAAAGCCTACTGATTTACGTCACTTTCCTGGAGAGCATCATGGAGGGCTCCGGGTGTCAGTGTGATCAGAAGTCCTGCTACGGACGGTTAATGCTTACGCTCGATGATCAAGGTGAAGTCATCTCCGCCGAGATCGTTTGAGCATACGCTCTCTTCAAACCGAAGAAGGCAGGCCTTACATTTGACATTTTTCCGGTAAATAAACATGAGTCAATGTTGATTTGAATTGAGTCTGATCCCGTGCGATCCTTGGCAATTGGCAATCAAGTGGCTCCACGATGAACCTGCAGCAAGGCTAAACAAATGGTCCCATCCAAACAGAATACCGGCAAGTTCAGCATACGTAAGGCGACGGAGACCGACTTGCCTGTGCTTGTCGATTTCCTGGCCAAGCTGGCACTTCACGTCGCGGGAGCACCCCCGCACACGCTCAAGATAGAAGAGCGGGAACGACTTATGGATGCACTGCGCTCGTCCCTTTCAGATCCAGACAAGCTGATCGTTGTGGCAGAATCGACCAGTACCCGGCTGGTGGGTATGGGCTATTTGTATGCGTGGCGTAATCAGGGTATTTGGGAGCAGGCGGGAGATGTTGAATTAAAGTCTGGAATCATTGATGATGTTTGGGTAGAGCCGGATTTTCGCAAGATCGGCGTTTTCAGTGCGATACTCCGGGAGCTGGTGGCATTCGCGGAAAGTCACGATATCGATGAACTGGTTCTCGAATACGCCGTTTCCAATCAAGAAGCGGCAGCCACCTGGACCCGGCTCGGATTCAAACCAACCGGGGTCCGTGCTGCCGCCTTTACAACAAATGTGCGGAATGCCCTGGCAAAGCGGCAAAGAATTCGTAACCTGCAATCAGGCAGTATCGAACAGCCAAAGGGGAATTGAGTGATAGGCGATCGGAAGGTCAATGTCTTTTTTGACGAAGTGATGCTGGGCCATGACCCGCAGGTGGATCTCCCCTTTATACCCAGCCGGGTGGAAAAACGTGTGAGGACCGTCCTGCAGGCTCTGGATTTCAAGTGGAGCTACCCCGAACACCCCGGGCGGCTGACGGCTATCAAAAAGTATCTGGATGAAAATCCGGTTCCGGGCGTACACTTTACGTCAGGTCCCAGCGCTACATACGAACAACTAAGCCGCGTCCATACCACGTCCTACCTGGACGATATTTTCTCACTGGCAGGCAAACGTGTCTGGCTGGACAGGGATACCACGGCTGTCTCACCCGACAGTATCCAGGCGGCCACTGCGGCGGCCGGTAACGCTATCGCGGCAGTGGAAAGTGTCATCAACAAACAATCACAAAGTGCATTCGCCCTGGTTCGGCCGCCGGGTCATCACGCCGAGCCGGTTAGGGCTCGAGGTTTTTGTCTGTTGAATAACGTCGCCGTGGCGGCAGCCCATGCCCAGGCGAAACTGGGTTGCGAGCGTATCCTGATCGTGGACTGGGATGCACACCATGGTAATGGTACCCAGGGCATATTCTGGGCGGATGCCGATGTACTGTTCTTTGATACCCATTGCGCCGCGCCCTTCTATCCCGGTTCCGGCCATCTGCACGAAGTGGGTGCCGGCTTCGGCGAGGGCTATACCATTAACGTGCCGTTACCTGAAACCGCCGGTGACATCGCTTTTGAAAAGGCTTTTCGTGAGATATTGCTGCCCGCCGCCGAATATTTTGAACCCGACCTGGTTCTGGTTTCGGCCGGCTTCGATCCGCATCACAATGATATGGCAATGAACCTGAGCTATGACGGATTCAAGGTCCTCACAAGTATCGTTCAGGGTATCGCCGACCAGTACTGTGATGGCAGACTCGTGCTTGTGCTCGAAGGCGGCTACAATCTGACGTCGCTTTCCCGGGGGGGGCATGCTGTGCTGGAAGTGCTGGCCGGTGGCGATGCACCAGAACTGCAAGAGTGCGGCGTGAAGGAAGTGACAGAAGCTGCGGAATTCCATCGCTCGGCATTTACCAGAGATGAATAAAAGCGGCAGCGTAGGCGTTAATACTGCTCAGGCAACCTTGTCGGCCATATCATGCAGAGAACAGAGGGTTATACGGATCCAAAGGTGTCTGGATCCAAAAGGGTTTCAAAGGTGTCTGACCCTTTTGGGTTTTTGTCCAACGAAAGCTGCTTACCGGCACCAGTCGTTTTACCGATCAGATAGAAAAAATTATTGGAATGGGGATCGAGAGCAGGGGGAAGGGAAGGCCGCAAAAAGAAACTGAAGACATGAAAAATAAATCTGTCCCCTTTTTTTTACCTTTTTTTTCTATTGAAAGAGTATGCATACTAAAATATAATTTTATGCATAACATAGGGGGGTGAATGAGAACGACACTGGATCTACCTGAGAACTTGCTCAATGAAGCAATGAAAGTCACAAATACTGACACTAAGACTGCCGTTATAGTCAAGGCATTAGAAGAATTGGTCAGAAAATCAAAGATTTCTGGTCTAAAGAAATATCGCGGCAAGATTGATTTGGAAATCAACCTGAATGAATTAAGAGACCGTCATTAATGGAAGTGTTGGTTGATACTTCGATATGGGTTGACTATTTCAGAGACGGCGGCAACTCTAAAGACCTGGATTATCTAATAGATGAGAATCTAATAGTCACCAACGATATTATTCTTGCCGAGTTGATCCCGTATCTAAAAATTAAAAAGCAGAATAAAGTCATTACGCTTCTTCACGAGATAAATAAGGTTTCACTTTCTATTCACTGGGAAGAGATAATTGAGTATCAAGTAAAGTGTTTAAAAGGTGGAGCTAATGGAGTGGGCATTCCTGATTTAATCATCGCCCAAAATGCGAAACAAAATAGCTATAAGATTTACTCGCTCGACAAGCATTTTCGCTTACTTAATCAGGTGTTGAGAGTTAAACTTTATGGATAAAGGGCTAACAAGTGCGAATGAAAAGACGGTGTTAGTACGTGTGAGGTCTTGCAATCAAGCGTCTCTGGTTAAATTGAATGACAAGTATATTCCATTGCTATCACTCAGAGAGGAAACGTTGAAGTCTACTAACGGCTGAATCAAGATCGTCATTGCTATATAAAATCAATTATCGTTAGGACTAGGGATTACCGCGACTGCCCCGCATAGAGATCCAAAGGTGTCTGACCCTTTTGCGTGCTTTTGAGAGATCCAAAGGTGTCTGACCCTTTTGCGTGCTTTTGCGTGGATTGAGCGGGGCGGTGTTGAACTGTCAGATCTTTACGATGTTTGGGGGCACGGTAAAACGCGGAAAATGTCAACGTAGTTGTCGGAATCTAAAGGGGAATCTAAAGGTGTCTGACCCTTTTGGCATGAAACGGAATCTAAAGGTGTCTGACCCTTTTGGCATGAAAAATAAATCTGTCCCTGAGGTATCCCCACAAAATAGTCATATAAAACAATTTTCTATAGCTAAAAATTGATAGATAAATTGTTTTTTCGGGTCTAATTGTTGAAATACGTAATCTTTCAGCTTCGCCGGGAAGGCCCTATGTCGACCATTAGTTTACTCCATCATTTGATCAAACTGGCGCTTCCTGAGCTTCATCGAACCCGGCTTAAATCGCTCATGGCGACCGTAGAGGCTGGCTTGACAGGCGTCTCGGTATCGCTAACGGCCCTGGGGCGCGCACTTTCCGGTCCGTCCTATATCAAACACAAAATCAAGCGCATCGACCGTCTCCTCGGCAATCCCAATCTCAAGTCTGAGCGCCAAAAGCTCTATGGGGTCATGACACAGTGGTTATTACAGTCATTGTCCTTACCTTTGATTCTCATCGACTGGTCACCGCTCACCGCCGATCAAAGTCAACAGTTATTACGCGCGGCGCTACCGACCGGCAGTCGTACCATTACCTTATACGAGGAAGTCCACCCACGCAAAAAACTGGGGAACCCCAAGGTTCAACAGCAGTTTCTGCGTCGTCTTCAGGAACTGCTTCCGCCCGGCGTTACCCCCATCATTGTCGCCGACTCCGGGTTTCGCACCCCGTTTTTTCGGGCCGTCGAAGCCCTCAATTGGCATTGGTTGGGTCGGATTCGCGGCCGAGATTTTATCGCTTGGACCGATGAGCCCAAGCAATGGCTCCCAGCCAAATCCTTGCATGCTCGCGCTACACGCAAAGCCAAATGCCTGGGTAAGGCTCTTTGGGTTCGCATCAATCCGTTACCGGGACCTTAGTCGCGTTTTACCGTGCCCCCAAACATCGTAAAGATCTGACAGTTCAACACCGCCCCGCTCAATCCAGATCCAGCCGGAAACAGGCGGCACGCGAAAAAGAGCCCTGGTTACTGGTCGTTTCGCCCTCATTGAAGGATTATACGCCGGTTGATGTCGTGAATTATTATCGTTCCCGCATGCAAATCGAGGAAGGTTTCCGAGACACGAAAAGCGCGCATTACGGCGCCGACTTAACTCAAGACAGCCGGATAAACGCCGAACGACGTGCGAATTTATTATTGATTGCAGCGCTTATCATTTTTGCGCTTTGGCTGATTGGGCTGGGCTTGAAAGGCACTGCCATCGAACGGCAAATCAAAGTCTGCAGCAATCGTGATCGTTCACCTTATTCGGTCATTTTTCTTGCTCGTATCGCCTGTCAATATGTGGTATTTGAGTTGCAGGAAAATTTATTGGAACACGCTCAAGTTCTCTTAGTTGGTTATTTCAGCACCCTGGAAAAAGCGTAATTTGTGGGGATACCTCAGAATCTGTCCCCTTTTTTTGTCCCCTTTTTTTTAAGGTGTCTGACCCTTTTGGGGGTTTCTTTTGGGTTTTTGTTCAACGAAAGCTGCTTACCGGCACCAGTCGTTTTACCGATCAGATAGAAAAAATTATTGGAATGGGGATCGAGAGCAGGAGGAAGGGAAGGCCGCAAAAAGAAGCTGAAGACATGAAAAATAAATCTGTCCCCTTTTTTTCCTTGAAAAATAAATCTGTCCCCTTTTTTTCCTTCTATCCCGGTTCCGGCCATCTGCACGAAGTGGGTGCCGGCTTCGGCGAGGGCTATACCATTAACGTGCCGTTACCTGAAACCGCCGGTGACATCGCTTTTGAAAAGGCTTTTCGTGAGATATTGCTGCCCGCCGCCGAATATTTTGAACCCGACCTAGTTCTGGTTTCGGCTGGCTTCGATCCGCATCACAATGATATGGCAATGAACCTGAGCTATGACGGATTCAAGGTCCTCACAAGTATCGTTCAGGGTATCGCCGACCAGTACTGTGATGGCAGACTCGTGCTTGTGCTCGAAGGCGGCTACAATCTGACGTCGCTTTCCCGGGGGGGGCATGCTGTGCTGGAAGTGCTGGCCGGTGGCGATGCACCAGAACTGCAAGAGTGCGGCGTGAAGGAAGTGACAGAAGCTGCGGAATTCCATCGCTCGGCATTTACCAGAGATGAATAAAAGCGGCAGCGTAGGCGTTAATACTGCTCAGGCAACCTTGTCGGCCATATCATGCAGAGAACAGAGGGTTATACGGATCCAAAGGTGTCTGGATCCAAAAGGGTTTCAAAGGTGTCTGACCCTTTTGGGTTTGACCCTTTTGGGTTTTTGTTCAACGAAAGCTGCTTACCGGCACCAGTCGTTTTACCGATCAGATAGAAAAAATTATTGGAATGGGGATCGAGAGCAGGAGGAAGGGAAGGCCGCAAAAAGAAACTGAAGACATGAAAAATAAATCTGTCCCCTTTTTTTAAAGGGCTAACAAGTGCGAATGAAAAGACGGTGTTAGTACGTGTGAGGTCTTGCAATCAAGCGTCTCTGGTTAAATTGAATGACAAGTATATTCCATTGCTATCACTCAGAGAGGAAACGTTGAAGTCTACAAACGGCTGAATCAAGATCGTCATTGCTATATAAAATCAATTATCGTTAGGACTAGTGATTACCGTGACTGCCCCGCATAGTAGTCCCGACATTCACCTTCTCGGCCTCGCACCACCCTTTGTCCCTTCAGCGAGCCTTTCGTTTCCGTGACCACGGTATGCTGGCCTTCATGATGTTCGTCATCGTAAAAAAACAACACCACCCAGTCGTCGGTTTTTTGCAATTGATGGGCGCGCGGCGTGTTGGAAAATAAGGCGGTAAAATGCCAGCCTTTTTTAGTCACATGCATGATCGGCAGCCAGGCTTGGCTGCTCGGGTTAAAGCGTTTCGGCGCAATTTTAGGCAACTCATCGGCGCCGGCTTTTTTGCGATACAGAAAATCGATTTGCAACAACAGCGCGACTTCGGGTTCGGCGATCGCTTCCTGTCGTTTTGTCGCGGGTCGACGATAACCGAACACATGGTCCAGCCAAGCTTGCACCATTTCGACTTTATTGGCGCTGAAGCCGGGAACTTCGGACAAGCGTCCATTATGCGCCGCGACTTCCAGCGCTTCCAGCGTGTCGATATGCAATACTTCGATCAGGCGATGCGCCAACGTTGGGCCGATGCCGGGAATCTGTTCGAACAATTCGATCGGGTCGTGGCCGGCCTTTAGGCTTTCCAGTCGACTCATGCGTCCGGTGGCGACGTATTCATATATCGATCGCGCGATGCCTTCGCCGATTGCAGGCAGTTCGATTAATCCGGCAACCCCTTGGTGATCGATGATTTCGGTCGCAGGCCGCGTTAACTGTGCGATGGTTTTTGCGGCGCGCAGATAGGCGTTCGAGCGAAACGGATTGGCCCCTTGTTGTTCAAGCAATTCGCCTATTTCGTTCAGTTTGTCGGCAATTTCTTTATTTTTCACGATAGTCACCGCTGTTCAATCAGATGGAGATGCTTCAATGTTCACGATGCCAGATTAAGCGATCATCCTGATAAATGGCCTTGACTCGGTGATAGGGTACCGAATGTACTCGTCCCTCTTGGTCGACCACCTCGAAGGAAAAATGCTCGTTCTTGGGGAAAATGATCTCCTTGAAGGGGACGACGATCAGTCGCCGTTCGACTCGGTCATAATAGCCGATCTTGAAATCATGGCCGGCTAAATGTTCATCCCAACGAATCCGACTGAGTATTTTCTGTACCGGTTGCATCGATCTCTCGTGTTCGATTTTTTCAATATCGACGTTGAACGTCAATATTTTGCGATGCAATTGAGGCCGCTAGGTATAGGGACTGGCAATGCTGTCATCATGTTATTTTCCCCGTTGTTGCCTGTTGATTTATCGGGCTGTCTGAAACAGGCAATTTTCTACCTGCAAAATCTGCCTTGCCCCATACACTTATTCCGCAAGTAACTGATAGTCAGCGATAACTACTCGCTCCAATCGTAGGGTGGATAAGTGGAGCGCATCCACCGGCTCGGCTGTATTTATCGAGCGGCTTTCCATTTTTGTTTTCTGGCCGTCTTCTTGGCTGCTTTTTTTTCCCGTATCGCCGCCAGTTCGATGAGCTCGGCTTCCATCATCGCCGGGGTTTCCAGCGTGATCTGGCCGAGCGTGCCGTTGCGAAATTCATTTATCAAGATCTTTGCCGTTTTATCCAGGTCGACCTGCTTGCCGGCGCGCAGACAGCCGCGTTTTCGGCCGATGGTCTCCATTAAGTCCGCTTCGTTGTCCGGTAATTGTTCTATTTGATAACGCTGTTTGAGTAAGTCGGGATAGGCTTCCAGCAAGTATTCCGCGGTGAAGTAGGCGACGTCATCGTGACTGATCGCGGTATCTTTGATTGCGCCGGTGGCCGCTAAGCGATAACCGCTGTTTTTGTTTTCGACATTGGGCCATAGTACGCCCGGGGTATCGGAAAGAACGATGTTGCCGGGCAGGGTGATGCGTTGCTGGCGTTTAGTGACGGCCGGTTCGTTACCGGTCTTGGCGATGACTCGGTCGGCCAGTATGTTGATCAGGGTGGATTTGCCGACATTCGGTATGCCCATGATCATAGTGTGTATGATCTTGCCCACGGCGGTTTTTTCCGGCAGCATCTTGCCGCACAGCTCGATGATTTGCTTGATCTTGTCCGCTTGCTGGTTGGTGGCGGCCAATGTCTTGACGCCGCGTTCCTGTTCCAGATAGTCCTGCCATTCCCGGGTTCGATCCGGGTCGGCCAAGTCGTGCTTGTTCAGCACGCGGATGCAGGGTTTGTCGCCGCGCAGTGTCGATAACATCGGGTTTTGACTGCTGAAAGGAATGCGTGCGTCCAGCACCTCTATGATCAAATCGATCTTCGGCAGGGCTTGTTTGATTTCCTTGCTGGCCTTGTGCATGTGGCCCGGATACCATTGTATCTGCATGATTTCGGGTGACAATTGTTTACAATTGACCATTCTAACGTATTTCCCCCGCTCTTGTATCGGCCCGTGATTTGTTAGAATAGCGCCTCTGTACAAACCTGGAGTAGGCATGGAAACATTAATGCGGGCGCCGCAGGGCGAATTTACCTTACGGCGCTGGCCGATACGGGTCAATGATGTGCTGCGGGCATGGGACGCCGCCGATGAATACCTGTTGCATGAGCTGGCCGAGGAAAAACTAGAGGACGATGCCAATATCGTCATTTTAAACGACAGCTTCGGCGCTTTAGCCGTCGCCTTGCATCGTTACCGACCGCTGGCGATATCGGATTCTTGGCTGTCGCAGCAGGCCACCCGCAGCAATTTGGATGGCAACGGCTTGAGCCAAGCTTCCGTGACGCTGCTTAACAGCCTACAGGCGCCGGAGCAGCCCATCGATTATTTGCTGATCAAGGCGCCCAAGACCTTGGCCTTGTTGGAGTATCAGTTAATCAATCTGCAACCGTGGCTGAATGAGCGGACTCAGGTGATCGTCGCCGGCATGATCAAGAATCTGCCGCCTTCGCTGTGGAAATTGATGGCCCGTTTAGTGGGCCCGGTGACGACTTCATTGGCGAGAAAGAAGGCAAGGCTGCTTTATGCGAGACCGGCGCCGGACAGAAAGGTCGAGGACAATCCTTATCCGGTCAGGTATCGTCTGGAAAACAGTTCTTTTACCCTGGTCAATCATGCCAATGTCTTTTCCCGCGATAGTCTGGATATCGGCACGCGTTTGTTGCTACAACATTTACCGGACAATACGGATTACAACGATTTTATCGATCTCGGCTGCGGCAATGGCGTCGTCGGTTTGATGTTGGCTCGGCAAAACCCGGTCGCCTGCATACGCTTCATTGATGAAAGTTTCATGGCGGTGGCGTCGGCGCGGGAAAATTTCATCGCCGCTTTCGATCAACAGCGCCAAGCCGAGTTCATTACGACCGATTGTCTGAGCGGCATAGACGACGATTCTGCCGACTGTATCGTCTGTAATCCGCCGTTTCATCAGCAGCATGCCGTCGGTGATCATATCGCCTGGCAAATGTTCAAACAGTCGCGAAAGGTATTGCATCAGGGTGGGGAATTGCGCGTCATTGGCAATCGCCATCTCGCTTATCACATCAGTCTGAAGAAGTTATTCGGAAACTGTCGACTGGTCGCATCGAATAAAAAATTCGTTATTTTATCGGCGATCAAACGATGAAGTTACCACCGTGGGCCTGGAAATTTATGCCGGACCCCGCTAGAGTGGGAAGCAACGCAGCAGTTAAGTGAAATCCATGGAAAACAATGTCAGTGAAAAAGTCTTCAATCATTTAAACCGTTATATCAGGGAGAAGTTGGATGCCGAATTGGCGGCGACGCTCATCGCCTTCTGCCAGCAATATTATGAGGCCGTGCCGTTTGATGACCTGGAGACTATCGAGGTGGCTGATTTATACGGGGCGGTGTTGTCGCACTGGAATATGGCGCTGCGGTACCAGGCCGGCACGCAGAAGGTCAAAGTCTACAATCCGACGCTGGAGGATCATGGCTGGCAGTCCCCTCATACTATCGTCGAAATCGTCATCGAAGATATGCCGTTTCTGCTGCAATCGATCAGCATGGAAATCAATCAGCAGGGCTTGACCAACCATCTGGTCATTCATCCCGTCTATAACATGCTGAGGAACGAGCGGGGCGAGTTTGTTGGCTTTGCCGAAACTTCCGATCAAGCGAGTTCTAGTGAATGTTTATTGCACTTGGAAATTGACCGACAGGTGGATCAGGCGCAATTGGATTTTCTGCGTCGGCGATTAGTGGATATTTTGATTGATGTCCGTGCGGCAACTCAGGACTGGCAACCCTGCCTGAGCAAGATGCGGGAGGTCATCAACGCGTTGAGCGCAGCCGAGCAGGCCGAATCTGAAGCCGGAGCCGACATCATCGCTTTTTTACAATGGCTTTGTCAGGATCACTTTGTATTTCTGGGCTATCGGGAATATGAATTGGTGCAACAGGAGGGGGCAATGAGTTTTAAGCCGGTCGCCAATAGCGGCCTGGGTGTGCTCAGAGACAGCATCGCCAAGTTACCGGAAAACGGCTTGTTGCCGATCTCCGCCGATGCCTTCGCCAAAATTAATAATGCCGAACCCTTGTTAGTTACCAAGGCGACTTCGAAGGCAACGGTGCATAGGCCGGTGTTTATGGATTACATCGGCATTAAGCAATATGGCGCGGACGGCGAGTTGAACGGAGAAAAGCGCTTTCTGGGACTTTATAGCTCTAGGGCTTATCTGACCGAGTTAAAAGCCATTCCGATGGTCAGGGATAAAATCAGCTATGTCATGCAGCGCTTTGCCTTTCGTAAGAGCTCTCATCGCGCCCGTTCATTGATGTTCATCTTGCAGTCTTTGCCTAGGGACGAAATTTTCCAGGCCGAACCGGAAGAGCTGTTTCAGTGTGCGGCCACAGTCATTCAATTACAGGAAAGACAGCGCATCAAGGTCTTCGCTCGCCACGATGTCTATGGCCATTTTATTTCGCTGCTGGTGTTTGTGCCCAGGGAGCGCTATCACACCGAATCGCGCAAGAAGATCCAACGGATCTTATTGGAGACATTCGAGGCTCAGAACGTCGATTTCAGCGTCCAATTGTCGGAATCGATATTGGCCCGCATCCATTTCATTATTCGCACCGAAAGCGGTTGTCGCATCGACTATGACGTCAAGGATATCGAGCAGAAAATTATCGAGGTGCTGACGGAATGGAAGGATGATCTACGTCATGACTTGTTGGGCTACCATGGTGAAGCCAAGGCCAACGAGTTGTTGGAACACTATCAAGACAGTTTTACCGCGGCATATCGCGAGGAGATGTCCAGTCGTACGGCTATACTCGATATCGAACGTTTCGAGCATTTGCTAAGCAGCGGCGCTCAGGTGGAAACGCTGTTGTACAGCCCGCTGACCGCGAAGCGTAATAAGAGTTTGCGCTTCAAACTCTTCAGCAAGGGACAGGCTTCCTTGTCCAGCAGTTTGCCGATGTTGGAAAACATGGGGGTCAAGGTCTGCGATGAAAGGCCTTATGAGATTCGTAAAAAATCCTGCCAAGATGAATTGTGGATGCATGATTTTGGCTTGCACATCGATACCGATACCGGCAGTCTGAATCTGGAAAGCCTGAAGCCGCGTTTTCAGGAGGCCTTCGAGCAGTGCTGGCTCGGTAGAAGCGAAAATGACGGTTTTAACCAGCTCATTATTAAGGCCGGCATCAGTTGGCGTCAAGTGAATATCTTTCGCGCCTTTTATTTATATCTGCGCCAAATCAGCATCGCCTTCAGCCAAGCCTATGTTGAAACCACATTGGCCAATAATCCCGAAGTGGTGCGTCTGCTGGTGAATTTCTTTAATCAGCGTTTCGACCCCGCTTTGCAGCAGGATGATGACAGCAATGCCGAACTTTATGCGGCGATAGGCAAGGAAATCGATCAGGTTAAATCATTGGATGAAGACCGGATACTGCGCCGTTATCTAAATCTGATCCAGGCGGCGGTGCGCACTAACTATTTCAGGGCGCCGGTCGATGAACAGGGCATTCCTTATTTCGCGATCAAGTTTGACTCCTCGGCAGTCGCCGAGATACCGAAGCCGGTGCCTTATTTCGAAATCTTTGTTTATTCGCCGCGCATGGAAGGCATACATCTGCGCGGGGGGCCGGTAGCCCGCGGAGGCTTGCGCTGGTCGGATCGCCGCGAGGATTTTCGCACCGAAGTGTTGGGCTTGATGAAGGCGCAGATGACCAAGAATGCGGTGATCGTACCGACCGGCGCAAAGGGCGGCTTCGTCGTTAAAAACCTCGGTAAGTTGGAGGCCGCGGAGGCGCGTAAACAGGAAGTCGTCAGTTGTTATCGGATTCTGATTAAGGGGTTATTGGATTTGACCGACAATCTGCAAAACGGTCGGGTTATTAAGCCCAATGCCGTCAATTGTTATGACGATGACGATACTTATTTAGTGGTCGCCGCCGACAAGGGGACCGCTACTTTCTCCGATTATGCTAATGGTTTGTCCAAGCAATATGGTTTTTGGCTCGGCGATGCCTTTGCCTCGGGCGGATCGTATGGCTATGATCATAAGATGATGGGTATTACCGCTCGCGGAGCATGGGAATCGGTCAAACATCATTTCGATCGCTTGGCGATTAAGTATATGAAGAAGCCGTTTAGCGTCATCGGCATCGGCGGTATGGCTGGTGATGTATTCGGCAATGGCATGTTGTTGTCCGATCAAATCAAACTGATTGGCGCCTTCGACCATGAATATATCTTGTTGGATCCCGATCCCGATCCGGAAGTCAGTTTCGAGGAGCGCAAACGCCTGTTCGCCTTGCCGGGGGCGTCTTGGTCCGATTATGACCGGAACTTGATTTCCAAGGGCGGAGGGGTCTATTCGCGGCAGTTAAAATCGATTCCATTGAGCGAGACGATGAAAGAGCGCCTGAATATCAATCACGATCGTATGACCCCGAATGAGTTGATCAAGAGTCTGCTGCGCGCGCCGGTGGACTTGTTATGGAACGGCGGCATAGGCACTTTTGTTAAGGCGAGTCGAGAAAGCAACGGGGATGTGGGAGACAGGGCTAACGATGCGGTGCGGGTTAATGGCAGGGAGCTGAATTGCAAGGCGGTGGCGGAGGGCGGAAACTTGGGCTTCACCCAAGCCGGACGCATCGAATATGCGCGCAAAGGCGGCCTGATTAATACCGATTCGATCGATAACTCGGCCGGCGTCGATTGTTCGGATCATGAGGTCAATATCAAGATTCTGTTGGATAGTCTGGTCGCTCAGGGCGATTTGACCGTTAAACAACGTAATCGGCAGCTCGAAAGCATGACCGATGCCGTCGCCGAATTGGTGTTGGTCAATAATGCGTTGCAGAATCGGGCGATCAGCATGATTGAGCGGACTTCGGTCGGCGAATTGCAGGGCGTGCAATGGTTGATTGAAATTTTGGAAAAAGAAGGCCATTTAAATAGGGCGCTAGAGGGCATTCCTTCCAAAGAGATGTTGGTTGATCGCCAGAGCAAGGGCAAAGGCTTGTACCGGCCGGAGATCAGTGTGCTACTGGCCTACAGCAAGCAGTTGCTGAAACAGCGATTATTGGACGACCTGCCGAGTTTGGATGAGGCCTTGTTGCAACAGGAATTAAGTGCGTATTTCCCGGAGCCGTTGCGGCAAAATTTTCCCAATCAGATTCAACAGCATTATCTGGCTCAGGGCATCGTGGCCAACTGCATGGTCAATGCCTTGGTTAACCGGATGGGTATCGTGTTCCCATTCCAGGTGATCGATGAAACCGGTTATTCGATCAGCGCGATTGTCGCCGTGTATAAACGTGTTTGTCATATTTTTGTCATCGACGCGTTGTGGTCGGAAATTCAACATCTGCAATTACAGTTGGCCGATGAGGTCGTCGAAGAATTGTATGCTCGCCTCAGGGAGTTGGCGGAAAGAGCGATGCAATGGTACTTGAGTATCGACGATCGCTTGCAAGGCGAAGAGGAGGTCAAATCCTACCTACAGGGCATTGCTCAGCTGAAAGAATCTCTGCCGGAGATTATCTCCGATCAGTCTAACCAACGCATCGATCAAGAGGTCGATCACTATATTCAACAAGGGGTGCCGGCCGGTTTGGCGTTGAATATCGTCATGATGGATATGATGTATTTATCTCTCAATGTGATTTGGCTGCATAAAAATAGCAACAGCACGTTACAGGAATGCGGCCAAATTTTCTTTCAGCTGATAGAGTCTTTGGAACTGTTGTGGTTGCGCGAACAAATTTATCAGTTGCCGGGAGGAACGATCTGGCAAGCTTTGGCGCGCAGGACCAGCCGAGAAGAATTCAATGCCGTGTGTTGCGCTTTGTCGCTGTCGGCATTACAGCAGCCGGATAATAGTATGACCGACAAACTGGAAAGCTGGCTTGCTTGTTATGAAGATTCTATACAGCGTTATCGTAAGTTATTGGCAATGGTCAAATCGGAGCCTGTGATTGAGTTGGAGAAGGTGACGGTGCTACTGAAAGAGCTGCAGGATATCGCCAGCAGTTCCAAAAAAGCCGGTAAAAATTGATATAGGTCAAGATGGCGGGAGTGCGTCTCATTATAATGAAACCCATGTTATCGAATGTTTAACTGACAGTTCGGACATACTCCTCTTTGAAGATATTCTGTAAGGCAGGCGCTGTTGCACCTGCCTTTTTTTTATCGCCAAAACAACCCTATTCCGCCGAAATCGTGGTAAATTATTTTTATTTAGGTTAAAAAGATTCAGGACGGGGTTGCAAACCCCGGCCGGCTCAGAGTTGGGGGATTTTTATCCTGAACTGTAACTACTCACCCCCATTTGTAGGGTGGTGTGACTGGCATGGTAGTCAGCTAGCTGGTGAAAGTCCAGCCTTTGCCCTGTGAGAAGGGAAGAAGTAGGCGAAAGCAAGGGTGTCCAAAGAAACTCCCGGTAGCTACCCAACAGGGAAGCACGGTTACCGAGAGCCAATGCGGAATCTGAAAGAAGCTCTAGCCGAATCGGTCACCTAAACGAGAGTGAACCTTCGTAAGGCGGCAGCAAGAGGATGAGGTGCCCGCGTCCACCGAAGTCCGATATTCTCACCGTAACTTGCTGTTGTATTGAAGGTAGGTGGACCGAGATAAAGTTGACTATCTTACCCAGTGAAGGGCCGTCGGCTTCGGGTCGGTGTAACTGCGACACCTTAAGCCCTAAGCGCAGCAGTAATGCTGACGTGATGAACCGAGGGTCTGCAGATGAAGCCGTAGTAATCGTAAAGTTCGATGCCGATGAGGTTATGGTGACATAGCTGAGGGAAAAACATCGAACCAGTGACAGGAAGTTGGAGGTGAAGGGTGGAACACGTAAGCGGCCATGGCCGTTGATTATAAACTGAGGGTCTGAGATCAGCCTGACAGGAGCAATCGACTATTCGCGTCGTAAACAGTGAACGAATCGATTGCGCGAGATTGAAGAAAGGCCATTGCAAGAGAGAGAAAAAAGTGAAATGAACGAACATGACCGATTGATTGAGGAACCAAGACTCTTTGACCAACTGTGCTCAACGTTGTATTTGAGTGCGGGATTTGAACAGGTGAAGAAGAACAAAGGCAAACCCGGCATTGACGGGGTCACGATAGCCGACTTTGAAGCCCGTTTAGACGAAGAGCTAAGTCGTCTGCAACAGGAATTGCAGGATTGGACTTACCAACCCTCGCCGGTTCGCCGAGTGGAAATACCTAAGCCTGGCGGCAAGGGCGTACGTCTGCTCGGCATACCGACGGTGCGGGATCGTGTGGTACAGACGACCCTGAAATTGTTGCTGGAACCGATCTTTGATCCGCATTTTCAGGGCACAGCTATGGCTTTCGTCCGGGACGGAGTCAACACCAAGCGGTGCAAGCGGCGCAACGGATCGTGGAAAGCGGTAAACCCTATGTGGTGGACATCGACTTATCGAAGTTCTTCGATCGTATTCACCACGACCGGCTGATTGGCCGGATGGGGCAACGGATCGCCGACAAACGCATCTTGCGCTTGATCGGCATGATGCTGCGCAGTGGCGTGATGATCAACGGCGTCGTCAACCCCAGCAAGGAAGGTGCGATGCAGGGCGGACCGTTAAGCCCTTGCTGAGCAACATTGTTCTGGACGAACTGGATCAGGAATTGGAAAAGCGCGGACTGGAATTTTGTCGGTTTGCCGATGACTGCAACATTTTCGTTGGGTCGCAAAAGGCGGCGGAGCGAGTGATGGAGAAAGTCAGCCAATTCATCGAAAACAAGCTGAAACTGAAGGTGAACCGGGAGAAAAGCCAAGTGGCTAAATCCGATGCGGTAAAGTTCTTAGGCTTTACCGTGGTCGACGGACGGTGGCGATTGCGCACAAAGCCCTGCAAACGGCCATGAGTAAAGTCAAAGCCTTAACGCCGCGAGGCACCCATCAGACGCTGAATCACACCCTGGCCGACCTTAATCAGTGGTACGTGGGCTGGGCCAACTACTACAGCTTGACCCAATACCCGTCCCAGCTGAGGAAAATCGAAGCCCATATCCGGCGACGATTACGAGCGAGGCTGGTGAGTCAGCAGAAGCGGAAACAGCATCTGTATCGAAACCTGGTCAAACGGGGCGTACCGCGAAAGCAAGCCGCCCAGACGGTCTTTTCCAACAAGAAACGGTGGGCGCTTTCCGCAACCCGAGCGGTGACGAGAGCCTATCCGAACAGTTGGTTTATCAACCTGATGGGACAGGAAATACGATCCGACCGACAGTTAGCGCATTGGTTTGAGGTATCTCAATGGATTCGTCTTACGTGAGGAGCCGTGTACGGACCCGTACGCACGGTTCTGTGGGCAGACGGGAGCTGCGGCTCCCTCTGACCCGATGATAAGCGGAGCGCATCCACCGGGTCGGCATCTTTGGTGGATGCGCCCTTCAGGCTTATCCACCCTACATGCCCTGCCGCGTTCGATAAGTGGGGCGAGCAGTTACCCTGAACTTTAAATTAAGCACCTTTCGCGATGCGCTTTGGCATTGCGCTGTTGGGCTTTATAAACAACCGATTGGATCATGCAAGCACTACCGGAAAACTTATATACGGCGGCTCAGGTTCGTGAAATGGATCGTATCGCCATCGAAGAAAAAGGCATTCCAGGCATCGGCTTGATGGCTAAGGCCGCGGGCGCGGTATTCGAGCAAATCCGTTTGCGTTGGCCGGAACTTAACAAGCTGGTGGTCTTTTGCGGCGGCGGCAACAACGGCGGTGACGGCTATGTGCTTGCCAGGCTCGCGTTAGCCGCCGGCTGCCAGATTGAGCTGGTTTCTTTGACAGGGATCGACAAGCTGCGCGGCGACGCCTTGACCGCGTGTCGGGATTATCTTCAGAACGGCGGCCCTATCGATTCCTTGCGAGCGCAGACTCTGGCGGAACCGTGCGTCGTCGTCGATGCCTTATTGGGTACCGGCCTGGATCGCGAAGTCGTCGGCGCATTTGCCGAAGCGATACAGGCGATCAATGCTTGCGATTGGCCGGTCATCGCCGTCGATATTCCGTCAGGCCTAAATGCCGACAGTGGGCAGGTGATGGGTTGCGCGGTGAAGGCGGATTGCACGGTTTCCTTCATCGCCCTGAAACGGGGGCTCTTTACCGGGGAGGCGAACGAGTATCGCGGTGAACTGGTGTATTCCAGTCTGTTGGTTCCGGCGGATGTCGCGGCGACCCAGGCGCATGCCGCGAAGCTGATACGCAAACCGGTGTTGCCGCGGCGTAATCGTTGCGCGCATAAGGGACATTACGGCCATGTGTTGCTGGTTGGCGGCGATTGCGGTTATAGCGGGGCGATCAGAATGGCGGCGGAGGCTGCGCTGCGGAGTGGGGCCGGTTTGGTCAGTGTCGCCACCCGCGCCGATCACAGTCATGCGATCAATATCGGTCGACCGGAAATCATGAGTCATGCCGTCGAAACGGTGGAGCAATTAAATGCCTTGCTGGACAAAGCGAATGTGGTCGTCATCGGACCCGGTTTGGGGCAGAGTTCCTGGGCTCAGGCGCTTTTTTCCCGGGCCATGGCTGAAGACGTGTTGTGCGTGGCCGATGCCGATGCGCTCAATCTGTTGGCCAAACAGCCGGCTTTGAAACATAATCGCGTGATCACCCCGCATCCTGGTGAGGCGAGCCGCTTACTCGGCTGTTCAAGCGCCGAAATCGCCGCCGACCGTTTTGCCGCGGTGACGGAATTGCAGCGACGCTATGGCGGGGTCGCCTTATTGAAAGGGGCGGGAACCCTGGTCAAGGACAGCCAAGATATTTATCTGTCGACCACCGGCAATCCGGGCATGGCTTCGGGAGGAATGGGGGATGTGTTGTCCGGCTTGATTGGTGGCCTGCTCGCTCAGGGAATGGCGATGGCCATGGCCACGAGGTTGGCCGTCCATGCCCATGGCCAGGCGGCCGATATCGCCGCCGCTAATGGGGGCGAAAGAGGTTTATTGGCTAGCGATTTGCTGGCGCATATCCGAACGGTGTTAAATTAACCTGAGTTCGGGTTAAGAAGCCAGCCTGATACTGTCTTAACTCTTTGGAATATATGATTATTTTATCCCGAACTGAGGTTGAATTAATGGTGTATTCAGTATCTTTCAGGGTTAGGCAGTCGGTCATTGATTTCTCGGGACGCGTTCACCCAGCACTAAATAAACGAAGATGATTTATCGCAGCCATTAGCCTATGGAATTTAGGTGCTGGGTGAATACGTCCAGGTAGGCTTGAGCGAGGAATCTGATCGCCAGGGAGGATGAAAATGCCGATTTTTCAGCAAAAATCTGCCTGTTGCAGACAGCCCGATAAATCAATAATCGATTCCCTTTGATAATACTACGTTGAATAATTACAATTAATGAAGATAACGTTAGAGACAACCGAAGATACCGAACAATTTGGCGCCCAATTATGGCGGATGCTGCCCGAGCGCTGCCTGATATTCCTACGGGGTGATCTAGGCGCCGGTAAAACCACCTTGGTGCGTGGTGTGTTGAGGGCTGCAGGGCATCGCGGGGCGGTCAAAAGTCCGACTTATACCTTGGTGGAGGAATACTGCTTAAATGGTCGGGCGCTGTTTCATTTTGATCTTTACCGCATAAAAGACCCAGAGGAATTGGAGTGGATCGGGATCAGGGATTATATGCAACAGGGAATCTGTTTTATCGAGTGGCCGGAAATGGGCGTAGGCTTTTTGCCGCCGGCAGATATTGAGCTGACTTTGCAAGTTGCCGGTCAGGGGCGGGTGATGGAAATCAAGGGCTTGTCCGAGCGACTGATGAAAAATGTTATTCTGAACTGGAAAAACAAGGACATACTGTTATAATTTAAACAAAAATGTTGCTTTGGTTGTTCAGTCATGATTCGATTCCGGTTATTTTTTGCATTTTCTCTGTTACTGGCGATGTCGGTGGCCTGGGGAGCAGAACAGATTAAAGTCGATTCGTTACGTCTCTGGACCGCGCCGGATCATACCCGTTTGGTGTTCGATGTGTCGCAAGCCCCAATGCACACGATATTTCCGCTGCATAATCCGTCACGGCTGGTGATCGATATCAGCAATGCCAAACTGAATCAGCCCTTGCAACAGCCTCCGCATGACCATCCGTTGTTTACCAAGGTGCGCGCCGGGGTTAGGAATAAAACCGATTTAAGGGTCGTACTTGACTTGAATGGCGATGTCACGACCAAAAGCTTTGCCTTGAAGCCCAGTCATAAATACGGCAATCGCCTGGTGATCGATTTATTTCCCAAAGGCAATCAGGCGGTCGTCGCTAATGGGGGACAGAGAAACGCCGCCATCAAAACGGTAAAAAACAAAGCCCGGGATATTATCGTCGCCGTCGATGCCGGTCATGGTGGTGAGGATCCAGGCGCCCATGGCCCAAGAGGCACACAGGAAAAGAAGGTCGTTTTTTCGATAGCGCAAAAGCTGGCTGAGTTAATCGATCGTCAGCCCGGCATGAAGGCGGTGATGGTGCGCAAAGGCGATTATTACATCAAACTGAGGAAGCGGATGGAAATCGCCCGTCAGGCCCGAGCCGATCTTTTTGTATCAATACACGCCGACGCCTTCAAGAGTTCCAGGGTTAAAGGGGCTTCGGTCTTTACCTTATCCAGGCGCGGCGCCTCTAGTGAAGCGGCGCGTTGGTTGGCCTATCATGAGAATTCCGCCGATTTGGAGCTGGCCGGTGGGGTCAGTCTCGACGATAAAGACGAAATGCTGGCTTCGGTGTTGTTGGATTTGTCGCAGACGGCGACCAAGGAAGCCAGTCGTAAAGTCGGCGCCAATGTATTGAACAATTTCAAGCGCATAGGTCATCTGCATAAAAACACCGTGCAAAAAGCCGGCTTCATGGTGCTGAAGTCCCCCGATATTCCGTCGATTTTGGTGGAGACCGCCTTTATTTCCAATCCGACCGAAGAGAGAAAACTGCGCAGTCGGACTCATCAGCAGAAAATGGCGCAAGCGATCTTTAACGGAATCCTCAGTTATTTCAAAGATTATGCGCCGGCCGACACCTTGATGGCATCGGTCTCTGCCGGTCGTCAGGCCAAGCATGTCATTACCCGCGGTGAAACGCTGTCAGGCATCGCCCAGCGTTATGGCGTCAGCATGCGTTCCCTGAAGGCGGCGAATGCATTGGGCAATAATGTGATTCGCATAGGCCAGGTGTTGAAAATTCCGGCCGATAGTTAGTTCTTTTTCAAGGGTTTTGCCCGGTAAGGTTTTCAGTTGCTTCGCCGTTCAGTAGAATAGGGCCTTTTGGCTGTTTCATGCGCATACATTCCTTACCGACTCAATTAGTCAATCAGATTGCGGCTGGCGAAGTGGTGGAAAGACCCGCTTCGGTGGTCAAGGAATTGGTGGAAAACTGTTTCGACGCCGGCGCCACGCAAATCCAAATCGATATCGAGCAGGGCGGCGCTCGTTTGATCAGAATACGCGATAATGGCTGCGGCATTATCAATGAGGATTTGGGTTTGGCGCTGTCACGACATGCGACCAGTAAGATCAGTAGTTTGAAGGACTTGGAACAGGTCGCCAGCATGGGGTTTCGTGGCGAAGCCTTGCCTAGCATCAGCTCGGTGGCAAGGTTGACCTTGATCTCACGGACCGAGAACGCAGAGTGCGCCTGGAAGGTCGGCGCCGATGGCACGGAAAAAGACTTCGACCCGCAACCCGATCCACATCCGCAGGGCACGACGATCGAAGTGCGCGATCTGTTTTACAATACCCCGGCTAGGCGCAAATTCCTGAAAAGCGAGAAAACCGAGTTTTCTCATATAGAAAACCTGATCAAAAAGATGGCGTTAAGTCATTTTGATATCGGTTTCGTGCTGACTCATAATCAGCGCGAAATCGTGAATCTGAAACCGGCTAGTTCGCCGGCGGAACAGGAAAAGCGCATAGCCAAGATCTGTGGTTCGGCCTTTATCGAAAACGCAGTCAGAATCGATTTCGCCTCATCAGGCCTGCATTTGACTGGCTGGGTGGGTTTGCCGACCTTTTCGCGCAGTCAGCCGGATATGCAGTTTTTTTATGTCAATGCTCGATTGATCAAGGATCGTTTGGTTTCGCATGCGGTCAAACAAGCTTATCAGGATGTGTTGTACCACGGCCGGCACCCGGTGTTTGTGCTGTATTTGGCCTTGGACCCTAAACTGGTCGACGTTAACGCACATCCGGCTAAACTGGAGGTGCGTTTTCGCGAAGGCCGCTTGGTTCATGATTTTCTGTTCAGCGCCTTGCATCGTTCGTTGGCCGAGCAAAGGCCCGAGCCCGCTCAAGCCGAGGTCTTAGAGGTTGAGGCATTTGCGCCGCCACAGGCCGAAGCGCAAACGGCGGTTCGGAGTCGAACCCATGATCCGCGTCCTCCGCAACAATCGAATCTGCCGCTGTCGGTGGAAGAGGAAATCAAGGCTTATGCCTCGTTATATCCACAGACAGAACCCGCCATTGTCGAACCGGCGCCGGTACAGTCTGCGCATAGACAACAGATACCGCCATTAGGATTTGCCGTCGCCCATATTCATAGCATTTATATTCTCTCCGAAACCCCCAATGGCGTCATCTTGGTCGACGCTCATGCGGCTCATGAGCGGGTCACTTATGAGCGTCTTAAAAAACAATACCATCAGGGCGATGTGCCGACCCAACCGTTATTGTTGCCTCTTAAAATTCAGGTGTCGACGGCGGAAGCCGATTTGGCGGAGCAGGAGCAGGGCTTTTTTGCTTCGTTAGGCTTTGAAATCAATCGTTCGGGGCCAGAAACCCTGGTCTTGCGCGCAACGCCTGCGATTTTGGGCAAGGCCGATATGGATAGCCTGGTCCGGGATATCCTGGCCGATATCCTCACCAACGGCATGAGCCGAAGAGTGGAAGAGAAATCGAATGAAATTTTGGCGACGATGGCCTGTCATGGTTCGGTTAGGGCGCGGAGAAAATTGACGATAGATGAGATGAATGCATTGTTGAGAGAGATGGAACAAACGGAAAGAATCGGGCAGTGCAATCATGGCCGCCCCACTTGGGTTGCATTGAGTCATGCCGACCTGGATAAGTTTTTTATGCGTGGACAGTAGTATGCAAAATTCTCAATGGCCGCCGGCCATTTTCTTGATGGGGCCGACGGCCTCGGGTAAAACGGCGTTGGCCGTGCAACTGGCTCAGACGCTGGACGCGGAAATCATCAGTGTCGATTCGGCGCTGGTCTATAAAGGCATGGATATCGGCACCGCCAAGCCCACTTTGGAGGAACGGGCAGGGGTGCCTCATCATCTGATCGATATTCTGGAGCCGACGGAATCGTTTTCCACCGGACAATTCAGGAAACAGGCGTTGCAGTTGATGGATGATATCACGCGACGTGGTAAGCTGCCGTTGTTGGTCGGCGGAACGATGCTTTATTTCAACGCCTTGCTGCACGGTTTGGCCGAATTGCCGCAGGCAGACGAAGAAATCAGAAAAAAACTCGACCGCGAGTTGGCGCAAATGGGAAAACAAGCCATGCATCGGCGTTTACAGCAAGTTGATCCGCAGGCGGCCGCCCGCATACACCCCAATGATCCGCAAAGAATTCAGCGCGCACTTGAAGTTTACGAAATTAGTGGTAAACCCATTAGCAGTTTTTTTACCCAAGCCGAGCAGCAGCAGATTCCTTATCGACAAATCAAGCTGATGGTGGCGCCGGAGGATCGCAAAATACTGCATGATCAAATAGCTCGGCGTTTCAAGCTGATGTTGGAGCAAGGTTTGGTCGCCGAAGTCGAAGCGCTTTATCGGCGAGGGGATGTCGACGTATCGATGCCGTCGATTCGGGCGGTTGGTTATCGCCAGGTTTGGTCCTATTTGTGTGGTGAGCTAGATTTCGAGACGATGACCGACAAGGCGGTCGCCGCCACCCGGCAATTGGCGAAAAGACAGTTTACTTGGTTGCGCAGGGAAAAAGATGCGGCGAAGCTGGCGAGTGGAGACAGCGATTTGCTCTCTAGGGCTTTAGAATGCATCCGAATTTAAAAAAATGTGGCGATGAACTTGAAAACAATTGATTTGTCCCAACAATAGTTCTGAGCCAGAAATATTATTTTATGCTCAGTTGAAATATAAAAATTAAGCGGGTAATGTATCCACAGGCTGAAAATAATAAGGAGAAATCGGATGTCAAAAGGTCAAAATCTGCAGGACAATTTTTTAAATACGCTTAGAAAAGAGCATACGCCCGTCTCTATCTTCCTCGTTAATGGCATTAAATTGCAAGGGCGCGTGGATTCCTTTGATCAATATGTCATCATGCTGAAAAATACCGTCAGTCAGATGGTGTATAAACACGCCATATCAACCATCGTGCCGGGGAAGCCGGTCAAATTAAGCCGAGATAGCGAACTCATTGAAGACTAATATTACTGATAGAAAGGGGTGTTTTTTTGTTTGAACGTCCTGATGCCGGTGAGCGGGCGATACTCGTTCACCTTAACCTGCATGCCGGGCAGGAAGATCTTTATGAACTTAAAGAATTAGCCAAATCCGCCGGTGCAGAGCCCGTTTATGTATTGAGCGGCAGTCGTTATCGTCCCGACCCTAAGTATTTCATAGGCTCCGGTAAAGTGGAGGAGCTCAAGGCGGAGATCGAATCGCAGCAAGCCGATATCGTATTAGTGAACCATCCGTTATCGCCGAGTCAGGAACGAAATTTGGAACAGGCCTTAGACGTCAGGGTGGTTGATAGAAACGGTCTGATTTTGGATATTTTCGCGCAACGGGCGAAGACCTTCGAAGGTAAGTTGCAGGTCGAACTTGCCCAGCTAAAGCACCTGTCCACGCGCCTGGTGCGGGGCTGGACTCACTTGGAAAGACAAAAGGGCGGCATAGGTTTGCGGGGGCCCGGTGAAACACAGTTGGAAACCGATAGGCGGTTATTGGGGATGCGCATCAAGCAGATTCAACGTCGCTTGGAAAAGGTGGAAAAGCAACGCCATCAGGGGCGCAGTAAACGCAAGAAGGCGGAAATTCCCTCGGTTTCTCTAGTCGGGTACACCAATGCCGGGAAATCGACGTTATTCAATACCTTGACCCAAGCGGACATCTATGCGGCAGATCAGTTGTTTGCGACCTTGGATCCGACGTTGCGCCATTACACCGCCAGTAGCGGTAATGAACTGGTTCTGGTCGATACGGTAGGGTTTATTCGCCATTTACCTCATGAATTGGTTGCCGCCTTTAAATCGACGCTGCAGGAGGCGAGCGAAGCCGATTTATTATTACATGTGGTCGATGCCAATGCCGAGGATCGCGACGAAACGATTTTTCAGGTCAACCAAGTGTTGGAAGACATCGGCGCAGATGAAATTCCACAGTTACAAGTTTTCAATAAAATAGACTTGCTGGACGGCGTTGAGCCTCATATAGACTATGACGATAACGCTAAACCGGTGAGAGTTTGGATGTCGGCTCAAACCGGGGCCGGTTGCGAGCTGCTCGATCGGGCCTTGGGGCAAATTTTCGCCGACAGCCGAGTGAAAAGACGATGTTATTTGATGCCGGAACAAGCCGCGATCCGGGCGAAACTGTTTAATTTCGCGCGCATCATAAATGAAAAGGTCAACGAACACGGTGGCTGGGAATTGGCGGTGGAAATCGATAAAAAGCATTTAGGCTTGCTAAAAGACGTCAGAATTGAAAAGATCGGTTAAATTTCTCAGTTAATTGATAAGAAATTGTTAATTTGCGATAGAATAAAGCTTTTTAGGCCGAGGCCTGTTTTATTGACGGGAAAGTCAATATGACTAACGCGATAGGGAAAAAATCATAATGATATTTTATAAAACATCCAATTGGAGCATTGAGTATGTCCTGGAATGAGCCCGGTGGCGGCAATAAAGATCCCTGGAGTGGTCGTAACGATAAGAATGGCCCGCCAGACCTTGATGAAGCAATTCGTTCTTTACAAGAAAAATTAGGCGGAATATTTGGCGGCGGTTCCGGCGGTGGCGGTCCCGCTGGCGGTTCATCGATGAAAGGTTTGGGTTTTATTATCGCCGCCGTACTCGCGATATGGGGCTTAAGCGGTTTTTACATAGTCGATGAGGGAACCCAGGGCGTCGTGACGCGTTTCGGCGCTTATACGGAGACGACGCAGTCGGGTTTGAACTGGCATTTGCCGGCGCCGATAGAACAGGTGCAGGTCATCGATATCATGAAGCAACGCTTTATCGAAGTCGGTTACCGTTCCGGCGGCCGCCAGGGCATGGGGTCAGTGCCCAGGGAAGCCTTGATGCTGACCAAAGATGAAAATATCGTCGATGTGCGCCTTGCCGTTCAGTATCAGGTTAAAGACGCCAAGGATTTTGCCTTCAATGTGCTGAATCCGTTGGCGACCTTGAAACAAGTGACCGAAAGCGTCGAGCGTGGCGTCGTCGGCAACAATAACATGGATTTTGTGTTGACGGAGGGGCGCAGCGAAGTCGTTTTGGAAATCAAGAAAGAAATTCAGGAAGTCATGGATGCCTACAAGGCCGGGGTGTTGATCACCAGTGTCAACCTGCAAGATGCCCAGCCGCCCGAACAGGTCCAGAGCGCTTTCGAAGACGCCATCAAGGCGCGGGAAGACAAACAGCGCCTGATCAATGAAGCCGAAGCCTATTCCAATGACGTGATCCCTAAGGCCCGCGGCGCCGCTTCACGTAGAGTTCAGGAAGCCGAAGGTTATCTAAGCCAGGTGGTCGCCGAGGCTACTGGTGAAGTGAGCCGTTTCACCCAGATACTGGAGGAATACAAAAAAGCGCCGAAAGTGACCCGGCAGCGGATCTATCTAGAATCGATGGAACATGTACTGGCCAATACCGATACGGTCATGGTCGATGTTAAAGGTGGAAACAACTTGCTTTATTTGCCCTTGGATAAAATGAGCAAGCGACCCAATGTGCAGGCGCAATCATCCAGTGTCGAGCCGGCGAGTAGTTTTACGCCAAAATCGACACAGATAGTGAACAATAACCTGAGAACCTCGAGTCGGGGTCGTGATGTGAGAGGGCGCTGATATGGGATTTAATAAAATTTTAGTGATTGCTGCCGCATTGATTATCTTGTTGTCAATGTCGGTATTCACCGTGAAGGAAACCGAGAGAGCGATCAAGTTCCGTCTTGGTGAGATTGTCGAAGTGGATTTCAAACCGGGGCTACATACCAAGATTCCATTCATCAACAATGTTAAGAAGTTCGATGCCCGCATCTTGACGATGGATTCGAAAGCGGAGCGTTTTTTGACCGCGGAAAAGAAAAACGTCATGGTGGACTCTTTCGTCAAATGGCGCATCGACGATGTGAAAAAGTTTTACACCTCGGTCGCCGGCGACATCAATCAGGCGAATATCCGCCTGGACCAGATCGTCAAGGACGCCAGCCGCAGCGAGTTCGGTAAACGCGAGATCAAGCAATTGGTGTCCACCGATCGTCAACTTATCAGTCAAACCTTGATTGACAGTGTGGAACCGGTCGCAAGAAACTACGGCATAGACATTATCGACGTCCAGGTGAAACGCATTGATTTGCCGCCCGATGTCAGTTCCTCGGTGTACAGAAGGATGGAAGCGGAGCGGGAAAGAGTCGCGAGCGAATTCCGCTCTCAAGGGGCTGAAGCGGCCGAACGCGTCCGCGCCGACGCCGACAAGCAACGCGAAATCATTCTGGCGAACGCCTTCCGCGACGCCGAGATCCTGCGCGGTCAAGGCGATGCGAAAGCGGCCGATATTTACGCCACAGCCTATGGCGAGGATGCCGAGTTCTATAGCTTCTATCGCAGCATGGAGGCCTATAAGCAGACCTTCAGAGGTTCTGGCGATATGCTGGTGCTTGAACCTGATTCTGATTTCTTCAGGTATTTCAAGAATCAGAAATAATAGCGCGGGAATGGTTTAAACCATTCATATTAAGCAGTGACTGAAACGCTCCACCTTGTGGGGCGTTTTGTGCGAGAGAGACAGACAAAAATGCAAAAAAAAGACTCCTGGCTTTTGCCTGAGGGAATAGAAGAAGTATTACCGGAAAATGCCAGACACTTGGAGCATCTGCGCAGAAAATTGCTCGATGTATTCGCCTGTTGGGGGTACGAATTGGTGATTCCGCCGATGGTCGATTTTCTGGATTCATTGTTGACCGGCTCCGGTCATGATCTTGAATTACAGACGTTTAAACTGACCGATCAGGTCAGCGGCAAGATGCTGGGCGTCAGGGCCGACATGACGCCTCAGGTCGCCAGAATTGCCGGACACAATTTAAAACATGACTGGCCTACGCGCTTGTGCTACGTAGGCACGATTCTGCATACCTTGGGCGATAATCTGGAAAAAACCCGCAGTCCGATGCAAATCGGCGCCGAACTCTACGGCCATTCTGGCCTGGACAGCGATCTTGAAGTCATTCAGTTGATGCTGGAAATGCTGGCGATGTCGGGGCTGGTGCATGTGCATCTGGATCTTGGCCATGTCGGCATTTATCGCGCCCTGTCCAAACAGGCAGGTTTGAGCGAACAGCAAGAAGCGGAGCTGTTCGATGTGTTGCAGCGCAAAGCCAGAACCGAATTGACCGAATTAGTGGACGGTTTTGGTCTTGCCGATAAACATAAGCAGATCTTCATGACCCTGCCGAAACTGAATGGCGGACGCGAAACGTTGACTCGGGCCGTCGAACTGTTAGCCGACAGCGATGACGCCGTCAAACAGGCATTGAGCGATCTACACTTCATCGCCGATAAACTGGCGGAAAGATTTCCAGACTTGCCGGTCAACTTTGATTTATCGGAATTACGCGGCTATCACTATCACACCGGCGTTGTTTTTGCGGCGTTTGTGCCTGGTGTCGGCAAGGAAATCGCCAGAGGCGGCCGCTATGATAATATTGGCGAATTTTTTGGTCGGGCCAGGGCGGCAACCGGTTTCAGTGCGGATTTGAAATTGCTGGCGAGATTGTCCGTGCTGAGCGAGGGGGTAGCGGGCAGAGAGCGGGTGTGTGCGCCTGACAGCGCTGATGCCCAGCTGCAGGAAGTGGTCAGAGACTTGCGCGCGGCGGGCAGAGTCGTGATTCAACAGTTGCCGGGGCAAACAGGTTCAGCGGAAGACTTGGGTTGTACCGCTATTTTAGAAAAACAAAATCAGAATTGGGTTGTAAAACCTTTAGTCTAAAGTTGGAATAGTTATGGGAAAAAATGTCGTTGTCATCGGTACTCAGTGGGGTGACGAAGGAAAAGGTAAACTGGTTGATCTGTTGACCGATCATGCTGGCGCGGTCGTGCGTTTTCAAGGTGGGCATAACGCCGGACATACACTGGTCATTAATGGCAAAACCACCGTATTGCATCTGATTCCATCGGGCGTGTTGCGTGAAAACGTGCAATGCATGATCGCTAACGGCGTCGTGTTGTCGCTCGATGCACTGCTCGATGAAATTGACATCTTGGAAAAATCCGGTATTCCGGTTAGGCATCGTTTGAAAATCAGCGAATCCTGCGCACTGATCCTGCCGATTCATGTCGCCATCGATCAGGCCAGGGAAAAGGCGCGCGGCAATAAGGCGATAGGCACCACCGGCCGCGGCATCGGACCCGCCTATGAGGACAAGGTTGCGCGCAGAGGGCTGCGCGCCGGTGATCTGTTGAATAGCGAGGAATTCGCATTGCGGTTGAAAGAGCTGGTGGCCTACCATAATTTCATGCTGACCGAGTATTACCACGCCGAGCCGTTGGATTATCAGGAAATGCTGGACAAGACGCTAAAACTCGGTGAGCAGGTCAAACCGATGTTGACCGACGTCTCGGAAGAATTGAAAGTTTTACAACAACAAGGGCAGAATATCCTGTTCGAAGGGGCTCAAGGGGCTTTACTGGATATCGATCACGGCACCTATCCCTATGTGACTTCTTCCAATACCACGGCCGGTGGGGCGGCGACCGGCACCGGGATCGGCCCGCTCGATCTCGACTATGTGTTGGGCATCACCAAGGCTTATTCCACCCGGGTCGGCAATGGGCCGTTTCCCACCGAGCTCAATGACGAGTATGGCGAACATCTTGGCGTGAAAGGCCATGAGTTTGGCGCCACCACCGGACGTAAACGACGCACCGGTTGGTTTGATGCCGTTTCGATGCGCAAATCGGCGCAAATGAACAGTCTAAGCGGCATGTGCCTGACCAAACTGGATGTGCTGGACGGCCTCGACAAGATCGGGATTTGCACGGCCTACAAGATTAACGGCGATATTACCGAAACCGCGCCATTGGGAGCCGATCAATATGAGGCTTGTGAGCCGATTATCGAAGAAATGCCGGGCTGGAGTGTGTCGACCAAAGGGGTGACCAAGCTGGAGGATTTACCGGATAACGCCAGAGCCTATATTAAAAGACTGGAGCAGTTGGTCGGGGTGCAAGTATCGATATTGTCGACCGGTCCGGATCGCAACGAAACGATCATATTGGAAAACCCTTTTAATGGGAATTAAGAAACAGCCCAAGTCAAATTCACTTGTGGTTTGTTCATAGTCGTAGGTCACGTTGCCGCGTTAGCGGTTACGTGACGCTTCTAACTTATCTCAAAGGCCTAGGCCTTTGTGATATATCTGGGTTAGCTAACGCCGATCATTATCTTTGACCAGGCGGAAACCCCAGGTCGCCAGACGCACCCAGGGACTGTGCCAGTTCCGGTAAGCGGCGCGAACACGGGCGGGGTCCGCATTCCAGCCGCCGCCTCTGACGGCGATAAACAGCGCGTTGTTATTCTCGTCGCCGTTAAGACAGCGTTGTTCCTGGCCTTGATAGTCGTTGAGAAATTGCGAACAGGTCCATTCCCAGACATTGCCTAACATGTCATATAAGCCGAACTGATTGGGTAAAAACTGTTTAACCGGCGCGGCGAAAAAATATTGATCTATACATTGATGGGGGATCGGCCAGCCGACGCCGGAAAACTCGGATAAATCCGCGGCATTGGCGTAACGACAGGACAGGTCGGCATTGTTGCCCCAAAAATAACTCGTGTTGCGGCCCGCTCGGGCGGCATATTCCCATTCCGCTTCGGTAGGCAGACGATAATGTTGGCCGGTAGTTTGATTCAGCCAGGCGATATATTGATTGATGTCATAGAAACTGACACAGGTTACCGGTTCGTCGTCGCGGACTTCTTTTTTCACAGGCTTGCGCCAATCGGCCCAAGCTCGCCAAGCCCAGCTCTTTTTTTGTTCATGATCAAAGGACCAGCAACCCCGGGCTTGATAGTCGATTTCCGCATCGGTCACATAACCGGTGTCGGCGACAAAGGCCTTGAATTCGGCGAGGGTGGCCTCGTGAGTCGCCATGCTGAAACCTTTGACGCAGACTCTATGACGTTTTTCGTTGTTGCTGCGATGGTGCTCATAGTCCGGGCTGCCCATTTGGAAACAGCCGCCAGGGATCGCTACCGTTTTGGGGATGAGTGGATTGATGGCGACCGGTCTTCTTGCTCGCTTTGGCGGGCTAAAATCTCTCGTTGCGGTATCAAAAACCTCATCGGGTTGCGTGATTTGTTGTTTCGCAACCGCCGAGATCGATGCTACAGTACAACAGAACAAAACCAGGATTTGACGGTGAGAGTGCATTGATGTCATAAAGGTTATCGTAAGCAATACACTATCATAATAGATTTCACAACTGACTATAAACGCACTGGTCAACTTGTTTTGAGTAGCTATTTAGCAAAATGATTTAACAGCAGTTTGATCGCTGACTTATTGAGCTGATTGCAGAACCGGCATTTCCACCCACGCGGTGGCTCTGTTGTCGCAGACGCTATTTGTGCGTCGGGCATGGACCGTGCGAATGAGGCAGGGCAAGGAAGCGTTCCGAATGCTGAATAGTTACTGTGCTTGAGTCGTGTAGCGTCCAACATGCCCGCAACCGGGGATAGACTATGAAACAGCAGCCACAAATTGAGTATTTATCTCAACAAGAACGACAGTTTAGCGGGCCCGAAACGCCATCCGATAACCATAGGATAAGCTCTAGACTGAAAATATTCGTGCCGACCTTTGTCATATGTCTGGCATTCGGCATGTTGATCAATTTCGCTCGCCCGGCACAGTATCAAAGCAGCGCAACGCTATTGACTTCGGCGGCCACGGCGATCGATCAAGTCAGTCGCGATGTCGATTTTCAACATGTCGCGATCCAGAAACAGAAGCTGCTGGGTCACGAGTTGCTCAACGAAACGCTGAACCGTCTGCATCAAACGAAAGATCCGCAATTAGCGGAATTGACATTAGCCGATATTCGCACGATGTTGACCGTCGAACCTATCGAACAGACTAATTTATTGAGCATGCTGGCCCGGGGCGCGCAGCCGGAAGTTCTGCCAATGGTGATCAATACCTGGATTGACGTCTATCTCGAGGCGCGTGCGTTGAGCGTTGAAAATGCGACTCATAATACCAAGACCTTGGTCGGCAGCGAACTGGAAGAATTAGACTCGAAGGTCGAACAGGCCAGAGCGGATCTGGATCAATTCAGAAAAGCTCACGATATCAGTTCGATCGCCCGGGAGGAAAACGAATCATTAACGAAACTGAATGGCTTGACCCAAGCCTTAAATAACGCTAATGAAGAGGTGGTCAAGGCCAAGGCCAGACTTGAAGCCGTTAATCAGGCGATCTCTAATGGCGAGGCCGTGGTCCCGGAACAGGAGCAGCGTAGCTTAAGCAACCTCGAGCGTCGTTATCAAGAGCTTAAAGAGAAGCTAGCCGAATTCGATAAACGCTATACGCGTGAATATTTGGCGTTGCAGCCGTCGTTGAAATTCATTCCCGAACAAATCAAGCAGTTGGAAGCCGAGATCAACAACAAACGGCAGGTCGGAAAAAAAGTGGTTTGGACCGAGGCGAAACAGGATTATTATGCGGCCCAACAAGTCGTCAAAGATCTCAGGCAGCAACTAGACGAACATAAAACGAAAGCGGCGGAATTCACCAGTTTGTTTTCGCGTCATGAAAAATTGATGGAAGACTTGACCGCGCTGGAAGAGCTGCAACGGGAAACGCGGGACCGCTTGGTCAAAATCGAAAGCAAACAGTATGAGAAATACCCTCAGGTTGACATCGTGGAACGGGCCAGCGTCAATTGGCAGGCGATTAGTCCCGATTATCAACTGGGCGCGTTGATTGCTTTTATCGCCGCGTTGCTGATCGCGTTTTTCACCGTTTGGCTGGTCGAGTTTCTCAGTCGGGGGCAGCCTGAGCAGAGTCATTTTGTTTTTCCGCTGCAAGCCTGGTTCGGCTATACGCCGCCTAAAGAAAATCTTGATAATTATCAGCAGGATAAGATCGTCGAACAAAGACCTCGCACCGCTTTGCCCCAGGTTCCCCATTACCAGCCATTGTCCAATCAACAAATTGAAAGGCTATTGGAGCATGCCGATGAAGACAGCGAACAATTGATCTTGTTGCTGTTAAGCGGTTTGACACTGGATGAAATCGTCGATCTGACCTACGCGCGAGTCGATCTGGAACGAGCAAAAATTGTGGTCGGCGGAAAAAAAGCCAGAGTCATCAAGATCGGCAAACGTTTGCAAGAGGTGATGCGCAAGGCGGTCGAGTCGGGAACGCTATGGGCCTTGCGGCACTATCTCGAGGTCGATGACCTGAAGGCGATGCTTTATTGTGTCAGCGTCGATTCCGGTTTTAGTGAAATGGGGGATGAATTGGCCGAGACGCTAAGACAGTCTTATATAATTTTTCTGGTTGAGCAGGGTTTGCGGCTGAGCTTGCTGGCGAAAGTCGTCGGCCCGCTAGCGCCGCTGGAACTGGCCGCGTACGGAGAGTTTTCACCGTCCGGAACAGGTTGCGAGCTGGGTGATGTTCAGTTGGTCCATCCGGTCTGCGGTCCTCAATAGATTCTGTTGACGACATAATGGACGACCTTGAAAAAACCCGTTAATAAGAACAACGAAATGCCGAGGATGATCAGGTTCTCGATGTCGAACAGGTAGCTCGGCAACTTCAATAACCAGGCAAAAAAACTGTCCGATTCATCGTAAGCGATGTCCTCCAAATCGAGGCTTTCGAGAGGGTCGCCTGCCGACAGTCCGATGTTCGCTGTCGACGGGGCTTGAAATGATGAGGGCATAAGATTGTCTTCGCCGGTTGCGGCAAACAAGTCTTGTATAATGAAGAGTTGTCCCATCGCCGGTGCGAGTTGCTGTTCTATGTTTTGGTTCAGGCGGTTTAAATCCTCATTGACCTCTTTCACGATCAATACCGCCTCATCCAAAGTATCATCTGCGAATAGTGCATTGAGCTTTTCATAACCATGTTTGACGACATCGGCGGAAGGCGGTGGGATCGTTTTTCGAGAAAATGAAGAAGACTGGGGTAGGGAATTGGAAATGCGGTGATGATTGCTGCTGGGAAATGGTTCGTTTAATCGCTCGACGCTATCTTCGGACTTGAAAACCAGCGCCGTCGTCGAGTCGTCTGAAAAAACAGCGTCTTCAAGGGGCGCCGTCGCCGCATCGAGATTTGCCGTGTGCAATAGGCATAACAGTGGGATCAGACTTCGCCTGAATAATGAAGCAGTGTTCCACATCGTAAAGTCCGGACAGAAAAGGGATTATTCATCAAAACCATCAGTTTGGATTCTAGTGATTAATCTTTGCGCTGTCCAGTTTGAGTGATCGTCGGTCTATATGCGGCCAGCAATTCTCAATTTGGCGTTCAAAAAGGGGATGGGGCGTGTCTGTCGAGGAGCCCAGCACCTAAATTATCCTGGAATGTAAAATATCGTCCAGTAGCCATGGAATTTAGGTGCTGGGGACTTGACGGCAGTCTCACTGCTGAAGACGACGTTAGCCGATCTTCTTATACTTGATCCGGTGAGGATTGTCGGCATCGGTGCCGAGTCTGCGATGACGGTCCTCCTCGTAATCGGCATAGTTTCCTTCAAACCAGACCACCTCGCTATCGCCTTCAAACGCCAGCATATGGGTTGCGATTCGGTCCAGGAACCAGCGATCATGCGAGATTACTACCGCACAGCCTGGGAAAGCCAGCAATGCCTCTTCCAGGGCCCGCAGTGTTTCCACATCGAGATCGTTGGTCGGTTCATCCAATAGCAACAGGTTGCCGCCGCTTTTCAGCAGCTTCGCCAAATGGACACGATTGCGTTCGCCGCCGGATAAGTCGCCGATGCGTTTTTGTTGGTCGGAACCTTTGAAGTTAAAGCGGCCGACATAGGCTCTCGATGGCGTTTCATATTTGCCGACGGTGATGATGTCCAAACCATCGGAAATCTCTTCCCAAACCGTTTTGTTCGGGTCCATGTCATCGCGCAGCTGATCGACATAGGCCAGTTGTACGGTTTGACCGAGTGTTACGGTGCCGGCATCAGGCTGTTCGAAACCCGCCATCATCCGGAACAGCGTGGTTTTACCGGCGCCGTTCGGGCCGATGATGCCGACAATGCCGCCCGGCGGCAGTTTGAAACTGAGGTTATCGATTAGCAAGCGATCGTTGAAGCCCTTGCTGATGTTGTCGGCTTCAACGACCACGTCGCCGAGGCGTGGGCCGGGCGGAATATAGATTTCCTGGGTTTCGTTGCGTTGCTGAACCTCTTGGGAAGAAAGTTCCTCGAACCTCGCCAAACGGGCCTTGCTTTTCACATGGCGGCCTTTGGGGTTGGAGCGCACCCATTCCAGCTCGGCCTTCATGGCTTTTTGGCGGGAGGTTTCCTGTTTTTCTTCCTGTTCCAGACGTTGCTCTTTTTGCTCCAGCCAAGAAGAATAGTTGCCTTCCCAGGGTATGCCCATGCCGCGATCCAGCTCCAGGATCCAGCCGGCGACGTTGTCCAGGAAATAACGGTCGTGAGTGACGGCGACGACGGTGCCGCTATAGTCGTGCAGGAATCTTTCCAACCAAGCGACCGATTCCGCATCCAGGTGGTTGGTCGGTTCGTCGAGCAGCAACATGTCGGGTTTCGACAACAACAACCGGCATAGCGCCACGCGGCGTTTTTCGCCGCCGGATAATTTAGTGACATCGGCTTCCCAAGGAGGCAGGCGCAGGGCGTCGGCGGCGATTTCCAGCGTTCTTTCCAATTCCCAGGCGCCCGCGGCCTCGATTTTGTCCTGCAATTCGGCTTGTTCGGCTAGCAGGGCGTCGAAATCGGCATCGGGATCGGCGAAGGCGTTATTGACTTCATTGAAGCGATTCAATACCGCTTTGATTTCGGCGACGCCTTCTTCGACATTGCCGCGCACGTCCTTGTCAGGGTCGAGTTGCGGTTCCTGAGGCAGGTAACCGATGTTAATGCCTTTTTGCGGGATCGCTTCGCCTTCGATTTCCTGGTCGATGCCGGCCATGATTCTCAGTAAAGTCGATTTACCCGAACCATTCAGGCCCAGAACGCCGATTTTGGCGCCGGGAAAGAACGACAGGGAAATATCTTTCAGGATATGTTTTTTGGGGGGGACAATTTTCCCCACCCGATTCATTGAATAGATATATTGCGCCATAGTTTTGTTACGGAAACGGAAAACAGACTATTATTTCATGTTATGGCTCCGAATTTAATCTCTTAATGAAACTTTGTTCGCCTTTTTTCATCACGCGGCGGTGATTCCAGCTGAAAACCGGGCGAGCGATGACGGCTATTTTGTTCATCCAGGCTTTGTTGGTGCTGACGCGCCAGTCGAATTGCAATAGGGTGTGTTGACGGTCAATGTGTAAGCGACAGGCGCCGTGTCCGCGTACATCTCCGTCGACGCTAAAGCCGATATATTGAAAAGGGACCAGTTCGGTGACGGTGATGTCGACGACTAATCGATAGGGCAGGCAAGTATGCCAGTAATAGCGGCAGACATTGCCGACGCCATTGGCTTCGCCTAGGCGTAATTGTTCCACCTTGTCGACATAGGGCCACCAATCCGGCCAGCGTTCCTTTTCCAGCAGGCAGAACCAGCAACGTTCAATGGGGGCGGGTATAGTCCAGATTGAAGTCAAGGCAAAATCAGCCATGCGGCAAGCTCAGCAAGTTGTAGGGTAGGGTTTAACAAGTCGTCCGGATGATGGCTAAAGTATCGGTCAGGCATCGCTTCGATGCAAGGTCGTCTATGGGAATATTGATCTGCGCTTGGGGAAGGAGCATAGTACGATAATCTCATTTCGGGTTGATATTCATCTATCTGGGAATTGCTGATCTGAAGCCGTAGGGCGATTGTTTCCCCGAATTCAGGTTAAGATAAAATGGTAATTAACTGATTATCGAACGCGGCAGGGCATGTAGGGTGAGTAGTTCAGCAATTCCCAATTTGAGTATTTTTGCGGTGTTTAGGGCATGGGGTGTGTCTGTCGAGGAGCGCCGTAAACCCATCCCTGGGGGCTTGACGGCCGCATCCTTGCTGCCGACATCCTCGCCAAACACACCCCATGCCCTTTTTGAACGCCAAAGTGAATTGCTGGTGAGTAGTTACACCATATGTAGTATTTTTATCAATGGACTACTCCCTAAAGCCTGAAAGATACTGAATAGTTACAACCATATAAGGCCAACAATCTCGTGAAACTGAAGCAGTCCGTCAATCAAGCGGCGTTTGACGCCAGCAAACAAAGAGAGCAGCATTGCGCGCAATGGCTGAAGTCGTTGCATGAGCCGGTGCGCAGTGCGCTTAGGTTAGCGGTTTTGGCGGGCGGCGGCAACGGCTTGTTGATTATTGCTCAGGCCGCGCTGCTGGCGTCGATACTGCATCGGTTGATTATCGATCAGCGCCATTGGCCAGAGTTGCAGCTTAATTTGTTGTTGCTGTTGGCGGTTGTATTGCTGCGCGGCATAGCGGTCTACTATGTTCGGGTCTGCGCTTTTTCCGCTGCGACCAAGATTAAACAAAAGTTGCGCCGACAATTATTGAACCATCTGTCGTTGTTGGGGCCGGCTTACCTGAAACAGCATCACAGTGGTCAATTGGCGACGGCGACACTGGAACATTGCGAGGCGATGGAAAAATATTTTTGTCGTTATGCGCCGCAGAAGTCGATTGCCGTGATCGTGCCGTTATTGATTATGCTGGCTGTTTTTCCTGTGAACTGGGTAGTCGGCGTCATATTCTTGGTTACCGGGCCGCTGGTGCCTTTATTTATGGCCTTGATCGGCATGGGCGCCGCGGCGGCGAATCGTAAACAGTTTCTGGAGCTGGCATGGATGGGAGGATATTATCTAGATCGTCTGCAGGGCCTGACGACGCTGAAACTATTCGGTCAAGCGTATAAGGAATTAGACGCTATCGGCGATATTGCCGACAGTTTTAGAGAAAAAACCATGGCGGTGCTGCGCATCGCCTTTATGTCGTCGGCCGTGCTGGAGTTTTTCAGCGCGGTGGCCGTGGCGCTGGTCGCGGTCTATGTCGGGTTGGGATTGCTGGGGCTGATCCATTTCGGTCCGGCCCGGGATATCAGTTTGCAGAACGCCTTGTTCGTGTTGTTGTTGGCGCCGGAGTTTTTTTTGCCGCTAAGACAATTGGCGGCCAATTATCACGACCGCGCCGCTGCGTTGGCGGCCGCCGACCATCTTCTGGAAATCCTCGACCATGAAGTTGGTTTCGTCGATCAGTCGAAATATGTCAAGTCCGATTACTGTATCGAATTGATCGAAGTCAGTAAGCATTATCGGCAAAGGCGGGTTCTGGAAAAAATCAATCTGCGTATTCAGGCCGGGGAGAAGCTGGTATTGGTCGGGGAAACCGGGGCCGGAAAGTCGACGTTGCTGAATCTGCTGTTGGGATTCGAGTCGCCGTCCAGCGGCCAGGTGCTGATCAACGGCTGTACGCCGACCCGGGAAACGGCGGCGCAACAACTTTGCTGGCTCGGTCAGCGAACGACTGTTTTTTACGGCAGCATTATCGATAATATTCGTTTGTTCGATCCGGACATTGCCCGGCAGCAGGTGATCGAAGCGGCGCGGGCGGCTGGCGTCATGTCGTTTGCGGAAACGCTGGAACAAGGATTGGACACGCTGATCGGTGAGCAAGGCTATGGATTGTCCGGCGGACAGGTTCAGCGTATCGCCATGGCCAGGGCATTGTTGAAAGATGCGCCGATCGTGTTGCTCGATGAGCCTACCGCCAATCTGGACCGGCAGACCAAGAGGCAATTGCTGGACAGCATAGACCGAGTGTTCAAACAAAAAACCGTCATCATCGCCAGCCATGACCCGGAGGTGGTAGAACGCATGGGCCGCCAGGTTAAACTGGTTAACGGAGCGATACGATGAAGGATTTGTGGTTTTTTCTGCGTTTGTTCAAGCCTTACCGGCTCTGGCTGCTTGCCGGCCTCATTTTGTCGTTGCTGACCGCGCTGGCATCGATCGCCTTGCTGGGACTGTCCGGCTGGTTCATCTGCGCCGCTGCCGTCGCCGGTGTGCTGGCGCCGGACGGTGTGGCCGTCACCTTTAATTTTATGCAGCCGGCCGCGCAAATTCGCGCCCTGGCGATTATTCGCACCCTGGCGCGTTACGGCGAACGTCTGCTGACCCATGAAGCGACATTCCGAGTATTGGCGAAAATCCGCTGCTGGTTTTTCGCCAAGATGATTCCGCTGGCGCCGGGGCGTTTGGCTATGCAGCGCAGCGGCGATTTGCTGAACCGGATGACCGGCGATATCGATGCGTTGGATGCGCTGTATCTGCGCCTGTTGGCGCCGCTAGCGGTTGCGCTGCTGGCGAGTTTAGCGCTGACAGCCTTTATTGGTGCTTATTCGCCGCTGTTGGCGACATTGCTGATGGGCATGCTGTTGATTGCCGCGGTTTTTGTGCCATGGCTGTTTAACCGACTGGGCAATAAAGGTGCGGAGCAGGAGTCGGAATATACCGCGGAGTTCAAGGGGCGCCAGATTGAAATCCTGCAGGGTTTCAATGACTTGAGCGCGTTTCAGGCTTATAACCGCTTTAAGGACCGCTTGTTGACAGTCTCGGAAAAATTGTTGATCGTCCAAGCCGATAATGAAAGGCTGGCGTCGTTGTCGGCCGCCTCGATGCAGGTGTTGGCGCAGTTGACCGTGATCATCATGGTGATTGTCGGCGCCTCATTAATGGAGCGGCAAACGCTTTCCGGTCCGGTGGTGGCATTGTTGGTTTTCGCGATATTGGCGTTGTTCGAATGGCTCAATCCCTTAGCCCAGGCCACGCAAATGCTCGGCAAAACCCGAAATGCGGCGCGGCGTATTCGTACATTGGCCGAATCGGAGCCGGCGATTGGCGAACCGTCAAACGCCAGACCTTTGCCGCCCGGCAATCGTTTAGCGTTGGAGCAAGTCAGTTTCCGCTATCGGCAGGACGGCGATTGGGTATTGCAGCATATCGATCTAAGTTTGGCGGAAGGCGATAAAATCGCCATCAGCGGTCCCAGCGGCGCCGGCAAATCGACCTTATTACATTTGTTAATGCGTTTTTTTGACCCGCAGCAAGGGCGCATCCTGTTGGACGGCGTCGATATCAGTCAAATCCGCAGTGAGCGGTTGCTCAGTCGCATGGCTCTGTTATCGCAGCGCAGTCATCTATTTAACGGCAGTATTCGCGACAATTTGTTATTGGGCGATAGGGAGGCCGATGACGGCGAGCTGATGGACGCGATAAAATTGGCCGGTTTGTCGGCAATGCTGAGCAGACTGCCGGCCGGCATCGACACCCTGGTTGGCGAGCAGGGGGCCAAGGTTTCCGGCGGCGAAGCCCGGCGTATCGCATTGGCGCGGGTGTATTTGAAAAACGCGCCGATCTTGCTGTTGGATGAGCCGACCGAAGGATTGGATGCGGAGACGGAAGACGATGTGCTGAGCGCATTGCAGCAGATCAGCGAAAACAAGACCTTGTTGATGGTGACCCACAGGGCCGCGGGATTTAGGCTGGCGCAGCGAGTTTATCGGATGGAAGCGGGAGAGCTGATTGAGGTTTAATGCAGACGAAAGACGAAATATGAAGAAATCGGATTTAAAACCGGGCGCAAGTATGACCAGTCATTCCTTGCTCGATCAAGGTAAAAGCACGCGTTTGCTGCAAATGCGGCGCAAGGCGCTGGGTATCGAAGGGCAAGAAACATCAGTTCCGAAAGATCATGTCGTACGCGAGAAAGCGGTCGAGGCCGAACTGACGCTGGCCAGAAAAATGATCGATCAGCGTCTGAAGCAAATCTTGAGCGCTTATCCTGCTGACAAGCAACGGCGTTTTTTCCGGATTCGTTTCGGCCTCTCGCCCGAGCAGCTGAAGGAATTGCCGATCAAGGACATCCTGACCTTACTAAAGCTCAAACAAAATCGCTTAGCGGACATGAAGGAGATAGTCGATCTGGATTATAATGGCCGGCCGACTAGCAATCGGGCCGATTAATGATGGCCCACACCGTTTCAAACACTCATGAAAAACTACACGATAGAACCGAACCAGGATTACCGCGACCAAAGTTTAAGACAGAGCTCGGAAATATTTAGCGAGGAATTGCAGCAGGATACCGCCAAACATTACGATGATTGTTATCGCGATTATCTGGCGGCTTGGTGTAACCGCGATAATTTGGCCTTGCATTACGGTTATTGGGATGAAGACCAGCCTTATGCTCATCATCAGGCGCTGTTGAACAAGAATCAGCAGTTATACGACAAAGCCGGCATCAAAGCTGACGATCATGTCTTGGATGCCGGCTGCGGCATCGGCGGCAGCTCAATCTGGATGGCCCGAGAGCACGGAAATCGAGTCACCGGCATCACCATCAGCGCCAAGCAGGCCGATTATGCGCGCAGCCACGCCAAGCGCCACGGTGTCGCCGATAAGGTCGATTTTGAGGTCGCCGACTTTTGCCGAACGCCTTTCGCCGATGAATCGTTTGATGTGGTCTGGGCCTTGGAAAGCTCCTGTCATGCGTTGAACAAGGGTGAATTTCTGCAAGAAGCTTACCGGTTGTTACGCAAGGGCGGTCGGTTGGTGGTTTGTGACGGTTTTTTGTTGCAACGGCAATTCAATGAAAACCAGTGGCAGGCGGTAGTGACCTGCCTGAATGGCTGGGCGGTGCCGAATCTGTGCGCTCGCGATGAATTTACCGGTTTGCTGCAAGACAGCCAATTTCAGGATATCCAAGTGCATGATATTACCGCACAGACGCTGCCTTCGGCCGAGCATATGTATAAAGTCGCCAAGCGTTTATATCCGGTGCAGAAAATCAGTCAGTGGCTGGGTTTGCGTTCCAAGGCGCAAACGGCTAATTATTATGTGGGGTTGGCGCAACATCAGTTATTCGCCGAGAATCTGACCGAATACTGCATATTTACCGCCGCCAAATAACGCAAGTCATGCAACGCCTGATCAATCTGTTTCCGCTCTGGGCTGTAACCTTGGCTCTGCTGGCCTATGTTCGTCCGCAGCCGTTCGCCGAGCTGAAAGACGGCATTATTCCGTTGTTGGCGATGGTGATGTTCAGCATGGGCATGACGCTGAGCTGGCGCGATTTTGCCGCCGTGTTGACCCGGCCCCTGATCATTGTTATCGCGGCGTCGATACAATTCGGCTGCATGCCGTTGTTTGCCTGGCTGATTTCGCACGCGTTGGCATTGCCGCCGGAACTGATGACCGGCATGGTGCTGGTAGGCGCCAGCGCAGGCGGAACGGCGTCCAATGTCGTGTGTTATCTGGCCAACGGAAACGTAGCCTTGTCGGTGCTGATGACGACTTTTTCGACGCTGTGCGCGCTGATCATGATGCCGTTGCTGTCGTGGCTATATCTGAATCAGGTGGTGACGGTGCCGGTCGTGGATATGCTGAGGAGCATACTGTTAATCGTCTTGCTGCCGGTATTGTCCGGCACACTGATCAACAGTTTTTTTGATCGGCGCTTGAGCAGAATGCGAAAGATTTTTCCATTGTTGTCCAGTCTGTCCATCGTCGTGGTTATTGCGATCATCATCGGCTTGAACCAGCATCAGTTGAGCGGTGTGGCCTTGCCGGCATTGGCGGCGGTTTGTTTGCATAATTTATCGGGATTGGCCTGTGGTTACTGGCTGGCGCGTTTGTTAAATTATGATCGACACATCGCCCGTACCGTCGCTATCGAAGTGGGCATGCAAAATTCAGGTCTCAGTGTCGCGCTTGCGGTGCAATATTTTTCGGCCCTCGCGGCGTTGCCCGGCGCCTTATTCAGTATCTGGCATAATGTGTCCGGCAGCATGCTGGCCTATTATTGGCGATATAAAGACAAAAACAACGGCCATTCGCGGCCATATTGATTTTTTATCCAACAATTCCCCTGATGACCCTGCAAAAACATGTAAAAAACCTCGCAGCCATTTTGTCGCTATTCGTGTGTCAAGGATGCGCCGAGATTAAAACCCTTGGCGGCAACGATGAAATAGCCGAATATGCCGAAGCGGTGTTTCGCCGTCAAAATGCAATCACCGGCCGGATTATGATGTCGACGAATGAGGCCTTACTCGAGGATGAGCGCTTGCATCAGGCCGAAATGGCGATGTATGACGCTTGTAAGCTACTTAATGAATACAGTTCCAGAGAAATGGATGGAGAGCCGATGGATGTGTTGTTCAAGCGTAAGGTCAGGGCCAGTATTAAAGGCTGTGACGACAGCATCAAGCGGGTCGAGAAAATTCTGCAGAAATATTAATTGCCAATTATGGCCTTATTTTGGCTGACGAGTATAGGGCATTTAGGCGAATAAGCCGCCCGTTGATGCAATTAGCAGATAATAAAGGATCATGCGCGGAATACGAAAAAGCAGCGAAGCTGCGAGCACTTTCGGCCATCGGAGTCCTATGACGCCGGCGGTCCAGCAGGTGAACGAATAAGGCAGCGGCGTGATGGCGCCCAAGGCGACGCCCCAGAATCCGTATTTGCGCACAAAATCTTGCTGCTCGGCAGTGATTGGCCCATAGAGGCGTTGGGTGAGGCTGAAATGACCTAGCCAACGGCCGATGGACCAACCTAACATGCCGGCGCATACAGACACGGCGCCAAGAATGAAAACATAGGCTAGCCAATGCTCGGCAAGATCGCTCTTGGCAATCACGAGTAATAGGATATCCGGCAGGAAAGGCGTTACAAAGGTGTCGGTTATCAGCAATATTAGGCAGAGTCCTGTAAAACCGATGCGATCAACCACCCAATTCGTCAGCATGCTCATTTCTTCCTCGAGCCAAAAACCAAGCCCACCCATCACGATGAGGATAATTAAGAGACTCAGCAAAGCCTTCAACAAATTCTCCCTAATCATTAATTTTCTCCGGCAATAGAAATGCGCTCTGAGTAAGTTTGGAGCCGAGCGAAAAAGTTCAGCATTTTATCAACTAATAGTGCTCTTTGCAGCGCTCGCCTGGTTTCTCAGCAATTCCCACTTTGGCGTTCAAAAAGGGCATGGGGTGTGTTTGGCGAGGATGTCGGCAGCAAGGATGCTGCCGTCAAGCCCCCAGGGATGGGTTTACGGCGCTCCTCGACAGATACATCCCATGCCCTAAACACAGCAAAAATGCTCAAACTGGGAATTGCTGCTGGTTTCTTGAACGGGCGGCTCCGTAAACTGGCTTGGCATCGTCGGCAATAGCATATATCAGGGGGAAGAGCAGCGAGCGCGACCGTTGCGCCTAGTTCTTCGGCAGCGTTCTATCGCGTATACAACCAGCAATGCCAAACACACCCCATGCCCTTTTTGAACTCTAAACTGTGAATTGTTGGTATACAACGATCTTTCGCCCTTGAGATTTTAGATAATTTAGACTGGGCGTTTCGGGTCAGATTTTCTTGCGGTCAGTTGATGTTAATTTCTTTAAGTAAGTCGCTCCAGTTTTCGGCCCAGCAACAATGGTGGTCAAATTCGGGCAGAGGGTGAAACTGGGCGCTATGCTGGCGTTCGGAGTAGTGTTTGATGATTGCCGCCGGCACATTTTGGTCGCGCAAGCCGGCAAAATGGATTTGTCTGATGCGCGCGGGGAGGGGGGGAGAATCGACCGGGTTCAGCGACTGTGGCAAGGGGCGGTAGTTGTGCTGCCGGCTCCAGGCGGCGACATCGAGGTTCGCGGCCACGGTGATGAGCGTCTCGACTTCCTTTAAATCATACGACATCAGTACCGATAGCACTCCGCCGCCACTGAAGCCGATTAAAGTCAGTTTAGGGTGGGAGGTTTTTGCCGCCCAGCGTCGCAGCGCCGTCTTCATGCTGTCGACGACAGCTTGCGCATAGCGATGAGAGGTCCAGTAGCGAACATCGCAAGCGTTGCTTTCGCCGAGGCCATGATAGCAAGGGCGGCCCAGCAATATCGCCGGTGACGGATCGGCTTGCAGTATCTTCAGGATCATCGGGTTGCGAGCTGTGGGGTCGCTGGTCGGCCAGCGACCTCGCATCCAAGGTGTGCCATCGCCGTCGATGTAGATATGCAGGTTGTCCTGATGACTGGGCTGCTGGGCCGCCGCATTGATAAACACGCGATGTCGAAATGTTAGTCCTTGAACCGTTTGTTGGCTAATGCCATATTCAGCGGCGGCGAGGCTAAACTCTCGCGCGGGGATGCTGCAAGTGGTCGTTAGGCTAGCGCAGAATAAAATCAGGCAAAATCTTCCGACCTTCTGTTTGATGCGCATCAATAATCGAGTACGACATGTTGATCTGTGATGAAGCGTAAGCGGCCCGCCCCGTGCATAGGTGATATTCGACCTCTGCATTGTGGTTTACATCGATTTCGATGTCTTCATGTCGTCGACCCGGCATAGGGCGGTAATCGTTTACTAACAGTTTTTACATAGTCGCAAACTGGGCGTTTCTGACGTAAACTCTGGCAAACTCCCTCAGGGGGGTGCCGTGTTGTAGATATTGTCTGAATAGACGATTGATGTCTAAGGGGTTTAAATAAGCATAGACGCCGTAGCCGGTAGTCGCGATAAATTCATCGCTTAACGTTTCAATAAATGCCGTGCGGGCATCGCTAAGTTCTTCTGGTTGGTTGAGAAGTTTCATGATCGTAAACCTCCTAATTCATTCTTTAATTTCAATCATGCATAAAAAGTGCCCGATTGGAAAAAGAAAAAATAATCATAAGCTTGCCGCGCCGAATTAGACTTAAAGCTGAAGCGCGAGCAAAGGATGTAAAAAAAGTTGACGCCCAGGCTAGGAATGCCTGGAACGGATAGAACCCGGACCAGCCAGGCGCTGGCTTGTCCGGGTTCTGTTAAGGCTATTGAGCGAGGGACCCGATCGTTTCGCCCAGCTTGACTTCTTTGCCGGCGACAAACTCTTCCTTCCATTTCGCGACGTCTTTGCCGAATAAGACAATAATGGTCGAACCCATGTTGAAGCGTCCCATTTCCTGGCCTTTTTCCAGCGTCGGGGCGTCATCTTGATAGTCCCAGTGACGCACCGAAGAGAGGGTCGGCGGCGTCACGACGCCGTGCCAGACCGTTTCCACGCTGGAAACAAAAATCGCGCCGACCAAGACTAGCGCCATCGGCCCGGCATCGGTATCGAAAATACAGGCGACGCGTTCATTGCGGGCAAACAGTCCCGGCACCGTATTGGTCGTTGCGTTGTTGACGCTGAATAGACGGCCGGGGATATGCACCATTTCCTTCAGCGTGCCCGTCAATGGCATATGCAGGCGGTGGTAATCCTTAGGCGACAGATAGATCGTCGAAAAAACACCGTCGGCAAATGCTTCGGCGCGTTGTTCGTCGCCGCCGAGCAGGTCGATCGCAGAGAAACTTTTGCCTTTAGCCTGGAAAATTTGCCCATCGCTGATGATGCCGGCCTGACTCACGGCGCCGTCGGCCGGACAGGCAATGGCGTTGGTCTCGCTTGGAAACGTGCGGGCGCCTGGTTTTAGTTCACGAGTGAAAAAATGATTGAAGCTGGCGAAATGGTCCAGATTCTGCTCTTTCGCATCGTTCATGTCGACGTGGTAAAGCTTAATCACCAGTCGAATAAACAGGTTTTTCCAAATTTTGCATTCCGCATGCGTCAGCTTTGCCATTAGCTTGGATAAAAAATGGTGCGGCAGGATATATTGCGGGTAGGTGGTTAGTGCTTCTTTGATGGTCATGATTCGGTGTCGTCGGCGGCGGTTTTGCCGCTCAGAAAATAGGCGAAGGCGATGACTTCGGCGACGGCGACATAGAGTTGCTGCGGGATTTCATCGCCCAGCGGAACCTGGGCCAGTATCCTGGCAAGTTCCGGTTGGTTTTGTAACGGTACGCCGTGTTGTTCGGCGAGTTCCAGAATCTGTTGAGCAGTCACGCCTTCCCCCTTGGCGGTGACCTTGGGGGCGTTTTCACCGTCGTATTTCAGGGCGACCGCCAGATCGCTAGTGTAGTAGGTGTGACCGCTCATAAAGATTTATGGCAGCGTGACTGTTTCCGGCGCTTGCCAGCTTGGATTGCGGTGCTCGGCCACCACGGTGGTATAAATGCCGCCGCGGACGTTGAATTCGGCGCGGATGCGCATGAAGTTGGGTTGGGTGGCCTTAACGATATCATCGAGGATTTCGTTGGTGACGGCCTCATGAAAGGCGCCTTGTTCGCGGAATGACCACATGTATAACTTCAGCGCCTTCAACTCCACGCACAGCTGATCGGGGACATATTCGATGTTGATCGTGGCAAAATCGGGCTGCCCGGTTTTTGGGCACAGGCAGGTAAACTCGGGGATCTCGATGTGTATCGTGTAATCACGGCCGGGGTTCGGGTTGACAAAAGTTTCCAGGTCTTTACTCGGTTTCGTAGTCATTAGGGTTCTATAAGTGAAGTATTATTCAGCGGTTTTTAAGACTGAGTGTATAAATTATTGACAGGTTTAGTCCGGCGTTCGACATTTTTATATCGGCTAGGTTCTAAGGCCGGTCGCGGCAGCCTGCTAAATCAATAACCTACCTCTTAACAAAAAAAATTTTCAATAATTACAAAAAAACAAAAATTAAGCAAAACTCGTGTAATAATACACGGTTCTTTAAAACATCAGGTGGAATATTCTACCAGTTATGAAGCTGGAAAAAATCAAACTTTCAGGTTTTAAATCATTTGTCGACCCGACCACGATCCCGATTAGCGGCAATTTGACTGCGGTAGTCGGGCCGAACGGCTGCGGCAAGTCGAATATTATCGATGCCGTGCGCTGGGTGATGGGGGAGAGTTCGGCCAAACACTTGCGCGGCGGCAGCATGGCCGATGTGGTATTCAATGGTTCCTCGACGCGCAAACCGGTCAGCACGGCCTTTGTCGAACTGGTATTCGATAATAGTGAAGGCAAGGCCGGTGGCGAGTATGCCAAATACAACACCATTTCCATCAAGCGTCAGGTCAGCCGCGATGGCCAGTCGCTTTACCAGTTAAACGGTTCTCGTTGCCGGCGCAAGGATATCACCGACTTGTTTTTGGGCACCGGTCTGGGTGCGCGCAGCTATGCGATTATCGAGCAGGGCACGATTTCACGGATGGTCGAGGCCAAGCCGGATGATTTGCGCGTGCATATCGAAGAAGCGGCCGGCATTTCCAAGTATAAGGAGCGCCGTCATGAAACCGAAACGCGGATGCGTCATACTCGGGAAAATCTGGAACGTCTGGATGATTTGCGCGAGGAAGTCGAGAAGCAGCTGAAGCATTTGCAAAAACAGGCGGAAAAGGCGGAAAAATACACCGAACTGAAAAAGCTGGAACGGCGGTTCAAGCAGGAACTGCTGGCGATGCGCTGGAACAGTTATCACCAGACATCCCAGCAACTGGAAAACAAATTGCAGGACATTGCCGCCGAACATAATCGGCTGTTCGTATTGCTTAGAGAAACCGATCAAAATATCGAGGCTAAAAGGAACGAGCAAAAACGGCAACAGCAGAAACTCGATCAGGCGCAAGGCGACTATTATCATGTCGTTTCGGAAGTCAGCCGCCTCGAACAGACGATACGCCATAATGAACAAAGCCATGAAGAAACGCTGGTTGAAATCAATCGTCTGAAACAGCAAAGCGAGCAATCCGTCGCCGAATATCAGCAGGACATGCAGCAGCTGGAGGAAATCAGGCAGGCGTTGCTGGAGGCCGAAGAGACCCTGGTCATCGCTCGGGAACGAGAGGAGGAGACGGAGGTTATTCAACAGGAATCGCAGCAACAGAAGTTCGAATGGCAACAGCGCTGGGAGACGTTTTTGGCCGAAAACGCCCGTTATCGCGAACAAAGCGAGGTGCAGCGGGCCAAGTTGAGTCAACTGGAAAACCAGCGCCGGCAGCTGCAGATGCGGGTCGACAAATTGCAAGGAGAACAAAGCGAATTGACCAACACCCAATTGCAAGCCGATATGGAGGCACTGGAGAGCAGTATCGATCTGCTCGAGTCGGAACGCGACAGTCTGCACCAGCAACTGGAGCAGCAACATCAGCGGATCGGCGAACAGCGCCAGCAAGTCAAGCAGTTGCACGATCAGTTGCACGACCAGCGCGCGGAACTGCACGGCGTCAGCGGTAAAATCACCTCGCTGGAGCTGTTGCAACAGCATGCGATGGGTAAAGATAAAAAGGATCTGGCCCCCTGGCTGGAACAGATGCATTTGAGCGGCCAGCGGCGTTTGGCGGAATTTCTCGAGGCCGATGCGCATTGGGAAACCGCGGTGGAAACCGTGTTAAGCAGCTATCTGGAAGCGGTTTGCGTCGAGAATGTCGAGCGGATCGTGCCCGGCTTGCAATCATTGGGCGCACAATCGCTGATCTTGTTCGAGACCGAACAAGCCACTGGCGGCGGCGATGAGGATTCGCTGCTGTTGACGAAAATACGCTCCGATTGGAACTTGTCGACCTTGCTGAGCGGCATCCATTGCGCCGAAGACATCGCCGCCGCGCGCAACATGTTGGCGCAGCTGCATGATTATGAGTCGGTGGTGTTGCCTGACGGCACCTGGCTGGGTAAAAACTGGATCAAGGTGACGCGCGGCAGCGACAGTAAAACTGGCGTGTTGCATCGGGAAAAGGAATTGCGTGAACTGAAGCAGCGGCAACTGGAGTTGCAGGCGCTGATCGAAGAGTCCGAGCAACGTCTTGAGGATACCGAGCAGGCGTTAAAGCACAGCGAAAGCCAGCGTGAGTCGATCCAGCAGCAGGATAAGCAGCTGGGCGGCGAATTATCGAGCAAAAACGCCGAATTCAGCGCCCAGTCGGCTCGCCACGAACAACAGCAGCGGCGTTTGCAACAGGTCTCCCAAGAGATTGATGAAATTGTCGCCGAATTGACCGATAATGCAGAAGCCGTTGCCGAGGCCGAACACTTGAAGCAGGAAGCGGAGCAACGGTTGGAGCGACTGGAGTCGCAAAAAATGGACTTGGAGCAGATGAACGAGGAATTGCAGGCGCAGCAGCACGATAATGATCGAACCGTCAATGAGGCGCGCAGACAGGTTCATACCTTACAGGCGCAAATCGATTCGCTGAGATCGTCGGAGCAATTGACCGCCAGACAAATCGAAAGACTGCAATTACAGAATCGGCAGGCGGCGGAACGTATCGAGGAACTGGAGCAAAAGCTGCAGAGCACCTTGTCGCCGATGGACGATGAAAAAATGGCTTTGCAAGGTTACAGCGACAAGAAACAGTTGTTGGAGCGGCAACTGAAACAGGAACGAGAAGTCCAGCAGGAAAACGAAAACATCATAGCCGAGCTGGCGGAGCGGCATAGTCGCACGCAACGTGAAATGGAGCGGCAAAAAGAAGCGTTGGACAAGGTCAGGTTTCAGCAGCAAGACAGCAATGTCAGGCAGCAAACCCTGACCGAACAGCTGGAGGAGGTAGACGCCGATCCTGAAAAGATATTGCAGTCATTGTCTGACGAGGCCGATGAGCAGGCATGGAAACGCAAGGTCGATGACTTGGGCGCACAAATCGAGCGTCTCGGCTCCATCAACCTGACTGCGATTGAGGAATATCAAGCACAATCCGAGCGAATGAATTTTCTCAACGAGCAGCATGACGATTTGATGGAGGCGTTGAACACGTTGGATCAGGCCATCAGTAAAATCGACAAGGAAAGCCGTCATCGCTTCAAGGAGACCTTCGACAAGATCAATAGCGGCTTACAGGAGAAGTTTCCGCGTCTGTTCGGCGGGGGGCAGGCTTATTTGGAGCTGACCGATCAGGATTTATTGGAGGCCGGCGTCAATATCATCGCTCGTCCTCCCGGAAAACGAAACAGCTCGATTCATTTATTGTCCGGCGGAGAAAAGGCCTTGACTGCGGTCGCCCTGGTGTTTTCGATTTTCGAGCTCAATCCGGCGCCGTTCTGTCTGTTAGACGAGGTCGATGCGCCGCTAGATGACGCCAATGTGGTCAGGTTTTCACAAATGGTGGAGGATATGTCTAAGACGGTACAGTTTTTATACATTTCCCATAACAAGGTGACGATGGAAATTGCAAAACAATTGGCAGGTGTTACCATGAAGGAACCCGGGGTTTCCCGGATGGTTGCGGTTGATATTGAAGAAGCGGTCATTATGGCGGAAAGCTGATGGATAAAGAGATTTTGAGAATAGTCATTATTGCGGTAGGCGCGCTTGTTATCGTGGGTATGATCTTGTGGAGCGTGTTCAAGAACAAACGCAGGCGCGGCGGAATCAATTTTTATGATCGTGGCAATCCACTCGACAATGTAGACGAGTCGTTGATGATGCACACGGAGAATGACGATTTTGATGTGGTGCCGTTAGGCTCGGCATTGGATGAACAAGAGTATGGCGTCGATCCGATTACCGCGATGAGTGAATCCGAGCAGGAGCAGGCCTCCGAACGGGAGCGAGATCAGCAACACGGCGCAGAAATTCCGCAGCTGATTCAGTTCAGTCTGGTCGCTACGGCCGATGAAGGCTTTAACGGCGCCGATCTGGTCCAGGCGTTCGAAAGAGTCGGATTGGAATATGCGAGCATAAAAGTCTATGAGCGGGTCGATGACAATAGAATGGTCGATTTTACCGTCGCCAGCATGGTCGAGCCGGGCACGTTTCCGGATACTAATGTAGAGGAATTTTATTGTCCCGGCATCGTGTTCTTCATGCAGCCCAGAGAGGTCGATGATCCCTCGGCCGTTTTCGAGGATTTTGTACAAACCATCGATATGTTGGCGACCGAACTCGACGGCGTGAAATGGGATCATCAGCGCCAACCCTTGTCCGACGAAACCATTCAGGAATTCAGGCGGATTCTGGCCTGATGTCTCTCCTGTGGGCTTACGACGCGAGGGACCGTCGTGGCAGTCTTCCTTTCTCTGCATTCTGCGCGTTTACCCCCCGCCCGGCTGGGTCACTGACCGACAGAAGGCGGCAACGCCCAATGTGAGGAGCGAAGAGGGAGAATGTTATGCCTGGGCGAGGAACGCCGTTCATCCAACCGCTAAATTATCCTGGAATGTAAATTATAGTCCATTAGCCATGGAATTTAGGTGCTGGGTAAACCCATCCCTGGGGGCTTGACGGCAGCATCCTTGCTGCCGACATCCACGCCAAACACACCCCATGCCCTTTTTGAACGCCAAAGTGGGAATTGCTGGGGTTAATAGCCATATATTTTTATATCATAGCTATCTGATACAATAGCTGGATTACTGTGTCTACGTCGACACTGCTCCGGTCCCGGTCGACTATGGCTCGAATTCGGGGCATGATTTTAACCTAAATTTTTAGCAGTAAATATTTCGTGGATCAAAAAAATATTAGAAATTTCTCCATTATCGCGCATATCGATCATGGCAAATCAACGCTGGCGGACCGCTTTATTCAGATCTGTGGGGGATTGACCGAACGGGAAATGGCGTCTCAGGTATTGGATTCGATGGATTTGGAACGAGAACGCGGTATTACCATCAAGGCGCAAAGCGTGACCTTGAACTATAAGGCCAGCGATGGAGAAATTTATCAGCTGAATTTTATCGACACCCCGGGACATGTGGATTTTTCCTATGAGGTGTCGCGTTCTTTGGCCGCCTGTGAGGGAGCGTTATTGATCGTTGACGCCGCCCAGGGCGTCGAGGCGCAAAGTGTCGCAAACTGTTATACCGCGATCGAGCAGGGCCTGGAAGTAGTGCCGGTGCTGAATAAGATCGATCTGCCGTCGGCGGAACCGGAAAGAGTCATGGCCGAAATCGAGGACGTTATCGGCATTCCGGCTGACGAGGCCTTGCATATCAGCGCCAAAACAGGCTTAGGCGTCGAGGATGTGCTTGAACAGTTGGTGCGCAAAATACCGCCGCCGAATGGCGATAAAAATGCGCCGTTAAAGGCCTTGATTATCGATTCCTGGTTCGATAATTATCTGGGCGTGGTGTCATTGGTCAGGATCGTGAGCGGAAGTTTGCGGAGGAAACAAAAAATCACCGTCATGTCGACCGGCAAGTCCTTTCTGGCCGAGAAAGTCGGCGTTTATACGCCTAAGCAGACCGAGATGGAGGTGTTGAACACCGGCGAAGTAGGCTTCGTCGTGGCCGGCATCAAGGATATTTTCGGCGCTCCGGTCGGCGACACGATCACCTTGACCGATAAACCGGCTCAAGAGGCATTACCCGGTTTCGAAAAGGTCCAGCCCCGGGTGTTCGCCGGGCTTTATCCGGTCAGCGCCGATGACTATGGCAATATGCGGGAAGCCCTGGATAAATTACGCCTGAACGACGCCGCATTGAATTTTGAACCGGAAACCTCGCAGGCGCTGGGTTTCGGTTTTCGCTGCGGTTTTCTGGGCATGCTGCACATGGAAATCGTTCAGGAACGGCTCGAGCGCGAATATAAAATTGATTTGATCACGACCGCGCCGACAGTGGTCTACGAGGTCGAAGTCAATTCCGGCGAGGTCCTTATGGTGGATAATCCGGCTAAATTACCCGATATTGGCATGATCAGCGAGATTCGCGAGCCGATTATTCTGGCCAATATCCTGGTGCCCCAGGACTATTTGGGTAACGTGATCAATCTTTGTATAGAGAAGCGCGGCGTGCAAAAAAACATGCAATACAGCGGCAGCCAGGTGTCATTGAGCTATGAAATGCCGATGAGCGAAGTGGTGTTGGACTTTTTCGATCGTCTGAAATCGGTCAGTCGGGGTTATGCTTCCTTCGATTATGAATTTATCCGTTTTGAGTCGTCTCCACTGGTCAAGTTGGATGTGCTGATCAATGGCGATAAGGTCGATGCCTTGTCGGTGATTGTGCATCGAGACCTGAGTCAAAGTCGCGGCCGCGAGTTAGTCGATAAAATGAAAGACCTGATTCCAAGGCAGATGTACGAGGTGGCGATTCAGGCCGCGATCGGCTCGAAGATTATTGCCCGCTCGACGGTGAAAGCGATGCGTAAGAATGTCACGGCCAAGTGTTATGGCGGCGATATTACCCGTAAGAAGAAGCTGTTGGAGAAACAAAAAGCGGGTAAGAAGAGGATGAAACAGGTAGGCAACATTGAAATTCCGCAGGAGGCGTTTTTGGCGGTATTGAGGGTTGACAAAGACTGAGTCATGGCCAATAGCGGAAAAACGCCGAATCATTATCAATTTTCTTAATTAATACCTTTATCATGGATTACGATTTTTCTTTCTTTCTGGTTGTCGCAACCTTTATCACTGGCTTGATTTGGGGCTTATACCTGGTGTATCTGAAGCTGAGTCGGCAGCCTTTCGATTATGAAAAAGAACCGATGTTGGTCGAATACGCCCGTTCTTTTTTTCCTATCGTCTTGGTCGTCTTGTTGCTGCGCTCATTTGTAGTCGAGCCTTTTCGGATTCCTTCCGGTTCGATGATGCCGACGTTGTTGATCGGTGATTTTATTTTGGTTAATAAATTCAGCTACGGCGTGCGATTACCGGTGTTGAATAACAAGGTGGTCGATATCGGCGAGCCGGAAAGAGGGGATATCGTCGTTTTCCGTTATCCTAAGAATCCCTCGGTCGACTATATCAAGCGCGTCATCGGTTTGCCGGGAGACCGCATCGCCTATTACGATAAAAAAATTTATGTCAACGGCAAGCCGGCTAAACAAGTCTCGTTAGGACGTTATCAAGGCGTCGGCCAAGGCGCTAACATGACCGGCGCCGAACATCTGGTCGAAAACCTTGATGGGGTTGAACACAGCATCTTGATTACCCGTGGTCTGCCGTCTAATGTGGAGGGGGTTTTTGTCGTTCCGAAGGGGCATTATTTCGTCATGGGAGATAATCGCGATAACAGTAATGACAGTCGCTACTGGGGGACGGTTCCTGAACAGAATCTGGTCGGCGAGGCTTTTCTGATCTGGATGAGCTGGGACTGGCAGCATCAAGGCGTTGGCTTTGATCGCATTGGCACTGTGCTGAAATAGTCTATGCTTTATTCGATATGATTATGATTACGCAGGAGTCAAAATGAAACAGTTAGCCCAGAAGCAGCGAGGATTAACACTGATCTCGCTGGTGCTTGTTCTCGCCCTAATCGGGTTTTTCACCTTGTTGGTTTTAAAAATCGGGCCGATTTATCTGAATCACAGCAAGGTGACCAATGCATTGGCCGCGCTGGAGCAGACCACCGATGTGGAAACCAAAAGCAAATACGAAATTGAAACGATTCTGGATAAACGCTTCAATTTGAATTACGTCGAACATGTTGATAAAGATGATATCAAGATCTCTAAACACGGCAATTATCTGAAGGTTGAGATAGAGTATGAGCGGATCGAGCCGATTATGGGCAACCTCAGTGTGCTGGTGGATTTTTATGAAAAAATTGAGGTGGGAAACGAGTGATCAGGAAACCTGAAGAGCTTGCTAAAAAGCTGGGATTAACCTTTAATAATCCCCAGCTTTTTACCCTGGCCTTGACGCATCGCAGCATGGGAGCAAAAAACAATGAAAGACTGGAATATCTAGGCGATTCAGTGCTCGGTTTTGTCATCGCTCGACAACTCTATGAAATGTTCCCTGATGCGGGCGAGGGGATCTTGAGCCGGTTACGGGCCAGCCTGGTCAATCAGAGTTCGTTGGCCGAATTGGCCAGGATGCATAACGTAGGCGAATATCTGATACTGGGGGCGGGCGAACTGAAGAGCGGCGGCTATCGGCGCGATTCGATCCTGTCCGATGCGATGGAGGCGATCATGGGGGCCTTGGTGAAGGATCAGGGCATCGAAACATGCCGGCTATGGATCCTGGATTTGTTTGCCGATAAGTTGTCCGAATTGAGCGCCGATAACTGGAGTAAGGACCCGAAAACGCAATTACAGGAACTGATGCAAGCCAAACAACTGGAGCTGCCGGTTTATGAGTTGGTGACCCAAACCGGCGCTGCCCATGCTCAGACGTTCAAGGTCAAATGCAGCGTAGAGTTGATTGAGCAGAACTGTGTCGGTGAGGGGGTCTCTAGAAAGAAGGCGGAGCAAGCCGCCGCTGAAAAAATGTTGCATTTGTTGAAGAGTAAAAATACATGAATTGTGGCTATGTCGCTTTGATAGGCAGACCGAATGTGGGGAAATCCACATTAATGAATCATATTCTGGGTCAGAAAATCAGCATTACCTCCAGGAAGCCGCAAACGACTCGGCACCGTATTCTCGGGATCAATACCAGCGATGCCGGTCAGGTGGTCTATATGGATACTCCGGGCATGCATCAGGACGAAAAGAAAGCATTGAACCGTTATCTGAATCGAACCGCCGATACCACATTGCTGGGGGTCGATGTCGTGGTTTGGTTGATCGATGGTTTGTCATGGCATGAGTATGATGAACAAATTTTCAAGAAACTCAAACGGGCCGGTTTGCCGGTGATCTTGGCGGTCAATAAGGTCGACAAGGTCAAGGATAAGGAGGCGATCCTGGCTTTTTTCGATCAAGCGCAACAACGCTATCCATTTGAGTATCTCATACCGATTTCAGCCCTAAAGGGGACGAACCTCGATGAATTGCAGCAGCGAATACTGCAGTTATTGCCCGAAGGCGGTCTGATTTATCCCGAGGACCAAATTACCGACAGACCGGAACGATTTTTAGCGGCCGAAATCGTCAGGGAAAAGCTGACCCGCAGACTCGGCGATGAATTGCCTTATGCGATCACCGTCGAGATAGAGCGTTATCAGGAGCTTCCGAATATCACCAAGATTTATGCGATTATTTGGGTGGAACGCAGTACTCAGAAAAATATCGTCATCGGTAAGCAGGGCGAAATGCTGAAAAAAATCGGCTCCGATGCTCGCGCCGACATCCAGAAGCTGATTGATCAGAAGGTTTATTTGCAGCTTTGGGTCAAAGTGAAAAAGGGTTGGTCCAACAGTGAGCGTTCGTTGCAGAGTCTGGGTTTTAGCGAGATAGAGTAAGCACTTGCGATGACTGAGAGTGCGGTCTTGCTGCAGCCGGCATTCATCTTACAGCACAGAAAGTATCGGGAAAGCAGTCTGATTCTCGATGTATTGACTCGCGATCATGGTGTATTGTCAATTTTGGCCAAAGGCGTCAAAAAAAGGAAATCGACGACCGCCGGCTTGCTATTGCCCTTCGCGGCGTTGAGACTGTCGTATCAGGGTCATTCCGATTTTAAAGTTCTGACCGCATGCGAATTAAATGCTCCTCCTCAATTAACCGGCTTGGCGCTGTTTTGCGGCTATTACGTCAATGAGCTCGTGTTTCATTTCCTGCATAAACATGATCCCTGTCCGGAAGTTTATCGGCTTTATCATCAGTGTCTGCAACAGCTGCAAGATGGCGCCGCTATCGAGCAAGCATTGCGGAGCTTCGAGCTGAAGTTGATCGAAGATGCCGGCTATGCGCTGTCGTTGGATTGCGAGGCTGAAGGCGGAAAACCGGTGTGTAAGGACAGGCGCTATCGTTATGAAGCCGGAGTGGGGTTGCTCGGGTGTGATAATGGCTATATCCGCGGCGATACCCTGCAGGCGTTACAGGCTGGAACGATGTTGGATGGCGTGGGGCTGGCTGAAGCCAAACAGTTGATGAGACGGGTGTTGGATGATCATTTGCAGGGTAAGCAATTAAAAAGCAGGGCGGTATTGGCTAAGGTGATTCAATATCTACACTGAGCCGAATGGAGTGAGGGCCTGGCTTTCAAAGCTTAAGTAAGGCGTAATCAAACAACACAGAATTGGATGACATGGAAAAACAACATATATTATTAGGCGTCAATATCGATCATGTGGCGACTTTGCGTCAGGCCCGCGGCACCCGCTATCCAGAGCCGGTGCAGGCGGCCTTGGTCGCCGAGCAGGCCGGCGCGGACGGCATCACCGCGCACCTGCGGGAAGATCGCCGTCATATTCAGGACCGGGACATCTATTTGCTGAAACAGATGCTGCACAGCCGTCTTAATCTGGAAATGGCGGTCACCGATGAGATGATCGCGATAGCCGCCGAGGTCAAGCCCGAAGCCTGTTGTCTGGTGCCGGAGAAACGTGAGGAGCTGACCACGGAAGGCGGGTTGGATGTCGCTGCTTCGCTGGCGCGGATGAAGGACGCCTGTGCCGAGTTGGCCGCCGCCGGTGTCGAGGTTTCCTTGTTTATCGATCCCGAAGAAAAGCAAATTGATGCGGCCTTGGAGGCGGGGGCGCCGGTCGTGGAGCTGCATACCGGCCGCTATGCCGATGCCGAAGACACGGAAACGCAGGCCCGGGAGTTGCGGCGCATACAGCAAGCGGCGGATTATGCCCATAGAGGCGGTCTGCAGGTCAATGCCGGCCATGGCTTGCATTTCCATAATGTCGAGGCTATCTGTAAGATCCCGAGTATCGTCGAGCTGAACATTGGGCATTCCATTATCGCCCAAGCCGTTTTTTCCGGCCTAGAGCGTACGGTCAGGGAGTTAAAGGCATTGATGCGACAGGCAAGGCATCATAGTTGAAGCGATGCAAATAAAGGCTTATCGGTTAACCACTGGGACTCAGCCATGTTATATATGACGGGTACTCGGTAGGCGTCGGCAATGCCCTTTTTGAACGCCAAACTGATGCAGCGGTTGGTGAGGATTTATTCGCATTGCACGGCTAAATCCGCACCTACATTCACAATTGCCGACAGAATAATACTGACTATGTACTAGTTTTGTTCAAAATCCGAAGCCAGTAAGGCGGATCAAGCGCAGTTGATCCGCCTTTGGGTTTGGGCTGCCTTATTGGGTCGCCAGACCGTGTTTTTGAATGCGATAGAGCAAGGTGTCTCTGGATATTCCCAATAGTCGGGCCGATTTACTGCGGTTGCCCTTAGTGCGGGCCAGGGCCTGGTATATCATGTTGGCTTCCAAGGCGTCCAATTGCAGTCCGGTTTCAGGCAGCGTGAATTCGTTGTCGCTAGCCGTCGATGTTATGTTTGTGTTGAATTCCGGTGGCAGGTTTTCCGGTTCGATGGTTTTGCCGGCCAACAGGATGCTCAAGCGTTCGCAAAGGTTGCGCAATTCGCGAATATTGCCCGGCCAGTGATAGGCGCGTAATTTTTTCAGCGCCTGCTTGCTGAATTTGGGGGATTGAATCGAATGTTCTTGAGAAAAATGCTTGAAGAAGTGGTTGACGAGCGCCTCGATATCTTCGCTGCGCTGATTCAAGGCCGGTATTTCCAGAGGGACGACATTCAAACGGAAATATAAATCCTGACGAAACTCGCCTGCGTCAATTTGCGTTATTAAATCGGCGTTAGTCGCCGCGATGACGCGAACATTCACCTTATAGGGTTTGGTCTCGCCGACCGCCAAACATTCGCCCGACTCGAGAAAACGCAGCAATTTGGCTTGAATCGATAGCGGCAGGGAATTGATCTCGTCCAGAAACAATGTGCCTCCGTCGGCTGCTTGAAATAATCCCTGTTTGTTACTGACGGCGCCGGTGAAAGCTCCCTTCTTATGGCCGAACAGTTCCGATTCGACTAAGCCTTCCGGCAACGCCGCGCAATTTAAGGTAATAAACGGTTTATGCGCCCTGGAGCTATCTTTTTGGATGGCGGTTGCCAGAACTTCTTTTCCAGTACCGGTTTCACCTTTGATCAGCACGGTCACATCGGTGGTCGCGACGACTCTGGCGCTGCGCAGCAATGATTCAAATGCCGGGGATTGACCAATAATTGAATTGAAATGATCCACAGAAAACCTCTCCACGTTAAAAATGTTGTAAACGCATGGGGTAAAGCCAAGGGAAGGCAGCAAGAATGGCGACGATAATGAACATCACGCCTATCACCTGTTTAAAACGCTGCATCCGCGATAGCTTCGCTAAAATTTCAGCCATTATACCGACACCCATAACGGCGGGTAAAGTTCCAAGTCCGAAAGCCATCATCGTCAGACTGCTGCGCGCAACATCACCTGTAGTGGCGGCAAGGGCGAGGGAAGTATAAACCAGTCCGCAGGGCAGCCAACCCCAAACCATGCCGAATAGTAAAGCGTGGCGCTTATTTTTTACAGGAATCAGTTTTCTGCCGTATGGTTCTATCAGCTTCCACAGACGAGAACCGGCCTTTTCGATATAGGCGAAGCGGGGAAACCAGCCGGCAATATAGAGCCCGGCGCTGGTCATGAACACGGCCGAAAGCAATTGCAAGACTCTGTGTCCCTCGGCTTCGCTAAGGGGGAGGGTGATGAAATGCTGAAAAACGCCGACTAAGGCGCCAGCCAGCATATAACTGATAATGCGGCCGATATTGTAATTGAGTACAAAGGGAAACAACTTGCCTTTGTCGTTGCGGATTTCTGGGCTTAGGCTCAGCGTCAGCGTGCCGATGATGGAGCCGCACATGCCTATGCAGTGCAGACTGCTGAATAATCCCATTGCAAACGCGAAAAGATAGGAGGTGTTGAATGCCAGTTGGTAATCCATGGCGCGAACATTAACACAAAGTCTAAAGTTAGAGTAGCGAATTATCCGGGCCAAAATCGCATCTGTGTGATATGACCTATTGCGGGTGTGTTATTTAACATAGTTTAATTAATCTGTGCTGTTGTTTTTTTGCAAGTTATTGTTGTTAAGAAGTATATTTTTGTGGCCTGATATGTGCATGATTAATAATTTTTCAACATTCTAAAGAGGGGTAGAGATTGAAAACTAAAATCAGCCTGGCGGTTGCATCCGCACTGGCGATTCCGCTGCAGGCGTCTGCCGAGCATCAGGAATTGCCGACCATCGTCGTCGAAGGGACTTACGAGAGGCCTGGTACATTCTCGACTGCGCCAGATTCTTCAGGGTTGAAGGACACGGCATCGTTATTGGAGCGAGTGCCGGGGGCGAATGTCAATCGCAACGGACCTTTGACCGGGATTGCCGCCTATCGGGGTATGTACGGCAATCGCATCAATATTTCTGTTGATGGCTCGAATATGAAAGAAGTTGGGCCGAACAGCATGGATCCTCCGTTAAGTCATATTCCAGCGGCTTTGACCGGTTCACTGAAAGTACATCGAGGTATTGCGCCGGTCAGCAGCGGCATCGACACCATCGGTGGTGCAATGAAGGTGGAGTCGCGTAAAGGGGATTTTGCCGAAGGCGATGGCATCGAGACCAATGGCGTGGCATCGATGGGTTTCAGTTCCGTCGAGGACGGTCATTATGGCGTGTTATTAGGTTCGGTCGCCAATAAAAATCATAAGGCGTATCTGAGTGGCAGTCAGGAAATGGGTAACGACTACCGGATCAAGAATAATCAGGAACAGGCGCCGACCGAATACGATCGCAACGCCTTTACCGCAGGTTATGGCTATCAACGCGACGGTCACGAACTCGGTATCAATTACAGCAACAACGATACCGGTCATACCGGAACGCCGTCGCTGCCGATGGATATCATCTATGTTAGAGGCGGTTTGTATGACGCAAATTACAGCTGGGATATGGGTAACGGCTCGCGGCTGAAAACCAATGTCTATTACCAGAAAATGCGTCATTTAATGGATAACTTTACATTGCGTAAGAGTATTAGGCCGATGAGTGTCATGATGGATATGCAGACACGGGCCGAGGTAGAAGCCGGCGGCATCGATTTAGCCTATTCATTCGGTTTGTTTGACGGTGAGCTGACAATAGGCGCGAACGGCGACCAATCCAATCATGATGCAACGATGGATAACATCACCGCGGGGTGGCAGGCAAATTTCTTCAACGATGTGGAGCGCGACAGATATAGCGCCTTCGCCGAATGGACCGGTGAAATTGCCGACAAACTGGAGCTGGAGTTGGGCGCGCGTTACACTCATACCTGGACTAATGCCGGTGATATAACTGGCCCTGCAGCTGGTGTGGTGAATCAATTTAACAGCAGTGAGCGCACCAGAAACTTCAATGATGTCGATTTGACCGCGATCTTCCGTTACGCGATGTCATCGCGATTGGATTTGGAGGTGGGCTTCGCCCGGAAAAATCGTGCGCCGACTTATCAGGAGCTGTATTTAGCGCTTCCTTCGGAAGCGACCGGCGGTTTGGCCGACGGCAAGACTTATGTCGGGGATTTGGATTTGGAGCATGAAACGGCCTATCAGTTTGAATTAGGCGTGGATTGGCATACCGCTAAAGCTTATGTGAGTCCTCGAGCCTTCTATCATTATGTCGACGACTATATTCAAGGAGATGCGACTGCGCGAGCTCAACAATTAAGAGCTATGACGGGTAGGGCGGATCTTCTTCAATTTGCTAACATTGAAGCTCAGTTATTCGGCGTCGATGTCGAAGCCGGTTATGAAATCGATGAAAACTGGCGCCTGGATGGTGGCTTGAATTACGTTAGAGGTATGCGCATCAATTCGCCGACCGGCGATGACGATTTGTATCGCATCGCGCCGCTGAATGGTCGTACGCAGTTGACCTATCAGCATTCAGACTGGATGGGCTCTATCGAAGGCGTGTTTGTCGCCGATCAAGGCGATGTCGCAGGTTACAACGACGAGCTGAAAACCAAAGGCTATATGTTGATGAACCTGCGGGGGCAATACAAACCATATAAAGGCATCGTGATCGGGGCCGGTATCGAGAATGTATTGGATACCAAGCATTTTGATCACTTAAACGGTCTGGATAGGATAAACAGTACTGCAACTGATCCGGTCCGTGTAGCGTCCCAAGGGCGTAATGTCTATGCGACCTTGAGTTATAAATGGTAGATTAATCTATGAAAGCGCGGCCCCGTGTCGCGCTTTCAATGGAATTGAAAAAAAACTGTTGCAATCAGCGAAAAGAGTTGTCATAATACGCAGCTCGAACGGTAGGCAACAGGCGCGTAGCTCAGTTGGTTAGAGCACCACCTTGACATGGTGGGGGTCGGTGGTTCGAATCCACTCGCGCCTACCAAGTATATAAAGCATCCTTAGTGGTGCTTTTTTTTATTGTGGAAAAAGAAAATAACGATGCCAGTAATTACTCTTCCTGACGGTTCCCAGCGACAATTTGATCAGGCAGTCTCCGTAATGGATGTTGCGCGATCTATTGGTTCGGGTTTGGCCAAGGCGACCCTGGCGGGCAAGATCGATGATCGCCTGGTCGACGCCGACACCTTAATAGAGCAGGATGCGGAGCTGAAAATTGTCACCGCCAAAGACGAAGAGGGCATAGACGTTATTCGCCATTCCACGGCGCATTTGTTGGCTCAGGCGGTCAAGCAGTTGTTTCCGGAGGCGCAGGTCACCATCGGTCCGGTCGTCGAAAACGGCTTTTATTACGACTTTTCTTACCAAAGACCGTTTACGCCGGAAGATCTGAAGGCGATCGAAAAGAAAATGCAGCAATTGGTTTCTGAGGATATCGAAATCAATCGTTCGGTTTTGTCCAGAGACGAAGCGGTCGAATTCTTCAAAGACCTGGGCGAAGCCTATAAGGCCGAGATCATCGAGTCGATTCCAAGCAACGAAGAATTGTCTCTATACCGGCAGGGCGATTTTACCGATCTGTGTCGTGGGCCGCATGTGTCTAGCACTGGGAAGCTTAAGGCTTTCAAGTTGATGAAGATTGCCGGCGCTTATTGGCGCGGGGATTCCAGCAACGAAATGCTGCAGCGCATTTACGGCACGGCTTGGGCCGATAAGAAGCAATTGAAGGAATATTTGCATCGTTTGGAAGAGGCGGAAAAAAGGGATCATCGTAAGCTCGGCAAGACGCTGGATCTGTTTCATTCCCAGGAAGAAGCGCCGGGAATGGTGTTCTGGCATGATAAAGGCTGGACTATTTATCAACAGGTTGAGCAATATATTCGCGAAAAATTGCGGGTCAATGGCTATGGCGAAGTCAAGACGCCACAGGTCGTGGACAGGTCTTTATGGGAAAAATCGGGTCACTGGGATAAATTCGGCGACATGATTTTCACCACGCATTCGGAAAATCGTGATTATGCGGTCAAACCGATGAACTGCCCATGTCATATTCAGATTTATAACCAGGGCATCAAAAGCTATCGGGACTTGCCGATTCGCATGGCGGAATTTGGTTCTTGCCATCGCAATGAGCCGTCGGGCACGCTGCATGGTTTGATGCGGGTGAGGAACTTCGTTCAGGACGACGCGCATATTTTCTGTACCGAAGACCAGATCCAGGATGAGGTCTCGACATTCATCGACTTATTGTTCGAAGTTTATAAAGACTTCGGTTTCGAGGATGTTATTATTAAATTGTCCACGCGTCCGGAAAACAGGGTGGGAGATGATTCGGTTTGGGATAAAGCCGAACAAGCCTTGGAGCTGGCTCTCGATAACAAAGCTCTGGATTGGGCGTTACAGCCTGGAGAGGGCGCCTTTTACGGGCCGAAGATCGAATTTTCTCTGAAAGACTGTATAGGCCGGGTTTGGCAATGCGGTACAATACAGGTTGATTTTTCCATGCCGGGGCGTCTCGACGCCAGTTATGTCGCCGAAGACGGTTCCAGGCAAGTGCCGGTGATGTTGCACAGAGCCATCCTGGGCTCATTGGAGCGCTTCATCGGCATACTAATCGAGCATCATGCCGGAACGTTCCCGTTGTGGTTGGCGCCGGTGCAGGCGGTGATCATGAATATAGTCGACCGCCAAGCCGAATATGCCGAGCAGATCAGGCGGACGCTGGAAAAACAGGGATTAAGGGTGAAAATGGACTTGAGAAATGAGAAGATAGGCTTTAAAATTCGCGAGCATTCAATGCAGCGCGTGCCGTATCTTCTGATTATCGGTGATAAGGAACTGGAAGAGAAAACCGTCGCGGTACGCACGCAGAAAGGCGAAGATCTGGGCAGTCTGACAATCGATCAACTCGGCGAACGCTTGAGGAACGAAGTTGCGGACAGAAAATAATAATTACTTGGAGGATTAGGGCATCGCTTCTAAAAAAGATAAAACGCGTCTGAATAATGATATTACCGCAAGGCGCGTAAGAGTCATTGGCGCTGAAGGCGAACAAGTCGGTGTGATTTCGCTGGCGGAAGCTAAGCAGCTTGCGTATGAGGCAAATATGGATTTGGTTGAAATTTCACCCAACGCCGATCCTCCAGTTTGCAAAATAATGGACTATGGCAAATATCTGTTTGAGCAGAACAAGAAACAACAAGCCGCCAAGAAAAAACAAAAACTGATTCAGGTCAAGGAAGTGAAATTCAGACCGGGAACGGAAGAAGGGGACTATCAGGTCAAATTGAGAAATCTGACCAAATTCCTCGGCGAAGGTAATAAAACCAAAGTCACCATTCGTTTCCGTGGTCGGGAAATGGCCCATAGAGAAATCGGCATGGAGTTGTTGAAGCGGATCGAACAGGATTTGGAAGATTTGGCCGTGGTCGAACAGTTTCCTAAGATGGAAGGCCGTCAGATGGTTATGGTCATGGGGCCGAAAAAGAAAAAATAAGGCTGACTCATCAGCATTTTTCTTTTTTAAGAACAGGCCATTGATCGATCAGGACGCTTGCATGCGCTTCTGAATGGTTGCAAATAATTTTGGGTGTTTTGTAAAACACCCTGATGACGCTGGAATGAGTCATTAAGCAGGTATCTTGAATGATACATAGATTCGGCCGGGCCAAGCATTTTGCCTTGTCGGGTTTCAGTTTCATGGATGTTTTATTTATTTAATCGGAGAAAACAAATGCCAAAAATGAAAAGTCATAGCGGCGCCGGTAAACGGTTTAAAAGAACCGGTAACGGTAATTTTAAATGCAATCAGTCGCACAGACGTCATATCCTGACGAAAAAATCGACTAAAAGAAAAAGACAGTTGCGTAAAGCGGCGACTCTTCATGCTTCAGATGCGCCAATGGTTGCGCGTTTGTTGCCTTACAGTTAATTTTTAGTGTAAAGAGAAGAGATTATGCCTAGAGTAAAACGCGGCGTCACCGCCAGAGCAAGACATAAAAAAATCCTAAAGCAAGCGAAAGGCTATTACGGCGCCAGAAGTCGGGTCTATCGCGTTGCTAAACAAGCGGTAATCAAGGCGGGTCAATATGCCTACCGCGACCGTAAGCAAAGAAAACGTCAATTCCGCGCCCTGTGGATTGTGCGAATCAATGCGGCTTCCCGTTTGTGCGGGACTTCCTACAGTCGCTTGATCAATGGCTTGAACAAAGCCAATGTCGCCATCGATCGTAAAGTCCTGGCTGACCTTGCCGTGCGCGACATGGATGCTTTCGCCGAAATCGCCGAAATCGCCAAAGCGAATCAAAGCCAACCGTAAGGAAATTGACGAGCATAACCGCCAACCGGTTATGCTCGCGCACTCCCTTCTCGGCTGAGCAAGGCGCGTTTGACAAAAATAACGAATCGTTATTTTTTTCCATATTCCCCCCTCCCACTTAACAACCATAGTGAGCTGAGCTGTGTCGGCTAACATCGAAGAAATTCTTAAGCAGGCCTTAAGTGAGCTTGCACAAGCAAAAGATCTCAATCAACTCGACCAAGTGCGGGTTAATTACCTGGGTAAGAAAGGCGCTTTCACCCTGCAAATGAAAGAGCTCGGTAAGTTGGATCCGGCACAACGCCGGGAAGCCGGGCAGATCATCAATCAGGCCAAGGGGCAGTTTCAGCAAGCCTTGGAAGCCAGCAAACAGCAGATGCAGCAGGCGGCCTTAGAGGCCCGTCTAGCCAGCGAGGCGATCGACGTCAGCTTGCCTGGCAGAGGGCAAGATGTTTGCGGTTTGCATCCGGTGACGATCACGTTGAGACGCATCGCCGAGATCTTCGCCAGCGTCGGCTTCAGGGTCGAAGAGGGACCGGAAATCGAAGATGATTATCATAACTTCGAAGCGCTGAACATTCCGGCCCACCATCCGGCCAGGGCAATGCACGATACCTTCTACTTCGATGCCCACACCTTGTTGCGGACTCATACCTCGCCGGTACAGATCAGGGCCATGGAGGCGAATAAGCCGCCTTTGAAGGTGATCGCCCCCGGGCGCGTCTATCGTTGCGATTCCGATTTAACCCATACGCCGATGTTCCATCAGGTCGAGGGCTTTTTAGTCGATAACGACGTCAGCTTTGCCGATTTAAAAGGGGTGGTATTTGAGTTTTTGCGCGCGTTTTTCGAAAAAGACATACAGGTGCGTTTCCGGCCTTCATATTTTCCATTCACCGAGCCGTCCGCTGAGGTGGATATCGAATGCGTGATGTGCGACGGCGAAGGCTGTCGTGTCTGCGGACAGAGCGGTTGGTTGGAAGTGATGGGCTGCGGCATGATACACCCCGAAGTGTTCAAGGCCGTCGAGATCGACAACGATCAGTACAGCGGTTTCGCCTTCGGCATGGGGGTCGAGCGCCTGGCGATGCTGCGTTATGGCATCAACGATTTGCGTCTGTTTTTTGAAAATGATCTTAAATTTCTGGAACAATTTAATTAAGGAAGGGTTGAATCATGCAAATTAGTGAAGCTTGGTTAAGAGAACTGGTCAACCCTCCTGTCGATAGCGATCAATTAGTGGCGCAATTGACGATGGCTGGATTGGAAGTCGATTCGGTGGAACCGGCCGCCGCACAATTCAGCAAGGTCGTCGTGGCCCAGGTCGTGTCCTTGGAGCAACATTCGAATGCCGATAAGCTGAGAGTCTGTCAGGTCGATGTCGGCGAAGCCGAGCCGATTCAAATCGTCTGCGGGGCAAGCAATGTCAAAGCGGGCTCGAAATTCCCGGCTGCCTTGGTGGGCGCGGTATTGCCCGGCGATTTCAAGATTAAAAAATCGAAACTGCGCGGCGAGCTTTCCTTCGGCATGCTGTGTTCGGAAAAGGAGTTAGGATTGGCGGCCGATGCCGACGGTTTAATGGAATTGTCCGATTCCGCGCCGGTTGGCGCCGACATCCGAGAATACCTGGCTCTGGACGATACGATTATCGAGATCGATTTGACCCCGAACCGCGCCGATTGTCTCAGTGTAGAAGGCGTCGCCCGAGAAGTGTCGGTGCTGAACAAAACGCCTTGGACCGCGGTTGAATTTGCTCCCGTCGAAATCAGCCATCAGGAGCGCCTTGAGGTCAAGGTTGAGGCGCCGGAAGCCTGTCCGCGTTATCTGGGTAGACTGATTAAGAATGTCGACCCGCAGGCGGAAACGCCGATGTGGATGCAGGAGAAGCTGCGTCGTTCCGGTATCCGCAGCCTGGGGCCTTTGATCGATGTCACCAATTATGTGCTGTTAGAGCTGGGACAACCGCTGCATGCCTTCGATGCCGCCAAGTTGCATGGCGCCATCGTGGTCAGAAAAAGCCAGCAGGGCGAAGCGTTGAACCTGTTGAACGAGCAAACCATCAAGTTGGACGGCGAAGCGCTGGTGATTGCCGACCAACAGCAGGCCTTGGCCTTGGCCGGCGTCATGGGCGGCAACGATTCGGCGGTCGGTGATGATACCCAGGATATATTCCTGGAATGCGCCTACTTCAGCCCGATCAGTATCGCCGGAAAGGCTCGCCAGTTCGGCTTGCATACCGATTCTTCGCATCGTTTTGAACGCGGCGTCGATTTTACCTTGCAACAGCGCGCGATCGAGCGGGCGACTCAGTTGATCGTTGAAATCAGCGGCGGCAGCGTCGGGCCGATTATCGAAGTCAGCAGCGACGAACATTTGCCGCAACGCGAAGCGGTTAAATTGAGACGGCAGCGCATCGAAAAGATGTTGGGAATCGACATTGCCGAACAAGAAGTCAGCGCCATCTTTGAAGGTCTTGATATGCAGGTCGATGCGGTCGCCGATGGCTGGGAAATCACTCCGCCGGGTTGTCGTTTCGATATCGCCATCGAGGCCGATCTGATCGAGGAGATCGCTCGAATCTATGGCTATAACAATCTGCCAAATAGCAGCTTGCTGATGCGTTCTGAATTAGGCAAGGCGCCTGAAGCGGTGTTGCCGCAGGATAGAGCCAAGGATCTTTTGGTCGATCGCGGCTATCAGGAAGCCATTACCTATAGTTTCGTCGACGAGGAAATCCAGAGAATCATAGCGCCCGATGATGAATTCATTCGTTTGCAAAATCCGATTTCCTCCGAATTGTCGGTGATGCGCACGACCTTGTGGTGCGGTTTGCTCAATGCAGCCCTCTACAATACCAAGCGTCAACAAAGCCGGGTCCGGTTGTTTGAAAGCGGCTTAAGCTTTGTCAACAAAGCGGGCGAAACAGTGCAACAACCGATGCTGGCCGGTTTAGCCTTGGGCGGCGTCCATGCCGAACAGTGGGGCGAGAAAATCCGCAAGGTCGATTTCTTTGATGTCAAAGCAGATCTGGAAGCCTTGTTTTCATTGACCGGTTCCGTCATCTCTTATCAGGCGGAAAAGCATCCGGCCTTGCATCCTGGCCAGTCTGCGCGTCTGTATAATACGCGGGGCGACGCCATCGGCTGGTTGGGGATGTTGCATCCGACCCTGGAAAAACAATTGGGTTTCGATACCCAGGTTTTTCTGTTCGAACTGGATTTGAACAAAGTACTGGAAAAACAGATTCCGGTGTTTAAATCCATGTCCAGATTTCCATCGGTAAGACGTGATCTGGCGGTGATCGTCGAAGAAAACGTAAGCGCGGCCGATATCATCGCGAGTATCGAGAATTGCCAGGAACAGGCGATACAGGCTGTGCGTATTTTCGATGTTTATCGCGGTCAGGGTGTTGATCAAGGTTGTAAAAGCGTGGCGTTGAGCTTGGTATTACAAGATTTTTCACAAACACTCACAGATTCTGAAATTGATGCTATATTTAGCAGAGTGTTGCAGACTTTAACCACAGATTTAAGTGCAAAACTGAGGGACTGATTGAATGGCATTAACTAAAGCCGATTTTGCAGAAAGATTATTCGATGAACTAGGATTAAACAAACGTGAAGCCAAGGACATGGTGGAGCTGTTCTTTGAAGAGATTAAAGGATCTTTGGAAAGGGGGGAGCAGGTTAAAATTTCCGGTTTCGGTAAATTTGAATTGCGCGACAAAAGCAGTCGCCCCGGCAGGAATCCTAAAACAGGCGAAGAAATCCCCATTACTGCCCGGCGTGTGGTAACATTCAGATCAGGTCAGAAATTAAAAGCCAGAGTGGAATCCTATGCTGGAGCCCAGTAATAATAATGAATTGCCGGCGATACCGGCGAAACGCTATTTCACGATCGGAGAAGTCAGCGAACTCTGCGGCGTCAAGCCTCATGTGCTGCGATATTGGGAGCAGGAGTTCTCCGAGCTTAAACCGGTCAAGAGACGCGGCAACCGGCGTTATTATCAGCGCCACGACGTGTTGACGATACGCCAGATACGCTCGTTACTTTATGAGCAGGGTTATACGATTGGTGGTGCGCGGGCGCATCTTGCCAGTGACGGGGCCAAGGAAGATTCTACCCGCACCAAGCAGTTGATACACCAGATGATCGGCGAGCTGGAAGATATTCTGGAGCTGCTAAAGTAATTAACATTATGCGGGCAATGTGTTAACATATGCCCGTTTCATGTCTCGGGCCAAACTCTTGGCCCGTTCAAAGAAAACATCCGTTTGATTCAACTTCGGGGCGTAGCGCAGTTTGGTAGCGCACTATACTGGGGGTGTAGGGGTCGTGGGTTCGAATCCCGCCGTCCCGACCAAAAAAATATTTGGTTGTAGAAGTTGAAAAGTCCTAAAAATCGTTTTTGAGATGATTAAAAAACGATCCATATTGATTCTTATATCCCGAACTGAGGTTGTTATGAATGCTCACTATTCCAAAACACCAATAGTCGCACTGATAAGGTTAATATCGTTCGTTGACTTTCAATCTTGGTTTATATCCCCGCTTTCATTAGCAACAATGTCATATCGGCGATTGCATCTCGAGATAAACAATTAAAATATAGCGCAGCGCCTTGCCGGAGCCGACTAGCAGCAAAAAGTGCCATAAGCGGACTTTCATGATGCCGGCGATCAGCGTCAACGCATCGCCGCCGATTGGCATCCAGGCAAGCAGCAGGGACCAGAAGCCGTAACGTTGATACCAGTTTTGCGCTTGTTCGATTTGTTTCTTGCTGAAATAAAACCAGCGCCGGTCTTGGAAATGCAGTAGATAAAGGCCCATGAACCAGTTGACAACGGCTCCCAGGGTATTGCCAAGGGTGGCGGTCATCACCAGTGCGTAAGGATCTCCGCCTTCGCGCAACAAGGTAAACAAAATCACTTCTGAATAGAAGGGAAAAAAAGTCGCCGCTAGGAAGGCGGAGCCAAATAACAAGAGGTGGGATGAAATCATCGATAATTTTTCAGCAGTGATTGAAAGATTGAAAATTGCGACGGCATGTAGATTAGGTATTCCGGATGCCACTGTACGCCGATGATCCGGTTGTCCGAGAAGCCTTCCACTGCTTGGGTGATCAGGTCGAGATCACGGCCGACCGTGTTAAGCCCTACTCCCAATTTATTGATCGCTTGATGGTGCAGGCTATTGACTCTAATGTGTGTTTTCCCGCAGATCTGCGCCAGTTTTGAGCCGCCATCTATATGGACTTGCTTGGTCGGCAGCAGGCCGGGACGGTTATAGGTGCGTTTGCGTAACGGACGGATATCTTGATAGAGGGTGCCGCCTAATACCACATTGATCAATTGCGCGCCGCGGCAGATTCCCAGCAGCGGGATTTTGTTATCCAACGCCTTGTGGATCCATTCGATCTCCAAGCGGTCGCGCTTAGGGTCGAGTTTGACCTTGGCCTCGATATCGTGGTTGTAGTGTTCCGGACTGATATCGTTGCCGCCGCCGATGATCAGCGCATGCAATGGTTTTCCGCTGGGTTGGTGTTTTACACTGATCCGTTCCGGCACGGCGCCGGCCAGGCGCAGCGCCAGAGCGATGCACCACCAGCTAGGGGCCCAGCGCCGATCGTTGCCGGTTACGCCAACGCGTGGTCTTTTAGCCATCGGCCGATATACTCCACCCATTCTTTGCGGTTGACGCCGATCACCGGCCGCTCGGCCTGCAGAAAGTCCTGGCTGAGCTCATTGAGGTCGTCGCTCCGGGACGCTAATTGCTCCACGACCCACCAGGTATTCCAGGAAGCGGACAACGACCAGTCCGCCCGCTCGATATGGCAGTTCGGTAAACGATAATGGAAGGTGGGGCGGGCCTGAATCTTCGGATCATCGACGACGCGCAGCACCGCGTCACGGTCGATATGGGCCAGCAACGGCAATAAATCCAGTGCTCGGTTGCGGCTGGCGTTGTGTTCTAGATAATCGGCAAAAAGCTGTTCCATAGTCGGTTGCGGTGCGGATAAAAGCTTTTTGAGATAGGCTTCCGGATAAAGGTCGATGTAAGGACTCATCTTTCGGGTGACATCGACGTCATGGGCATCGACCAACCACCATTGGAGAACGGCGAACGCTCGTAAGTAAGTAAATAGTGTTTCGGCATCCTGACGCGGAATTTCCGGATTGATATGAACGCCGTAAGCCGCCAGCAATGATTCCTCGGTGCCGACGGCGCCGGCCTTGCGTAAGTCATCGACCATCGGTGTCAACGCTTCAAGCTCGCCGACCGGAATCGGAGGACAGGCGATTTCGACGGGAACCAGCAGGTTCGCTGCTTGGCTCAGTAAATTGACCCAGTCGCCGTTTTGTTGTGAGTGCTCATTTTCTTCGGCGGTGCGCTTCAGATAATTCCAATCCAACTCGATAGTAAAGTCCCCCAATGCATCGACGTGCAGCACCGACTCGGCTACGGACAGCTGTTCCAATTTTCCTCCTAATGATTTGCGGAGCGCCACGCCGGTTTGTTCGAGGCTGAGCCCGGAAAATTCTAATTCGAATCCCACCAGTCTAGGGCTGCCGTCATCTTTAACGGCGATCGCTGGAGAGTTAAAAGAATTTGTTTGATTCGACATAAAGACCTTTAGCTAGCTTACTGTTCATCGGGCTGAGTTGGAAGTCTCGGCCGCTTTCACAATCATGCTCAGATTCGAATGGTAAAAGAGGATCGTGAGCATGATCATAAAAGCGCGTTCTTAAAAAAATAGTGCGGCTGATTATTTGAACCTGGAAATCGCCGAATCGACGGCCGAATGCAGCGAAGTCCAGGCCATTTCGACACCTGACTTGATGTCTTCCCAGGCCTCGTCGCTGGCGGCTTCCAGGGTCTTAAGCTTGGCCGCGGCCTCGTCACGCTCTTCCTTCAGGGCTTCGATTTGTTGCTGGTATTCGATCTGCAGGTCGGCTTGCGCCGCTTCCGCCCTGGCTTCCAGTCTGTCGATGTCGGCATTCCATTCGTCGAGTTTTGCTTTCATTTTTTTCACATAATCGCTTCGGTTACTCATTTCGCTCTCCTGATAGAAAAATCATAGCCAGACCAAAACTCGGCCTGACAGTAGGTGCATGAATCGAGCGGATGCCCGTGCATGCGAATGACGGGGAAAAAATATGCAGATCGAGCAATGTTTGCGACGAAGCTTGCTATCAACACCTTCGGCTTAAACAAAAGTGTTAGCAGGAAAACCCAGCTTCGTTGATCGAAGTCGTGTTTCTGGTTTGTCGTGACTCTGAAAGCTCAATCCGGATAGTTAATCAAAGTAGGCTAATACTGATTTTCCAAGTTATCGCATGATCATCAATAACTAACCAAAGCAGGCGTCTGAGTGGTTTTATGAAAATTCATTTCCTTCAGCATATATCTGGGTTAAAGTAATATTCATATGTTACTCCCAGCATGGCGGAGTTTGTCAAGTGAGAGTTTGGGGTTGAAAAGATGAAGGAGAGGCAGTCGGCACAAAATGAGGGTCTGCTTGCGCAAACACCGCTGTGGGAATTCGTCAGGCTGACCGATTACCGTCAGCCCAGCGCCACCGGCGCCAGCGCGGCGCGGTTAAAATGGGCCTCGTTCAAGCGGTTTTCTTTGCGTTTCGAAGCGGAAGATTTGGCGCCATTGAAAGAGGAAAGCGAGTTGCAGTCCTTATCCAAGGTAGGCCTTGCTCATTTGGTGGCGGAGATCGATTGGGATAAGGTGGCGCAGGCGTTTGATGCGGCGCTGGGTGACTGGAGGAAGACATTGCCGGCCGATAGTCCGGTCAAGTTCGTCGTCGGGCCACCATTTACCGGTCACGGCGAAATGCTGGGGAAATGGGCGGCGAGGCATGGTCTTTGTCGTGTCGATGCGCCCGATGTCGAACAAATCCTAGGGGCTCATCAAGGTTGGTTAATGGGCTGGCCACAGCCAGATCGCCAGTGGGTGTTGCCGCATCTTGAACATTGTTATCTGCGTCACGCCAACGGTCTGGGTTTGGTTCGGCAGCTGTTAGAAAGGGCGGTCGCCGGCGAATTGGGGCATGGGATCATAGGCTGTGACAGTTGGGCCTGGGCATATCTGCAGCATGTCTGGCCGATTCCTCAGTGGGATGTGCTGACTCTGCAAGGATTCGATGGCGCTCGTCTGGCGCGCTTGTTTTTTCAATTAGCGGCTGGCGCGGAGCGCGAGCAACTGTGCTTCAAAAATGCCCGTACCGGGAAAATCGTGCTGGCCGAACCGGATGACGAAGATCATGAAATCAGCCCTGAATTGAGTCAGCTGGCCGCCTATTGCCGGGGAAATTTCGGGCTTGCCAGAAACTACTGGCGGGAAAGGTTGAGAGCGGAGCCGGAACAGGAAGAAGACCAGGCCGAGGATGACGAGGAAAAAAGACCGTTATTGGGCGCCCGGGAGCAGTGCATCTGGGTATCCGATGTGCCGCAGGAACCGGTATTGCCGGTCGAAAAAGAGGAGGACATGGCTTTTATCATGCATGTGTTGTTGCTGCACAACGGGCTGCCGGCATCGATACTGCCCGAGCTGCTGCCCTTGCCTTTTCACCGCATCATGTCTTTGCTATTGCGCTTGAGGGCGCTGGGCATCGTCGTTTCGCACAATGATGTCTGGCGGATATCGGCAATGGGCTATACCAGCGCCCGGGAGTATTTGCGCGCCCGCGACTATAGTCTGGATGGTTTCTGAAGGGGGGATAACATGGAAAAGCGTCAATTAGAGCAAATCTTTAAAGCGCCGGACAGCGGTACGATACTGGAGTTGATCCTGATCGTGATCGGGGCGGCCTTGCTGATCATGGCGACGCAAAAACTACTGCCCTGGATCGCTAACCGCTTACACGGCAAGCCACGCTTCTTCCTGTTAGCAATGGTGCCCTTATTGCGTCTGATTTTCATCGTAATGGCGATTCTGTTGGCCGTACCTCGGGTGATCGAGCCGTCCTTGCAGAACATGGTTGCGGTGTTCGGTTCTCTCGGCTTGGCTCTTGGTTTTGCGTTGAAGGATTATGCCGGCAGCCTCATCGCCGGGGTGGTTGCGGTCGGCGAAAGGCCTTACCGTAACGGCGATTGGATCGAGATCAATGGCAATTATGGTGAAGTCACCCACGTCGGCATACGCACGGTACAGATCGTCACTCCCGACGATACGGTAGTGTGTATTCCTCATCTGAAACTTTGGAATCAAGCCGTATCAAATGCCAATAATGGTACGCCCAAGCTGCAATGCGTGGCCGATTTTTATCTTCATCCTCATCACGATGCCGCGAGGGTCAAAGATTTGTTGCAGGATGTGGGCCTGACCAGTCCCTATCTTCGTTATAATGAACCTGTCTTGGTCATCGCTCAGGAAAAGCCCTGGGGCAGTCATTACCAGTTGAAGGCCTATCCGATCGATCCGCGCCAACAGTTTCGCTTCGTCACCGACCTGACCGTCAGAGGTAAGGAATGCTTGCTTGCGCAGGGCGTCGGCTTTATCTCGGCGCCGGTTACCGCAGATCGGAGCTCTGGGTCAGAGAGTGTATAGAAATCACCCTGGGTCATTGATCGGCGCTATTCACCGTCAGTTTTACGCTGTTTTCATTCAGTTTGATTGTCAGTGATCGATTGCTGTCGATCTGGAAGGCGGTCATATCCTTCCACTGCGAATTATCCAGGTCGCGAAACGCTGCCAGCACCGCGATAAAGCGGGTATTAGGTTTGATTTCGAGCCGATGTTGATAGTTTTCGTCGGGCTTGACTTCCAACTCGATCCTGCTGAGCAAATCATTGCCGAGCAGCGCTTGGTCGTTTTCGTACAAGGCGAAGAAACCGCTATTATCGAATTTCGCCGTCTCAGCCAGTTGATAGACTCGGGTCACGATCGGCGATGCGCGGCCATCGATGGCGGGATTCAGATTGGCATCGGCAATGACGGTTAGGTTGGCAAAAATGGCTTCCCGTTCGACATCGCCGGATGTCGAACAAGCGGTCAGTAACGAGAGTAATACAAGGTGAAGGCCGGTTAATAAATATTTAGAGAGATATTTGCGGGTCACTTTTGTTCCTTAAAGCTGTAAAATTTTTGCTTACAGTCTATTCTGTAATAGTATAAATAGCATAGCACTGATAATAAGAACTCTTGTAGCTATTCAGTATCTTTCAGGGTTTAGGGAGTAGACCATTGATTTCTCGGGACGCGTTCACCCAGCACCTAAATAAACGACGATTATAAATCATTGTCAATAGTCTATGGTATTTAGGTGCTGGGTGAATACTTCCATGGCAGCTAACGGCATTCTGCCTCACGCGGCACTTGCACTTCCCTGTGCGGCGTAAGCTCAGACTGCAACGTCTGACCGCCAGGGAGGGTGGGAATGCCACACCGGTCGGGAACCGGTGAGGTAGACCGCCAGGGAGGGTGGGAATGCCACACCGGTCGGGAACCGGTGAGGTAGACCGCCAGGGACGATGGAAATGCAGATTTTGCAGGTAGAAAATTGCTCCTGCATTTTCTACATTTCCGCCTTCCTTGGCGGTCAGAGCAAAAATCTGCCTGTTGCAGACAGCCCGATAAATCAATAGCCTACTCCCACTGATAAAAATATGCTGAAATAATTACGAACTCTTTTCATTAGATTGTATCTGGACGGTTTTTTAGCCAATGACCATCGCAATCAACTGACGGCTGTTAACCGTAAGCCTATACCAACATACGCCATAAAATATATGCCTGTTTCTTTAAAAATTGTGGCCTTCAAGGGGCAGCCTTATGAAAATGGTGAAGCTGTCATCATAGATAGAGAAGGCGGAACCATCGGGCGTCAAGATTCATGCGATTTGTTTCTTCCCGATACCGAAAAAATCATTTCCAGACATCACGCGAAGATCGGTTTTGAAAATGATGCCTTCATGCTTTCGGATACGAGTTTAGGAGGAACTTTTATCGATGAAAATCCGGCGCCGATCAAGCAAACATCGATCAAACTGGTTGACGGCATGATTTTAGGCATTGGTGAATATCAGATTCAAGTTAGTCTGTTGCCAGATAGCGCCGGTGCTGATGAAGGGGGGGGCGCAGGGCCTTTTGCGGAACCGGATACCAGTCCTTTTGCCGAGGATGACGACCTGTTAAATTTGTCTGCGGAAGCTGAGCCGTCCGCTGAGATGCCGGCGGAAAGCCCGTTTGCAGAGCAGATGGAAAATCCTTTTTTAAGCGAACAACAGGATGATTTCAGTCCCGATTATGAAAAGCACGATCAATTTTCCTCGTTGCATGATAGCTACATAGCGCCGGAACCGACCGGGGAAAAACATGCCAATGATGAAATTCCCGAAGACTTCAATTTCGAAGAACTTTTTAATCTAGAGCCGCAATCTTCGAATAATCAGCCAGCCGCTCCGGCAATCGAGCCTCAACAACAGGATAATGCCTTGCTGGACCAGCAAGCGCCACCCATTGCCGACGAATCGTTGCGCCCCGCTGAACCTGAGTTGGTTAAACCTTCTCCCGCGCCATCCGTTAGCGGGGCGGCCGAAGGCGCTGCGCCGAATCTCTATCAAGCCTTCTTAGCAGGGGCCGGGCTGGATCAGGCCGATATACGGCCCGCCCAACAGGATGACAAAATGCGGCGCATCGGCTCGATGTTTCGGCAGTTTGTCGAAAGCACCGTCGCCGTGTTGAGAAGCCGGGCGGAATTCAAGAGTCTGTTCAGGGTGACAGTGACGACGATCAAGAAGGCCGACAACAATCCCTTGAAGTTTTCCGTGACTACCGATGAAGCGTTGCAGCATTTGCTCAATGACGGCAAAGGCGGTTTTATGGATTCGGTCGATGCGATTGATGAAGGATTCCAGGACATGCTGAATCATCAAATGGCGATGCAGGCCGGCATCCAGGCCTCTTTATCGGAAATTCTCAGACAATTTGAGCCGGACAGGATCGAGAAACAATATGAAGAAGGTCTGGTGCTGAATAAAAAGGCCAAATGCTGGGAGAAATATTGTGACGTCTATGCTCAATTGGCCGAGCAGGCGGTTGAAGATTTCTATGGCGATGCATTTGCTGAGGCTTATGAACAGCAAATGAAACAAATTAGAGCCGTCAATCCAAAAAAATAATCAAGAGAACAATATGTCTGAAAATAACCGCGTGGTCTGGTCGGAAGGAATGTTTCTGCGGCCGCAGCATTTTCAACAACATGACCGCTATATCGAGGCATTGCTGAGGGGGCGTTGTGAAGGCTTGCAAAGCTATGACTGGGGGGTCGGCAAGCTGAGAATAGATCAGCGCCAATTGGGGATGGGCAAGTTGGCGCTGGCCGAGTGCAAAGGCATTTTTCCCGACGGTACGCCCTTTAATCTGCCGGTCGATGACAATTTGCCGGAGCCGATAGAAATTCCCACCGATGTGCAAAATAGTATCGTCTATCTGGCCTTTCCGGCGCGCTTGGAAGGGGCGGTTGAGATAGATAGCCAGGAAAAGCCGAATAATTTGGCGCGCTATCACGGCCATGAAACCGAAGTCAGGGATCATAACAGCAACAGCAATGAAACCGCGACCGTCGTCGTCGGCAAGTTGAATTGTCGCTTGTTATTGGAGCATCAGGAGCGGGCCGGCTATATCTGCATTGGCGTCGCCAGGGTGATCGAATCGCGGGTCGATAAAAATATCATTCTCGATGATGACTACATCGCTCCGGCCATCAATTGCCAGGCGCTGCCGCGACTGCAGGATTTTATCAAAGAGATTACCGGTTTATTGCATACGCGCGGAGAGGCGCTAGGCGGCCGGGCCTCGGAGGCCGGACGCGGCGGTGTGGCGGAAATTTCAGATTTTTTGTTGCTGCAGGTGGTCAATCGAACGGAACCGTTGTTCCAGCACCTACAGCATATTGCCACGTTGCATCCCGAGCAGCTTTATCGCATCGCGGTGCAACTTGCCGGCGAACTGTCGACATATGCCAAGGCTAACAAACGTCCGGTTGCCTTGCCGCCTTATCAACATGAGGATTTGGAAAAAACTTTTTCCTATGTGATGGAAGAGATCAGGGATTGTCTCAGCATGGTGCTGGAGCAGAACGCCATTCCGATTCCATTGACGCCGCCGAAATACGGTACTCGGGCCGCCAAAATCCCAGACTATAATCTGTTGGACAACGCTTTTTTTGTGCTGGCGGTAAACGCCCAGGTCTCGACAGAACAGTTGCGCAGCCGTTTCCCCGGTCAGGTCAAAATCGGCCCAGTGGAACAAATCCAACAACTGGTCAGATCGGCGTTGCCGGGCATTACCGTCCATTCGTTGCCGGTCGCGCCCAGACAGATTCCTTATCATGCCGGCTTTTCCTATTTTGAATTGAATAAACAGGGCGAGCTTTGGCAGCAAATGCGTCATTCCGGCGGTTTTGCGATTCATATTGGCGGAGATTTTCCGGGATTGGAAATCGAATTTTGGGCAATCAAAAATGGGTGATGAATCGTGAATCAAGATGACCCTTTCGCGAATTTCGAGGATGACGACAAGACGGTTCTGAAACCGTCGCCGGGTCGTCAGCGTAAACCACAAGCCTCCCCTACACCTCCGCCGGAATCGTTGCCTCCGGTGACACCGCCGGAAGGGGGCGTGCAGCAGCAATTGCAGCTGCAGTCGGATACTAATCCATTGCTCGGCAGCGCCTTGCCGATTCTGGCGCTGGTGATGCCGTTGCGCAATAGCGCCTCCCACCATGACATCGGGGGTCTGAGAAATGCCGTGATCAATGAAATCAAGGCTTTCGATCAGCAGGCGAGAGGCAAGGGCTGTGCCGCGGCGCAAGTGCAAACCGCACGCTACCTATTATGCTCGTTGGTCGATGAAGTGGTGTTGAATACGCCTTGGGGAGGCAATAGCATCTGGGCGACGCAAGGTATGTTGATTACTTTCCATAAGGAATCCTGGGGCGGGGAGAAATTTTTCCAGGTCTTGGACAACGTCATTGGTCAGCCGGGCATCTATCTGGATTTGCTCGAGGTGTTTTATTATTGCTTGAGTCTTGGCTTCGAGGGCAAATACCGCGTCCTGCAACGCGGTTCCGATCGATTGCAAGAAGTCAGGGAAAATCTTTATCGGGTGATACAGCGGCAAAAGGGCGATTTTGACAGAGAATTGTCTTTGCAATGGCGCGGCATCACCGATAAACGTAATGTCTTGGCCAAATACGTCCCCTTATGGGTGATCGGTTTGGCGACGGCGGCTTTTTTGATGTTGTTGTTCTTAGGCTTTCTTTATTCGATTAATCAAACTTCCGGGCCGCTGATGGGGCAGCTCTATCAGATCAAGGATGCCATCAAGGCGCCCGCGCCTGCACCGATGGTCGTCGAGCAAAAACCGCTTGAAGTAGCGGTGGTCGAGCCGACGGTATTGGAGAAAATCAGGTCGTTTCTACAGCCGGAAATAGAGCAGAAAAAGGTTGCCGTGCTAGATCAGGACGGGCAAACGATGATCCGGATTTTAGCCAAGAGTTTCTTTGCCTCCGGTTCCGACAACATTCGCGATCGTCATCTGCCGTTGTTGAATAGAATCGCGCAGGCCTTGGAGGTGGTCAAGACGCCGATTACCGTGGTCGGGCATACCGACAATGTGCCGATTTTCACCGCGCGTTTTCCGTCGAATTGGGATTTATCACGCGCCCGCGCTCAAGCCGTCGCCGATGTATTGAGAAAGCATCAGTTAAAGCATGTCATTGCCGAGGGGCGGGCCGATACGCAGAGCCTGGTCCCCAATGATACTGCGGCGCACAGAGCCCTGAATCGGCGCGTAGAAATTAATTTTTAATGGGACCATCGTGAAGAAAGTCATTAATTTCTGTAAAAATAAGTGGGTGATACAGTTCTTGGGCATCACCGCGCTGTGTCTATTGATCTGGTTTTTGGCGCCGTTGATTGCGGTGGGCGGAAAAGTATTGCTTGAATCCGAGTTGTCGCGTTGGGTAGTGATATTGATTATTTTCATCGGCTGGCTGCTTAATATTCTGCGTTTGCAGATTAAAGCCGGTAAAACCAATGCGCAATTGACCGATGAATTGAGTCAAACCTCGGAAAAAACCGAATTGCAAGGCGCTCCAATTGCGGATCAGGAAGTCGGCGATCTGAAAAACCATTTCGACAACGCCTTGCAAACGTTAAAAACGGCCAAACATAAAACCAGTGCCGGTAATTTTTATTTATATGAGCTGCCCTGGTACATCATAATCGGGCCGCCAGGCTGCGGTAAAACCACGGCGCTGGTTAATTCGGGATTGGAATTTCCATTGGCGGGGCGTTTCGGCAAAAATGCCGTGCAAGGTATCGGCGGCACGCGCAACTGTGATTGGTGGTTTACCGATCAGGCGGTGATGTTGGATACCGCCGGCCGTTACACCACCCAAGACAGTCACGAGGCTACCGACAAGGCGGCATGGTCGGGTTTTTTGCAATTGCTGAAAAAATACCGGCCGAGAAGACCTCTGAACGGCGTGCTGGTGGCGATGAGTTTATCGGACCTGCTTAAATTTACCGAACAGGAACGGGCCGTTCATGCTCACGCGATCAGACAACGAGTCCAGGAATTAAACGAACAGCTGGGTATCCGGGTGCCGGTTTACATGATGTTCACCAAGGCCGATCTGGTCGCCGGCTTCATGGATTATTTTGCCGACCTGGGCAAAGAGGAGCGTGCCCAGGTCTGGGGCGTCACTTTTCCAGAATACGGGGAAGGCGGAAATGACAGTTTTATCGAGCGTTTCGGCGATGACTACCAGCAATTATTATCACGTCTGGATAAAGGCCTGCTCAAACGCATGCAGGAAGAACGTGATCTGGGGCGGCGGCAATCAATTTTCGGTTTCCCGCAGCGCATGGCCTTGTTAAAAGAACCGCTCAACGCATTTTTGCAGGATTGCTTCGGCGCCAATCGTTATCAGACCCCGCCATTGTTGCGCGGAGTTTATCTGACCAGCGGCACACAGGAAGGCACGCCGATCGATCGCCTGATGGGGGTGCTGGCCAATACCTTCAAGCTGCAACGCGCTTCGATGCCGGTGTTCAGCGGCAAGGGCAAGAGTTATTTTTTGACTCGCCTATTGAAGGAAGTCATCTTCGCCGAATCCGAGCTGGTCGGTTTGAACAAAAAAGTGGAACAGCGCCGGACCTTATTACAGCGTCTGTTTTACGGGGCGGCGGTCGCGACGGTGGTGGTGTTTTGCGGATTGTGGACCCACAGCTTTATTCAGAATGATGACCGGATCGATCAATTCGTCCAGCGGGCTCAACACTATCAGACTTTGCCGGCGCTCAGTCAGGACGGCAACGCTACCGACTTCCTACCGCTGTTGGCGAAAATGGACGCCTTGCGCTCGCTGCGCGACACCTATCCGAAAGACGATGTACCGCTGACGATGCGCATGGGCTTGTATCAGGGCGGGAAATTAAGGCCGGTGGCGGAGTCGGCTTATATCAAGCTGTTGCAGCAGCGTTTTTTGCCGATGATCAAGACCCGTCTCGAACATCGGTTACTGGGCACCGAATCTAGCAATCCCGAAATTCTTTATCAATTGCTAAGGGTCTACCTGATGTTGGGCGCGACCGATAAGGCCGAAATCAGCGTCATACGACCATGGATTAGAGTGGACTGGAGTAATCAATATCCGCAGGAGACCGAGCAACATTTATCGGCCCATTTGGATGCGTTGTTGGCTAGGCCTTTGCCGCCTCAAAACGTCGACCGGCAGTTGATCGGCGAGGTCAGAAAAATTCTGACTAGGGTGCCGGTGGCTCAACAGATTTATATGCGCATCAAGGAAGAGGCGCTGCGCAATCATGACGATGATTTCAGGCTCAGCGAGGCGCTGGGGATCAGCGGTAGTCGGGTGTTTTCGGCGACCAGCGGCAGTCTTGACGAGGTGTTTATACCCGGTTTTTTCACCTATCGGGGATTTCATCAGGTCTTTCTGAACGAAAGCAAGGATCTGGCCAAGCAGACGGTCGAGCAACGCTGGGTGCTCGGTGATGAGAATGTCCTCGGAGTCGGTGATTCCAAGCAATTGGAAGGCAAGCTGATCAAATATTATTACAACGAATTCATCAAGCGTTGGGATGATATGTTGGCCAGTCTGAGAATTCGCAGAACGGCCAATATCCATCAATCGGTCGAGGTCCTGGAAACCGTATCCAGCTTCGATTCGCCGCTGCGCAAACTGTTGCAGGCGCTGGATAAACAAACGTCGTTGACCCGGGTTTCCGCGTCTGCGCCGTTGGCCGCGGTGGATAAATTGAAACAAGGCGTCGAAGCGGGCGGCGGCGACAGGATGCAGAAATTATTGAGCGCGGCGAAATCGGCTGGTGTCGAGGTCGACAGTGTCGATCGTTCCGGCAAGGAGGTTGAGCGTCATTTTCAACCCCTGGTGAGCTTGGTCAGGCAAAGCGGACCTGACGCGCCCATCGATCAAATCATCGCCAATCTGGGACAGTTGTATGCTTACATGGCCGATTTGGGTACGACATCGAATACCGGCGAGGCCGCGATGAATCTGGCGATGCAACGTAGCGGCGGTGGCGGCAACGATATCATCGCCAAACTGCAGTTACAGGCTTCCCGCTTGCCGGAACCGATGAAAGGCTGGGTCAAGACCCTGGCTTCCGCGAATTGGGGATTGATTCTCGGTGGCGTAAAAGGGCAATTAAACAAGGCTCTGCAAAGCGAATTGGGCGACCTGTGCAATGCCGGGCTGGAGGGGCGCTACCCTCTCGTTAAAAGCAGTCAAAGCGAAATCACCCTGCAGGACTTCGGTAAGTTTTTTGCGCCGAACGGCTTGATCGACCAATTTTTCAATACCCATCTGAAACAGTTTGTCGACACCAGCGGCAGGCGCTGGAAATTGATTTCCCAGGATAATCAATCGATCGGCATTTCCGCATCGACGCTCAGAACCTTTCAGAATGCCGCCAAGATCAAAGAGATTTTTTTCTCGTCAGGTGGAGCCTTGCCTAGGGTGCATTTTCAATTGAAACCGCTTTATCTCGATGCCAAAGCGGCCAAGTTCTGGTTGAATTTGGAAGGTCAACAGGCCACCTATCGTCATGGTCCGACCCGGGCGGTTCCTTTTCAATGGCCCGGCAGTCAGCCCGGTCTGGTCAGATATGGCTTTGAAACCTTGGACGGCAGGCAGTTGAGCCGCTCGGAAGAAGGCGCATGGGCCTGGTTCAGGGTGCTGGATAAGATGCAAATTTCCCAGATCGCCAGCAATAAATTCGATATTACTTTCACCTTGGAAGGGCTAAGCGCACGCTATGAGTTAACGGCGAATAGCGTCATCAACCCCTTTGTCGCGAAAGAGCTGAACGGTTTCCGATGTCCGAACAGAATTTAACCGAGTCATCCGTATCAGCACCGGGCTTTTACGGCAAGTTGCCGGTGTTGGGTGATTTTGTCTCGCGGCGTATCGGGCATGATTTTATTGCCGGTTGGGATCATTGGATGCAAAGCGCCCTGGCTTGCAGTAAGGAGGCGTTGGGCGAACAGTGGTTGGAGTGTTATTTAACCAGCCCGATCTGGCGTTTTCTGTTGTCGCCAGGAATCTGCGGGAATCAGGCCTGGGCCGGGGTGGTGATGCCTAGCGTGGACAGAGTCGGCCGTTATTTTCCGTTGACGATTGCGGTCGCCGTTGAGGACATCGCCGATTTGATGCTGTTCACGCCTGCGGCCGAGGCCTGGTATGTGGAAATTGAAAATATCGCCTTGTCGGCCTTGGAGCAGGATCTGACGGCCGATGAAATCGATCGGCGCTTGATCCGGGTCGACAGCCGTTGCTGGCGTGATAAAAGCGTCATTTCGCTAGAGGATGATAACCATGCCGGCCAGGCAACCGGCAAAATGGCTTGTTTTATCCAGTCACAGAGCGCCGAACCGTCATTGAACGACAATCTTGCGGGATTGAATAATTGCTTGATCAATCATTGTCTTTTAGGCTATAGCTTATGGCATACTCGGGGCTCCGAAACGATCAAGGCCGGGATGCTGATGTGCGAAGGTTTGCCGCCGGTTCATGCTTATGCTGGCCTGTTATCCGGTCACATGTCAAATCGGGGCTGGAATTTGCAAAAAAAACTGATTGCCGTTCAAGCTGAATCACGACCAATGATGGAAGCTTCTCCGGCTGATGATGTGTTATTGACCGAGCCTCTGGGCGAGCAAAAAACCTTGGTATGGCGCTCGCAATCGGCGATTAATCGTGGTAAACGCAGGAAATTGAATGAGGACGCCTTGCTCGATCGGCCCGACAAGGGACTGTGGGTGGTTGCAGACGGCATGGGAGGGCATCAGGCCGGCGAAGTGGCCAGCCACATGATCGTTGAAGCGATGGCCGAAGAGCAGCCGGGATACGATTTAGAACAATCGGTTGAGCGGACCATGGCGTGTTTACGCCAGGTCAATGCGCGATTGCGTCAATTGGCGCAGTCGCGCTATGGCGATCAGATCATCGGCAGCACCGTCGTCGCACTGATTGCCGGCGGAGACCGTTTGGCATGCATTTGGGCCGGAGACAGTCGTCTTTATCGCTTACGCGAGCGGCATTTGCAGCAGCTGACGGTTGATCATAGCGAAGATGCGACGCCGTTGGCGGCGTTATCCGCTGGCGACATGCAATCGCTGAAAAGCAACAATGTCATCACGCGGGCGGTCGGCGCCTTCGATGAGCTGGAATTGGACTGCGAATACCTCAGTTCTCGTCCCGGTGATAAATATTTGCTCTGCAGTGATGGCGTGGATAAGGAGTTAAGTCCGGTTGAAATAGAGCGTATATTGAATCAGGATAATGAGGATGATGCCGAGGCATTGATGGGGGAAGTATTGGCCAGGCAAGCCAGGGACAATATCAGTATCATCGTCGTCGAAGTCAGTGGAAAGGATTCGTGTTTATTTCAGCTTTAGCGCTATACTCGAAAGCTAGATGTCGACAACCGTTGTGAATGAAACGCTGGTTACAATGAGTCTCGTCAGACAAAGAACGGCGCATTTTTTTCTCGACGTAGAGCGATCTTAGCAGGATTTATTCGCCGTTTCTTTTTCTATCTATTTAGGGTCTTGCAGTCTTTAGGGAGCAGGTCATTGATTTCTCGGGACGCGTGAATACATCCGTGTAAGCTCTGACTGCAACATCCTGTTGCAGACAGCCCGATAAATCAATAACCTACTCCCTCTGAAAAAAACTATACTGAATAGTTACTCAGTTTGATCAATAGGAGTTATTTAGGTGAGTGTCGAAATAGAGGACTATTTAAATGAAATTGATGCCGAACAGTCTTGTGGTGAAGATTTGGAGTACGATCCTGATTTCATTGCCCTAGAACAAGCGATTAAAGGCAAGCCTGAGCAACAGATCGGCGACACGATACAGGAAGCGGAGCCGCCCAATTGGAAGGAAGTTAGGAAAGCGGCGGAGCAATTGCTGGCGCGCACCCGAGATTTTCGCGTGTTGATTTTTTATCTACGCGCGTTGGCTGCATTGGAGGGATTTGCAGGTTTTGCCCAAGGACTGGAATTGCTGAAGAAGTTGACCGAATCGTTTTGGCAGGATATTCATCCGCAGTTGGATCCGGACGATGATAACGATCCGACCGAGAGGATCAACATCTTGATGTCATTATGTGATTTCGAGACGCTGCTCAGGCCTATACAGCATATACCGTTGGTGGAATCACGCGCGTTCGGTAAATTCACCCTAATGGATATTCATGTCGCCGAAGGTCAGGCGACGGCGTCGGAAGGCGAGGCTCCGCAGTCGTCGGATATCGATGGTGCGTTTCAGGACTGCGATGGTGAACAATTAGTCAAGACTGCCCGGGCAATCGCCGACAGCCAGCAGTATCTAAACGATCTGGAGAATTTTGTCACCGAACAGGTGGGCGTCGGTGATGCTCCCAGTTTTGCCGATCTCAGGAAGCTATTGAAAGAAATCGACGTCATTTTATCCGCATGGATCGATAGACGCGCTCTGCAAGCCGATGATGCCCCCGAGGCTGAAACGGCGTCAGCGGAAACGGCGCAAGGCGAAACCGCTGCGACGCCAAGTCGCGCTGCGCCCCAGACTGCCGTCAGCACGATCAATAACAGTGAAGATGTTCGCAAGGCGCTGAATTTGATTTGCGACTATTATAAAAAGCACGAGCCTTCCAGTCCGGTGCCTATTCTACTGCATCGCGTACTTCGTTTAGTCGGCAAGGATTTTATGGAAATCATGAAGGACATGGCGCCGAATGGCGTCGAGCAGGTTGAGTTCTTAAGCGGAGCAGCGGATCACGAATCATCCCCAGAATAATCGTTTGTCGCAATGCTGATTGTCAAATATGAAGTTATCACTATTGTTCCAGTAATACCCACTATCCCAGGAGTCTATCATGGCTGAAAGTAGTCAAAAGTTTATTGCGCGCAATCGTGCGCCCAGAGTTCAAATCGAATATGACGTCGAGCTTTACGGCGCGGAAAAAAAAGTTCAGTTGCCTTTCGTGATGGGGGTGATGGCAGACTTATCCGGCAAGCCGGTCGATCCGCTAGCGCCTGTCGCCGATCGTAAGATGTTGGAAATCGATGTCGATAATTTCGATGAGCGTTTGAAGGCGATGAAGCCGAGAGCAGCCTTCAACGTGCCCAACACGCTGACCGGCGAAGGTAATCTCAGTGTCGACATTACCTTCGACAGCATCGATGATTTTTCTCCGGCCGCAGTAGCCAGCAAGGTTGATGGGCTGAAGCAATTACTGGAGGCCAGGACGCAATTAGCCAATTTAATGACCTATATGGACGGCAAGACCGGCGCCGAGGATCTGATTGCCAAGGCCATCAGCGATCCTGCTTTGTTACAATCTTTGGTCGCGGCGCCTAAACCGGACGACTCACAAGCATCAGAAAAGAAAGAAGGAGAGGAATAAACCATGGCTGAGTTAGAAAAAGAAGAAGCCCAGGCGGAAGCTCAAGTTGGCGAAGCCGGTGATTTCTCCGCATTGCTGCAAAAGGAATTCAAACCCAAGTCTGAACGCGCCAAGGAGGAGGTTGAAAATGCGGTGCAGACCTTGGCCGAATATGTCTTGAAGGATACCTCGATCGTTTCCGAAGACGCGCTGAATTCGATTCAGGCCGTCATCGCTCAGATCGATAAAAAATTGACCGAACAAGTCAATCTGATTATTCATCATGAAGATTTTCAGCAGTTGGAAAGCGCCTGGCGGGGACTGCATTATCTGGTGAACAATACCGAAACCGATGAGATGCTGAAAATCAGGGTGATGAATATCTCTAAAAAGGAACTCGGCAAGACGCTGAAAAAATTCAAAGGCACCGCCTGGGATCAAAGTCCTTTGTTCAAAAAGCTCTACGAAGAGGAATACGGTCAATTCGGTGGCGAACCTTTCGGTTGTCTGGTTGGCGATTATTATTTCGACCATTCGCCTAAGGATGTCGAGATGTTAAGCCAAATAGCGCAAATCTCCGCCGCCTCGCATTCGCCATTCATTACCGGCGTCGCGCCGACGACCCTGCAGATGGATTCCTGGGGCGAATTGGCCAATCCACGCGATCTAACCAAAATCTTCTCCACGCCTGAATACGCGTCTTGGCGTTCACTGCGTGAATCGGAAGATGCTAAATATCTGGGTTTGGCGATGCCGCGTTTTCTGTCGCGTTTGCCTTATGGCGCCGGAACTGATCCGGTCGATGAATTCGACTTCGAAGAGGATACCGCGGCCGCGGACAGCAGCAAATACACCTGGTCCAATGCCGCTTATGCAATGGCGACTAACATCAATCGCTCATTCAAGCTATATGGCTGGTGTTCGCAAATCCGCGGTATCGAATCCGGCGGCGCGGTGGAAGGCTTGCCGGTCCACACCTTTCCGACCGACGATGGCGGCGTGGATATGAAATGTCCGACTGAAATCGCGATTAGCGACCGCAGAGAAGCGGAACTGGCTAAATCGGGTTTCATGCCCTTGATTCATAAGAAGAACTCCGATTTCGCCGCATTCATTGGCGCGCAGTCGTTGCACAAACCAGCCGAGTATGATGATCCCGATGCGACGGCGAACGCCAATCTTGGGGCGAGACTGCCTTATTTGTTCGCGACCTGTCGCTTTGCCCATTATCTGAAATGTATCGTGCGCGACAAGATCGGTTCCTTTAAGGAACGTCAGGATATGGAATCTTGGTTGAATAGCTGGATTAGCAATTATGTATTAAGCAATCCGGCCGTAGCGTCGGAAAAGGATAAGGCGCGCCGTCCGTTGGCCGGCGCCGAAGTCGTCGTCGAAGAAGTCGAGGGTAATCCCGGTTATTATCAGTCTAAGTTCTTTCTGCGGCCTCATTATCAATTGGAAGGCTTGACGGTATCGTTGCGTTTAACGTCTAAGTTGCCTTCGCAAAAAGGCTAGTTTTTGGAAATATCGTTGTAGAGCGATTGTTTCTTGGTTTTGTATTTAAATTTTTGGAGGAAATACCATGATCTTGTTAAATTTCGAGACAGCAATTAAAGGCGACAGCACTGTTGCAGACCACGCGGACTGGATTACGATTGATTCGTTTCAATTTGGCGTGGGTCGAGCGATCACTGCGAGCGGCGGCGGTCAAGACCGGGAAACCAGCAACCCTTCATTTTCCGAGGTCACGTTAACCAAGTCCATGGATAAGGCATCTACGGAATTGATGATGCAGGCGACTTGCGGCAAATCGCTGGGTAAGGCCACGATTCATTTTATCCAAACCGGCGGCGCAGACGCCAAGGGTCAAGAATATCTGGAATATGTGCTGCATGATGCGATTATCAGCAGCTATAGCGTATCCAGCGGTGGTGAGCGGCCGTCAGAATCGATTTCCATCAACTTTAACGGTTTCCAAACCAAGTATAACGCCTTTACCGAAGGCGGGACGGTCAGTAAAGGCGAACAAAAAGGTTGGGATTTGATGAAAAACGAAGCCATATAAACAACAAAGTCACGGAGAACAATCCCATGTTGTTCTCCGTTTTTTTGTTTGCCAAAAGGGGCAATGATGGACATAACGCAATTATTAACGGAAGGCGATCTGCAAGCGGCGCTCAAGGAAGTTCAGCAGCAAATTCGCAGCAACCCGGCCGAAGCCAAGCATCGTATTTTGCTGTTTCAAATTCAGGTGTTGCTGGGGCAATGGGATAAAGCCAGAACGCAACTGGACGTACTGAAAGACTTGGATGATTCCGCCCGCTTCATGGTGCAGACCTATCAGCAAGTATTGTTATGCGAAGGCATTCGTAAGGATGTGTTTGCCGGCAAAAGAGCGCCTTTGATTTTCGGAGAACCCGATCCTTGGATCGCCTTGCTGCTGGAAGCCTTGTATCTGGATGCAGATGGCAAGCATGCGGAAGCCGCTAAATTGAGAGTCGATGCCTTGGAACAGGCCCCGACCAGCGGCGGCCGGATCGATGAACAGCCATTTGCTTGGATTGCCGATGCCGATAACCGCATCGGGCCAATGCTCGAGGTCATTGTCAATGGTCAGTATTATTGGGTTCCATTTCAGCGTCTGAAACAGATTAACCTGATGGCGCCGGCCGATTTACGCGATTTCGCTTGGGCTCCGGCTGAATTCATCTGGGTTAATGGCGGCGAGGCGATGGGCTTCATTCCGAGCCGCTATTCCGGATCTGAGGACAGTAGCGATGGCGCTATTCAGCTCGCTCGTAAAACCGAATGGCGACAGGTTTTCGACGATACCTATTATGGGCTAGGGCAAAGGATGTTAATCACCGATCAGAATGACTATTCTTTGTTGGATATTCGTCAGATTCAGTTTGCCGGCGAAGGCGAATAATTGTTATGGCCGAGCTGACGCCGAAAGAGAGACTGCAGCCTTCATTATTGGACCGGCTGACCGATGACGAGCCGGGGAAGAAGCAGGAGTCACGAGACAAAAGAGTCTTATCGATGCATAAATTGCGGCAATCGGTGCTGCGCGATATTTCCTGGCTGATGAACGCCAGTTCGCTGGATACCGTGGAGAATCTGGATCAATACCCGGAAGTCGCGCGTTCCGTCGTCAATTACGGCATTAAAGACTTGTCGGGTCGGTTATTATCGGGCAGCAATTTGGCCGAGATCGAACGAAATGTGAAACAGGCTATACAGCAATATGAGCCGAGGATATTGCCCCATACCTTGAATATTCATATGACTTCATCGGACGATAAAATGAGCCAAATGGCCATTGTTTTCGATATTGAAGCCAGTCTATGGGCGCAACCGCTGCCCTTGCATCTCTATTTGCGCACGGAAATCAATAAGGTGACCGGAGACGTCGATTTGCGTGATTTGGACGGTTAGGCATGGACCCACGTTTGCTTAAATACTACAACTCGGAATTGCACCATCTGCGTGAGATGGGCGGAGAATTTGCCGCGGAATTCCCGAAAATCGCCGCGCGTTTGGGTATGGACGGCTTCGAATGCGCCGATCCCTATGTCGAAAGGTTGCTGGAAGGCTTCGCCTTTATGGCGGCCAGGGTTCAACTTAAGGTCGATAGTGAATTTCCGCGTTTCACTCAGCATCTGCTGGAAATGGTCTATCCTAATTATCTGGAACCGACCCCTTCGATGACCGTGGTTCAGTTTCAGCCCGATTTGAGTGAAGGTTCGTTGAATGAGGGCTTCGTTATTCCCAGAGATACCGCGCTACGCAGTCAAATCGGCAAAGGCGAACAGACCGCCTGCGAATACCGCAGCGCACATGATGTGACGTTATGGCCGCTGGAAATCAGCGAGGCCGAATATCTGCCCAGTGTCGGCGCGGTCGCCAATCTGGGGGCGCCGAGCCTGAACGGTCTGAAGGCGGGGATTCGTCTCCGGCTTAGAACCACGGCGGGGTTGAAATTCAATCAAATTAAATTGGAAAGCCTGCCGGTTTATTTGCGCGGTCACGGCGAATTGCCGATGCAGCTATACGAACAATTATTGAGCGATGCCTTCGCCGTCTGCATGCAGCCGGTGGAAAAAACGTCGGACCGCTGGCGGCATCTCGTCAAAGAACAGCCGGTACGGCGGTTAGGGTTCGGTGACGATGAAGCCTTGCTGAAATATTCGCCGCGCTCTTTTCAGGGTTATCGCTTGCTGCAGGAATATTTTGCCTTGCCTGAGCGATTCATGTTTGTCGAACTGGGCGGATTCAAACAGGCGGTACGACAATGCGACAGCCAGGAAATGGATTTGATCGTGCTGCTTAAACGCAGCCATTCTAAATTGATCAATTCGGTCGACGCATCGCAATTTGCCTTATTCTGCAGTCCGGCGATCAATTTGTTTCCCAAGCAGGTGGATCCGATTCATATCAATCAAAAGCTCTCGGAATACCATGTTGTTCCCGACCGCTCGAGACCGATGGATTTTGAGGTTTGCCAGGTCAGACAGGTCGTCGGTAGCGGCAATGGCGAAGAGACCGTCGATTTTCAACCTTTTTATCAATATAGCGACGAGCGCAACCATCAACGGCAACCGGCTTATTATTCATTGCACCGTGCGCAGCGTGTCGTTTCATCCAAACAGAGACGGCACGGGCCGCGTTCGAGTTATATCGGTAATGAGGTGTTCATCACCTTGGTCGATGCCGAGGCGCCGCCTTATAGTAGTGAACTCCGGCAGTTATCGATCAAGACCCTGTGCAGTAATCGTGATTTGCCGTTGTTGATGCCGCTGGGCGCTGCAAAAACCGACTTCACGATGCAAAAAGGCGCGCCGATTGCGAGCATACGCTGTCTGGCTGGGCCGACCAAGCCCCGACCCTCGAATGCCTATGACAATACCGCCTGGAGTTTAATCAATCATCTGACGCTGAACTATCTGAGCTTGATCGACCACAGCGAAAAAGAAGGGGCGGTCGCGCTTCGTCATTTGTTAAAGCTCTACGGAGACTATGGCGATGCATCGGTTAGCAGGCAAATAGAGGGCTTGTTATCGGTTAAAGCGGATAATATCGTTCGCCGGGTTAACAGCCGAGGGCCGATCGTTTTCGCGCGCGGCATGGAAATTTCGTTGAATTTCGAAGAGGCGGCTTTCGAAGGCAGCGGCGTTTTTTTATTGGGCGCGGTATTGGAGCAGTTTTTAGCGCGTTATGTTTCCATTAACTCATTTACAGAAACCGTGATCCGCTCGACCGATCGCGAGGAAATCATCAGATGGCCGGCGAGAACAGGGCAACGAAAGATCATTTAATGCGGATTCTGCATCAACAGACCTATCAATATGGCTTCTTTCATGCGCTGCGTCTGATCGAGTGCGCCTATCCGGAAAAACCGTTGATAGGGCAGTCGAAAAGGCCGGGCGATGATCCGGTCAGGTTTGGCCAGGAGGTGTCGCTGGCTTTTGAAGCTTCGACCCTGAGCCGATTCGTTCCCGGCAATGACGGCAGGCCTGCGCGCCTGAATCAGCTTTTTTTCGGTTTGTTTGGGCCGAATGGGCCGATGCCGTTGCACATTACCGAATATGTCAGGATCCGCCAACACAATTATCATGACCATACCCTGGCTAGATTCGCCGATATTTTCCACCACCGGATGATCAGCCTGTTTTACCGGGCCAAGGCCAATACCGAGCCGGCATATAGCTTCGACAGACCGAATCGAAACCGTTTCGGTCATTATCTGGGCGCATTGACGGGAATCGGTGATGCCGCCTGTCGGCAACGCGATGCGATGCCGGATCTGGCCAAATTCCATTACGCCGGCTTCTTGTCTGCGCAGGCCAAGAATGCCGACGGATTGATCGCCATCCTGACCGATTTTTTTAAATTGCCGGTTCAGCTCGAAGATTTTATCGGCGAATGGCTGGGTATCGAACAAAATGAACAAACCCGTCTGGGCGATTCGATCAACACCGGTCAGTTAGGCGTCTCGGTCGTGTTGGGCAGCAAGGTCTGGGGGTGTCAGCATAAGTTTCGCATTGTGTTCGGACCCTTGACGTTGGATGAATATAACAGTTTGTTGCCGGCCGGACAGCGTTTGGCGACCTTGATCGCGATCGTACAGAATTACACCGGCTTTGAATTTAGCTGGGATGTCAATCTGGTATTAAAAAAGGATCAGGTGCCGATGAGCCGTTTGGACGGCGATTCGCGTCTGGGCTGGAACAGCTGGTTGGGGCTGCGTTCGGCCGACAACGATGCCGATGATTTGCTGCTGAATCCTTTACAGATCTGAGCGATGCACAGCGTGAAGGTATCCCAGCAATTCCCACTTTGGCGTTCAAAAAGGGCATGGGGTGTGTCTGTCGAGGAGCGCCGTTCACCCAGCACCTAAATTATCCTGGAATGTAAAATATAGTCCAGTAGCCATGGAATTTAGGTGCTGGGTGGGGGCCTGGCGGCGGACTCCCTGTCGCCGACATCCTTGCCAAACACACCTCAAGCCCTCTTTGTTATCCAAATATGGGAATCGCTCGAAGGTATAGCCATGCAGTTGAATTTGTAACTATTCAGTATCTTTCAGGGTTTAGGGAGTAGACCATTGATTTCTCGGGACGCGTGAATACATCCATGTAAGCTCTGGCTGCAACGTCCTGTTGCAGACAGCCCGATAAATCAATAGCCTACTCCCTCTGATAAAAATACGCTGAATAATTACTTGAATTCTTGAAAAACAGTCTAACGCCGGATAATAACAATTGAATAACCATCAAGCTGGGAGTGAAGTATGAGCGAAATTAGCCGTGTCGCATTGTTCGGTAAGCTGAATAATGTGTGTTACAAAGCCATTGAGGGCGCCACCGTTTTTTGTAAAATGCGCGGCAATCCCTATGTGGAGTTGGCTCATTGGCTGCATCAGATTTTACAGTTGCAGGACTCCGATCTGCATAAGATCATCCGCCACTTCAATCTTGAGCCGGCCCGGGTCGCCAAGGACTTTACCGATGCCTTGGACAGCCTGCCGAGAGGGTCGACGTCGATTTCCGATCTATCCTCACATGTCGAGGAGGCCGTGGAACGCGGATGGGTATTCGGCACCCTGATGTTTGGCGAGTCCCAGGTTCGTTCCGGTTTCCTGGTGGTTGGCATATTGAAGACCAAGGGACTTAATCACGCCTTGCTGAGCATTTCCAAGGAATTCGACAAAATCAAACTCGATAGTTTGACCGATGGCTTTTATGACATCGTCAGCGGTTCTCCGGAAGATGGCTTGTCCGCCTCCGATGGCTCTCATGTCGGCGGGGGCGCCGTGCCCGGCGAAGCCAGCGGCGCCATGGCGCCGGCGCAGATGGGCAAACAGGAAGCGCTACAGCAATTCACCGTCGATCTGACCGAACAGGCGCGTTCCGGAACCATGGACCCGATTGTCGGCCGGGATGAAGAGATCAGGCAAGTAATCGATATTCTGATGCGCAGACGGCAAAACAACCCAATGCTGACCGGTGAGGCCGGTGTCGGTAAAACGGCTGTCGTCGAAGGCTTCGCACAAAAGATTGTCGCCGGCGATGTGCCGCCGCCGCTGCAAGACGTGACGCTGCGGACGCTAGATGTCGGTTTGTTGCAGGCTGGCGCCAGTATGAAAGGGGAATTCGAGAATCGCCTGCGTCAGGTGATCGAAGAGGTTCAGTCCTCGGAAAAAGCCATCATCCTTTTCATCGACGAAGCGCATACGCTCGTCGGCGCCGGCGGGGCGGCCGGCACCGGAGACGCGGCCAACTTGTTGAAGCCGGCTTTGGCGCGTGGTACGTTGCGTACGGTCGCCGCGACCACCTGGGCGGAATACAAGAAACACATCGAAAAAGATCCGGCCTTGACCCGCCGTTTTCAAGTGGTGCAAATCGATGAGCCGAATGAGGAGAAAGCCATCCTGATGATGCGCGGTGTCGCGACGATGATGGAGAATCACCATAAGGTGCAGGTGCTCGACGAGGCTTTGGAAGCCGCGGTCAAATTATCGCATCGTTACATTCCGGCCCGACAATTGCCGGACAAATCGGTCAGCCTGCTGGATACCGCCAGCGCCCGCGTCGCCATCAGTCAGTTCGCGGTGCCGGCCGAAGTCGATGACAGCCGTAAACGCATTGCCGCGTTGGAGACGGAATTACGCATCATCGACAGGGAAAAAACGGTCGGTGTCGAAATCGGTCAACGCGAACAGCTGGCGCTGGAAAAGATGGAGCAGGAAAAACAAAGACTGCAAGTATTGGACAAGCGCTGGAACGATGAACGCGAACTGGTGCAGAAAATTCTCGATTTGCGCAAACAGTTACGAGAGGCCACCGGCAAGGTGGAAAGTTCCGACAGCGATCTGGAGAAAGCCGTCGATCAAACCGCAGAACAAGGTGGAACCGAAGCGACGGTCTCGACCGAATCCAGTCAACAAATGTTGAGCGAGTTACAGGATTTGCAGGGCCAGTTGCATCAGTTGCAGGGCGAGGACCCTCTGATACTGCCCAGTGTCGATGCACAGGCCGTCGCTTCGGTGGTCGGCGACTGGACCGGTATCCCGGTCGGCAAAATGGTCAAAAACGAAATCGAAACGGTCCTGCATTTGGCAGATACCCTGGAGAAACGCATCATCGGTCAACGTCATGCGCTGGATATGATTGCACGGCGGATACAGACATCCAGGGCCGGGTTGGATAACCCCAACAAGCCGATCGGCGTGTTCATGCTGGCCGGCACGTCCGGGGTCGGCAAGACCGAAACCGCGCTGGCGCTCGCCGAAGCCTTATACGGCGGCGAACAGAACGTGATCACGATCAACATGAGTGAATATCAGGAGGCTCATACCGTCTCGACGTTGAAAGGGGCGCCTCCGGGCTACGTCGGCTACGGCGAGGGCGGAGTCCTGACCGAGGCGGTCAGACGCAGGCCTTATAGTGTCGTGTTGCTGGATGAAGTGGAAAAAGCCCATCCCGATGTGCATGAGATTTTCTTTCAGGTCTTCGACAAAGGCTGGATGGAAGACGGCGAAGGACGGATCATAGACTTTAAGAATACCCTGATTCTGTTGACGACCAACGCCGGTACCGACTTGATCGCCAATCTCTGCAAAGATCCGGATTTGATGCCGGATCCGGAAGGCATCTCCAAGGCCTTGCGGGAACCTTTATTGAAAGTATTTCCGCCGGCATTATTGGGACGTTTGGTCGTCATCCCTTATTATCCGTTAAGCGATGAAATGATCGCGACGATTGCGAAACTGCAGTTGAAACGCATCGAAAAACGCATCGAAGAAAGCCATAAGGTTCCGTTCAGTTACGATGACGACGTAATCAAACTGATCGCTGAACGTTGCACCGAAGTGGAAAGCGGCGGGCGTATGATCGATGCGATTCTGACCAATACCGTGTTGCCGCGCATCAGTGAAGAATTTCTGCAACGAATGATGGAGGGGCAGACTGTATCTCGGACTCATGTCAAGGTCGATAATGGGGAATTTGCTTATGAATTTGACTAGAATGATCAGGATGTCGTGATGGGTTGCTGCGGCACGAACCCAACGCAGTCAAAGCTGATTCCGACCTAATACATAGTCAATATTATTTTGTCGGCAATTGTGAATGTAGCTGCGGATTTAGCCGCGCCATGCGATTGAATTCGCACCTACCGCAGCCATTCACATCAGTTTAGGCGTTTTTACGGTGTTTAGGGCATGGGGTGGGCTGTCGAGGAGCATCCTCGCCAAACACACCCCATGCCCTTTTTGAACGCAAAACTGGGAAGGGCTGGCGCTTACCGAGTACCTGTCATATATAAAATGACTGAGTACTAGGCGCCGATCTGAAAATCGGTCTAAGAATTTTACCTAACCGGTGTTTTTCGGCGCGTCAAATGCTAAAGGCGGCCAAAACTATCGCTCATGGCCGTCATGTTTCGGTAACTGGACATTCCCTCGGGGGGATTGGCTCAGGTCATCGGCAGATGGGAAGGCGTTCCATTTGTCGCCTTTGATGCGCCGGCGATGAAGAGCGTAATGGCGGCGGCGAAGGTCAATATCTTCAAACCGATGATGATGGTTCGGGCCTGGAAAGCGCAAAAAGCCAGCGATCTCTCCGGATTGAATTTCAGAATCGCCGATGATGTGGTAAGTTCCCATATTCAGGGCTTGGCTGGGAATCATCTAGGCATGGTCGTTGATTTGCTTAATGTAACGGGAGGCGGCTCACAGGGTAAGGAAATTGCCGGCAAACCGTCTTACAGTCGGACTGGGCGAATGTAGACCCTTTTGAGGCCTTATAATCATGATCGATCCGCGCGGACATTTGGGCGCTTCATTAGGAGGTTAAGTTGGTTAATTGTGTAAAACTAGATCGTCGGAGAGTCGATGGCTAGAGCAAGAAAGTACAGCCGGCAGGATGTCAACGATATTTTGTATGCCAGTGAGCGTCGCTTAAGCCCGGTCAGCGGGGAACGTGGCCATGCCTTGGAAAAACATGTAGGCGTCGGTGGTTTGCAGATATCGGATCGATTGCGGGGGACATTGACAACCAGCACTACCCGTCCTCTGGTGATGGATGAATTCGGCAAAGTAAGACCGGAAGCAGAACATCGCGATATCTGGCGCAGACTGACTCCTGGATCGACAACCAAGCAATTAAAACAGGACTTTAGAACGAATATCGAGAATTTTGTTTCACGCTCCGGATCGTTTATCGATTTACAGCAGGCTATCATCGTCGGCAAATATGTGCTTAATTGTCAGGAAGGCCAGGCGGCTTTGGCTAAACTGGATCAAGGGCTTGAGAATAGAGTCGCCGTGACGGTTTCAATGCATAGTCTGGAGTGGACACAGGGGGCGTGGAAAATGAATTTTGCCAGTAGAGAAAATGATATCACTCACGAAGAAGAGTTCGGCAAGGCCTTCATGCTGATTGATAAACTGGATCTGGATCAGATTCATATTCAGACATTTTTTCCGCTTAAATAAACAGTACCAGGAAGCTTTTAGTTATGAATCGCACTGTAAGAGTCATCACGCCGTTACCCGAAAATGAGCTCATTTTTGTCAGCATGAACGGTCGTGAGGAAATGGGACGGTTATTTGAATTTGAAGTCGATTTGCTCCGCGATCTGGAACAAGGCAATGTCGCCGTTAATGAGCTGCTCGGCAAAGGCATGACCATCGAGTTGGATTTGTCCGCCGGTGAAAGACGTTATTTTCATGGTGAGATCGTCAGCTTCAAGCATACGGGGTTACGTAATCGCTATAGCTGTTATCGGGCGTTATTGCGGCCTTATTTGTGGAATTTGACGTTGAATGCCGATTGCCGGATATTTCAGGATAAATCGATCAAGGAGGTGATCAAGGCGGTTTTGGCCACATACGGCTATGTTGATTTCGAAGATAAGTTGAACGGGACTTATCCGACCTTGGATTACTGTGTGCAATATCGGGAGAGCGATTTCGATTTTATCAGTCGCCTGATGGAGCAGGCCGGAATTTTCTACTATTTCAAGCATGACTCCGGTAAGCACACCCTAGTGCTTACCGATTCGAACAATAACTTTCAAACGGTGACCGGGTACTCGACGATTCCTTATTATCCTCCCGAAAACAAGGAGGCCCGAGGAAGGGACCATATTCATCAATGGTTGCAGGAAAATCAGATTACGACCGGTCAATACGAACTGAACGATTTTGATTTCGAATCGCCTAATTCGGATTTGACGGCGAGAAGCAAAAACATTGGAAGCTATACAAACAGCGATCAAGAGATTTATGACCCTCCCGGTAAATATACCGTCGTGTCTGAAGGAACGCAAATTACCAACACCCGCTTGGAAGAACAGCAAATGGCTTATTCCAGGAAGCGAGGTCAGGGCAATGCGGTCGGTTTAGCGCCTGGTATGAAATTTACCCTGGAAAATCATTATTTTGCCGAAGAAAATATCGAACATGTTATCGTGGCGGCATCCTATATCGTTCAAGGCGACGATCCGGCGGCTGCAATGGGAGGCAGTGGTGAGATTTTTCAATGCAGTTTCAGCGCCATCGACATTAACCAGGCCTATCGTTCGGCCAGCTTGACGCCGAAACCGGTGATTGCAGGCTCTCAGACGGCGATCGTGGTCGGCAAGGAAGGGGAGGAGATTTGGACCGATCAATATGGTCGGGTCAAAGTTCAGTTTCACTGGGACAGGGAAGGCGAAAACAATGAAAACAGTTCCTGTTGGGCCAGAGTCTCCCAGCCGATGGCCGGCAAGAATTGGGGATGGATCTCATTGCCTAGAATCGGTCAGGAAGTTATTGTCAGTTTCTTGGAAGGCGACCCGGATCGGCCGCTGATAACCGGGAGGGTCTATAACGACGAGCAAATGCCGCCCTATGAGCTGCCGGCCAATCAAACTCAGAGCGGCATCAAGACGCGCAGCACGAAACAAGGCGCGGCCGACAATTTCAACGAAATCCGTTTCGAAGACAAGATCGGCGAGGAAGAACTGTACATCCATGCGGAAAAGGATTGCAACCGGGTAGTGGAAAATGACGATACCTTGAAAATCGGTTTCGACAAGATGGATCCGGGCGATCAGACCGTGGATATCTACAATCACAGAACCGTGACCTTGGATCAGGGTAATGATACCTTGACAGTAAAAATGGGCGATCATTCGATCGATGTCGGCGCTGGAAAAAGCACGATTACCGCGGCTACCTCCATTGAATTAAAAGTCGGCTCCAACAGCATCAAAATCGATCAAAGCGGCATTACCATTAAAGGCATGATGGTGAAGATCGAAGGAACGACCAGTGCGGAAATGAAAAGCTCGATGACCACGGTGAAAGGAGATGGCATGCTGACCTTGAAAGGCGGCGTCATCATGATCAATTAGCATGCGAATTAACAGAGATGTGTGATAATCACCCAGCACCTAAATTATCCTTGAAGGTAAAATATAGTTATAGTCCTGTAGCCATGGAATTTAGGTGCTGGGGGCTTGACGGCAGCATCCTTACTGCCGACATCCTCGCCAAACACCCCCCAAGCCCTCTTTGTTATCTAAATTGGGAATTGCTAAGGTGACTTGTGGAGAAAGTGTATGCAGTATTCGAGCTTACATGGATGTATCCAAGGCGTCTTTCGGAACAAGTCGCCTGGGCCAGATTGCAACTCAATGATATTTTTCAAGAACGTAACTATTCAGTATCTTTCGGGTTTTAGGCAGTAGGTCATTGATTTCTCGGGACGCGTTCACCCAGCACCTAAATTAACGAAGATTATTAATCATAGCCAATAACCTAGGGTATTTAGGTGCTGGGTGAATACATCCATGTAAGCTCTGACTGCAACGTCCTGTTGCAGACAGCCCGATAAATCAATAACCTACTCCCTCTTAGTAAAACTACGCTGAATAATTACTCAAGAACGAACTTTAGCTCTTAATTCGTATTAAAGACTTGTTGCCATGACTGCGCAGAATCTAAAAAAAATAAACCAACCGATCGCATCAGAGATCGCCAAACTGTTTGAGCTGGACGAGCAGGGACAGGTGCTGTTGAGCGCCGAGATGACGCCGGCCGAATTCATCCGCGTTCTGATTGAAAACGAAGATTATCCCGATGTCGTCAGATTCATCGCCTATGCCTTGCCGAAAAGGGAAGCGACATGGTGGGCCTGCTTGTGCGCCCGTTCCTGTTTGAGCGAGCACGGTAAAGCAACCGATCAGAAAGCCATCGAACTGGCGGAGGCTTGGGTTTACAAGCCCACGCCTGAGCATTGCCAACCGAATTATCAGGCGGCCGAAGCCACCGCTTTCAAGACGCCAGCCGGTTGGGCGGCGATGGCGGCTTTCTGGAGCGGCGATAATATTTCCCCGGTGAAGGGCAATGTCGTGCCGCCGTCCGCCGACTTGCCGGCTAAAGCTGTGAGCGGAGCGGTCATGCTGGCGGCGGTGCAGGAAGGACCCGAAAAAATCAAGGAAAGATATCAGCGCTTCATACAGCAGGGTATCGATATAGCCGGTGGAGGCGATGGCAGAAAGATTTAATACGATTGAGAGGATGATATGGGACAACCTGCGGCAAGATTGACCGATATGCACACCTGCCCGATGTTCAACGGACCGGTTCCCCATGTCGGTGGCCCGATTACCGCCCCCGGAGCGCCAACTGTGCTGATCGGTTCAATGCCGGCCGCCCGAGTCGGAGACATGGCGACTTGTGTGGGACCGCCGGATAGCATAGTTAAAGGTTCTGCGACGGTATTGATCGGCTCGATGCCGGCTGCCAGGCTTGGTGATAGCACTTCTCACGGCGGCGTCATCGTCGTCGGCTGTCCGACGGTCCTGATCGGCGGCTAATCATCTTCCTCAGTTTTGCAGGAATGCCAAAAGCTGGGCTCACCATAGGATGCCGTCGACATCCTCGCCAAACACACCCCATGCCCTTTTTGAACGCCAAAGTGGGAATTGCTGGGATTGCTGTTTGCGGCTATCCAAGCAGCCTGGCTAACGTTATAATGCTCTATTTTTCCAGAGTAATAGCTAAAATGGATATAAAAGCCTATATGGGTCAGCTGGGGCAGCAGGCCAGAAAAGCAAGCAGGGAAATGGGCCGGGCGGACACCGGTAAAAAAAATCTGGCGTTGATTAAAATTGCCGAGGCGATCGCGGCGAACAGAGAACAACTGAGCATTGAAAACCAGAAAGACTTGCGGGCGGGCCAGGAAAATGGCCTGGAAGCGGCGCTGCTGGATAGACTGGAACTTAAGCCTTCTACCATCGATGCGATGACCGAAGGCTTGAAGCAGGTGGCGGCGCTGGCCGACCCGGTGGGCGGCATCAGCGACCTGAATTATCGGCCCAGTGGCATTCAGGTCGGTCAAATGCGCGTGCCTTTAGGCGTCATCGGCATCATCTACGAGTCTCGTCCCAATGTCACGATCGATGCGGCGGCCTTATGTCTTAAATCCGGTAACGCCTGTATCTTGCGTGGCGGCTCCGAAGCGATTCATTCCAATCAAGCCATTGCGGCCTGTATCGCCGAGGGCTTGGCCGCCGCCGGCTTGCCGGCCGAGGCGGTGCAGGTGGTTGAAACGACCGATCGTGCGGCTGTCGGCGAATTGATCTCGATGGACAGCTATGTCGATGTCATCGTGCCACGCGGCGGTCGAAGTCTGATCGAGCGTATCAGCAACGAGTCCACTATTCCCGTGATCAAGCATTTGGACGGCATCTGTCATGTCTATATCGACGACAAGGCGGACCTGAACAAGGCGGTGAATATCGCCGTCAATGCGAAAACGCATCGCTACGGCGTCTGTAATGCGATGGAAACTTTGTTGGTGGCGGAAGGCATCGCGACAAAGGTTTTGCCGCGACTGGCCGAACAGTTGCTCGTCAAGGGCGTCGAATTGCGCGGTTGTTTGAAGACCTGTTCCCTATTGCCGGACTGCGTGCGGGCGACCGAACAGGACTGGGTTACCGAATATCTGGCGCCGGTGCTGTCGATTAAGATCGTCGAAAGCCTCGATGAGGCAATCGAGCACATCAATCGATACAGCTCCGGCCATACCGAATCTATCGTCACCGAGGATTACACGTTGGCGCGGCGTTTTTTGCGTGAAGTCGATTCCAGTTCGGTGATGGTCAATGCCTCGACTCGATTTGCCGATGGCTTCGAATACGGCCTGGGTGCGGAAATCGGCATCAGCACCGATAAGCTGCACGCTCGCGGGCCGGTGGGCTTGAACGGCTTGACCACATTGAAATACATCGTGCTCGGTGACGGCCAAATCAGACAATAATGATTGGTGTTTATGGCGGCACGTTCAATCCGGTACATTACGGTCACTTAAGAACGGCGCTGGAAGTTAGCGAAGCTTTCGCGCTCGATGAAATCAGGCTGATTCCCTGCCGCTTGCCGCCGCATCGCCGACAGCCGCAAGCGTCGGCGGAACTTCGCTTGCGCATGTTGCAATTAGCCCTCTCCGGTGTGCCGGGTATGCGCGCCGATAGGCGAGAGCTGGATCGGGAAGGACCATCCTATATGGTCGATACTTTGCGCTCATTGCGTCGCGAGCTGGCCGATCAATCGATTTTGCTGTTTCTTGGCGTCGATGCCTTTGCCAAGCTGAAAACATGGCATCAATGGCGGCAATTGTTCGATTATGCGCATATCGTCGTGATGACTCGGCCCGGTCATCGGCATGATGAGCTGGATGATTTTTTCGACCGCCGCCTGGTTGAGCGGCCCGCGTTATTGCGCAAACAGCAAGCGGGCTATCTTTATTTTCAGCATGTCACTCAGCTCGATATTTCGGCCACCGCGATCAGAGAATTGATTGCGTTAAACAAAGATCCGCGCTTTTTATTGCCGGACTCCGTGATAGCCTATATCACAGAACACAAACTTTACCGAGGTTAACCATAGGAAATTGAATGCAAGCAGAAGAGTTAGTTAAAATCGTCGAAAAAGTCGTCGACGAACGTAAAGGTGCTAATATCACGGTCCTCGATGTTCGAGGCAAAACCACGATTACCGATTACATGGTGCTGGTAACCGGCACTTCCGAACGACATGCCAAATCATTGTGCGAGTACGTCTCTGAAAAGGTTAAAGAGCTGGGGATTCGTCATCCCGGCTTAGAAGGCCAGGAAGGTTCTGATTGGCTGTTGCTGGATCTGGGAGATGTGATCTTGCATGTGATGACGGCCCAGGCGCGGGAATTTTATCAGCTGGAAAAACTATGGTCGATGGACAGGGCTGAGGAAGCCGTTCAGCAATAAGGAAACATCCCGTTGGGATGAAGCCAACGATTGGGAAGGGGTATGCATCCCCTCCCCAATCCGCGCCCGATAAAGCAACATCGCTTCGCTTGTTGCGGGGCGCTCCTTTCGGCCTGAAGGCCGAGGTTTAAACCAGCAAGGAAGATTGATTAATTTGCTTTGCCGACTCAAGAAAAGTCATCCCGGGCCGATTAAGTAGCTGAGCAATAAGGGGATGCGGCGGTGACACAGATTATTTCCAGGTTATTATTCTTTTCCTTAGCGGCGATGATGCTGACCGCTTGCGCCGGATCCGGCGCAAGAATTAGCGAACAAGCCCAAGAAACCACTAAGGTTATGACGGCTTCCGGACAAGGCCGCTTCATTGAAGATGCGTCGCTGACTCGAGAACAGACCAGGTTAGCGGCGGAGCAGGCGGCCAAAATGGATGCCTATCGAGAGCTGGCAAGCTTGCTTTATCGAGAAGATCTTGGAGATGGCGGCACGGTCGGCGCCCAGGTCATGCGGGATGAAAGCTATCGCGTTTATTTCGATACTTATTTGCGCGAAGCAAAGGTCTTATCGTCACAAACCTTGGGAAAGGTCGTTCATGTCGACTTGACATTGGCGCTGACGGAACGTTTCTACCACTGCATGGCCGGTGAGACAAGGCGGGTGAGACAATGTTTGCTACAGGACGATAAAATTCCTTTTACCCGCATCGGCTATCGCAGCGCCGAGATCAAGACCGTCAATCTGGGCTGCGGCAGCGTCGATTGCAGCGGCCTGCTACACGTCAACGGTTTCGCCGACGGCAAGAATGCCTTCGATCGCGGTTTATTGAATGCTGGCTTGTATGACAGTGAATGGACGCTGAATACCGCCGGGCGCCTGTTCATCAACTATATCTTCCTTAACAGTATCCCCAAATAATTGTTTTGATGAAATTATTATGTCGCGCCTTGTTGCTTGCTGGTTTGTTATTGCAGGGGTGTGCTTCCACGACACCGGGATCGTCGGCGGTTTCCGGCAATGACGATCAATCTAAGGCGAAAGTTTTCAGCGCCGAAGGCCAGGCGGCCATCGTCGATAGCGATGTGTTTCAGGCCAGGCGGCAGGCGATACAAACGGCGATCAACAATGTCGCCGCTCAAGCAGGACATGGAAATGTCGATGTACTGACCAGCAATACCAAGGTGGTTGATGAGTGGCGGGAAGGCCGTGCTTATCATGTCCAAGTCTTGGCGAAGTTGTCGGAAAATCAAGCTTGCCAGGCGCCTTACCGGAAAAGAATCGTCGCGACCGCCTTTCCCATCGTCACTTCGGGGCAAATCAGCGGCAATGAATCTCAGGATATTTATGGCGGAATACCTAGAGAAATCAATAATTTGTTGTTGGAGTCAGGCGATTTCATCGCCCGTAACAAAACCGATATCTCCTTGTATTCGCGCCCCGATCTGGCGCCGGAAATCATGCGGGCCGACGACTATTTCGGTTCCAGCATTATCAATGTCGCGAGGCAGGCCGAGGCCCAGTTTGTCTTGTCTGGGGTGATCCGCGATTTCGAAGTGGAATCGGGCGAATATATCCGTGGCGCAGGCGTATTCGCCCAAATCAAGTCGGCCTTTCGTGAGGTAGTCGCCAGAAGAGGCATCACCCTTGATGTCTATGTACATGACGGTTTCAGCGGCGCCCTGTTGTTCCAACATCGTTATTCGGATTCGATACTCGGCGATGTCTGGATACCCAGCGGCTATTCGGTGGGCAGCGAACGCTTCAAGTCGACGCCGGCAGGAAACAAAATCACCGCCATCATTGAAATGGCGAGTGAGGATATCAGGCGTCTATTCAGCTGTTACCCGTTCGCCGCCCGCGTCGTTAAGGTGGACAACGATCGCATCGTGATCGCCGCCGGCTCTCAAGATAAAATTCAACGTGGCGATAATCTGGTGGTCTATGCGGCCGATAGCGCGACGCACGGACTCGGTGTGTCCGGGACCAATAAGGAGTCCATCGGCATGGTCAAAATAGACAGCGTCAATGCCGCGTTCGCGGTGGGTAGGCTGGCGCCGCCGCTGACCATTCGTAAGGTCAGGGTCGGCGATTGGGTTAAAAGCTGGTAGCCAATGGGGTAGGTGGCAGACTATGAGTCATCGTACTGTGTTAGTGCATGGCATCTTCAATTCGGCCTACGTCTTTACCGTCATGCGTAAACGCTTGGAAGCCCGAGGCATAGAGTGCTTCGCGCCTAGCTTGAAACCCCGGGACGGTCGTCACGGCATCGAGGATTTGGCGCTAAAATTAAAAACAGCAATCGATGAACGATTTGGCGAAGACCAGTCGATTCATCTAATCGGTTTCAGCATGGGCGGCATTGTCGCCCGTTACTATCTGCAAAAATTGGAAGGTCATCAACGCGTTAAGCTTTTTTTCACCATTTCATCGCCCCATCATGGCAGTTATTTGGCCTATTGCTATCCCGGCAAAGGCGCCAGGGATCTACGTCCGAACAGCGTGCTGTTGCAAAATTTACAAGGTGATGACGACAAATATCAGTGCATGCGTGTTTACTCATACTGGACTCCGTTCGATTTGATGATTATTCCGCCCAGCAGCTCAATTTGGCCGCTGGCCGAAAATAAACAATTCCGTTCATTGCTGCATATAATGATGCTATTCAATCGTTCGCTGACCGAGCATATAAGCCGCGTAATACTTGGCCAGGCGTAATTTTTAGCAATTCCCAATTTGGAGAACAGAGGGCATGGGCGTTCCTCGACAGACACTTCCCAGGCCGTAAACATGGGAATTGCCGCTAATGATTAGAATCGCTGGGCGTTGTGGTTTTAGCTTGGCGCAGGATAGACAGATTCAGGACGGGGTCGCGCGCCTCCGTCATACACATGAGTTTTCTTTCCTACGGCCTAAACCCTGACAGATACTGAATAGTTACCAGAATTGTAACTATTCAGTATCTTTCTGGTTTTAGGCAGTAGGTCATTGATTTCTCGGGGCGCGTGAATACATCCATGTAAGCTCTGACTGCAACGTCCTGTTGCAGACAGCCCGATAAATCAATAACCTACTCCCTCTTAGTAAAACTACGCTGAATAATTACCCAGAATTTTACTAAAGGGGGGGGCGGCGACGGAGGAGGCGCCGTTTGGCTTCTCCTCCGTTCGCATGATCGGCAAGCGGCTTAGATTGCTTGCTTGATGCGATCCAAGGCCTTGGAAAGGTTTTCCATGCTGGTGGCGATCGAGATTCTGATGTGGCCCGGGCAACCAAACGCACTGCCTGGAACCAGCGCGACGCCGGCTTTTTCGATTAGATATTCGGCGAAGTCCAGATCGCTGTCGATGCCGTCGAGACGCTTGATCACGCCGTCGACATTAGGGAAGACATAAAAAGTGCCGTCGGTATGTAAGCAATCGACGCCCTCCAGCTTATTCAATTCTTCGACGACAAAATCGTGGCGCTTCTTGAACTCGACCAGCATCGTGTCGATGCAGCCTTGATCGCCGTTCAGCGCTTCCTCGGCCGCCACTTGTGAAATCGAAGTCGGATTGGATGTGCTTTGCGACTGAATTTTGCGCATGGCGCCGATCAGCTCGGCGGGGCCGGCCGCATAACCGATGCGCCAACCGGTCATCGAATAGGCCTTGGATACACCGTTCAGCACCATCGTGCGATCGTAGAAATCCGGATTGGCGTTCAGGATGTTCACGAAGCTGCCTTTTTTCCATAGGATATGCTCATACATATCATCGGTGGCGATGAGGATGTCGGGATAATCTCTCAATACTTCACCCAGCGCCTTCAACTCCTCCAGGGTATAAGCCGAGCCGGTAGGATTGGAAGGGCTGTTGATGACCATTAAGCGGGTTTTGTCGGTGATGGCGGCGCGCAATTGTTCCGGAGACATCTTAAAATTTTGCGCCTGATTGGTTTCCACGACAACTGGGACGCCGTCGGCCAACAACACCATGTCCGGATAGGAAACCCAATAAGGCGCCGGCACGATGACTTCATCGCCCGGATTCAACAAAGCCTGGGCCAGGTTATAGAAACTTTGTTTGCCGCCGCAGGAAACCAGAATCTGATTCAGTTGATAGTCAAAGTTGTTATCTTTGTTGAATTTATTGATGATGGCCTGTTTCAAACTGGGAATGCCATCAACCGCCGTATATTTGGTAAAGCCATTTTTCAGCGCTTGAACGGCTGCAGCCTTGATGTGTTCAGGCGTGTCGAAATCCGGCTCGCCGGCGCCCAGGCCGATGATATCGTTTCCGGCGGCGCGCATTTCCGCGGCTCTTGCCGTGATTGCCAGGGTCGGTGATGGTTTAACGGCTTTAACTCTATCTGAAAGTTGAATGCTCATAATTACTCAGTCGAAGTCATTATCAAAATAACCAACTATTATACTCCATGTATAATAATGAACCAGATGTCCAGAGCTATTAAAGTCCAATAAGTGAAAAAAAAATTTAGAATTCAAAGCCGCTATCAACCGGCCGGCGACCAACCGGAAGCGATCAGACAACTGGTGGAAGGCGTCAACGACGGCGAATTGCATCAGACTTTATTAGGCGTCACCGGCTCCGGGAAGACTTTCACCGTCGCCAATCTGATCAACGAAACCCAGCGGCCGGCGATGATTTTGGCGCCCAACAAAACCTTGGCCGCTCAACTCTATGGGGAAATGAAAGAATTTTTTCCCGAGAACAGCGTCGAATATTTCGTCTCCTATTACGATTATTATCAGCCGGAAGCCTATGTGCCGGCTTCGGATACCTTCATCGACAAGGATGCGTCGTTGAATGAACATATCGAGCAGATGCGCCTGTCGGCGACCAAGGCCCTGATCGAGCGGCGCGATACCGTCGTTGTCGCCACGGTATCGGCGATTTACGGCTTGGGTGAACCGGAATCCTATTTCAAGATGGTGCTACATCTGGTGCGCGGCGACATCATCTCCCAGCGCGATATCGTACGGCGTCTGGCGGAAATGCAATATACCCGTAATGACACCGAATTGCGCCGCGCCACTTATCGGGTCAGAGGCGAGGTTATTGATGTGTTTCCGGCTGAATCGGAAGAGCAGGCGCTCAGAATCGAATTGTTCGACGATGAAATCGAACGTCTGTCGATGTTCGATCCATTGACCGGAGAAGTCTTGCATCGATTGGCGCGGTTCACTATTTACCCGAAAACGCATTATGTGACCCCCAGGGATCAATTGTTGAATGCGGTCGAAGCGATCAAAGTGGAATTGGCCGAACGATTGGAGCAACTGCGTTCGTTGAACAAGCTGGTCGAGGCTCAACGTCTCGAACAACGCACCTTGTTCGATATCGAGATGATACTGGAAGTCGGTTATTGCTCCGGCATCGAAAATTACTCGCGCTATTTGTCGGGAAGAGGGCAAGGCGAATCGCCGCCGACCATGTTCGATTATCTGCCGCCCGATGCGTTGGTTATCGTCGACGAAAGCCATGTCACCATCCCGCAAATCGGCGCGATGTACAAGGGCGATCGCTCGCGCAAGGAAACCTTGGTCGAATACGGATTCAGGCTGCCGTCGGCGTTGGATAACCGGCCGCTCAGGTTTGAAGAATTCGAGCAGAAAGCCGGTCAGCGCATTTATGTATCGGCCACGCCGGGGCCTTATGAGAGAGAACACTCCGGCGTCTTTGTCGAGCAGGTGGTCAGGCCGACAGGGCTGTTGGATCCGGTTGTCGAAGTACGCCCGGCCAGCACCCAGGTCGACGACTTGTTGTCGGAAATCAATAAACGCGTCGACAAAAAAGAACGCGTGCTGGTCACCACCCTGACCAAGCGCATGTCGGAGGATCTGACCGATTACCTGATGGAGCATGACGTCAGGGTGCGCTATTTGCATTCCGACATCGACACCGTCGAAAGGGTGGAGATTATTCGCGACTTACGTCTGGGTCAGTTCGATGTGCTGGTCGGCATCAACTTGCTCAGGGAAGGCTTGGATATACCGGAAGTCTCGTTGGTGGCGATCCTCGATGCCGACAAGGAAGGCTTTCTGCGCTCTCAGGTTTCGCTGGTGCAAACCATCGGTCGCGCCGCCCGCAACTCCAATGGCATGGCGATACTCTATGGCGATAAAATCACCCGCTCGATGCAGTATGCCATCGATGAAACCGAGCGTCGCCGGGAAAAACAACAGGCCTTCAATCGTCAGCACAATATCCAGCCCACGACCATTTTTAAATCGGTCACCGACATACTGGAAGTCGCTATACCCGGCTCCGGCGGCGCCCTGGCTCACGTCAAGACCAAGGTGGCCGAATCGGCCGCCGAATATCAGGCCCTGACCCCGAAACAGGCGGCGAAGAAACTGAAGCAGCTGGAAGACAAGATGTACCAGCACGCCAAAAACCTGGAATTCGAAGAGGCGGCCAGAGTCCGCGACGAGATCAAGCTCTTGCAGGCCGAAGTGGTGGTTTGATAGTTTAAAGTCCAACAACCATGCTTGGTTGCCTCAGTGTAGAGGGGGGCAATGAGGATTAATATTAACTTATCAGGGCTGATTGACTTGATAAGCAATTGCTTTTGCATCTAATTGGAAATTACGGCCTGCCCAATGAGGCAGGCGAACAATGGGTGATAAAATGTCGAGCGTAAGGCCAGGGTTGATGGCTGGTGAAATTGAGTCGCTTTCCCAGGGTTAAAACGACTAAGTCAGGGTTATCCTTATTATTGTTTTCGAGGTGCAGAATTTGTCTTTGGTCGAGTTTTTGGATTTTCTTTGGGAAAATGAGACGGTTTTATGGCTGTTGAGTGCATTCTCCCTGATATCGTTTCTTGCATCCATCGTGTTGATTCCTTTTCTGGTCATTCGTATCCCGGTGGATTATTTTGTCGAGGAATATTGCCATCTGACTCCATGGGCATGTCAGCATCCGGTGATTCGCTGGATAGTCCTTGTCGTAAAAAACTTCTTGGGCGTGGTTTTTATCATTTTCGGCCTTGCCTTGCTGTTATTACCAGGGCAGGGTTTGTTGACGATCTTTATCGGCATCCTCTGTTTGAATTTTCCGGGTAAAAAACGGCTGGAGCGCTGGTTGATTCAGCGTTCGTCGGTGAGACTCGCGGTTGGCTGGTTGAGGCAGAGAGCGGGGCGGCAACCGCTAAGGTTTCAAAACAAGCGTGACGGCAGGTAGGTTGGGTTTGAGCCTATCAGAAAGCAGAACTTTTGGCTGTGTAAAAATTATACAGTCCTGAATAGTGTTTTTAATTCAAATAAATAGAAAGTTTTTAACGTGTTATCCACAGGTTTATGCTCAGAAATTGTGAAGAACTGTGTGTTTGATTGTCGATGGTCGACAACCGTCCACACCGAACTAACAGCTTTTCGAAAGACGTTCGAACAGTCCTTAAGCCTTGTCAGTAAAGGCTTGGGCAGGATTTTCCCCATAAAGTCCGCTGACTAATAATAATTGTTATTGGCTGTGGACGATGAGAGGGAGGGCAAATATCTGTGGATGGGGAGAGCAGGGAGCTACTTTTGCTCCGTTGAGCAGAAGCGTAATTGCCGGTTTACTGCATAACATCACCGGCCTTATGCGATGTCCATCGTTATTTCGCCTGAGATTGGTGTTTATTATTGTTGGGGCTCGATCCTATTTCCCATTAATGGTCATGATATGAAAAAGATTGCATTCCTCATTGTTGTTGCGGCACTGACCAATAGTTACCTCCAAGAGCAAGGCATCTCAATGCCAAGCCTTGCTTCGGCGTACGAAGGTTCCGACAATACGCTACAAATAGCCTACGAAAACCGGCAGAGTGATATACAGGTTCGAGGGAAAGGCGCTGTCATCAGGCTATTGCCCGATGACCTGGACGGGTCCAGACACCAAAAATTCATCTTGAAAATGAGTAGCGGTCAAACATTATTGGTGTCGCACAACATCGATTTGGCTCCGAGAATAAACGGAATAAGATCGGGTGACAGCGTTGAGTTTTATGGTGAATATGAGTGGAATTCAAAAGGCGGCGTTATCCATTGGACACATCACGATCCAAATAATGTCCACACTGAAGGTTGGCTGAAACATCAAGGCAGAACATATCAATAAAGCAAGCTGCTGAACTGATATTTGGCATTTCCGCTTTACTTATGCTGATGTAGACTATGATTGAGACGGATATAATTAGAGAGGCATTATGACATTTAAAGACCGTTGGCAACGCAATAAAGCTAGAAAAGCAGCAAGAAAACACCGTAAGATCGACAGCTCGGAGCCAATGTGCTTTGGATTCGGCTGGTACAGCGAAGAGGAATGGACAAAACTTATCGAGGTTGTGTCGGATCGATCAGAACTGGATGACACCTATCAGGACTGGGAAAAGAACGCAACAAACGCGCTTCAGATGTTACGTAATCAAGGAATCGAAGCGACGAAGGTGATGGTTAAGGTGGCAGACCTTCAGCAGTGGTGTCAAAAGCAAGGCCGGCCTATCGATGGGGAGACGAGGGCCGAATATGTAAGTCATCTGCTGTCTTCCCAAGATGAAACGACCTAGTACTGCATCCATTTTCATCTGACGAGTTGTCTGCTTTAGCAAGCGCATAAATTCTTAGGTATTTTTTTATGTCTTTACCCGCCATTAGAATAACGGTGCTGTACCGGTACTCAATCATGTCATATATGACGGGTACTCGGTAGGCGCCAGCGATTCCCTGTTTGAGCATTTTTTCGGTGTTTAGGGCATGGGGTATGTCTGTCGAGGAGCGCCGTTCACCCAGCACCTAAATTATCCTGGCATGTAAAATATAGTCCAGTAACCATGGAATTTAGGTGCTGGGTAAACCCATCCCTGGGGGCTTGACGGCAGCGTCCTTGCTGCCGACATCCTCGCCAAACACACCCCATGCCCTTTTTGAACGCCAAAGTGATGATATGGACTCCTCTCCACCCTCTAACGGTGTCACAATACACCTACTAACAACTTAAACAGAACAAAGAGGAGTTCGAGATGAATCTTAACGTAGTGGGTTTAGATATTGCAAAACTAGTGTTTCATATGTTCATGATGCAAGACGGCAAAGCAAAGAAAAAGAAATTGAAACGGTCGGAACTGTTGGCCTTTGTGGCTCAGATGCCGGTGAGCGTGATCGCGATGGAAGCCTGCGGCGGCGCTCATCATTGGGCCCGGGCATTTCAGGCCCTGGGCCACGAAGTAGTGCTGTTGAATACTCGCTTCGTGAAGGCATTCGTGGTTGGCAATAAAACGATTACAACGACGCCGAGGCGATTTACACGGCGGCCTGCCAGCCGAACAAACGCAGCGTGGCGATCAAGGCATTGAGCAGCAAGACTTAGCCATGCTGCAAGGTGTCCGGCGAGGTAAGGTGGACGAACGCACGGCCTTGGTCAATCAAATGCGCGGTTATCTGGCTGAACGAGGCATCGTGCTGCCGCGTAGCGTGAATCAGTTCAGAAAACAACTGCCCAGTATTCTGGAGGACGGGGAAAATGACCTCAGCACGCTGAGCCGGAAGCTGTTTGCCGAGCAGTATCAAGCGCTGAAAGCCTTGGACGAAGCGATCCGGGCTCTGGACCGGGAAATTACGGCAGTATGCCAAAACAATGCCTTAGCCCGACGATTGCTTGACATACCGGGTATCGGTCCTTTGACCGCCATTTTGGCCACGGCTGACGTCGGCGATGGCAAGGGTTATGATTCGAGCCGAGATTACGCGGCCAGCTTGGGCGTGGTGCCAAGGCAGCACAGCAGCGGCGATAAGCAGGTATTACTGGGCATCAGTAAACGCGGCAACCGCCAATTGCGCACATCCTTGATTCACGGGGCAAGAGCGGTGCTGAAATACTGCGGTGACAAGAGCGACCCCTTGAGCCTGTGGCTCAAAGGCTTGATTGAACGGCGAGGCTTCAACAAAGCGGCCGTGGCTTTGGCCAACAAGAACGCCCGGATCATTTGGGCGCTGGCAACGCGTGGCGGCGATTACGTGCCACAAATGGCCTAAGCCGATGAAAACCGGGTTATCCACCCTTTGCCCACAAGCTCCGAGCACGATTGAAGGGCTCTACGCATGTGGACAAAGCGTGGATAACCCTAACAACACTGTAGTAAACGAGTTCAACCAAATTGCGGAGGCAAGACTCTCAAAGTGATGACATTCAACAGGTCAGACCGGCGCTTTTAAAATCCGTTATTCCCGAAGATTCCTTGAAATCGGCAAAGTGATAGAGATAAAAGCGCGCGGATAGCTTCATCAGGGCCCGAAGGTCGATAAATACCTTCATCAAGAGGCCGAATATATGGCGGCAATCTCGATCTCTGTTGGAAACATCATTTTTGAACAATCTTGGCTTGCAATTGGAGAGGAGTCCATATATGGGAATTGCTGCCTTTATGACCATTCATTTGATATCTGGCTGGAAACAGGGTACTGCGCCAGTAGGCCGCCTGGTGAGAAACAGGGCCCCTAGAACGGATGATGAAGGCTGTATCGTGCTGGAGATTTCCTTTCCCAGCAAGATCAATGAATGACAAGCGGTCTCGCTGCATCATTTTAATTGCCGGGCAAAAAAGCACAGCCGACAGAGAAAACAGCGGGTGTGAGCCTATTTAAAAACTGAGTTCAATCGATTTCTTCGATAATTTTCTTGATTTTGTTCAGCACTTGCTGCCGTTGTTTCGGGGAAAGCGCTTTAATGTCCCGTTCAAAATCGGCCAGATTGTATCCCGGTTGCTGGGTCTCCCCATTTGACAAAGTCACCCCGCAGTCAGCCAAGACCTTCTGAATCGGCTCGGCGGCGCCGTCTAACGGTATCTTGCTGGATAATACCGTCTTGATCAAGGTATGGGCGCGGATGAAAATCGCTTTACCGGATAGCATGTCCTCGACGATGCCGACAACGTTCTCATCGGTATATCCGCGACGCTTGCTGTCCGGATAGGTTTTCATGGTAATGGACACCGGTCTTTTTTGGTCTATTTGATAGTCAAAATCAAAAGAGCTGCCGCGAGAGGTAAGCAGGCTGTAGGCATCTAGCGCAAATTGCAGGTTATGGTCTTTACAAATGATCTCAAGCCTGAGTGTGTCATTAACACCTCGTTGGGGCAAGGGCGATCGCACGAAGCTGAAGCTGGCATTAGTCCAATTATCCGCTTCCTGATGATAGGTCCACGAATCCATCTCTTGCCGTGTTTCCGCAAAACCAGGCGCCGGCGAGGCGATCGCTAGCGCCAAAAATAATCGTGCGAGGGATGAGCGTATCAAACAGCTATATTTCATCATGCAATCCTGAATAATGGCGAAAGGGGATAGCCCGGGTATGTAAGTTTATGACAAAACGCCGGTCGTAATCTCGTGATAGCGATAAGTCACCTTATCTTAACGTGAGCCGGTGATTAGTTTCTCGTTTATTTGTCACTTTCATTTTAATCTTTTGGCGGTCATCAATATTGATCTGCTTAAGTCGAGGTTGAATTAGTGCCTGACCGAAAATTGATTATCCCTAAAATAATCAATGGGATATAATGAATTCCGGGAAATGAGTTTGCAGCCCAAAATCACGATTGTTGCGTTGCTCAATCCGTAAGGTACTGATTTTGGGTGAGCGCCGCCATAAAAATTTACGAAAACCAGAAATCTTCGTCCGTTGAAATCCTATGCGCACCGTCAAGAATCCGCAAATGAGCCTCGGTCAGGTCGATATTGCCGACATCGAGATTAACCTCAAATCCAGAGACGACATCCCGCAACTGCTGCTAGGGTTGCAGTACATCTATACCACGCCCGAACTGCGCGACCGTGTGTTCGCCATCCTCGAGCAGGTTATCCCCTACCGAAGCGGTCAGGGCCTTAGCGAAGCAGAGCGTCAGCAACCCGCTGACCCAGGGCGCGGTCGGCCCGGCCTGGAACAATGGAAAATTCTGGTGCTGGGCGTTTTGCGTCTGGGCCTGAATACCGACTATGACCGCATCCATGAACTGGCCAACCACCACAATACCATTCGACAGATGCTGGGCCATAGCGACTGGTGTGACGACACGAAGTATTCTCTCCAGCGCATCAAAGACAATCTGAGGCTGTTCACCCCGGAACTGTTCGATCAAATCAACCAGGAAGTGGTCAGAGCCGGCCATGCCCTGGTAAAAAAAAAGCCAAACGCTGGGCCAACCGTCCGCAGTGACTCGACTGCCGCCGCGACGGTCGACCACAGCGATAAACTGAGAGGGCGGTGCGATTCCTTTGTGGTCGAAACCGACGTCCATTTTCCGACCGACATCAACCTGCTGTATGATGCGATCCGCAAAGCCATTGAAGAGAGTCATACGCTGGCGAAACACTATGACCTGCCGGACTGGCGTCAATACCGGCACAACATCCGGCGACTCAAACAACAGTACCGAAGAGCTCAACAGCTCAAACGCTCCACCAGCCAGGATGAAAACAAACAAGCCGTACGGGAACAAGCCATCCAACAGGCTCATCAGACCTACCTGGACCTGGCGAGCGCCTACCTGGGCAAATCCGAGCGCACCTTAAAACAAGCCCTGGACCGTGGCGCCCTGGCCGATGAAACGCAGCCGTTGCAATCCTACCAGGCCTATGCCCGCCTGCTGCTGGACCAAATTGAGCGCCGCGTCATACGCAGCGAAACCATCCCTCATGCCGAAAAGATCTTCTCCGTGTTTGAACCGCACACCGAATGGATCAGCAAAGGCAAAGCTTCCGCTCCTGCTCACGCTCCTTACCTACATCCCTGTAGGCAAAGCAGGCGTCCCGGTTGAGTTGGGTTTAAGGGTCTGCGTGATGGAGGACCACCATCGCTTCGTTCTTCACCACCTAGTGATGGAAAAGCAAACCGATGACAAAGTCGCCGTCGACATGGTCACCGAAACGCGCCGGCGCTTCCCCGAACTGACCGTGACCAGCTTCGACAAAGGCTTTCACAGCCCGGCTAACCAAAAGGAACTGAAAAATCATCTGGAACAGGTGATTCTGCCCAAAAAAGGCCGACTCAGCGCCGCGGATCAAGCGCGGGAAGGCAGCAATGCTTTTAAACAACTACGCCACCAACACTCCGCCGTGGAATCGGCCATCAATGCCCTGGAGCATAACGGCTTGGATATCTGCCCCGACCACGGCCTCGATGGCTTCAAACGCTATGTCGCACTGGCGGTCGTCTCGCGCAATATCAAACGGTTGGGCGCCATCCTGCGTCAGCAGGCGCAGGCGAAAGAAAAACGCAAGCGCGGCCCCTACCAACAAGCGGCCTGAACAATACCATCGGAGCGAGAAAAGGCTCACTACAGGATAGTTGCGCCCGCAGACCGGTGAATGGCCCGCTAATGAAGAAATCAGACGAGACAGCGATGGATTTTTTCCGGAAAATGGCCTGGGTTGATCAAAATGAGTGTGGCAAAAGTTGGGTATCGGTTGAAAAAAAGGCTTTTTCTGTCAGACACGAATTAACTATTAATGACTCTAATCCAGATATCAATTTCTGTATAATTTGAAGTCCCGCTCTCAGGAAATCAACATGTTGACCTTGTATCAATTCCCGATCTCGCATTACTGCGAAAAAATTCGTTGGGCGCTGGACTATAAACAACTCGACTATAGGGCCATAAACCTGTTGCCTGGCCTGCACACCAGACAGGCCAGAAAACTGGTCGGATCGACCTCGTTACCGATTCTGCTGCATGATGGTAAAGCCATTCAAAATTCCAGCGACATACTCGATTATTTGGATCAGCAATTTCCCGATTCGCCGCTGGCGCCCGAGGAGGCGGGGCTAAGGGGACAAGTTTTGGCCTGGGAAAAATTTGCCGATGAAGAGATCGGAGTTCCGGTCAGGATGGCTTGTTACCATGTGCTGCTGGACTATCCCGAAGTCGTCATTCCTTTGTTTACCGACAATGGCCCGTGGTATGGACCGTTAATGATGAAGATCATATTTCCTAAACTCAGGCAAAAAATGCGCGCTATGATGAAGATTAATGAGCGAACGGTTCGGATTGCGCATAAACGTTTGGAAAAAGCCGTCGATAAGGTTTGGGTTCGTCTGCAAAACCGCGAATTTTTGGTCGGCGATCATTTCAGTCGCGCCGATTTAGCGACCGCGGCTTTACTGGCTCCCTTATGTTGGCCGCAAAAATACGGCCTAAATTGGCCGCGAAACTTTCCGGAGCGGCTTGAAACGATTGCCGCGCCATATCGGGAAAAATTAGCCTGGGTGGATGGCTTATATGATCAATACCGATAGCAAGGTGAAAAAAGCGCAAAGACGGTTCAAGAGTTAAATAATTTCAAATACTCGCTTTCGGCAATGATGTCGCGATTATTTTCCACCCTGTCCAAGTAGACCAAGCCATGCAGATGATCGTATTCGTGTTGGAAAATGCGGGCGACAAAGTCATGCAGCACCATTTCATCATTTTGGCCGTCGCTGTTTTGATAGTTGACTCGGACCGAGAGATAGCGAGGAACCAAGGCGCGAATGCCGGGGATGCTTAGGCAACCTTCCCAGTCTTTATTCAGCGTTTGATCGATGACCTGGTAGATCGGATTAATCATCACCACCGGCTCCATCTCGGGCGCTTCGGGGTAACGGGGCGTAGGCCTGGAGGCAATGATCATGATGCGCAACGATTCGCCGATCTGTGGCGCGGCAATGCCGACGCCGTTGCTCTCGGCCAAGGTCGCGAGCATGTCGGCAATAATTTGCTGCACCGACGGAGAACGGCCATCGTTGACCGAGCGGGCATGCTCTCTTAATAGTGGGTTGCCCAGTTGGATAATGTCTCTTATGTTGGTCATCAAGCTACCACGCTTCATACATGAATTGGTCGTCATTGACCGACAAACTAAACTGAAATACTGTGTCGGTCAAATCGGGATTGCAGGGCAAGCGCGAGGGTTGCGCTCAATAATTTTTTCTCATATCCCCGCGCGTTTGAGCGTAAAATACGCCAAATATTTACAGTGTCAACAGGAGCATATCTCGCGGATATGACAAACCAAGATGAATTTAAGCGCATCGCCGGGCAATTGATCGCGGCAGGGCGCTTTATCGACAGCAAAGGCTGGGTGCCGGCCACCAGCGGTAATTTTTCCGTCAGACTCAGTGACGGCCGCATCGCAATTACCGTGTCCGGCAAACATAAGGGACAATTAGAGACCGAGGATATCATGCTGGTCGATGGCGACGGTCAGTCGCTGGACGGGAAAAAACCGTCTGCCGAAACATTGCTGCATACCTCGCTTTACCAGCGTTTCCCGGACGTTCAAGCCGTTTTGCATCCACATTCGCTGCATGCGACGCTGGCGGCGCGGTTATTTAAGGATGAAATGGTGTTGGAAGACTATGAATTGCTGAAAGCCTTGTCCGACATCGACACCCATCAAAGCCGGATAGTCATTCCCATCTTCGCCAATGATCAAAATATTCGGCGTTTGGCGGCGGTTGTCAAAAACTACTTGGATCATCATGACGCTATTCATGCTTATATCATCGCCGGCCACGGCTTTTACACCTGGGGACGTTCGCTGGAGGAAGCATTGAGACATTTGGAAGCGCTGGAATTTTTATTTGAATGTGAAATACGCCTGCATGGAGTCAAAAAATGAGTCGATTAACTATCTACAATGACCGTAATCCCGAGCTAAACAGCCGCTTTACCGATTTTGACGCCATCGCTGGCAAACTGAACGAGATCGGCGTACAGTTTGAACGCTGGCAAACCGATGCCGAATTTGCCGCGGATGCCGATAGCGATACGGTGTTAGCCGCTTATCAAGACTCTATAGAACGGCTGAAACAACAATATCAGTTTCAATCGGTCGACGTGATCGCCCTGAAACCCGATCATCCGGACAAGGCGACGCTGAGACAAAAATTTCTCGATGAGCATACCCATGCCGATTTTGAAATCCGTTTCTTCGTCGAAGGTTGCGCCTTGTTTTATTTACATATCAAGGACAGGGTTTATGCGGTTTTGTGCGAGCAGGGCGATTTGATCAGCGTTCCGGCCAATACGCCGCATTGGTTTGATATGGGAGAAAATCCCGATTTCAAATGCATACGCTTTTTTACCACCGATGAAGGTTGGCAGGCTCAATCGAGCGGTGACGACATCGCTAAAAGATTCCCGACTTTTGAACAATATAGGGCGGATCACGCATGATCAAGGCGATAGTGACCGATATTGAAGGAACGACATCGTCGTTATCGTTCGTCAAGGATGTTTTGTTTCCCTATGCCAGAGAACATATCGCCGATTTTGTTCGCCAACATAAGCAGCAAGCCGAGGTTGCCCGCTTGCTGGACGAGGCTAGGCAAGAAGCGGGACGGAAGTTGGCGCTTGAAGCATTGATCGATCAACTGATTAGTTGGATAGATCAGGATAGGAAGGTCACGCCGTTGAAGTCGCTACAGGGCTTGATATGGCAAGCAGGTTACCGGCAGGGCGATTATCAAGGCCATGTCTATGAAGATGCTTACAATGCCTTGCTGCGTTGGCGGCGGCAGGGAATCGCCTTATATGTCTATTCCTCCGGTTCGGTTTATGCGCAGAAATTATTGTTCGGTCATAGCGATCATGGCGATTTGACACCGATGTTCGAAGGCTATTTCGATACCCATATCGGCGCCAAGAAGGAAATGCAATCGTATCGGCGCATTGCCGAACACATTAATATGCCGCCTAGGCAGCTGTTATTCTTATCAGACAGTAAAGAAGAGTTGGATGCCGCCCGTGAGGCCGGTTTTCAAACCTGCTGGCTGGTTAGGGAGCAGGTTGAAATCGATCGGGATGCCGGTCATCTGCAGGCAAGAAGTTTTGCCGAGATCGACGTAGCGGCCATCGCAAGTAATGCTTGAATGTTCAGTGCTTCTGCTTAGGAATCCATATCGCAACTATTCAGTATCCCTGTCGCTTGCACTTCTTCCGCAAGCAATGGATAGTAAAAGAAATATTTTCTCAGTGTCTAGCTGAATAGTTACTCCATATCAATTGAAGCTTGTCGAGCCGAGGACGGCGCCCCTACGGGTGTTGTGATTAATTTAAATGTTCGAAGGTGCGCTTTACAGCGCAGCGGATCCGCCAACAAGGTTTTAAGTCATGATATGACTTTGCCCACCATAAAAACCTAGGTTTTAACTTTGTTATTTGATATAAATTAAGTTGATTAATTCAGTTGGTTTTATCTTAATTAGGGAGTAGCGAAGTGAAAATAAATTTATTGAAAAAGTCTTTGGGGATCGGGGCGATTTTCTTGGCGTCCACGGTCTGGGCGGAATCAGAGGTCGCCAACAAACCTGTCCATGGAGAATATAAGGATTGGCGTTTACTCAGCGTTTCCCATCGACTGGAAAAGAAAACATTGCGAGCTATATTAGGAAACGACAAGGCCATCGAGGCGGCCCGTCAGGGTAAAACCACGCCATGGCCGGATGGCGCGATATTGGCCAAAGTCGTCTGGAAAGAGCGTCAACATCCCAATTGGCCGCAGGCTATCGTTCCGGCGGATTTCGCCGCGGCCGAGGCGATGATCAAGGACAGCAAGAAATATGCTAGCACCGGTGGTTGGGGGTTTGCCCATTGGCAGGATAACAAGCTGGTGATGCATGACAAGGAAACCGCCGCCAAATGCTACGCCTGTCATGTGCCAATGAAAGATCATGACTATGTCTATACCTTCAATGCCTTGCAATGATGTTTGCTAAGCGCGCATTTTCCACAGAAGCAAACCTTTAGACTGAGGGAGCAGCTGAAGCCGACGGTTTTTCCGCTGCTCTCAAGCCATCCTATAAGCCCGCCAGATTCTCGGCGTGGCTGTTAGCCTTGTCGTCAGATTTCTCTAAAACGCCTGGTTTTCCGAATTCATACGATGTTTTCAATAGCCTGTATACCGATGAAAACGGCTTTCATCGTTTGCCGTTCAGTCGGCAGTGCTAGGATTTTTTAGCGCTAATTTCCCAGAACAGTCTATTCATTGCTTATGACATATTTATATTGTATAAGCGCTGTTTATTTGTTACGCTCACGCATGAGTTGACAACTTGTCGTCAGCTTTAGATGCATCGGTATGTCGGAAGCTAGACTCAGTATCATCGAAGAAGCCGGCATCTCGATGACGATAAATCAGACATGAGGAAACGCGATGAGCGAAACGTTATACGAAAGAATAGGGGGCGAAGCCGCCGTCAACGCAGCGGTTGAGGTTTTTTATAGAAAAGTGTTGGAAGATTATCGTATCAATCGTTTTTTCGACAAAACCGACATGGATCAACAAATTGCCAAGCAAAAAGCTTTTTTTACCATGGCTTTTGGCGGACCGAATGAATACAGCGGCAAGAATCTGCGCGATGCCCACGCCAGATTGGTGAAAATGGGCATGGATGATTCACATTTCGATGCGGTCATGGAGCACCTCGGCGATACGCTGGTCGAATTGAACGTGCCGGAAGACTTGATTGGCGAAGCGGCGGCGATTGCGGAAAGCACCCGTGACGACGTGTTAGGCAGGTAATATACTGTTGCCGTTGAATTAGCATACTCAGCGGCGCAAGTAAGCGCGATGCTGAGTAATCTTCCAGCGCTATGATTAGCGCTGGAGCCGTCTTGTCAGTTCAGAAATTATCCTTGAGCTGCCTGATTTTGGCAAACACGCTAGACGGTGTCTGATTCAGCATGCCGACGGCTTGTTGCACTGCGGTGCATTGTTCCCTCAAAAAAGGATTGGTGGCCAGTTCCTGCGCCAGCGTCGAAGGTATCGTCGGTTTGTTTTCCGCGACCAACTCCGTGACTTCGGCTAATCTACGCTGCAGGGCGGGGTTGTCGGCCTCGATCGTTAAGGCGAAGTTGCCGTTGGCTTTGGTGTATTCATGGGCGCAATAAATGCGAGTCGATTCAGGCAAGGCCTTAAACAACTGCAATGAGTTCCACAGCTGTTCCGCAGTACCTTCGAACAAGCGGCCGCAGCCCATAGAAAACATGGTGTCGCCACAAAATAGCGCTTGGCTATCGGGACAAAAATAGCTGATATGACCGTTGGTATGGCCGGGTGTCGCGATGATTTCTATTGTTTCGTTCCCCAGTGTCAAGCGGTCGCCATGTTCGACGGTGCGATCGACGCCCGGTATGCGCTCTTTGTCGTAGGCCGAGGCGATGATTTGACAGCTGGTGTCTTTTTTCAGCTCTAAATTGCCGTTGACATGGTCCCAATGATGGTGGGTATTGAATATGTAATTTAATCGCCATCCCTTTTCCGTTAATGCCTGACGTACCGGTTCAGCCAAGGCTGGGTCGACCACTGCCGTTTCGCCGGAAACCGGCTCATGCAGCAAATAAATATAATTGTCGGTAAGCACCGGTAGCTGGACAATTTCTAGCATTTGTTAATCCTAATTAACTGGAAAGCGGTATTGCAAAATACAGGCGCAGTAGTCATGGCCGCGGTGGCGGGGCGCTGAGTATATCTGCTGTGGCAAATTCTGCGCCTCGAAGGTGAACATCTCAAGCGCAGAAGTTCTCGATTTGAGCGGTGATGCCCACGGCGTCGAGTTTGCACAGGCTGAGCAGTTCCTCGCGGCTGCCTTGCTCGATGTATTCGTCCGGCAGGCCGATGTTCAATACCGGCATCAGAATCCGCTGGCGATGCAGGAATTCGTTGACGGCGCTGCCGGCGCCGCCGGCGATGACGTTTTCTTCGACGGTGATGAAAGCATCGTGGGTTTTGGCCAGTTCCAGGATCAGCGCCTCATCGATCGGTTTAACGAAACGCATGTTGGCGACGGTGGCGCCGAGCTGCTTGCCGGCTTCCAGCGCCGGGCTGACCATTGAGCCCCAGGCCAGGATGGCGATGCGGCCGCCCTGATGACGGATTTCGCCCTTGCCGATTTCCAGTGTCGACAGCTCGCAATTGACGGCGACGCCGGGCCCTTTGCCGCGCGGATAACGCACCGAGGCCGGGCCTTCGTAGTGGTAGCCGGTGCTCAGCATCTGCCGGCATTCGTTTTCGTCGGCCGCCGCCATCACCACCATGTTGGGGATGCAGCGCAGGAAACTGTGGTCGAAGCTGCCGGCATGGGTCGGGCCGTCCGGCCCAACCAGCCCGGCGCGGTCCAGCGCGAACAAGACATCGAGATTCTGCAAGGCGACGTCGTGGATCAGCTGATCATAGGCGCGTTGCAGAAAGGTCGAATAAATCGCCACGACCGGCTTGGCGCCCTGACAGGCTTGGCCGGCGGCCAAGGTGACGGCATGCTGCTCGGCGATGGCGACATCGAAATAACGCTTCGGGAAACGCTGGGAAAATTCGACCAGGCCGGAGCCTTCGCGCATCGCCGGGGTGATGCCCAGCAGACGCTCGTCCTGTTCGGCCATGTCGCACAGCCAACGGCCGAACACCTGAGTATAGGTCGGGTGCGGCGACGGCGCGGCCTTCGGCAGGCTATCCTTGCTCGGGTCGAAGGCCGGTACGCCGTGATAGGCCAGCGGATCCTTCTCGGCCGGGGCGTAGCCCTTGCCTTTCTTGGTCACGACATGGAGAAACACTGGGCCGGTCAGATCCTTGATATTCTCCAGCGTCGACACCAGCATCTCCAGATCATGGCCGTCGATCGGGCCGATATAATTGAAGCCCAGTTCCTCGAACAAGGTGCCCGGCACGATCATGCCCTTAACGTGTTCCTCGGTCTTGCGGGCCAACTCCCACATGCTCGGCATGCTGCTCAGCACCTTCTTGCTTTCCTCGCGCACCGACGAATACAGCTTGCTGGACAGCACCTTGGTCAGATAATTGTTCATCGCGCCGACATTCGGCGAAATCGACATGTCGTTATCGTTCAGAATCACCAGCAAATTGGCGTTGACGTCACCGGCGTGGTTCATCGCCTCGTAGGCCATGCCGCCGGTGATGCTGCCGTCGCCGATGATCGCCACCATCTTCTTGTCTTCGCCGCGCAATTGCGAGGCGATCGCCATGCCCAAGGCGGCGCTGATCGAGGTGCTGGAATGGCCGACGCCGAAGGCGTCGTATTCGCTTTCCGCGCGCTTGGGGAAGGCTGAGACGCCGCCGTAAGTACGGATGGTCGGCATGCGTTCTTTGCGGCCGGTCAGAATCTTATGTGGATAAGCTTGATGACCGACATCCCAAACCAACTGATCGGACGGGGTGTCGAAGATATAATGCAAAGCCACCGTCAATTCGACGGTGCCGAGACCGGCGGAGAAATGGCCGCCGGACAGGCTGACGGTATGGGTTAAATATTCGCGCAGTTCCTTTGCCAGTTCCGGCAATTGTGACTTGCTCAGTTTGCGGACATCGGTCGGCAGATCGATATCTTTAAGCAGTGGATAATCTTTAGTCAGGTTCATAATCAATATAAAGGTTCACGATAGAACAACAGAATGATGCCTATCTGAAATAGGGCGAATACCGAGATAAACCCGGCGATCTCTTTGCCCGGAGAGTCCAGTTTTAACTCCAGCCAGCGGCCACAGGCCAGAATCAAGGCAAACAAGCCCATCAAGGTGTGGCCGACCTGGATTAGAAAAGCCGTTTTAGGTTCAAACCCGACATGGGAATGCGCCAACAGCATCAGTCCGCCGAAGGCCGCCAAAATTGGAAATAAATAGGGCAGCTTGCTATCCGGGTCTTGGGTCAGTCGGGCTTTCATTTCCAGCAGCCCCAGCATAAATACCAACAGAGTGGCGATGCGATGTTGTAAGACTTCGCCGTTGTTGAAGGTGCTTTCCCAGAAGCCAATAGGACCGAGCGGCCAGGTTTCTGCATCGCTGCGGAAAAACAAAAAGATACCCAACAGGACAAAACCGATCGGCCAATATTTCGCCCAGGTTAATTTTTTATAATAGGACAGCATGGCGAAAATGCTCATGATCGTCAGGAAGATGCCGGAAACATTATGGTTATAGTCTGACCATGCCGTTGCCGCTTCTGACGGGACCTGGCCGACAATCGCGACGCGCCCTTCTTCACCGGCCAGTAATGCCTCGTGCGACGGCGATTCGATGCGGGGTATGCGCGGCGCAAAAGTATTTAAGACTTCCTGCCAGCTAGCGGTCAGATGGGGAATATCGATCGCCGGAGGTTGCGAAGCCAGACTGGCGGCGGTAAACAGCAGGGTGACTAGGACAAATGCCTCGGCTTCGATGTAATAGGGCACCCGATAATTGACGTCATGATTGTTGGCGCTGAGAAAATAATCATGCACCGCGCGTCGGTTCATGCCGGCAAAAAACAGCGCGATGCCTAACATTAGAATTTTAACCAATAAAAGGTTGCCGTAGCCGGTGCCGATAAGACTGTTCAAACTATCGAAATAATGTAACGCGATCGGTAGGCCCGAAGCGACGATCGATATGACCGCGACGATACCGATCGGAGAAAAGCGCCATAACAACGCCGGCCATAATTGCTCATTGATTTGGCCTTTGCTTTTCATTCGCCAGACGCTGAGCAATTGAAAGACGCTGCCCACCCAGACCGCAGCGGAAACCTGATGGATGACGGTAAACAACATCAGCAATTCGCGGTCTTCCAGTCGGCTAGCGCCATGCACTAGCCAGGCGCCAGAAATCACCATCGGCAGCGCCAAGACAATGCCGATCAGCCAGTATTTGGTGATGCGAAAATTATGTTTTAAGACGTTGCGGATATACAAGGCCAGGATCAGCGCGAAAAAGGCGCGAATCAGGCCGGCTTGGAATTGCACGGTGTTGGCGAAAGCCGGGAATGGCCAACGCTCCAGCGTTGCCGTCATGAGCCAGATTTTCAAGACGATTTTCGCCAGCTGGGTGATGACCAGGGTATAGGCGCCAACATAGGTTAGATGAACGCTTTTGCTCAAAAACTTATTGGTGTAATGCGCCATCGGATCCCAGGGCCTTAGCACAAAAATTCCCCAAATCAGGCCGCCGACAGCCAGCGAGTAAAAGGTGAGGTCGACACCGCCGATTAATGAATCGAGAAAATCAGCAATTCCTTCCATAGTGTTCACTTGCCCTCAGCCACAAAAAAACGCACGATATCTTCGCTCAAGTGACCGTCTGCGGCAAAAATGCTCAGTTTTAAGGCATATTCTCCGGGCGTTAAAGGCGGAATGTCGATGATGACGTTGCCTTGATGCCCGCCAGGTTCGGCATTGAGAAGTTGCATTTTATCGCCGGCGCTGACTAGAAAAATTTGCGACAGGCCCAGTTCGACCTGGGAGTTGAATGTCAGGCGCACTTTTGTCGCCTTATTCGGCGCGATTTTCTCGACATTCAATGATGTATCGGTGACGACGGCATGAGCATGCAGCTGACTGTAAGGTAATAAAATGAGTGCAAGTAGTGCCGTTAACTTGAAATGACGTGAAAGTTGATTAAGCATGATTCCTCTCAAATTGTTGGTTATTGCCGCAAAGCACTTGAACGATTATTGCGGCAATTAAAAGGGGGATTACTTCTTTTTGTTTTTCATCGCATGGCTGGCCAGGTTTTTCCCCAAATCCCAAATTGATCCGGGAACTTGATGGGTATCGGCAATCGCTTGGTCGAACGAATTAACGATCCAGTCACGATCTTTTTGCGTCAAATTCAACGGCGGCAGCAATTTGACGACATTCATGCCGTGGCCGGCAACTTGGGTCAGAATGCGATACTCCTTGAACAAAGGAATCGTAATCATCTGGCAGAACAAGCCTTTATTCGCGGCTTCCAACATCGCCCAGGCGGCCTTCAGTGACAAGCTTTTCGGAGATTGAAACTCGATCGCGATCATCATGCCTTTGCCGCGCGCTTCCTTCAGGAATTCGTAGTTGGAAGCCATGGCATTGATGCTGTTGATGATGTCCTCGCCGACCTTGGCGCTGTTCTCCACCAGTTTTTCATCTTCCATGACCTGAAGGGTGGCGAGACCGGCAGCCATCGCCATGTTGTTTTTCGAAAAGGTCGAACCATGGACAACGGCTCTATCCATGCGGTTGAAGACGGTGTCCATGATTTTTGAGGTCATCGCGACCGCGCCGACCGGAACAAAACCGCCGGACAGGGCTTTGGCCATGCAGATCATGTCCGGTTGCACGCCCCAGTGGTCGATGGCCCAGAATTTTCCAGTGCGACCCAGGCCAGTCTGGACTTCGTCGGCAACGAACAAAGTGCCGTATTTCTTACATAGGCGTTCCACTTCAGGCAGATAGTTGCCATCCGGCACGTTGACGCCTTTGCCTTGCACCGGTTCGACGATGAAGGCGGCGACGTCTTTGTTGCTCAACGCCTTTTCCAGCGCCTCCAGGTCGTTAAAAGGGACCGCATGACAGCCGGGTAGCAAGGGACCGAAGCCTTCGCGAAAAATCTGTTCGCCGTTCAACGACAGCGAGCCCATCGTCAGACCATGATAGCCGTGCTCGCAAAAGACGATTTTTTCGCGTTTGGTGACATAACGGGAAAATTTGATCGCCGCTTCCACCGATTCGGTGCCGGAATTACAGAAAAACATCTTGCTGAGATTATCCGGCGTCGTCTGTAGAATTTTTTCGGCCAGCAAGCCGCTGAGCAAGGATACGTCCATTTGCACCAGATTAGGTAATTCCAGCGTCAAGGTTTCTTGCAGGGCGCTGACGACGGTCGGATGGTTGCGGCCGATGGCAAAGACGCCGAATCCGCTTAACAAATCAAGGTATTCGTTATCCTTTTCATCGTATAAATATTGACCGATCGCTCTTTTATAATCACGGTCGTAGCCTATGGTCCGCAATACGCGAACCATTTGATTGTTGAGATGCTGTTCGTGCAAATCAAATTTCTTTTCAAAATGTTGAGAAAAAAGATTAGCGATGCTGAATGACATGAATTACCTCTAAAAATTAAACTCGTTTGCCGTAGAAAGCCGGCAAAACAATTAAAGTGCATAACAACGTAAAAGTAATGCCTATGGCCAATAACAAGCCCATGCTGGCGGTGCCCAAATGAGGCGTGAAAGCCAGGCTGGAAAAGCTGCATAGCGTCGTTAAAGAGCTGAAGAATACGCCTCGGGCGGAACTGCTTTCCAGTATATTGGCGCTGTTGAATTGCTCAGACTGCAGGCGATGCAGGATATGGATGCCGCTGTCTACCCCCATGCCCATCAGTAACGGCAGGGCGATGATGTTGGCGAAGTTGAACGGATTATTCAGCAACACATTGGCGGCTCCGGTCAGCAAACCGGCCAGTAATAAAGGGCCTAGCACCAATAAGCTGTTTTTTAGACTCTTCAGAATCAACAATAACAAGATGAAAATGGCGATCAGTGCGCCGCCGAATGCCTCTATGAAAGCCCTGACAACGGCGTTGCCCGAGGCTTGGTCGGCGACCGGCAAGCCGCTGACTGACGGATCCACGCTCTGAGCTTCGGCGACGAACTGTTTCAGGTTTTCAACCTTATTCTGGTCGTATTCCGGCGTAATCAAGATTTTGTACAGGCCGTTGTCGCTTAGCCAATGCGACGACAGGTAGCCGGGAATGTTGTCAATTTGGAATGGCTGCGCCGTCAGACTTGTTCTCAAGCGGTTCATCGTGAAAGGCAGCAATCCCAAAATCCGTTTTTCCAGCGCCTTGGCCTGGTCCGATGCATTTTCGCTATTGATCAGCGTACGCAGGTCTTGGGTCAGTCGTTCAAGCTCCGTCTTGCTGGGGGCTTGCCGATGTGTGCTTAAATAGCGTTCACTGTCGGCAATAAAGTCCTTGATAGCAGCCAATGGCTGGGTATTGTTCAATTGTTTTTTGTCAAAGTTACTGAGCTGATTACCCAGAATCAAGGCCAGTTCTTCGATAATGTAGAGTTTTTCGTCTTGGTTCTCGGGGACCAGATTGCTCAATACGATCGTGTCGTGCACCGAAGGCAAGGCCTGAAATTGTTCGGCCAGCTGTTGGGCGGTTTTCAGATCAGGGGCCAGGGACGCCAGCGAAAAAGGCGAGTCCGTTTTCGATTTTAATAATTCCTTGATCGTGGACACCGACTCGCTGTCCGGGTTCCTAAGGTTGATCGGGTTCGAGTCGAATCTCAACTGCGTCAAGATCGCCGCACTGGCCAGTGCAAAGATGACCGAATAAACGCGTATCCGGGTGGCATGGTGAAAAGGCAGCGTCGTCAAAAAGGAGGGTTTGAACGATGAGCGTATCGGCTTGACGTTTTTGACGACCAGGATCTTTAATAAGGCCGGCAGTATCGTGAGTGAAATAAGCAAGCCGATAAACATGCCGGCGCCGGAGATGATGCCCAGTTCCGAGACGCCGGAATAATCGGTGGGGATGAAGGCCAGAAAGCCCAATGCCGTGGTGATGGCGCAAAGAAACAGCGAGACCCCGATCGTTTTTACGCTATTATTGATCGCCTCATTGTTTTCCATGCCCTCGGCTCTACATTCGCGATAATGCAGACACAGATGTATCGCGTAATCAACGCCTAGGCCGATATACAGTACCGCAAAGGCGATGGAAATCAGGTTCAGGTGGCCGATCGCGACGGTGGCGAAACCGGCGGTCAAGATCAAACCTAAGATCAGCGAGATAAAAGTCGCCAGCAGTAATTTGAATGAGCGCAGGGCGATCAGTAATGCACTGCAGACCAGGATCAAGGAGGCGATGCCGGCAATTTCGGCGCCCTTGGCGACGCTTTCCAGCTCTTCATGCTCCAATGCCGTTTCGCCGGTGATGCGTATTCTGACCGAGGGATTGGCCTTCATGATGTCGCTGGACGAAGTCCGGGCGGCGGTCAATGCATGTTCGGCCGGCATGATTTCGTCAAACCTCATTTTCGGCTTGGCGATGACGATGGTGCGGTTGCTGTCGGTATTCAATTTGCCCGCCGCCAACAGGCTTTGCCAGGACATGTTGCCGGGCCGGCCCTGCAATTGTTTGACGACAGTCTCATCGATTGATTTCAGTAATGGATTCAAATCCATAGGCAACTCATCTGGCTCTTGTTCCAGCGCCTTGATAATGATGCTGAATAGGCCTTCAAGATGATAGTGCTGAGACAGATAACCGATGAACGGCTGGGCGTCGGTTAGTTTGCCGGCCAGGTCGTCCAGTTCATCGACGTCAAGATAGAGCAATGCCTGTTGCCTGAAAAATGCATTGTCAGTCGGAATGTAGGCCGATTCAAAATGATTCGTCTGGGCGATCAGTTGCTTCTTCAGACGGCTGGCGGCAATCGAGGTTTCTTCCGGTGTCGTGGCTTCGACCACCAGAATAATGGCGCCGGCATCTTGAGGAAATGCGGACTCCAGGCGCATACGGTTTTTTTGAAACGGTAAGTCGGGCGACAGCATTTGCCCGGTGTTGGTGTTGACACCCAGGTTATTGATCGTGTAATAAAGACTAAAGCCCGCGAAGATGCTGGTCAATAAAATCAGCGTCAACGGAAAACGCAAAACTCTACTGCTCCAGCAGCAGAGAAAGGATTCGATGTAAGATGATGGATGACGGGCCATGAAAATTCAATCCGTTTGTAATTGGCTAAACTCCGTTATTTTACCAAGGTATTTGGCGATTGACCTTAGTGTCTTCTTTGCGGCATTAAAATGCCGCCCTAACGTGATTAAGCTGGGGATTTCCGATGGGTGAGTCAGAACATAGCCGATCAGTTTGGGCAATTCAACTTCACCCTCCGCGTTCAAGGCGTGACTGACGGCTTGAGGAAGGCTCATGCTGACCGGATCTGCTATGGTTCTGATGGCCAGAAAGGGCAGGCCAGCCTTAGTCGCCGTTTCGGCGATCGCATAGCTTTCCATATCGAGGGCTAGCGAGCCCGTTTTTTCATAAATCGTTCGTTTTTTGTTGCGGTCGGCAACGAGTGTTGCGCTGGTCGTCAGGCTGCCGATATTGATCGAGAGTTCGGAGCCGATAATGCTGCGAACGTGATCGATCCAGTCGCGGTCGCAGTCGATCGCGGGTTGGTCGTCGGCCTTGACGACATCGGCTATGACCAGGCTGCCGGGCATAAGTTCAGCCGACAGCGCCGCGGCGCAACCCCAACTAATCAGTTTATTCGCGCCACGGTCGATCAATAATTCAGCTGCTGCGCGGGCGTTCTCGGCGCCGGCGCCGCCATGAGCGACCAGTATGTCGTTCGTTAACGGCGCGTAATGACCTTTTTCAACTTTTCCGGAGACCAGGGTGCCGAGTTCTTCGGGTAAGGCAACGATAATCCCCGTAATCACTGTTTATTCAGCTCATTTCGATATCTGGCTAGCGCCCATAATGGGAAAAACTTATCGTAGCCGTGATATTTCAGATAAAACACGCGAGGGAAGCCCGGCGCAGTAAAGCACTCATCGTTCCATGCGCCGTCGTCCAGCTGATTTTTCAGCATGAACTCGATGCCGGCTCTGACTTCCGGGCTATGCACTTCACCGGCGGCGATCAGGCCTAATACCGCCCATGCCGTCTGGAATGCGGTGCTGAAATGATATTTGCCGCGATATTTTTGATCGTCATGGTAGCTGTTGTTATCTTCGCCCCAGCCGCCGTCTTCGCGTTGTACGCTTTTCAGCCAGTCCGCCGCTTTACGGTACATCGGATCGGTTTTAGGGACATTGGTTTGTTCCAGGCCCAATAACACCGACCAGGTGCCGTAGATATAATTGGTGCCCCAGCGACCGAACCAGGAGCCGTCTTCCTCTTGTTCGCTGCGGATGTAATCGAGGGTGCGCTCCAATGCCGGCAGATACTCGTCATGATCTTTGGCGACCCGGGCCATCAACATCGCGCAGCGGGCGCTGACGTCAACGGTTGGCGGGTCGAGCAAGGCGCCGTGGTCGGCAAACGGAATTTCGTTCAGATAGTAATTGGTGTTATCGACATCGAACGCGCCGTAGCCGCCGTTTCGGGATTGCATGCCGACGATCCAGCGCGTGGCCTGATGAATCGATTGTTCCAAGTCCGGCAGGCCGGATTCGGCCATACCAAAGGCGACCACGGCGGTATCGTCGACGTCAGGATAGTAGGCGTTGTTAAACTGGAACGCCCAGCCGCCGCCCGGCAGACCGGGACGGGAAATCTGCCAGTCTCCCACTTGGTCGGATAGTTGTTTGGTTTTCAGCCAGTCGTAGGCGCGTTTCAGGCTGGCGCTGTTACCGTTATTATCGGCTTCAATCAACGCTAGGGCAGTCAAACTGGTGTCCCAGACCGGCGACAGGCAAGGTTGGCAATAGGCGTATTCATCATTGACGACCAATAGTTTGTCTATCGACTTTCTGGCGATCACGACATTAGGGTGATCCTTGGGCATACCCAGCAGCAGCATGGCCTCATAGGCGTTGACCATGGCTGGGAAAATGCCGCCTAGCCCGTCTTCGCCGTTCAAACGTTCGGTAAACCAGTCCAATGCCTTTTGAATGGCGCGTTCATGCATGCTGCGTGGAATCAGCGGGCGGGTAACCCGACCCAGTTTGTCCAGCCCTAGGAAAAATTTATTAAGCAGAGTGCGCTCGGGAAAATAGTGCCTCTCCTTATCCGGATGCACGACGAACAATTCCAGGACGTCGACATTGTGCGGATTCTTGGCCTTGGCTTTTAGCGTACAGAGTATGAACAGCGGCACCATCACGGTGCGCGACCAATAGGAAACCTTGTCCAGGTGGAAAGGGAACCATTTCGGCAGCAGCATGATTTCCACCGGTATGTATGGTACGCCGCGCCAAGGCAGCTGTTCGAACATAGCTAGCGCGATGCGGGTGAATACATTGGCCTTGGCCGCTCCGCCTTGACTCAGAATCCAGTTGCGCAATTTTTCCATGTGCGGCGCATCGATCGAATCGCCGGCCATCTTCAAGGCGTAATAGACTTTGACGCTGCAGCTGAGGTCGCCGTCTCCGCCAGTGAACAGTGGATAACTGCCGTCCTCGGACTGGCGGCTGCGCAGATAAACGGCGATTTTGGATTGTAATTTCTTATCAATATCATCAAGATAATGCATCATCATGATGTATTCGGCGGGAATCGTGCAGTCCGCTTCCAGTTCGAACAGCCAGTATCCTTCTTCATCCTGCAGCGTGAGCAGGTGTTCTTGCGCCTTGATTATGGCCTGTTCCAGCGCGTTACGGCCGATGCCTGTCGAGGATGTCGTGTTAGAGGGTACGTTGCTAATCTCTATGTCGGATTCTGTAAACATAATGATTCCTTCTTATTGTCCTGGTGAGGGCAATCTGGGTGAATATTGCCAATCGGGTGTTTTCAGTTTTCGGCTGGTAATATTAAAGAGTAAAGACAACAATGTGTTGCTGCGCACCGCCAATTTTGTCGCGAAAATAGTCGCTTTAACGCTGTTGCGGGTGATTTTTACCTGGCTGGAATCGTTAAAGTCCAGGTTTTGTTTGATTTTCTTCAGGGTCAGTACGGCCATGCCCAGCGCCCATAAGCAGAAATTACGAATGCCGGTTTCATGAGACGGAATCAGCTGGGTGTAGAGCAGGGCGTCATGCAGATGACCTTGGGCAATGCTGATTAAATGCTCCAAACCTTGGCGAAAACGTTCATCATCGGTTTCCGGGGTCAGGTCTTTCAGGTCGAAGCCGGTTTCGCTGAAAATATCCTGGGGCAGCCAGCATACGCCACGTTTGGCGTCGTCCCAGATATCCTTGAGGATATTGGTCATTTGCAGGCCTTGGCCAAAAGAGACAGAGAGTTTCAGTAATTGTTCGCGGTGTTGATCGATTTCAGGCGAGTAGTGACAGAACAATTTAGCCAGCATTTCACCGACGCAACCGGCCACGTAATAACAATAGTTATCCATATCGGCCATCGTTTCCAGACCAGCATGCAAATCCATGGCCTGAAATATAGGCATGCCATTGGCCATCGTTTCTACGCATTCGGCGAGGGCTTCGATTTGCGCGGGGTCAAACGAATGGGTGATGGCGATGACTCGAGGAGTCAGGTGTATCAGGCTGTGTTCGGCGGGTAGGGTTTGCTCGGAAAGCAATGGCGCCAATTGTTCGGCAAACGCTTGGGAATTTTTTCCCTTTTTGACGATCTCGATGAACTGGTTGCAGAAATATTTTTTCTGCTCCGCCGACAACGACACCTCATCTTCGATCGTGTCGACGATACGACATAACAGATAGGCATTGGCGACGGCCGGATAAAGCTCGTTCGGCAGTTGCGGAATGGTCAAGGCGAAGGTGCGAGAGACGCCTTCCAGTAAAATAGCCTGCAATTCTTTATCGGATAGTGGCTGCAGTGTTTCCGGCTTGTCGATGGAAATCTGAGGTCCGTTCATGTGTTTTGATTGGCGAGTTACATTAATTAATGGTTGAGATAATGATAGACTGTTTGTTGGTATTTTGCAAAGCAATGTTGCTTGAATGCAAAAGCGCTGTCCGTTGGGATTGCCGTGCATGCGAAAGCTAACCAGAATAAACTTAATAATCGCTTAATTTTGATGATTATCGACTGTTTTCGCCGCCAATCATCAGTGTCGGAGTCTGTTGTAATTAGGCTATAATTTTTGCTGAAAAAACATCTTGCAGGGTCGCTTGTTGCTGTTTTTTCCTTTTTTTGCTGGAGTCGGCGGTGAAAAAGTAGTATTCTTGGGACGAAATTGCTCGATAAAACCCCTGGCTTGCGGGATTATAAGCATTATAAATTATAGGGTTATGTTTTATTGATGGGTATTTTCGGTGGCTTTTCGCTTTGTTGTTATGTCACAACAGGCGGGCGCCGACTGAATTTTTTTTCGTGGTTTTTGGAGATTAAGCTTGTGAGTGTTCCTTTACGTCAGCAATTAACTGTGGGTAGTTATTTAATCAAGCAGAAGCTAAAAGGAGTCAAAAAATATCCTTTGGTATTAATGCTGGAGCCATTGTTTCGATGTAATCTGGCATGCGCGGGCTGCGGGAAAATCGATTATCCGGACGAAATTCTGAATAAACGTCTGTCCGTGCAAGAATGTTTGGACGCCGTTGACGAATGCGGTGCGCCGATGGTGTCCATTCCGGGCGGAGAGCCTTTGATTCATAAGGAAATGCCGCAAATTGTCGAAGGCATCATCGCCAGAAAGAAGTTTGTTTATCTGTGCACCAATGCATTGTTATTGAAGAAAAGGATCAAGGATTACACACCTTCGCCTTATTTAACGTTTTCCATCCATCTCGATGGCAACCGGGAAAGACATGATGCTTCTGTCTGTCAGGAAGGGGTTTTCGACCAGGCGGTCGAGGCGATTAAGATCGCGTTGGAAAAAGGTTTCCGTGTGACGATTAACTGCACCTTGTTCCAGGGCGAAACGTCGGAAGAAGTCGCGAAATTCCTGGACTATGCAATGGAGTTGGGTGTCGAAGGCGTGACCATCGCGCCAGGCTTTAGTTATGAACACGCTCCTCATCAAGATGTCTTCATTAAAGGTCGCGATATCAAGGAGCTATTCCGCGGCATCTTTAAAATCGGCAAGCAACGTAAGTGGAAGTTGAATCACTCTTCCCTGTATCTGGATTTTCTGGCTGGCAATCAGAACTACGACTGCACGCCTTGGGGTAATCCGACCCGTAATGTTTTCGGTTGGCAAAAGCCCTGCTATTTATTGGCCGATGAAGGTAATGCGGAAACCTTTCAGGAATTATTGGATGAGACTCCGTGGGATAAATACGGCAGCGTAAAAAATCCGAAATGCGCTAACTGTATGGCGCACTGCGGTTATGAAGCAACCGCCGTTGAAGACACTCTGCGCAATCCTTTGAAAGCGTTAGTGGCCAATTTCCGCGGCCCAAGAACGGAAGGGCCGATGGTGCCGGAAAAACAACCGGAACTCGCCGAAACAAAAAGTTCCATTAAAGATATTCCGGTGAAAATTGAATCCTGATGGCTGAGCTGTTTTTTGATCTGTCGGCGCTGGCGTTGTTGATTTGGGGCATTACCTTGTTATTGCCTTGGCAGCCTTGGCGGAGCCGGGAAGTTCTGGAGGCGGTTGATGCCGATGCTAATTACGCCTTAGAGGACGTGACGGTCGTCATTCCCGCCAGAGACGAGGCCGAAGTCATCGCCGATACTTTGGCGGCGCTGAGTAAGCAAGGACGTGGCTTTAAGGTTATTGTCGTCGATGACGATTCCAGTGACGGCACCGCCGAGATCGTTCGATCCAGCGGCTTGCCCGATTTGCAAGTGGTGGAATCGAAAACGCTACCGACAGGCTGGAGCGGTAAATTATGGGCGCAGGAACAAGCCTTGCAGCTGGTCAAAACCCCGTTGACCTTGCTGTTGGATGCCGATATCGCCTTGCGTCCGGGTATGCTTAAGAGTCTGAAACAAAAGTATCTTGCCGGCAACGTGCAGTTTATATCGCTGATGGCCGTGTTGCGTTTCGATTCGTTTTGGGAAAGATTGTTAATGCCGCCCTTTATCTACTTTTTCAAGATGATTTATCCTTTTTCACTGGCCAATGATCCGAATTCTAAAATGGCGGCAGCTGCCGGTGGCTGTATTTTGGTGGAAACGGCCGCGCTAACGGAGATCGGCGGCATGGCGGCGATTAAAGACGCATTGATCGATGACTGTACGTTGGCGAAAACGATTAAGCGGTCCGGCTATAATATTTGGGTTGGTTTGACCCATGGGGTGGTCAGTCAGCGTCCATACGGAACGTTGTCGGAAATTTGGGATATGGTCGCCAGAACCGCCTATACGCAATTGTACTATTCCGTGTCTTTGTTGTTGGCGTGTACTTTCATCATGCTGTTGATGTATTGGTGGCCATTATTAGCGTTGTTTAGTTTACCGGGCGTGGCGACATTGTTGAATCTGTTGTCGCTGTCGATGATGATGGCGCTCTTTTTGCCTACACTGCGTTTTTACGGATTTAATCCGCTTTGGGCGATTTTAATGCCGGTGGTGGCCGGCTTGTATTTAATGATGGTATGGACATCTGCAATACGTTATTGGCGCGGAGAAAGATCGCGCTGGAAAGGGCGTAGTTATCTGACAGACTAAATGAGATACCGTTCAAGGGGTTTTGATGATTAATAAAATGTTTAAAATGACTATTGGCGCGGCAGTTATTTTACTGTCATTGATAGGCGGCAGCGTGTTTGCGCAGTCAGAATCGGCCGACGAACAAGAAGTGACAGCCAGACAGGTTGTCGAAAATTTTCAGCAGGTGCTGATTACGGTGATGAAGCAAGGCGAAAAGCTAGGTTTTCAAGGCCGTTATGACAAGATGGAAGAGGCCATCAAGGACAGTCATGATTTGCCTAAGATAGCCAGAATTGTGGTCGGCAGAGAATGGCTGAAATTGTCGCCAGAACAACAGGATAAACTGACCGATGTGTTCAGTCAGTTAAGTATTTCCGCCTATGCGCATAACTTCAAAGAATATTCGGGGGAGTCGTTCGAATTCGTTTCCGAGGACGAAACCGCCAGGGGGGGAGTCATTATCCACACCTTATTTGTGATACCGGATGATAAAGACGTCAAATTTGATTATATGTTGAAGAAAAAAGGCGACAGTTGGCGAATTATTAATATAATTGCTAATGGCGTCAGTGACTTGGCATTGAAGCGATCAGAATATACCAGTGTCCTAATGCGAGAAGGGTTTGATGCGTTGATAGCAAAAATAACCGAAAAGATAGATAATTACAGAGAACAATAATCCGATTAAGGTTAGTCATGATGGTTAGTGAAAATCTGCAAAATAAAAATATTTCAGGGGCGCTGTTAGCTCTGATGGTGGCGGTCGCTTTATCCTTGAGCGGCTGCGCCGGCACTCAAGTTGCCGAACAGGAAGCGGTGGCCGAAGAAGTAGTGACTGAAGCCGTTGCCGAAGCGGAAGCAAGCAAAACAGACGAGCTCGAGACCGATGTTGTTGAACAAGAAGACGAAGTTGATCCCTATGAAGGTTTTAATCGGAAGGTTTTTGTTTTCAATGATAAGCTGGATACCTATGTCGCCAAGCCGATTTCAGACGCCTATTTGTGGGTGACGCCGGAATTTGTGCAAACCGGCGTTGCCAACTTCTTTAGTAATTTGAAAGATATTAACGTCGTCCTGAACGATGTCATGCAAGGTAAACTGCAGCAAGGCTTGGAGGACACCGGGCGTTTCACGATGAACAGTACGGTCGGATTGTTGGGGCTGTTCGATGTCGCGAAGGAAGTGGGTTTGGAAAAACACGAAGAAGACTTTGACCAGACATTGGCGGTCTGGGGAGTCCCGGAAGGTCCGTATCTGGTGTTGCCGATCCTCGGCCCGACTACTTCGAGAGGCCTGCCTGGCGGGGTGTTTGATGCGGCCGCTAATCCGACTACTTATGTCGGTCTGCCGGTACAATTGATCGCGATGTTGAATGCCCGTGCGAATGCCGAGGGGGCGTTGAAATTCATCGATGAAGCGGCGTTAGACCCTTATGTGTTTACCCGGGAGTCTTTTTTGCAATATCGCAGAAACCTGGTCGCAGACGGCAAAATCGACATCAGCGATGATGTGTTTGATTTAGAAGACGAATTCTACGAGGAAGAGTTATATGAAGAAGAGGGCGGCAATGGCGCCGATATAACCGAGCAGCAGCAAACCGCCGAGGTAGAAGAAGATATCGATCTTATTTCCGACCAACAACCACAAGAAGTCGTTACGACGGTCGATGTTGCGGAAAATAAATTAGCTCAGGCGGAAGGTTTTAAATTAAGGTTGAGCGCCGATATCGAGGAATTCGACCAGGCTTCGGGGTCTTTCGATAGCGCAGTCCGCTCGTTTGACGAGGCGACGCGTTCCTTTGAACAAGCAGTGGAAAAGCTCGATCGCTTAGAAAATAATTAACAGTTTTAAATATCTGGTTTCAGGTATTTCGCGCAAACCCCTTATTGTTAGGCAATAAGGGGTTTTTTTTGGTTCTTTGCCAGGCGATCGAGAAATTTCATTTTCAATGATTATAGCGGGTTGGATGGCCGATCGAATTCTCGTTTCGAATCGGCTCGGTCTGTTGTTTGCTTCATCGAATGATGCGGTAGAGCCCATCCAACACAAGGGAATTGGGGCTGACCACGCCGATAATGATATTGTTTTCGATAACCGGCGCCCTGACCAAATCGTAGCGGGCGAACAATCGCGAACAATAACGTATGTCCATGTCAGGACTGACGCTGATCAGCGGCTTCAGCATGATTTCAAAGACGTTGACGCGGTCCGGCGCGCGATCTTTGGCGAGGACGTGACGGGCGATATCCCCCGAGGTGACCATGCCGTACTCGTCGTTCTCGTCACGCTTGTTGACGATCAGCACGGAGGTTTTACGGGATTTCATTTTTTTTAGCGCGTCGCCCACGGTGGCGATGCCGTCGATGGTGCTGAAATCGGTTTTCATGACATCGCGGACGCGGATGACGGCAGGAGTGGTGTTCATAGTTTATCCTCGATCTCACTGGTTAAGGCTTCGACTTGATGCATGACCCCTATGGCGTCCTCGACATCGATCTGGAAGGCGATACCGGTGCCTGGCGCGGAGTCGAATTGAGCCACGCTGGCTATTTTCTCAAGGATGTGGCGGCTCAGATGTTCTTCCACCAGAAAAAACAAGATATCTCGCTGGGTTTCCAGCGTCAGTCCCAAAAAGGTTTTCGAGCGTTGCATGCCTTCGCCCCGGGCGTTGCTGACGACGGTCGCGCCTTTGGCGCCTTCCTGACGTGCGGTATCGAGTACCAAATCGGTTTTGTCGTCCTCGACAAAGGCAATGATGAGCTTAAAATGCATGGCATATCCTGACGATTCAATAGGTTGTTGTGGAGTTGCGCCTGGCGCGCCACTCGGCCAATTTGGCATAGGCGAGCACGGCGATAATCGGAAACAAGCACGCGAAGGCGATCAGGCCGAAGCCGTCCAGCAACGGATTACGCCCTGGCACCTGGGTGGCTAGGCCGAGTCCCAGTGCGGTAACCAAGGGGACGGTGACCGTCGACGTCGTGACGCCGCCCGAATCGAACGCCAAGCCGACGATCAACTTAGGCGCAAACAGTGTTTGGATGATCACAATCACGTAACTCGCCGAGATGAATAAATACAGATTGCTGCCGGTCACGATTCTAAACGTGCCCAGCGCCAGTCCCACGGCGACGCCGAGGGCGACCGCCAGCCGCAAGCCCCAAGCATTGATGGCGCCGGCCGAAATCTGTTGCGCTTTGAGGGCGACGGCCAGCAACGACGGTTCGGCCAACGCCGTGGCGAAACCGATACATGCTGCGAACGCGTAAACCCAGGCATAAGCATGCCAGGCCACGCTCTGCGATTGTGGATCGATGCCCAGAAACTCCGCGGAAGTGAGCTGCTCCGCCATCAGGCTGCCGAGCGGAAACAGCGCGATGTTCAATCCTTCCAAAAAGAACGCGATGCCGAGCAGTACATAAATAAAACCGATCAGCATTTTTTTTGGATGGGCGACGCGCTGCCGAATCACGGTTACCTGAAACAACACGATGATCGCCGCAATCGGCAGGACATCGCGGCATGTGGCCAGCAGGGTCGAGGCGAATTGCGCTAGCCAGCCGTTCATACCGTAAAACCGTAAACCATGACGAAGATAATGGGTGTCAACGAAGCGAAAGCGATCAGCCCAAAACCGTCGAGCATCGGGTTGCGGCCTTTGATCGACGACGCCAGGCCTACGCCCAAGGCGGTAACCAGCGGCACGGTAATGGTGGAGGTCGTGATTCCGCCCGAATCGAATGCCAAACCGACGATCTCGGCCGGCGCGAAAGGCGTCATCGCGATCACGCAGCCATAGCCGCCGATGATCAGATAATGCAAAGGCCAGCCCTTAATGATTCTTAACACCCCGAGAATGAGCGCGAAACCGACGGACAAGGCGATCGTGACGCGCAGCCCCAACGCATAATGGCTTTTAGCGTCGACGCTGTTTTCGATGATATCGCCCTGACCGGCCATATTGGCGGCTTCGTCGGCGACCGCAACCAGTGCGGGTTCGGCGATGGTGGTGCCGAAACCCAGGCAAAATGCGAAAACCAGTAGCCAGAACAGACTCCCTTTGCGGGCGAAGGCATAAGCCATCGACTCGCCGATCGGGAATAGGCTTTGTTCCAATCCCTGGATGAACAAGGTTAGCCCCACCACGACAAAGAACATGCCGGCGAGCAAGCGTCCGACATCGGGTATCGGTTGCCGGATGATCAACAGTTGAAAAATCACCACGACAATTAAGACCGGAAGCAAATCCAGCATACTCCTGAAAAATTGCTTGCTGAAGCGGTTGTGCCGAATAGGCATGCGATTACCCGATGTCACGAATCAGAGCGCCAAGTATAGCTTAATATGCCTGATTGACTCCATACCGGCGCTAAAACGCCAGCAATTCCCATCAGTTTGAACGTTTTAGCGGTGTTTAGAGCATGGGGAGTGTCTGTCGAGGACATCCTCGCCAAACACATCCCATGCCCTTTTTGAACGCTAAACTGATGGGAATTGCTCAGGGCTCCCTCATTAAAAAATACCTGAATCAACAGACTGGTTAATATCGCGCCATCCCTCAGGGCGAGGCGGGTTATTTAACCCGCCCCGAACGTTTAACTTACTCTAGTCACGGTTAATTCGTTCAGGATCTCGTTGACCTGCATTTCGCATAGCGACATGCGGCTACTTGTTTTTCGCGCAAAGGGTGACTGCCCGTAGGAGGCCCGCCCTCGGGCCGAATGGCTCTTTTCGCGCCAAAGGCGACGCTCCTACGCAAAGCACTGTCTTGCCTTCGGATGTGCCGAACTGCGTGAAACGCATCAAAAACCGGCGCGCTTCCTCTCGTCAGCACACCCTAGCGCATCGCAGGGCGGCTTCGCGAAGCAAGCCGCCAAAACCGCTGTTGCATGCCAATGTAGCCTTGCCTTCGGATGTGCTTCACAGCGTGAAGCGCATCAAAAATGGTGCGCTTCCTCTCGTCAGCACACCCTACCCACATCCGTGAGATGGATCACGCGCAGCGGATCGGCTAAAAGCATTCAATGCGCGCGGGGCGGGTTATTTAACACACCCTAAACGTTTAACTTACTTTAGGCGTATTTGTTGCTAATTTTCTGTTTTGCCACTCATTCATTTAATGAGGTAGCCCTGGGGAATTGCTGCTAAAACGCATACAGGAACGCGCGCAACTGAAGCTGCAGCTGAAGACCAACAAACCTTAGACAGCCCCCATAATCAAGCACTACAATCTGAATAGTATGAGGTAGCATCGAACCTTAAATGATTTCGGTTTTTGGTGAGCAGAGAGCCGGTCCGAAATCTGCAGCTTCTTCTCTTCCGGTAACGACATGGCATTCGAAGGCGTATTTTTACAAATAGCCGCGATTTTGGCGTTGGCCGCCATCGGCGGCGCACTGGCTCAATTATTGCGGCAACCGCTAATCGCCGCGGTGGACTTCGATCCCGACGAACCCGATCTTGGGGAACAGGCGCTAAACGGCGACGCCTATCGGTGGACTTGGTCGTTATGGGAACGTTGGGCCAGACGGGTATTTCCGGATTCCTGATCGGCAATACCGCGGAAGCGATACTCGACCAATTGCAGTGCTCAGTGCTCGCTATCAAGCCCCCTGGCTTTCGTTCTCCGGTGACAATTGAGTAGGCAGGGAGGCATGCGATCCCGACAATGTGTCGGCGATGCTCGCTCAACGCGTGTCACGATAACACATTGTACGACTCAAGGCGTCGTCCAAAACCGGCCGGCAGCAATTCTCACTTTGGATAGCAAAGAGGCCGCTAAACACCACGAAAACGCTCAAACTGATTGCTGACCGGCCTGGCAGGTTCTTGCAAGGTTCGATCGTTTATGGCCAGGAAATTAAGGTTTGCCGGAATAAACTTTACGGCCGCATCGCTCCAGCGGCATAAGCCGGTTCAAGCGGCGACGCGGAAACGACGAATTTGCTATAACTTCTCGCCATATCCGCACCAGTTCACATTCGACGCAGACTCAAGAGCGTGAGGTCGTGTGACTGAACCCGACGAACATTCGGACTAAACAAACACAACCATGCCGGCGAGAACCTTGAAACTGCCAGTGCTGAATTTGGCCTAAGTCGCTGTATTCGTTGCTATGGCTGATGCCGATCCTGTTGGTGATCGGTTTGCAATCATGGACCGAGAAGCCGGTTTTGGTCAGAGAAATCGAAGCCGGAGATTGGCGTAAGGTGTGGGTATTGGCGATGTCCGGTTTAATCTGCGGACTATGCTGGGAAATGTGGAATGCTTGTAGCCTTACCCATTGGAAATATGATGTCCCATATGCGCAGCGTTTCCAGATTTTCGAGATGCCGTTACTGGGCTATTTGCCATTCGGTATTTTCTGCGCTCTGTTTGCCGATTTCATGCTTCCTTCCTCGCTAAGGCATGCTTGAATTTATCGAGAAGAATGCTGGGTCTCTTACTGCCGTAAGAGAGGGCTATGGTTCACTGAGGGGCTCGATTTAGCGGTTAAAGATCATTGGCGCGGATCAGAACGGAGCCATCGGCTTCATAGTGTTCGTTTTCGATCAGGTTTCTTGCGGCTTCCTCGACGATTGTTCGGTGTCGGGCCAGCAAGCGCATGGGCTCTTCTTCCGAGGCGCCGAATTTAGTGTTCAAGGTCTTAAGTGATATTCGGCAAAGCACTCGTTTTCTATCGATCTCCGCCGCAACGGTGGCAACTTCGGTCATGGCGTTCCAGCATTCGAGTCTGGGGAATGTCACGCCCTTGTTTTTTGAGTCGGCTGTACGTGGATAGGTTAATTTCATACGCCGTCCTGTTTTTTGCAGACGCGTAAGGCATCTGCATTCTGGGGCTTCGAAAAAAATGTTTGTGCTCGATTCTTTAAACGTTCACGGTACATAGGGTTGGTCTCTAAAAAGTGGATGGTTAAGGTCTCCTGCGGTCGCTTTTCGTTCTAGATAGCGGAACGTCATCATTGTCGCGGGCGCTGATGCGCTGATTGGCCAAAAAGGGCGGAGTCCTTCGTCATCAGGCAGGGAATCAATACCCTACTATACCCTAACATCAGTTGAATTGCTGATTTATATTTAATATCAGCATGATAGCGGCCTTGCTGTCAGTAATGCAACAAGGAATGGACTTGATAGTTGTCCAGGGCCTTGCGGCCATCTAAGAAATCGAGTTCCACGACAAAGGCGCAGGCGACCACTTGGGCGCCGAGTTTTTCGACCAGTTCGCAACTGGCTTTCGCGGTGCCGCCGGTCGCTAGCAGATCGTCGATCAACAGCACCTTGTCGTTGCAGTCGAAAGCGTCGATATGGGCCTCCAAGGTTGCCGAGCCGTATTCGAGGTCGTAGGAAACGCTTTGCACATCATAGGGGAGTTTGCCCGGCTTGCGCAGCGGCACGAAAGGGATGCCCAATTCCCAGGCCACCAATGAGCCGAAAATGAAGCCGCGCGCCTCCATGCCGGCAACGGCGGTAATATCGCGGCCCAGGAACGGGCTCAGTAGTTGATGCACCGCGAGTCTCAGAGCCGCTGGGTCTCTGACCAATGGCGTGATATCTTTGAAAATAATGCCGGGCTTGGGAAAGTCCGGAATATCGCGAATTTTGTTTTTTAATCGTTCCATAGCGTCATTGTCGGGTTGTGAAAATTTTCACCGCAGGGCGGGAAGTCGCTGAGACTGTTGGTTTTTATCAATCTCTGCGTCTTCGCGCCTTTGTGATTTATCCTGAGTCTTTATCAGGCGCAGAACGCCTCGATTTGAGCGGTGATGCCCACGGCGTCGAGTTTGCACAGGCTGAGCAGTTCCTCGCGGCTGCCTTGCTCGATGTATTCGTCCGGCAGGCCGATGTTCAATACCGGCATCAGAATCCGCTGGCGATGCAGGAATTCGTTGACGGCGCTGCCGGCGCCGCCGGCGATGACGTTTTCTTCGACGGTGATGAAAGCATCGTGGGTTTTGGCCAGTTCCAGGATCAGCGCCTCATCGATCGGTTTAACGAAACGCATGTTGGCGACGGTGGCGCCGAGCTGCTTGCCGGCTTCCAGCGCCGGGCTGACCATTGAGCCCCAGGCCAGGATGGCGATGCGGCCGCCCTGATGACGGATTTCGCCCTTGCCGATTTCCAGTGTCGACAGCTCGCAATTGACGGCGACGCCGGGCCCTTTGCCGCGCGGATAACGCACCGAGGCCGGGCCTTCATAGTGGTAGCCGGTGCTCAGCATCTGCCGGCATTCGTTTTCGTCGGCCGCCGCCATCACCACCATGTTGGGGATGCAGCGCAGGAAACTGTGGTCGAAGCTGCCGGCATGGGTCGGCCCGTCTGGCCCAACCAGCCCGGCGCGGTCCAGCGCGAACAAGACATCGAGATTCTGCAAGGCGACGTCGTGGATCAGCTGATCATAGGCGCGTTGCAGAAAGGTCGAATAAATCGCCACGACCGGCTTGGCGCCCTGACAGGCTTGGCCGGCGGCCAAGGTGACGGCATGCTGCTCGGCGATGGCGACATCGAAATAACGCTTCGGGAAACGCTGGGAAAATTCGACCAGGCCGGAGCCTTCGCGCATCGCCGGGGTGATGCCCAGCAGACGCTCGTCCTGTTCGGCCATGTCGCACAGCCAACGGCCGAACACCTGAGTATAGGTCGGGTGCGGCGACGGCGCGGCCTTCGGCAGGCTATCCTTGCTCGGGTCGAAGGCCGGTACGCCGTGATAGGCCAGCGGATCCTTCTCGGCCGGGGCGTAGCCCTTGCCTTTCTTGGTCACGACATGGAGAAACACTGGGCCGGTCAGATCCTTGATATTCTCCAGCGTCGACACCAGCATCTCCAGATCATGGCCGTCGATCGGGCCGATATAATTGAAGCCCAGTTCCTCGAACAAGGTGCCCGGCACGATCATGCCCTTAACGTGTTCCTCGGTCTTGCGGGCCAACTCCCACATGCTCGGCATGCTGCTCAGCACCTTCTTGCTTTCCTCGCGCACCGACGAATACAGCTTGCTGGACAGCACCTTGGTCAGATAATTGTTCATCGCGCCGACATTCGGCGAAATCGACATGTCGTTATCGTTCAGAATCACCAGCAGATTGGCGTTGACGTCACCGGCGTGGTTCATCGCCTCGTAGGCCATGCCGCCGGTGATGCTGCCGTCGCCGATGATCGCCACCATCTTCTTGTCTTCGCCGCGCAATTGCGAGGCGATCGCCATGCCCAAGGCGGCGCTGATCGAGGTGCTGGAATGGCCGACGCCGAAGGCGTCGTATTCGCTTTCCGCGCGCTTGGGGAAGGCTGAGACGCCGCCGTAAGTACGGATGGTCGGCATGCGTTCTTTGCGGCCGGTCAGAATCTTATGTGGATAAGCTTGATGACCGACATCCCAAACCAACTGATCGGACGGGGTATCGAAGATATAATGCAAAGCCACCGTCAATTCGACGGTGCCGAGACCGGCGGAGAAATGGCCGCCGGACAGACTGACGGTATGGGTTAAATACTCGCGCAGTTCCTTTGCCAGTTCCGGCAATTGTGACTTGCTCAGTTTGCGGACATCGGTCGGCAGATCGATCGTGTCGAGAAGAGGATATTTTCCTGAAAAGGTCATGGGTCAATCAGTTCCTTTATGTTTTTGCCGCTGATTATGAAGATTAATAACCAACTCTTCAAGTAGGTTATTAATGATCGCGCTCGATGATATATAACGACAGGTCGCGCAGCAAGTCGGCTTCGGCGCCTAAATCGCTTAGGCTCTCCAGGGCTTGCTCGTGCAATTCCTGGGCTTTTTGTTTGGCCCCGGACAGGCCTAATAAAGCCGGGTAAGTCGGCTTGTCATTGTCTTTGTCTTTACCTTGGGTCTTGCCCAATGTCTCGGTGTCGCTTTCTTCGTCGAGTATATCGTCTTTAACCTGAAATGACAGACCGATGCATTTGGCGTAGTGATCCAGTTTTTTACCGACAGTTGGGTCCAAATCTTCCTTGCACAGCGCCGCCATGTTGACGCTGGCGCGAATCAAGGCGCCGGTTTTGTGAATGTGCATGTTTTCTAGTTCCGGCAGCGTCAGCTGGGTTCCGACAGACTCCAGGTCGATCGCCTGACCGCCGACCATGCCTTGGGAGCCACTGGCTTTAGCCAGGCTGGTGATCATGTTCAGACGAGCGGCGGGCGTAGCGTTGATGCTGGGGTCATGGGCCAGGGTTTCGAACGCCAGCGCTTGTAAGGCATCGCCGGTCAGAATGGCTGTCGCCTCGTCATAGGCGACATGGCAGGTCGCTTTGCCGCGGCGCAGATCGTCATCATCCATGGCCGGCAGGTCGTCATGGATCAAGGAATAGACATGAATGAATTCAACGGCGCAGGCGGGGCCATCCAGTGTGTCTTCGGCAATGTTCAAGGCTTTGCCGGTGGCATAGGTCAGCAATGGGCGCATTCTCTTACCGCCGTCCAGCACGGTATAACGCATCGCTTCATGCAGTTTTCTGGGCAGAATGTTGTCACTGGGCAGACGAGCCTCCAAAGCTCTTTCGACGCGGTTTTGACAGGCTGTCAGATAATCTTTTAATGCATTACTCATCGTTAAATGGCTCCAGGGTTTGTTTGCCGTCTTTTTCCAGTAAAACCTGAACCTTCTGTTCAGCATCCTGCAACGCTTTCTGGCAGATACGGGTTAATTTGATACCGCGCTCAAAGGACTGCAGCGACTCTTCCAGGGTAATGTCGCCTTGCTCCATTTGTTCTACCAGCTGTTCCAGTTCCGCCATAGAATCTTCAAATAATGTCGTACTTTTTTTTCTCGGCATATAAATAAAGGGTGTTGTGATACGATGTACCGCCTGCCGGCATGGGAGAGATGCCGGAAAGCAAAAGTAAACAAACTATTATATATGAATTTATCCCGAGTGATTAGGAAGTATGAGCAACGAATATAACGCGGCAGCGATTGAGGTTTTAAGCGGTTTGGATCCGGTGCGTAAAAGACCGGGCATGTATACCGATACCACGCGCCCCAATCATCTGGTGCAGGAAGTCGTCGACAATAGCGTCGATGAAGCATTGGCGGGCCATGCCGATAGCATAGAAGTCGTTTTATATAAGGATGGATCTGTGCGGGTTAAGGACAATGGCCGCGGGATGCCGGTCGATCTTCATCCAGAACAGGGCATCCCCGGTGTCGAAGTGATTCTGACCCAGCTGCACGCCGGTGGTAAATTTTCCAACAAGAATTATCAGTTTTCCGGGGGGCTGCACGGTGTCGGCGTTTCTGTCGTCAATGCGTTATCGAAAAAATTGGACATCGAAGTCAAACGCGGCGGCAGCGTTTATCAGATGAGTTTCGCCCATGGCGATAAACAGACCGATTTGCAGGAGACCGGCTCTGTCGGCAAAGCCAATACGGGCACGACGATCCATTTTTGGCCCGACGAAAGTTATTTTGATTCCGGCAAGGTTTCCGTCAACAAACTGAAGCACGTGCTCAGGGCTAAAGCGGTGTTGTGTCCAGGCTTGAAGATCTCATTACAGTCAGAGACCAGCGACGAGGAATGGACTTGGTGCTATCAAAACGGTCTGGAGGAATATTTACTCGATCGTGTCGGAGAAGTGGAACTCTACCCGGAACAGCCCTTTATGGCTGAGTTGTCCGGTCATGACGAGGCGGTGGAATGGGGAATCGTCTGGACTGCGGAGAGTCTGCCGGAGACCATTGCCGAAAGTTATGTCAACCTGGTGCCGACCGCCCAGGGCGGGACTCATGTCAACGGCTTGAGAGCGGGGTTGACCGAGGCGATGCGGGAATTCTGCGATTTCAGAAACCTGTTGCCGCGCGGGGTCAAGATCGCGCCGGAGGATGTCTGGGAAAATTGTCATTTCGTGCTGTCGGTCAAGCTGGAAGATCCGCAGTTTTCTGGACAAACCAAGGAGCGTTTGAGTTCGCGCGAATGCGTCACCTTTGTTTCCGGAGTCGCGAAAGATAGTTTCAGCTTATGGTTGAATCAGCATCCTCAGGAAGGCGAGAGGATCGCCGAGATCATCCTGGCCAGTGCGCAAAAACGCCTCAAGTCCAGCAAGAAAATCGTTAGAAAAAAAGTGACCGCCGGTCCGGCCTTGCCGGGCAAGCTGGCGGATTGTTCGGCGCAGGATATAAGCCGTACCGAACTGTTTCTGGTCGAGGGGGACTCGGCCGGCGGTTCGGCCAAGCAGGCGCGGGACCGTGAATTTCAGGCGATCATGCCGTTGCGCGGAAAAATTCTCAATACCTGGGAAGTCGATTCGGCTCAGGTGATGGGGTCGCAAGAGGTGCATGACATCGCGGTGGCCCTCGGTATCGAGCCGGACTCCGAGAGTTTGGAAAACCTGCGCTACGGCAAAATCTGCATTCTGGCCGACGCCGATTCAGACGGCAACCATATCGCCACGTTGATTTGCGCGCTGTTTTACCGACACTTCCTGCCGTTGGTCAAGGCCGGGCATGTGTTTGTTGCGATGCCGCCGTTGTATCGCGTCGATGTCGGCAAGAAGGTTTTTTATGCCTTGGATGAATCGGAGAGACTGGGGGTTTTGGCCAGGATCGAGGCGGAAAAACTGAAAGGCAAAATCAATGTTCAACGCTTTAAAGGCTTAGGGGAGATGAACCCGGCGCAATTACGGGAAACGACGATGAATCCGGATACCCGCAGATTGGTGCAATTGACCGTCGAAGATATCGAGGCGACCCGCGAGCAGATGGATTTGCTGTTGGCGAAAAAACGCGCCCAGGACCGCAAAAGCTGGCTAGAAGCCAAGGGCGACCTGGCGGAAATTTAAGCCGGTTGAGGTTGATGGCAATATAAAGGCCGGCCACAAAGAACCGTAAATCATCGGCTATTTGCACGAACCGAACTGGGCGGATTATTCAATCCGAAGCCATACTATCTAGACTACCATTGGGGTAGTGACAAGCGATATGGCTAACGCCAAGCTTAATCCGCGAAAGCTAAGTGCTTGGCAATAAGTTTTTTTGCAAAAACGCTCATCCATGAGCACTGGATTCCGGCATTCCATGCCGGAATGACTGTGTTTATTTACGGTCGAATTATTCGCCCGACACTTAGCAAAGTGGGGGTGCGTTTGCTATGTTTCTCTCATATGCAAGCCATTATGTTATGGTATCTTGGTATTTCATAAAGACGGTGATTATTTAATTTTGACTGATCTTTATGTTTAAATGCTTATCGAATAAAAATAAATCCAGTTTGTTCTTTTCGGTATCGAAATAATTAATGATCTTTGATTCAATCATATTTTATTTCAGGTCTAGGAGTGAGTTTTCTTGGAATAAGAGTGAACCATGTATGGGTTCTAAGTGCTAGCGGATTTATTGTTATCACGATCTGCTGATGTAATCCGGCCGGTATCTTTATAAAAAATGTGTTTCCCGATTTTTGGACCACGTAACAAGGCCTTTTTCCAATACGGACTAACATACTCGGCATGATACCAAAGCGAACCTTGTGTTGGATCGCTAGACTTTCTAAAATAGATTTCCCGGGCTATGCGAATGCTTTGATGCCATGAAGTATGATTTGTCGGCCTGTCGGAGCGACCGTCGCACCACCAGGAAAATTGACAGCGATTCAATTTACGCTCACCACCTTGCTTGACCACTTCACAGACTGTGTTTGGGAACTTGGTGTCATCGACACGGTTCATCACAACGTGGCCTACGTAAGTATTCACACACCCTAGCTGAAAATACAAAATAATTGACAAACCGACACAAGAACATTGTACAAATCCATTAAGAAGCCTTAGTATTTATCCCATGCAACTCAGTAACCAGGACCTAAGCCAAATCGATGAAGACGAGCTTCTCAATTTACCGGAAGAGGAATTACGTTACCTATCGATTAAGTTACTTAACGACCTAAAAGAAGCGCGTGAGCGCTTAAGCCAAAATTCGCGCAACAGCTCTCGTCCACCTAGCAGCGAAGCGCCTTGGGATAAAGCAGCTACAGATAATACAAACGATCAAGAACAAACGGAGATCGATAAGTCTGCTGAAACGGAAGACACCGTCACCCCCCCGTCGCCTTCTAAAAAAGATCAGCAACAGTCCGCTGATCCTAACAATGAACATCAAGAACCCCGCAAACCCGGCAAACAACCAGGCGCACAAGGCTTTGGCCGAACACAAAAGCTAGCCATTACCCACTATCAAGATCATTACCCTGAAATATGTGCCTGCTGCCATCAAACATTAGAGCCGCGTCATGCTATCGCCTATGCCGCGTATGAAACAATCAATGTCGAATGGGGCGATGTTGAGCATCCAGGCATTCTAGTCACCCATACCAAGCACACTCTATGAAGTAGTGTGCGCCAATGGACATATCACGCGCAAAGAAGTCAGTCGTAGCAGTCATGCTCAATTGCCGGGTATTAGCCGAACTGAATGGCGTTTAGTGGGGCCTGGACTGGCAGCAATGATTGTTTGTCTTGCCTACCGTATGCGCCTATCGCGTGAGCGTATTCAGGAATTTTATATGACTGGTTAGGTATTAAATTAAGTGTTGGCACCATCAATAATACCCTGCATGAAAGTGGCGCAGCGGCTATGCCGCTTGAAGATGAGTTTGCACAAGAAATCATTAACAGCGAATTGCTGCATGTAGACGAAACCTCCTGGATGGAGCACACGACTTTTCTTTGGTTATGGGTGTTCAGTACGAATCGCGTCACAGCCTATTGGATTGCTACGCGTAGCGCTGAATTATTGGAAAATCTTTTAGGCGACGACTTTAATGGTTGGTTAATGAGCGATGGCTACACGGTTTATCGCAAATATCTGAGTCGGTTACGTTGCTGGGCTCATCTTCTGCGTAAAGCGAAAGGGCTCAATGAAAGCTTAAACAGAGACGCCCAGCTTTTTGGTCAACAAACGCACGATTTACTGGCTGTGTTGATAGGTGCGGTACGCAAAGCGCGAATAACACCACCTGATACGCCACTTTCTGAAACTTATCGCCTGCAATTACTGCTCTATCAGCAGATGTGTATACAAATGAAAACCCATGAACATAAGAAAACAGCAGCATTAGCCACGGAAATGCTAAATGACTGGACAGCTATTTTTCAAGTTCTGGATCAACCGCATCAGCCCTTAACGAATAATGAAGCGGAGCGAGCGTTGCGCCACTGGGTTATTTTACGCGGCATTTGCTATGGCACGCGCTCGGAAAATGGGACGCGTGTGTTCGCTATTTTAATCAGCGTCATTGAAACCTGCCGCAAAAGAAATCAGTCACCGTGGATTTATTTGGCACAAGTGATCGCAAGTCAGCGGTCAGGCTTGCCGGTACCGGCCTTGCCAATTGTTAGGGTGTCTGAATAATTACTGGCCTACAGCTTTCTTGCCTATTTCTGATTCTCCCCTAGCTTCGAAATATATATTCAAAGCGAGGCAATAAAGCTCATTTAAGTCTTCTTCTTTGTCGATATTTTTGGTATCTATAATATTTGAACTACTTATAGGGTTAACAGTTTTCATGGCATAATTAGTATTTATAGCAGAGTGTTTTGCCATGTTTTTTTGTGCATTGATATTCTGAATTATGTTGCCGAGCTGTAATATCTTTTTATTATGGATATGTAATTTAAAATCATGATCAGATTGGGTGTATCTAACTTGATACCCGTTCAATAATAAAATCATTAAACTTGCATAATTAAGTGTGTTTATATTCATAATGAACCCCACTTTGTATTACTGCATTGAATACTCAAATATGAGTGAACTAAAATTTGGACTCAGCAGATAAATGCATCATTATGTTAGGTCAATCATTATTAAGTCGATTCACCTAATTAGATAACTACATGTTGATAGGGATTCTGACATATTGTCTAATCCGATGATATTGTACATAGGTACTAAATATATTTAGTACCTATGTACAATATCACGCTTAATTTCAGCGATTTCTGTGTGCTGGCTAATTTTTGAGGGTGCATTCATATGCGTGGTTTAGAAAAAAGGGGACAAGGGAAAAAAGAGGAAAAAAAGGGATAGGCAACTTTTACTGAAGTTTCCCAGTTTGAGTATTTTTGCTGTGTTTAACCCGAGTTCGGGTTAAGAAACCAGTGTGTATCAGGTCGCTTTGTTTAGGGCATGGGGTGTGTCTGTCGAGGAGCGCCGTTCACCCAGCACCTAAATTATCCTGGAATGTAAAATGAGCCCAAAAGCCATGGATTTAGGTGCTGGGGGCTTGACAGCCGCATCCTTGCTGCCGACATCCTCGCCAAATGGGAATTGCTGCGGTAGGCGAGAATTTATTCGCATGGCGTGGCTAAATCCGCAGTTACATTCACAATTGCCGACGGAATAAGATTGACTATGGACTAGTTACACAGCTTGGAGCCTTGAACCTTGTCTATTCCAGCGTTTTAAAGAAAATGGCTGCCAGAAAGCCGAGCAGGGTCGAGAAACCGATGATTTCGCCGCCTTTGAAATAGGCTTCCGGCAGCATCGTTTGGGCGATCATCGTCAGCATCGCGCCGGCGGCGACGCCTTCGGTGAAGGCGAAGACGTCATGACTGAAGCCGGCGAAATAAATGTTGCCCAGGGCGCTGAGCAGTCCGGTGGCCAACATCAGACTGGACCACATCAATAAGATCACCGAAAATTTCATTCCTTGGCGGCGCATGCCGACCGAACTGGACAGGGCTTCCGGGTAGTTGGATAAAAACAAACCGGCCAACAAAGAGAAACCTAGGCTGGCGTGTATTAGGCTGGCGCCGATCACCAGCGCTTCCGGAATGCCGTCCAGCATCAATCCAAGCCAGATCGCCAAGGGCGCGCCCTTATGTTGACTGATGTCGGCATGAAAGGCCATGATCGGTTTGATATCCTTGCCATGATTCAGGCTTTTGATCGCATCACGACACCAAAGCTGGGCGTTGTCGAGGCTGAAATTTTGTCTGGAAACAAGATAGTCCTGGATCTCGGGGCTTTGTAAATGCGCTTTAAAGCGCCTAGCCAGTTCCGGTAGGATTCTGACCAGATAATTGAAGTCTTTGCGACGCAGCACCCATGCCGTCGTCGGCTCACGGGCCATCGCCGACATCGTGTAGCGGCTGCCGGTCATGAAGGCGTTATAGCCGAAGGCATCCTGCGCGATCAAATCGATGCTGTGGCTGAAACGGCCCTTGGCATCGATGATGGAAACGGACCCATCGGCGATAATGAACATGTGGTCGGCCGCTTCGCCTTCATGAAAGAAGGTATTGCCCTTGGCGTAATGCTTGTAGACCAGATGATTGGCGATGATTTCCAGTTCGTTGCTCGGAAGGCCGTCGAATAATTCAAACCCGCCGATACTGTGGACGATCTTTTTAAAGGCTTCGTCGTTATGTTCTATATGCACCGCGCTATAGAAATAACCTTTACGCCTGATTTGCTTGCTGGCGTCGTGACGCCAGCGATCGATCGCTTCATTCGATAGGTGATGCTGGCGATGCAGATAGTTGATGACTTTGGGATTTTGCAACCAGCGTTGCACCGCTGCGGCCAGTTCCGGAGAGTCGGACAATAAATTGTTGAAGGCGGTTTTCGGCAGCACCCACAGGCTGGTATTTTCAATGGCCCTGGCGCTGAAACGGTAAGGGGTGCCGGTGACATAGGCCAGCCAGCCGAGGTCGTCGTTTTTGGCGAGAAATAAGGAGGGGTTCCGTTCCTCCGGATCGAGCAATTCGACCCGACCGGATGCAATGATGTACAGTTCATCGCAAGGCTCGCCTTGGCTGAAGATCAACGTGCCTTGTTTGACTTCCCAGTTGTAAATCGCCTTTTCCAGGAATTTAAAGTCTTCGTCCGGCAATTGTTTGAAAACATCGACCCGTTTCAGAGCCGACAGTATGCCGCGGAAGCGGCGATGTTCGAGCCGTCTAATATGATAGAACTGGGTCGAGGCTTTTCTGACGAAGCCGCCGAAATCATTGACAACCTGGTTCAGGGCGATAAAGATTAGGCCGCCGACGATGCAACCGGAAGCCAGCGGATAAAAGGCGCCTTTGGCGAGCGTGCTGGCCACTAGGTCTATCGTCAATGCGGCCAACAGGGCGCCGCCGCCGAAAGCCATCAGGAAGGCGATGGCGCGGTCGGAGGGTTTCCAATACAGCGTCGTCAAGGTGCCCAGCGGCAACGATAGGGCGCTGAGTATGCCGAATGAGAAGGCTTCGTAGGTGGCTGGCTCTAACATCGGGGGTATGAATAGTCAGGGGATGGCAGTATTGTTTAAGGAATCTATCGCGCAAAGGTGATAGACTTTCGCATCATTTGATTCTACAGCTATTCCTTAATACGGCCAATGAAACCAATCATGCTCAAGACCGGACCGACGCGCCCTATGCTCATCCAATATCAGAATGCTTGCAATAACGCTGCCGGCTTTTACGTTTCCTGTTCCTGCACTCATTAAACTGAAGCTAGATGATTAATATCGGTAAATTCAACACCTTAAAAATTTGTAAGCGAGGCGATAGGCATCTCTATCTTGATGGCGGAGAAAGCGGCGAGATTCCATTAAAGTTAAATGAAACAAAGGGACAGCATCGAGTCGGCGATGAACTCAGGGTCTTCGTCTATACCGACGGTAAAGGCGATCTGCTGGCGACGACGCAAAAGCCATTGGCCCAGGTCGATGAAGTGGCTTGGCTGAAGGTGGTGTCTTTAAGCCATGCCGGCGCTTTTTTAGATTGGGGCTTGCCGAAGGATCTGTTGGTGCCGTTCAGCGAACAGAAATACAAGATGGTGGAAGGACGGCATTATCTGGTCAAATTGTTTCTCGACGAACAAAATCGTATTGCGGCTTCGACATTGTTGGACGATTTCATCAGGGATCAGGCGGTCTATTTAAAGGAAGGACAAAAGGTAGACTTGGTCATCGCCGATGAAACGGACTTAGGCATTAAGGCCGTTGTCAATAATCAATTTTGGGGCGTGCTTTATAAAAACGAGGTTTTTCAGAAGCTCAAGAAAGGGCAAAAAATGACCGGCTTCATCAAAAAGATCAGGGATGATGGAAAACTCGATCTGAGTTTGGATCAGGATAAGTACCAGGACAAAGTGGATTTGGCCCGCCAGAGTATTCTGGCTTATTTACAGCAACACGGCGGGGAAATGAACATCGGCGAGAAAAGTCCGCCGGAAGTGATTTACGCGCGCTTCGCGGTCAGTAAAAAGGTGTTTAAACAGGCGGTCGGCGGTTTGTATAAACAGCGGCTGATTACGCTCGATGATCATGGCATCAAGTTAACAGACAAAGCATGAAAAAACAGGAAAAGTCATTGACGATGACGGTGTTGATGACGCCGGATATGGCCAATTTCAGCGGCAATGTACATGGCGGTTCATTGCTGAAGCTCCTCGACCAGGTGGCCTATGCCTGCGCCGCAAAATACAGTAAAAGCTATGTCGTCACGGCGACGCTGGATCAGGTGTCTTTCAAGGAAAAAGTGCGGGTCGGCGAACTGGTGACCTTTTATTCCCACATCAATTATGTCGGCCGCTCGTCGATGGAAGTCGGCGTCAAGGTCATGGCCGAGGACTTGCGCAGTCAGGAAAAGAGGCACACCACGTCTTGCTATTTCACGATGGTGGCCGTCGATGACGACGGCAAATCCCTCTCACTGCCGCCGTTGCAGATAGAAACGGAGGTCGAACGAAAATTATTCGAAGCTGCGAAAATGCGAAAACAGATACGACAGGAAATTATGGAAAAGAACAAAGCATTACATGTTGATTTATCGAAGGAAAGTTTATAGGTATGGGTGTGCAGGAAAATTTTGAACAATTACCGTTAAAGGATTTTACCGAAAAAGCGTATCTGGATTATTCCATGTACGTGATTCTGGACCGGGCCTTGCCGCATATCGGCGATGGCCTGAAGCCGGTGCAGCGGCGTATCGTCTATGCGATGTCGGAACTGGGTTTGACCGCGCTGGCGAAGTTTAAGAAATCGGCGCGCACCGTCGGTGACGTGTTGGGTAAATATCATCCGCATGGCGATTCCGCCTGCTACGAGGCGATGGTGCTGATGGCGCAGGATTTCTCCTACCGTTATCCGTTGATCGACGGGCAGGGCAACTGGGGGTCTCCTGACGATCCCAAATCCTTTGCCGCGATGCGTTATACCGAATCGCGCCTGACTGCTTATGCGCAAACCCTGCTTAGCGAGCTGGGGCAGGGCACCGTCGATTGGACCGATAATTTCGACGGCACACTGAAAGAGCCGCATTTGCTGCCGGCGCGGCTGCCCAATGTGTTGCTTAACGGCACGATGGGCATCGCCGTCGGCATGGCCACCGACATACCGCCGCATAATCTGCGCGAAGTGGCGGCCGCCTGCATCCAATTGTTAGACGATCCCGAGACGCCGCTGGACCAGTTGTTGGAATTCGTGCTGGGGCCCGATTATCCGACCGAGGCGGAAATCATCAGCGCCAAGGAAGATATCCGCAAGATGTATCTGAGCGGCAACGGTTCGATCAAGATGCGCGCGCGCTATGAAAGGGAAGACAATAATATCGTCATCACTGCGTTGCCGCATCAGGTGTCAGGGGCCAAGCTGCTGGAACAGATCGCCGCCCAGATGCTGGCGAAGAAACTGCCGATGATCGAGGATTTACGCGACGAATCCGATCATGAAAACCCGACTCGGCTGGTCATCATTCCCAAATCGAAGCGTATCGATGTCGAGTCGGTGATGTCGCATCTGTTCGCGACGACGGATTTGGAAAAAAATTACCGGGTCAATCTGAACATGATCGGCCTGAACGGCAAGCCTCATGTCAAGAATCTGAAACAGATTCTGAGCGAATGGCTGGCGTTCCGCACCGAGACCGTACGCAGACGTTTACAACATCGTTTGGACAAAGTGCTGGCGCGCTTGCATATCTTGGAAGGTTTGCTGATCGCCTATTTGAATATCGACGAGGTGATTCACATCATTCGTACCGAGGACCATCCCAAGCCGGTGCTGATGGAGCGCTTCGGCCTCACCGATCTGCAGGCGGAAGCGATATTGGAATTGAAACTGCGCCATTTGGCCAAGCTGGAGGAAATGAAGATTCGCGGCGAACAGGACGAGCTGGAAAAGGAGCGGAAGGCCCTGGAAAAAACCCTGGGTTCCAAGCGTCTGTTGAACCGGCTGATTCGCAAGGAAATTGAGTTCGATGCGGAAAAATATGGCGATGACCGGCGCTCGCCGATCGTCGAACGCGGCGCCGCGCAGGCGCTGAACACGACGTCGTTGATCGCCAACGAGCCGTTGACCATCATCCTGTCGCAGAAAGGCTGGATCAGAGCGGCGAAAGGTCATGATATCGACGTGACAACATTGAACTATCGTTCTGGCGACGGCTATCTGACCTCGGCCAAGGGGCGCACCACTCAGCCGGTGTATATTCTCGATACCACCGGCCGGGTTTATTCGGTCACGACCCATGATCTGCCTTCGGCCAGGAGTCAGGGGGAACCGTTGACCGGGCGCCTTAAACCGCCGGCCGGCTCGTTGTTTAGCCACTTGTTGGCCGGCAATCCGGAAGACTGGTATCTGATGGTCAGCAGCGCCGGTTATGGTTTCCGGGTGCAGTTGCAGGATTTGTACAGCAAAAACAAGGCCGGTAAGGCATTGATCACGTTGCCGTCCGGCGCCACGGTGATTGAGCCGGCGCCGATTCGGCAGGATTCCGATCTGCTGGCCGTGGTCACCCAGCAAGGGCGCTTGCTGATCTTTCCGGTGCAAGAGCTGCCGGCGCTTAGCAAAGGCAAGGGCAATAAGTTGATACAGATCCCTCCTAAGGATTTCAGTTCAGGGAAAGATGCGGTGATTTCGGTCATTGCGTTTCCGTTCGACGGCGATTTGAAGGTGTTGTCCGGTAAGCGTCATCTAACTCTGAAGAATATCGATATCGAGCATTATTCCGCTGCCCGCGCCAAGCGGGGCGCGGCCTTGCCCAGAGGTTTTCAGCGGGTCGACAGGCTGGTGTATGAAGCCGATTAGCGCCATATCTTGGTAAGTCGTAGATCAGGTTAGTTGTCAGGAAACGCTATCGCGCACCCTGAACGGCTACTGTTCAACGCTCATTGTTTGTATTTGATAGAAAATAGTTTTAACGACGATGAAGAAGATCTTTAACAAGAGTTTTATCACCAATCTGATCGCGGTAGCGATCATTGCAACCGGTTATTTGTGTCCGTTGCAGCCGGCATTGATGAAATCCATCGGTTTTTTTGCGCTGTCGGGCGCGATCACCAATTGGTTGGCCGTGCATATGCTGTTCGAAAAAGTGCCTTTATTATACGGTTCCGGTGTGATTCCGAACCGTTTCGACGAATTCAAGTCTTCTATTAAAGCGCTGATGATGGAGCAGTTCTTCACCGCGGAGCATGTCGAGCAGTTTGTCGAGAAGGAAGAGCAACAAGGCGGCAAGGTATTGAATATCGAACCCTTATTGAATGCGGTCGATTATGACAGAATCTATGACGGTCTGGTGACTTCGATCATGGAATCCTCGTTCGGCGGCATGTTGCAAATGATGGGCGGCGAAGAGGCATTGACGCCGCTGAAGGAGCCTTTTACCGAGAAGATGCGGGCGACCTTGACCGACATGGTCGAGTCCGATCGTTTCAAGGAAGCCTTGCAGCAAGGACTGGATGCGCGCAAGATCGGCGAAGATATCGTTACTAAGATCGAAACGGTCATCGATAAACGCCTGAACGAATTGACGCCGCAAATGGTTAAGGAAATCGTCCAGGCGATTATTCGTCAGCATCTGGGTTGGCTCGTGGTTTGGGGCGGCGTGTTCGGCGGCGTCATGGGTGCGTTGTTCAATTTTGCCTGAGGTGATAACGATGAAGCCGTTGCCATTGGCATTCGATGAATTTGGCGATCCGGCGGCACGCCCGCTGGTCATCTTGCACGGATTTTTCGCTTCTTCGCGTAATTGGCGGACTATCGCCAAAAAACTGGCCGTGCGTCATCATGTCTATGTCTTGGATATGCGCAACCATGGCGCTTCTCCGCATTCGCCGCAGATGGATTATCCGGTCATGGCCACCGATCTGAAATACTTTCTCGATCAGCAAGGCGTCGAACGAGTCAACCTGCTCGGTCATAGCATGGGCGGCAAGGCGGCGATGTGGTTTGCCTTGAATTGTCCCGACTCTGTCGACAAGCTGATTGTCGCCGATATTTCCCCGACGCGTTATCGCCATAGCTTCGACCAAACGATACAGGCTTTGCAGAACCTCCCGCTGCATGCGATCAATAATCGCAAGGAGGCGGATGAGATTTTGGCCGAAACGATAGGCGATAGCAGTTATCGACAGTTTTTATTGCAAAATCTGCAATTGGAGGCGGGTGAATACCGCTGGCGGGTCGATTTGGATATTTTTTATCGGACCGCAGACAATATCATTGGTTTTCCCGACGTCGAGGGCGTGACGCCCTATTCGGAAAAGACGTTGTTTTTGGGAGGAGAGCATTCCGATTATATCAGGCGGGAAGATGTGCGGCGCTTATTCCCGGCCGCCCGGATCAAGACGATTCCCGATGCCGCCCATTGGTTGCATGTGCAGGCGCCGGAGCTGTTCTGCGATGAAGTCGATAGTTTTTTAGCTTAAAAAAAACCTCGGCTTGCCGCTATCTAACTCATCAAAATGGGTAGCAGATCAATAGCATGAGATTGTCCGGATTCGTTGTCATCATCGCCGTATCGACTGCTTTTTGTCGTATCGGCTATGCCGATTATATAGTGGCGCCGCTGCAGCAGGCCGTTTGGCGGAGCGAACAAAGTAAAATAGCCTGTCGATTATGGCAGGACATTGGTAGTTTCGGACATGCGGAATTTTTGCATTATGCCGGCGATCCCTTGCAATTCTTTGTTCAGGAAGCGGAAAGTCAAGCGCGCATCGGCAAGGCCAGCCTGTTTGTCGAGCCGCCTTCTTGGCGCGATAGTCTGGTTTATCAGCAGGATTACCGGGTGTTTCTTGAACAGTCGACGGCAAGGCAAGTCAATCGTCTTATCGTTTATGACGGGGTCGCCGAAACGATGTTGGATGCGCTGCGACTAGGCCATAATCCGGTGTTTAGTTTTGTGCGTCAAGGCAAGGAAACCCGGGTGGCGGTCGCGGCGGTTAATTTTCTTGAAGCCTATGCGCAATTTATTGATTGCCGTAAGTTGTTGCTGCCGTTTGGAAAAAGGCAGTTAACCCAACCGAGTCTGTTTTTTTTGCCGCAAAGCCAAGTTTTGTCCGCTCAGGTCGATCGGCGCCTAAGCCAGGTTGCCGACTATTTGCAGGCCTTGAAAACGCAGCGTCTGGTCATCATCAGTGAAACCGCGATCGCCGGGCGGGCCGATCATAAATGGTTTACGCGCAGAGCCGAACAAGTGAGCGAACGCCTGATCAAGTTAGGGCTCGCTAAAAGCCGCATACGTATCGAAACCGGTTCTTATCATCGCGGCAATGACAACGAATTGGTGCTGAAACTATTCGGTCCCGATGCGCTCGGTTTGATTTATTATCGCAAAGGCAATACCGCGCTTACCGGCAAGGAGAAGCAACGATTGCGATTATTGGCCCGCTATCTGCAGGACTATTATCGGGAAGGCAGGGTGTTGATCAGCAGTCATACCGACAGCAAGGGGCGTCGAGCCGCTAATCTGAAAATATCGGAGCAGCGCGGCAATGTCGTCAAGGCCTATCTTGTCGACCAAGGCATCGCCTCCGAGCGTCTTTTAGTCAAGGCTTATGGCGAGAGCAGGCCGGTAAAAAGCAATCGTTTTCCCAGGGGCAGGGCTCAGAATCGCCGTGTGGTGATTAGTTTTCTCGATTAATTCCTTTAAGCAGGCGGGGCGGATTCTGTCGTTCTTTTAACCGGCGAGTCAATGCGCTATGCGCTGTTCATTTCAGTTTGCATCGCTGATCATATGCCAAAATGGCTATAAACTACAGGTTACCTGAAACAGAGGCTGTTCCAATTTTGAGCGTTGTAGCGTTGTAGCGTTGTAGCGGTGTTTAGGACTCGGGGAGTGTCTGTCGAGGAACGCCGTTCACCCAGCACCTAAATTATCCTGGAATGTAACATATAGTCCAGTAACCATGGAATTTAGGTGCTGGGTAAACCCATCCATGGGGGCTTGACGACAGCATCCTTGCTGCCGACATTCTCGCCAAACACACCCCAAGCCCTCTTTGTTGTCCATATATGGGAATTGGGAATAGATATAAGTTATCCAAAAAAGACGTGGATTTCCGGTATAATTAAGGCCTTTTGAATTCAATGGTATTGATACATTATGACGGAAATTAATAAAGTCGTTTTGGCCTATTCAGGCGGTCTGGATACTTCGGTCATTTTAAAATGGTTACAGGACACGTATTCTTGTGAAGTCGTCACGTTCACTGCGGATATCGGTCAGGGAGAAGAGGTTGAACCGGCTCGCGCCAAGGCCAAGGCCGCGGGAATCAAGGAAATCTATATCGAAGATTTGCGCGAAGACTTTGCTCGCAATTACATTTTTCCGATGTTCCGCGCCAATACCATCTATGAAGGCGAATATTTATTGGGCACGTCGATCGCGCGTCCTTTGATTGCCAAGCGATTGATTGAAATCGCCAATGAAACGGGGGCCCAGGCCATTTCCCATGGCGCGACCGGCAAAGGCAATGATCAGGTTCGTTTCGAACTGGGCGCTTACGCCTTGCGTCCCGATATTAAAATTATTGCGCCTTGGCGTGAATGGGATTTGAATTCGCGGCAAAAGCTGTTGGCCTATGCGGAAAGTCATGGCATCCCCGTTGAAATGAAAAAAGGCAAGGCTTCGCCTTATTCGATGGATGCGAATTCGCTGCATATCTCCTACGAGGGCGGTATTCTGGAGGACCCTTGGGCGGAACCGGAAGAAGACATGTGGCGATGGACGGTGTCCCCGGAACTGGCGCCGGATCAGGCGACCTATGTCGAACTGACCTATCAAAAAGGCGATATCGTCGCGATCGATGATGTGCCGCACAGTCCGGCCGAGGTGATGGATAAGTTGAATGAAATTGCCGGCGCTAACGGCATCGGTCGATTGGATATCGTCGAAAATCGTTATGTGGGCATGAAATCGAGAGGCTGCTACGAAACACCGGCCGGCACTCTGATGTTGAAGGCGCATCGCGCGATTGAATCGATCACGCTGGACAGGGAGGTGGCGCACTTGAAAGATGAATTGATGCCGCGTTACGCGACTTTGATTTACAACGGTTATTGGTGGAGTCCCGAACGTGAGATGTTGCAGGAAATGATCGATGCCTCGCAGCGTACCGTCAATGGTAAAGTCCGCTTGAAGCTGTATAAAGGAAACGTCTCTGTCGTTGGTCGTGATTCCGCAACCGATAGCTTGTTCGATGAAGCGATTGCAACTTTCGAGGAAGATGAAGGCGCCTACGATCAGAAAGACGCGGAAGGTTTCATCAAGCTGAATGCGTTAAGAATGAGGATTGCGGCCAAAAAACGTTAAGGGTGAAATGATCCCGGGCCAATTTTATGCGCCCGGGGCTGGATTGAGCCTGCAATTTCGGCGATACAGCTTGGTGGCGGCCGTGTTTATTGCGAACCGGGTAATATTTTTGTTCGCAGGCATCATAAAATGCAGGACATTTTCAATTTAACTTGTATAATGAAAACATTTAGTTGCATTTTGACTTTTAGTTCCTGTCCTCTCAGAGAGGAGGGTAAAAGTGCTTGCCATCGGAGTTCGGCGGTGACTGGGTTCCACGATAAATATAATAATGAGCAATATGCGTAAGGTTGACCCCGAAGTTGTTAATGCCCAAGGACGTGAAGTCGTGTTGCTTCACGAATCACCTCATCACCAGAGTTTGGTAAGAACGAACCGATTCTTATTAATGCTGGTTTTTGCATTGATGACGTTTGTATTTGTTCTCGGTTTTTTGGTTTTGCCCAATTATGATCTGGTTGACCAGTTGAAAAATCGACAGGCCTCTTATCCCGCCGCCGCTTATGCCGTGCAAAACCCCGCTCTTTCCCACGAAATCAATGCCCTGAAGAGTCAGTTGGTCGGATTGGTCAGCGGATCGATAGAGAGTAAGCTGAGGATACTGGAGGAAAGCATCAAGATCGGCAGTCTTTCCGCGTCATTGGGAACCATTCAAGACTTGAAGAATGATGTTAAGGTGTTGCGGTCTTATTCGGAGCCGCCAATCAAAGAAAGGGAACAGCAGGTGAACGAAAAACTGATCGCCGAGTTGTCCCATCTAAAAAATCTCATTTATCTGACTTTCGCTTCCTGTGGGCTGATGATTGCCGCGATTGCAGGCTTCTGGCTGCGTAATCGTTTTCGTTTGCCGCATCAGCGGGTGAAGTCCTATATAGGCCGTAAATAGCGTTATAAAACGCATCTTGGCTTTAAATTCAGGGCATAAAAAAAGCCGCCACCAATAAAATGGGGCGGCCTTTTTTGATTCTGAGTCTTATTCGCTCAGGTATTTATAGACGGCGTCGATCGCTTGGTCTTCGGTGTAACCCGCTTTTTTAACAGGACCAACGGCCATGATGGCGTCGATCGCTTTTGGCATACCGTTTTTGCCTTCTTTGATAACTTGAGCGAATTTGGCTTTATCCAGTTCGCCAGCTTTGATCAACTCTTTTAATTGTGGGTTGGAAGAGATGTCGTGACAAGCGCCACAGCCGCGACCGAATGCACGGTCATAGATTTTTTTACCGATTTTTGTTTCTTGGTCTGCGAATGCTTGACCGCTTAATGCGATTAAAGCAACGCCCGCTAATAAACCTAATGATTTTTTCATGGTTATCTCTCACTGTTATTAAAGAAATACTGCATATCAATCTGTGATATGCAAACGGTTTGGAATTAATTGCGTAGGATAGGCGATTTCGAATCAAAACTCAATCAATTTCATAAAAAATCGATTACCTATCGCTGAGTTCAGATTATCCGTAAAAACACTGAACAATAACTGAACCGTTTTTATTGTCGTCTCCAGCGCTGTAAATAACCGTTGGTGGCGATGCTGTTAAATTTTTTTCCGTTGCTGACAAAGGCCAGGGCCAAAATCGTCGCCGCGGTGGGACGCCATGCGTCGGCTTTTTTAGCGCGCCAGAATTTTTCCAGTGAGCCGTTCTCGGTATTCCATAATTCGATTCGTTGCGATATATGTCCCGCCAGCAGATATTTGTCATCTGCGGAAAAAACGGCGGCCGATAACGTGGTTCGTTGTGGGCCGATATTTTTGTAGGCTTCGCCGCTGACGATGTCCCATAACCGACTCTGACTCAATACGGCGCTGGTCAGCGCATAGCGATCTCCGTGTCCTAGCGCGACGGTCGCCAGTTTATTGTCATGTCGCCAGGAGTATTTCAATCTGCCGTTAGTCAGGTCCCAAAGCTTGGCGCTGTGGTCTTCGGAGCCGGTTAATGCGTATAGACCGCTGTCGGATAGATCGCTTGCGACAACAATGTCGTCATGTCGGAAAGCATAAAGCGTGCGGCCATATTCCAGGGCGAGATAAATGGCCTTGTCGATCAAACCGACCAGTGCATATTGACCGTCCGCGGAAATGCTGACGCTGTAAATATCCGGTAGGCTCCAAACAGCCAGCAATATGCCGTCACTGACGCGCCACCAGGCTATCGAATTTTTTTCCGCCGTGACGGCGTACTCTTCATTACTGGAAATATCCAGGCCGATGATGCCGGCGCTGTCATCGGTATGTTGCCACTTATGCAGCAAAGACTTGGGTTTTAGCTGCCACAGTTCCGCATGGCCAGTGAGCGTGCCGATTAAGGCATAATGCTCCGATAAGTTGGCGGAAAATACGCCATTTTCCGCCAATCTGGTGGTTTTTTCAGGTTTTTCGGTTAAATCGCAGCCGCTGATCAGGGCAAAGCCCAACAGCAGGATAATTAGCGGATACGGTGTTGTTCGCCTATTCATGACCTATTTGCTTCGGATATTGGATGAGTGCTTACATCAGCTCGATGAGCTACTTTCTATTTAACCCGCGTTTTTCGCGTTGCATGATTGGCTAACAGTATAGTGGTTAGCTATTTGCTTTACTGACAAAATTCAGCCAAGCCCTCTTTGTTCAGCAATTCCCATGTCATCAGTTTGAGTATTTTTGCGGGGTTTAGGGCATGGGGTGTGTCTGTCGAGGAGCGCCGTTCACCCAGCACCTAAATTATCCTGGAATGTAAAATATAGTCCTGTAGCCATGGAATTTAGGTGCTGGGTAAACCCATCCCTGGGGGGCTTGACGGCAGCATCCTTGCTGCCGACATCCTCGCCAAACACACCCCATGCCCTATTTGAACGCCAAAGTGATGATATGGACTCCTCTCCACCCTCTAACGGTGTCACAATACACCTACTAACAACTTAAACAGAACAAAGAGGAGTTCGAGATGAATCTTAACGTAGTGGGTTTAGATATTGCAAAACTAGTACTCGCCTTCTGAAATACCTTCGATAATTTAGACAAGTAGAGGCTTACCAATATAGGTCCATCGAAACGGTTTTGCCAATGTTTCATTAAAAAATGCAATGAACGCCTGAATTCTTTGATTCAGAGCCTTAATCGAAGGGAAACTTCCGCGTTTGAGTAAGCGACGGCTTAAAATGCCGAACCAAATCTCGACTTGGTTCAGCCATGAACAATGTTTTGGTGTATAAACAAAACGGATACGGTGCTCGGTGCATTGTAAAAAGTCCGCGCGCGACGCCATGTTCTCTAAAATGCCGGATTGTCCTTTCTCGCCCAGCGGGCTTCGATGCCGCAGAGTTCTGCCACATTTCACCAATGAAGCGGATTTATGCGTATTCAGTTGGTCGGCAATAAATACCCATTTTGCCGTGGGTCAGTAGCGACGGTCGCCTGGATATGGGCCACAAAATCGTTTTCTGTTCGGGTGTCGCCCAACGTTGGACACAGGATTTTTCCGGTCGCTACTTCAAAATTGGCTATCAGGGTTTGTGTGCCATGCCGTTTGTACTCAAATTCGTGTAATTCCAGTTTTCCTTTGGACATCGGGTGATCCGGATGAATCCGTTCCAGCGCCTGAATACCGGTTTTCTCGTCCACACTGATCACATGTACACCGGATTCGTGTAGCTCTTGAGCTTGATGGTAGAGCTTGCAAACGTCTCTCACTTCTTGTCGAAAGGTCGCTTCATCTTCGGCTTTGTGGTTGAGCCAATATTTAGTGCGATGCGGTTTCAAATCCCCCTGATTTTAAAAAACGCCCGATACTGCTGAGCGAAATGGTGTCTACAATCCCCCTATCAATAGCGGTTCGGACGAGTGCCGGTTGCGTCCAATGACTGAGATGCTCGGGAGGCGTTTCACAAGCGAGCGCCAATAACTGGCAAATCTGCTCCGCAGTAAAGACGCCGGGGCAGCCAGCGCGTGGTTTGTCGGCCAACACGTGACTGATCGCCTCGCGCAACTTTTTTGATTGGTCGGCATATTTTTCCAACTCAATACTGTCGCCTAACCAACGCTTTCGCCAAAACCCGACCGTTTCTTCACAGAGCCCCAGGTTTTGAGCGATCGATTTATTGGTGTTGCCGACGTGGGCCAATAACACGATTTGAGCACGTTGCACCAGACTGTGTGGCGCTTCGCGACTTCGAACAATGGTTTCCAAAATGCTCTGCTGTTCAGAGCTCAATGTCAGTGGGAGGAGTGGACGTGCCAAGGGATTATTTTATTGGTTTCAAATCGTTGTATTATCCAATATATTTCAAGTTTATTGTACTAGTGTTTCATATGTTCATGATGCAAGACGGCAAAGCAAAGAAAAAGAAATTGAAACGGTCGGAACTGTTGGCCTTTGTGGCTCAGATGCCGGTGAGCGTGATCGCGATGGAAGCCTGCGGCGGCGCTCATCATTGGGCCCGGGCATTTCAGGCCCTGGGCCACGAAGTAGTGCTGTTGAATACTCGCTTCGTGAAGGCATTCGTGGTTGGCAATAAAAACGATTACAACGACGCCGAGGCGATTTACACGGCGGCCTGCCAGCCGAACAAACGCAGCGTGGCGATCAAAGGCATTGAGCAGCAAGACTTAGCCATGCTGCAAGGTGTCCGGCGAGGTAAGGTGGACGAACGCACGGCCTTGGTCAATCAAATGCGCGGTTATCTGGCTGAACGAGGCATCGTGCTGCCGCGTAGCGTGAATCAGTTCAGAAAACAACTGCCCAGTATTCTGGAGGACGGGGAAAATGACCTCAGCACGCTGAGCCGGAAGCTGTTTGCCGAGCAGTATCAAGCGCTGAAAGCCTTGGACGAAGCGATCCGGGCTCTGGACCGGGAAATTACGGCAGTATGCCAAAACAATGCCTTAGCCCGACGATTGCTTGACATACCGGGTATCGGTCCTTGACCGCCATTTTGGCCACGGCTGACGTCGGCGATGGCAAGGGTTATGATTCGAGCCGAGATTACGCGGCCAGCTTGGGCGTGGTGCCAAGGCAGCACAGCAGCGGCGATAAGCAGGTATTACTGGGCATCAGTAAACGCGGCAACCGCCAATTGCGCACATCCTTGATTCACGGGGCAAGAGCGGTGCTGAAATACTGCGGTGACAAGAGCGACCCCTTGAGCCTGTGGCTCAAAGGCTTGATTGAACGGCGAGGCTTCAACAAAGCGGCCGTGGCTTTGGCCAACAAGAACGCCCGGATCATTTGGGCGCTGGCAACGCGTGGCGGCGATTACGTGCCACAAATGGCCTAAGCCGATGAAAACCGGGTTATCCACCCTTTGCCCACAAGCTCCGAGCACGATTGAAGGGCTCTACGCATGTGGACAAAGCGTGGATAACCCTAACAACACTGTAGTAAACGAGTTCAACCAAATTGCGGAGGCAAGACTCTCAAAGTGATGACATTCAACAGGTCAGACCGGCGCTTTTAAAATCCGTTATTCCCGAAGATTCCTTGAAATCGGCAAAGTGATAGAGATAAAAGCGCGCGGATAGCTTCATCAGGGCCCGAAGGTCGATAAATACCTTCATCAAGAGGCCGAATATATGGCGGCAATCTCGATCTCTGTTGGAAACATCATTTTTGAACAATCTTGGCTTGCAATTGGAGAGGAGTCCATATATGGGAATTGCTGCTCTTTGTTATCCAAATTGGGAATGGCTGGACAAAATTGGTGTAATCCGCTTGAGTCGTCATGCGTATTATCGGGTGTTATTGCGATAGGGCTTCGAGCTCCGCTGACGATTTGCCGGAAGTTTTATCTCCTTGAGACGAATTCGGATTGAACCAATCCAATTTATGCTGCAAAGTCACGACGGAGCCGACAATGATCAGCGTCGGCGCCTTGATGTTTTGTCCGGCGACTTGTTCCGGCAGCGTCGTCAATGTGCCGGTAATGACGCGTTGATGTTGGGTCGTGCCTTGTTGGACGATGGCGATAGGATGATCTTCAGGGCAACCGTGTTCGATCAACGACGCGCAGATTTTTTCCAGACCGATCAAGCCCATATAGATCACGATCGTTTGATTAGGCGCGGCCAGTTGCGCCCAGTTCAAGTTGATCGATCCGTCTTTCAAATGACCGGTGACGAAGGTGCAGGATTGGGCGTGATCCCTGTGGGTCAGCGGAATGCCGGCATAACTGGCGCAGCCCGATGCCGCGGTGATGCCGGGCACGACCTGAAAATTGACGCCTTGCTGCATCAACGTTTCAATTTCTTCGCCGCCGCGGCCGAAAATGAAGGGATCGCCACCTTTCAGTCTGACCACGCGTTTGCCTTCCATGGCCAGCTTGGCGAGCAGTTCATTGATCGATTCCTGCGGCAGGCTGTGATAACTGCGTTGCTTGCCGACATAAATTTTTTCCGAATCGCGCCGGGCCAGATCGAGAATCTCGGCGGACACCAGGCGGTCGTAGACGATGACGTCGGCCTGCTGCATCAATCTTAAAGCTCTGAATGTCAGTAGATCGGGGTCGCCTGGCCCGGCGCCGACCAAGTAAACCTCGCCCTTCTCGGGGCTGTGATCGCCGCTTTCCAGCATCGTTTGCAATTGTCGTTCGGCTTCGTGCTGGCGGCCGGCAAATACCAGTTCGGCGATGCCGCCCTGTAATACATTCTCCCAGAAAATTCGCCGTTGTCCCGGATCTTCGATATGCTGCTTGACCGCGCTCCTGAATTTGTTGGCCAGTTGTGCGAGTTGGCCGTAGGCGGGGGAAATCATGCTCTCGATCTTGGCTCTTAATTGTCGGGCCAGCACCGGCGACGCGCCGCCGGATGAAATCGCCGCGACGATCGGCGAACGGTCGATGATCGACGGAAAAATAAAACTGCACAAATCGGGGTTGTCGACGACATTGATCAGCAGTTTGCGCTCTTTGGCCAGTTTCGCGACTTGAACATTGGTTTCCCGATTATTAGTCGCAGACACTACCAGGAATTTATCCTCTAGATCGGCCGCTTCGAAGGCTTTTTGCTGCATGCTGATAGGGGCTTGCTGCGCCATGTCGATTACAGTTGCGCTCATCTGCTTGGCGACTACTGTGATATTCGCTCCCGCTCTCGTCAACAGGTCAATTTTGCGCGCCGCGATGTCGCCGCCTCCAACTACCAGACAATTTTGGTCTTTCAATTCTAAAAAGAGGGGGAAATAATCCATGAGTGTCTACGATTCTCGCTAGTGAATGAGAAGTGGTATTATAAGCACTCTTTTTTTTCATGCCCGGAATTTTTTAACTGTTTATGATTGAGTTTGTTGTAGAAGTCGATGCCAGCGGATTAAACTGTCCCTTGCCTTTGCTACGCCTGAAGAAAGCCTTGATGGAGATGGGTAGCGGCGAAGTTGTGAAAGTCATTGCGACCGATCCAGCCGCTCATCTGGATTTTGGTGTTTATACCGAGCAAGTTGGCCATCAGATCATCGAATTCACTAAAGAGTCCGACCGGCAGATTTTTTATATTCGCAAAAAGTGAACCGCTGTGGCCGCATTGTGTATCCCCCTTTCGCCCGCCGTTGCGTCAGCAATTCCCAATTTGAGGGTCGAAGAGGGTAGGGATGTCTGGCGAGGATGCCGGCGTCAAGACCCCCAGCACCTAAATTTAGGCTACATTTTACGTAACTATTCAGTATCTTTCGGATTTTAGGCAGTAGGTCATTGATTTCTCGGGACGCGTGAATACTTCCCTGTAAGCTCTGACTGCAACGTCCTGTTGCAGACAGCCCGATAAATCAATAACCTACTCCCTCTTATAAAACTACGCTGAATAATTACCATTTTACATTCCAGGGTAATTTAGGCGCTGGGTGAATATCGCTAAATTGCTGAAAATGGGAATTGCTGTCTTTGCTCCGTTTCAATGTTCGTGCCGATAACGACAGTGTTACAATAAACCTTTTTAACCCCGCCATTACCCCGTATGTCAGTGGATTCCGAACTGTCCCCCCTAATTACCGATGAATCGCCAGCGAGGCTGCGCGAAATTCCCTACAACTATACCTCTTTTTCCGATCGTGAAATCGTCATTCGCCTGCTCGGCGAGGAAAACTGGCGCATTTTGGAGTCGCTGCGCGACGAACGCGTGACCGGTCGTTCCGCGCGCATGCTGTTCGAAGTGCTAGGCGATATCTGGGCGGTGCAACGCAATCCTTATCTTGAAGACGATTTGCTCGATAATCGCAAACGGCGTAAGGCGCTGCTGGAGGCGATGCGTCATCGTCTGCGCCAGATGGAAAAGCGTCATCAAGAATATCAGGACGAATATCCCGATCGGGCCCGAAGAGTGGCGCTGTTGATCGAGGCGGCGCATCGGGCCGTCGATGCGTTCGCGGCGCACTTCAAGGATACCCGCGATATGCGTCGCAAGGTGTCGGCTCTGCTATCCAAACATACCCGCAAAGACAATATCTGTTTCGATGGCTTCGCGCGAGTGTCGCATGTCACCGACGCCACCGACTGGCGGGTCGAATATCCGTTTGTCGTGCTCTATCCGAACAGCGAGGAAGAGGTCGGCCATTTGGTGCGCGATTGCATCAAATTGGGATTGACGATCATTCCGCGCGGCGGCGGCACCGGCTATACCGGCGGCGCGGTGCCGCTGACGCCTTATTCGGCGGTGATCAACACAGAGAAGCTGATCGAGATCGGTGCAGTCGAACAGCAAGCGCGCTTGCCTGGCGTCGAGCAAAGTTATGCGACGATTTACACCGGCGCCGGTGTGGTGACCCGGCGGGTCATGGAAACGGCCGAAAACGCCGGTCTAGTTTTTGCCTGCGACCCCACCTCGGCGGACGCTTCCTGCATCGGCGGCAACGTGGCGATGAATGCCGGCGGCAAGAAGGCCGTGCTATGGGGGACCGCCCTGGATAATTTGGCCTCATGGCGCATGGTGACACCGGACGGTTTGTGGCTGGAGGTCGAGCGGCATAACCATAATCTCGGCAAGATACACGACCAGGAACAGGTCACCTTCATGCTGAAACGTTACGATGCGACGGGGCGGACGCTGTTGTCCGAGGATGCGTTGGTCATGAGCGGGGCGCAGTTTCGCAAGGGCGAGTTGGGCAAGGATGTCACCGACAAGTTTCTCGGCGGCCTGCCGGGCATACAAAAAGAAGGCTGCGACGGCATCATCACCTCGGCGCGCTGGATCTTGCACAAGATGCCGTCGCACACCCGCACTTTCTGCTTGGAATTCTATGGTCAGGTGCGTGAGGCGGTGCCGGCCATCGTCGAAATTCGCGATTTCTTGGCCGCGCTGCCGAAAAACGGCCATAAGAGGGTGATGCTGGCCGGACTGGAGCATCTCGACGAACGTTATGTCAAGGCGGTCGGTTACGCCAGCAAGGCCAAACATCAGGGACGGCCGAAAATGGTGTTGATCGGTGATATCGTCGGCGATGACGAGCATCAGGTTGCATTGGCTGCATCGGAAGTCGTGCGCCTGTGTAATGCCCGCGGCGCCGAAGGCTTCATCGCGGTCAGTCCCGAGTCGCGCAAGACCTTCTGGCTGGACCGGGCCCGCACCGCCGCCATCGCCAAGCACACCAACGCCTTTAAGATCAACGAGGACGTCGTGATCCCGCTGCCGCGCATGGGCGATTATTGCGACGGCATCGAACGCATCAACATCGAATTGTCGCTGCGCAATAAACTGCGCCTGTGCGATGCATTGATCGAATTTCTGGAAGGCGATCTGCCACTGCGTTCCTACGAGGACAGCGTCGAAAAAGACGAATTGATCGGCGACCGTCGCGGCCAGGCGCTCGCGGTCGTCGCGGAAGTGCGCGAACGTTGGCAGTGGCTGTATGACAGTCTCGATCTGCCGTTGTCCCAGGCCGAAGAGCGTTTCGGTGGTTATGGCATCGCCGTTTCCGCATCGACCAATCGCGCCGAAAATCCGATTTTGTTTCATCGGTTGCAGGATCGTTCCCTTAGAGTGTCTTGGAAACAGGAGCTGTTGCCGAATTTACAGGAGATCTTCGTCGGCGATAATTTCCGCCCGGTGATCGAGCGGATAAAAGCCGTGCATCAAGAAGTTTTGCGCGGCCGCGTATTCGTCGCGCTGCATATGCACGCCGGCGACGGCAATGTGCACACCAATCTGCCGGTCAATTCCGATAATTACGCCATGCTGCGGGAAGCGAATCAGGCGGTCGCCCGCATCATGGCGTTGGCGCGCTCTCTGGGCGGCGTCATTTCCGGCGAGCACGGCATCGGCATCACCAAGTATGAATTCCTAGACGCGGAAGAACTGGCCGGTTTTCATGATTACAAACGCCGAGTCGACCCGGATGGTTACTTCAATCGCGGTAAGTTGATGCCCGGCGCCGACCTCAGTGCGGCTTATACCACCTCATTCAGTCTGATGGGCTACGAATCGCTGATTATGCAGCAAAGCGACATCGGCGCAATCTCGGATTCGGTCAAGGACTGTCTGCGCTGCGGCAAATGCAAGCCGGTATGTTCGACCCATGTGCCGCGCGCGAATTTATTATATTCGCCGCGCAATAAGATCCTCGCCACCTCGTTATTGATCGAGGCCTTCCTGTATGAAGAGCAGACCCGGCGCGGCATTTCCATCACTCATTGGAAAGAGTTCGAGGACGTCGGCGATCATTGCACCGTCTGTCACAAGTGTTACAACCCATGTCCGGTCGATATCGATTTCGGCGACGTGTCGATGAACATGCGCAATCTGTTGCGCAAGATGGGCAAGCAAAGCTTCAATCCGGTCAAAACGGCGGCGATCGCATTCTTAACCAGCACTCACCCGAACAACGTCAAGCTGATGCGCAAGCTGTTGATCGAATGGGCTTATAAGGCGCAGCGGCTGGGCAACTTTTTTCTCCGGCCCTGGGGCAAGGCGCAGCTCGCGCAGCCGCCTTCTTCGATCGGCAAGCCGGAAATGCGCGAATATGTCGTCCACTTCACCAATCGGAAGATGCCAGGCAAGCTGCCTGCCAAAACGGCCAGGGCATTGCTCGGCATCGAGAGCGATCAGATCGTGCCGATCATCCGCGACCGCAACAAAACTCAAACCGATTCCGAGGCGGTGTTTTATTTCCCCGGTTGCGGTTCCGAGCGCTTGTTCTCGCAAGTCGGTCTGGCCACTCAGGCGATGCTGTACGAGATCGGCGTACAGACGGTGTTGCCGCCGGGCTATCTATGCTGCGGCTTTCCGCAGCGCGCCGCCGGCCAAGACGACAAGGCGCAGCAAATTACCACCGACAATCGAGTCTTGTTTCACCGGGTCGCCAATACCTTGAATTATCTCGATATCAAGACCGTCGTCGTCAGTTGCGGCACTTGTTTAGATCAGTTGCTCGATTACGAATTCGACAAGATTTTTCCGGGTTGCCGGATGATCGACATTCATGAATATTTGCTCGAGAAAGGCGTCAAGCTCGATGGCGTGAGCGGGCAGCAGTATTTGTATCACGACCCCTGCCATACGCCGATGAAACAGCAGGATGCGATGAAGACCGTCAACGGCCTGATTGGCGCGACTGTCAACAAGTCCGAGCGTTGCTGCGGCGAGTCGGGCACATTGGCGGTCGCGCGTCCGGATATCTCGACCCAGGTGCGTTACCGCAAGGCCGAGGAGCTGCGCAACGATACCGAGAAACTGCGCGCCGGCGGCAAGCAAGGGCCGGTGAAGATGCTGACCTCCTGTCCGTCCTGCATGCAAGGTCTGCAACGCTATCAAGGCGAGGTTGAGCAATTGGAAGTCGATTATATTGTCGTCGAGATCGCCAAACATGTGCTCGGCGAGAACTGGATGAAAAACTATATCAAGCAGGCTTCCAATGGCGGTATCGAACGCGTGCTGGTCTGATGGCATTAAGGTCGAATTCTGTAGGGAACGCATTACAGGGAAGTGCAAGTGCCGCGTAAGGCAGAATACCATTAGCTGCCAGGGCTGATTGACCCAGCCTTAAAATTTAATCGCAATCAAGATCGTACACCGAAATGTCATTATTGGCCCTGCAGCGAGTTCGATAAATATTCTGAATGGCTGCAATTGGGCGAACAAAAGACAATGATAATTTAAACGTTGGAGTTATCCAGATCTGGTTAACATGACAAAAATGTAGGTTATCTCGTTTAGTGTTTTTTAGCATATAAGATATGCTGGCCTAGATAATGGCTGGTTCGGCATAAAGAAAGAGGAAATACAGTGCCAACAATTTCAATGTTCTATGGCATTCTCATAAGAATGTTTTTCTATGACACAGACAAACATCATGTGCCACATATTCATGCGGAATACCAAGGACAATTTGCGGTCTATGCAATTTGTTGGCCGGAGAGTTACCGAAGAAGAAACATAAACTCGTAGTAGCCTGGATTGAAATTCATCAGGAAGAATTGGTGGCGGATTGGCAATTGGCTGTTACTGGTAGCAAGCCGTTCCCTATACGAGGGCTGGATCAATGATTATTCAACAAGTTATTCCAAAAGAGAATTTCATTCTTTGTATCGTGACTGAAAATGGAAGATCGGGTGAATTTGATGTAAGTCCCTACCTGAAGGGAGAGGCATTTGAGGCATTAAAAAACCCGGAAGAATTCAAGAAAATACATAATGGAAAATATTGGTTCTTCCGGGTTTCCCGTGGGAGACCACAACATATAGTATGTTAGAAGACCGGTAATCGTTTAGCCCCCCCCTTTAAAAAGTAGCATTCCAAGCCAAAACATGAAAAGCTATAGGACATGACGTTGAGCGACCGAGATCTTAGCCAAATGGATACGGATTATCTGGATGATTTGCCGGAGGATGATCTACGTTCATTGAGTAAGCGGTTGTTGGCGGATCTAAAGGAAGCCAGAGAACGGCTAAAGCAATCCCCGGAAACGAGCTCGCGTCCGCCGTCATCCCGTGAGCCGTGGCAGTTAAGCCAACCCCGGGACGAACCGTCGGAAGACGCGTCGGCACCGGAGGAATCAGAGCCCCCGGCTTCGACGGCGCCTTCGGCGGAGGAATTACCGAACCCGGATGCGGCAACGTCTGCGGAGGCCGGTGACACCCGTCAACCCAAGAAAGCCGGGCGCCGACCGGGTAGCGAAGGCCATAGTCGCAACCTGACTTTGCCGGTCACACAGACGATCGAACATCGCCCGGCTTGCTGTAGCGCTTGCGGAAGGCCCTTTGCCGACCACACCGATTATCGGCTATGGAACGCCCGCTATGAACTGGAACTCGAAGTCGGCAGCGCGGGAAACCAAAAGGGTCAGACACCTTATGGAAACCAAAAGAAAAAACCAAAAGGGTCAGACACCTTAGGAATCTTGAGGATTCTCAATGGATTCGTCTTACGTGAGGAGCCGTGTACGGACCCGTACGCACGGTTCTGTGGGCAGACGGGAGCTGCGGCTCCCTCTGACCCGATGAAATTCCAGAACCGTAGGTGCGATTAGCCCAGCGTAATCGCACCTACGGTCCTGTCCTTAATGATATTGGCATTAGTTAAGAGTAATTTAATAATTTACAACTATCCTTATTTTTTCCATAAAAAAAATAGGGAATAGCTATGGCGATCAGAACAATTTTATTGTGTTTCATTCTTGTTTCTTCATCGGTTGTTTTTGCGAAACCACCGACTTCAGACGGTTCCTCGAGTAGAGGTAAGAGTAATAGCACTACAGGCAGCCCGGGGGTTCATATCATCGCAAATCCAGATGATTATTTTCTTAACGGGGATTTAGAACTTTTTGCGAATGAAGACGCTAGCGAAACGGTAACTATACCAAGCGGAACGCAATGGTATCAGGCTCCCGATGTTGAAAAACTCAGAGATGAATTAAACGCGGGGATGTACAGCGGAGCAGAAAAGGAGGAAAAAGAAAAAATCCTTTTCGGTTATGACATTATGACCAAGACTTATGAAGTGTTGGGACCCAACCGCACCGACGGCAGACCCGCATTATATACCGGGCAAATTATGAATTGCTCCGCTTGTCACGCTCAAGGTGGCACCGTTCCGCATTCGTGGCCCTTGACACGAACCTATTCTCATTTTCGCCTGAGGGCGAATCTTGATGCGCCTCCACAAGACGGTGAGGGGGAATTTTATGGACCGTTGGGTTATTGGCGCGACACGATTACTGTAAATCGCGATTGCGGCATTAACTGTGCGGGTCAAGGTGAGATTCCAAAAGACTCATATGAAATGGATGCGTTGGTGGCGTGGACTAAAGCCGTACAAGAGGGTATCTACCCAGGTGAAGGGATACTGATCCCCGAACTTAAATTGAAATCCAATAACACCAAAATCCCGGGTGCGCGTATTCCAATCTTCGAGAAAGTGTTGAACGATCCAGAGTTTAAGGCAGACCCCAAAGCCGGTAAGGTTGCATATGATCGTACCTGCGCCTCTTGCCATGGCAAAGATGGATTGGGTAAATGGAGCGAAAAATCGGGCTACACAGTGCCGCCAGTGGCCGGTGGCGGATCACATACTAAAGCGGGTGGCCCCTATATGGTGCCAGTGTTAGCCGCGTTTATTCAACGCCAAATGCCATTATCACAACCGGGGTCTTTGACTGAACAAGAAGCTATCGATATTGCCGCCTATCTGAGCGATATGCCTAGAGACAGTCGTTGGTGGGAAGATTATTACTATGATCACAACCCTTGTAAGCGGTCTGCTTTCTTGTCCCTTGATGTCGGCGTAACACCGGTAGGTTTTCCTTTTTCAGATGCCGATACTCGATATGGCCCATGGCAACCCATCAAAGAATGGTTAGCTAATGAATGCCCTAATATTGAAGGCAACGAACCATCGGAACCGATTCTGCCGGAAGATTTCGATGCAGGTTTTGATGGCGCCGATTTCATCAATCCAGGTATTTATGCCTTACCAAGAAACTAAGGGACATCGTCACGATCCTTATCGGCGTTAGTTCATTAGAGGCGTATTGTACTGTCGTAGAAAGATGGGCGTCGATAGTGATTCGGCCCTGAAAACCAAAAGGGTCAGAAAACCAAAAGGGTCAGACACCTTAGGAATCAGACACCTTAGGAATCTTGAAATCGGCCATCATTTTGGCGTGAGTTATGCTACTGTCAGTAGGGCTGTAAAAGCAGTCCTGATTAGCAAGATGCGTCAGCTTGCCGAAGCCAATAATCCGGGCGGGGTTCAGTCGTAGCCGCAGCCACGATAAGGCGCGTCGTAATGGTATCGAGACGGAAGCGTCGGTTAAAGCGGTATGCGAACGCACCTAAGTAACGGGTGCCGTATTTTGCGAAATCGAAAGCATGGTAGGCGCCGCCTAGACTGGTTTTGAGATTGCCCAGCACCGTATTGATCCAACAGAATTCCGGCAGGTCCCTGGGTTTCCGGCCACCGGCGATGATCACCTGGTGTTTGCAATCGGCATCGGTCACGCCGGAAAAACAGGCCAAGCCATCGGACCGCACAACACAGCCGGGGCTGAGATCATCTTGTGCCCAATTGGCAATGGCTTTGCGGGTAAAACCGGGAATCGGCGCCATCTTGATAAACCTCGGCTGTCCCTCGGGGGTGAGTGAGAGTGCCGCGATAAACCGGTACCTTGTTCTCCGAACCGCGACCGGCCTTGCCGCCAGCCAATTCGCCCCCGAGATAGGCATCGTCTACCTGGATGTCGCCATCCAAGGTGTATCGGGCATCCCGTTCGACCATCGCTTGCATCAGTTTCTGCTGGATCAACCATGCAGTGAGGTAACTGACGCCCAATTGCCGTTTCAAAGTGGGGCAGACAAGCCGGTCTTAGCCTGGCTGATCAAGTAGATCGCCAGAAACCAGACCGTCAGTTTAAGGTGGTGCTCTGGAATAAAGTGCCCGCAATCAGCGACGTCTGTAACCGGCAGGACCGACATTAGAAGGTTTTGCGCCTGCCAGATTTAAGCACATAGTGTTCGGCATCCCCGCAGCCGGGGCAGCGAAAGCCCTGGGGCCAACGGGACTGTTCCAGGCTGACTTTACATTGCGCTTCGGTGCCGAATTGCGCTAAAAAGGCAGGCAGTGACAGGCCTGTTTGAAACTGAATTTTATTCATGGCCATGAGTTGGACTCCTGGGGGAATTAAGTGGCCAGTATGCGCCTTCTGGCCGAGAATATCCTGGTTTTTGGGCTTTAGCTGAAGAAGCTTGCTAATCAGGCTAAATATTGTGCCTAGAAAACTGAGATTGCTATTCTCGGACAGCCTCCTAGGCGACCTGCAACATGAAATCGACATGAACGGCGTCGTAAGGAAAGATGACCTTGCCGCTGTCCGTTTTGTCGATCAGGCCGCATTGTAACAAGGCGGTCACATCGCCATGCACGGCTTTGACATCGCGTTCCACCCGGCGCGCAACTTCACGGATGGAGAGTTCGCCGGCGCCGGTCATGGTTTTCAGGATTTGCCAGCGTTTCAAGGTCAGGGTTTGAAACAGGATGGTTTCCGAGGCGAAGTCGATGCGCGCGCCTTGTTGCTTGCCGTTCTCGATCGCATCGAGAAAGCGTGAGTTTAAGGCGTTGCGATTACTGATGCCGAGTGTCAGTTCATTCATGGGATTGTCTCCAAAGGTCAACGTCGCGCCAAAAATCGGCCAGCAGTTGCCGAGGCGTGGTGAATGTGTACGGAACTTCCTGGTCGTTTATATGTTTATGATCGCCTTTGCCGGCTTCGTTGTCGTAGCGGAGTACGCAAGCGCCATCGACTATGAAGGCTAATCGGTATTTCACATCGTGCGCGCTTCCAGCCAATGGCGACGGCACGCGCCAAACAACCATTTCTGCAAAACTGTTGTTGGCGAGTATTAAGCGATCTTTCATGAGTAATTCCGCTTTCATGTTGGATATTGTAACAACAGATAGCGTGTAGTCAATTGTTCCAACGCTATGCCACCCATCAATTGGAAGACGGCATGCCGTTGTATCAATTGCAGCATCAGCTGGGCCACCAAGTCATCCGTCTGACCTTTCTGTTGGCGATTGACAACAGAAACGAAAATCGGGAAAAGTACAGATGAACCTCACAAAATGGGGGAAATCATGCCCTAGAAGACAAATTAGACTCACAGCTATTCCCCGCAAAAGAGCCTAGTGTCCAGAAGAGGTTGATTAATCTTAGACAGTTTTGTTCGAAAACAATACAATCTTCTTTAATAGAGCATGTCGCTAAGCAAAACATGGAGGGCTGCATAGTTCAACACTCGTTGATCCATCGTGCTCGCGCGCAATAGACAAAATGCTTACTTGGGGTGGTCAGGACGAACACGTTACTCCTGGTGGGTATCATCAATATCCGTGGTATCAGGAAGACATATTGGCGCCAGAGTGGTTTCCGGTAAATAGAGTGGGGTCTTTGAAGACTCCAGCGAGGTCAGTTGGTGATGGCGAAATTGCAAAGAAGAAATGTCTTTGTGCTAGGTTACGACGAGCGACATGGCCCGGATCTATTACAGATATCCGATGTAGACCGGGTTGAGTTCCATCCTCTGTTGCGATCTGACGAGGTCGTTTATCAACACAATTACGTGATTGACAAAAAATTGGACAAGGCCCGGCGGATTTTACGTTCGTTCAGCGGGTCTGTGGATGCCATTGTCTGTCACTGGGATTTTCCGGCCACCTCCATGACGGCGATACTTTGCGAGGAATGGGGGCTTCCTTCTCCCACCCTCCATGCTGTTCTCAAGTGCTCCCACAAATACTGGAGCCGGATTGAGCAACAAAAAATTGTGCCGGAAAACACGCCGGCTTTTTGTGCCCTAAACCCGTTTGATGAAAGCGCGGTGGCCAGCGTCACGCTGGATTACCCTTTCTGGATAAAGCCGATCAAGGGCTACGGCTCGATGCTGGGCTTCCGTATTAACGGGCCTCGGGATCTGGCGCGGGCGTTGAAGATTGTTCGGCAAAAGATTCGGCGTATCGGCGATCCGTTCAATACCATCCTCATCAGGGTTGATCTCCCTCCCGAAGTCGAAGGGGTCGATGGTAACTGTATGATCGCCGAGGAACTGATCCACGGTCATGAAATTGCGCCTGAAGGCAGCGTTCAGCGGGGACGGTTTCACGCACACGGAATGATAGATATGGTGCGCGACCATAATCACAAGAGTTTCCTGCGCTATGAATATCCCTCGCGTGCTCCCCTCGCTATTCAACAAAGAGCACTCGAAGTGGCTGAGAAAGTGTTGCAGCAGATCGGTTTTGACAAGGGCTGTTTCAACATGGAGTTTTTCTGGGATAAGGAAACCGATAAATTGTGGATCATCGAAATCAATCCACGGATTTCCCAATCCCACTGCTATCAATTCGAAAAAGTCGACGGAATGTCGAACCACGAGATTGCCGTTCATGTAGCCCTTGGCGAGCAGCCTCATTTTCAGCACGGAAAAGGTCCCTATAAACACGCGGCCGAATTCCTGCTGCGTCACTACAGCCAGGAGGATGGCATCGTGGTCCGGGCGCCGCTCGATGAGGAACTGGAGCAGTTGAAAACATTGCAGCCGGACACTAATGTACGGGTAAAAGTGAATAAGGGGCAGTATCTCTCTTCTCTGGTGGACCAGGACGCCTACAGCTACGTGCTGGCGGAAATTAAGGTGGCTGGACAGACCGAGCACGAGATGTTGGCAAAATACCACCAGGCGTTGGGGTTGCTGCCCTTTGAGATTCGCCCGGTCGAAGGGGGCAGGAAAGAATAGCTATGCGACAGTTCGAACCTTCCGATCTACCCTGTCGGGTCGATATCATCGAGAACCTTTGGATACCCCTGGCGGACGGCGGACGGCTGGCAGCCCGGCTATGGTTGCCGGCCGGAGCCGAGCAGAGCCCGGCGCCCGCCATCTTCGAATACATTCCCTATCGAAAACGGGATATGACCCGGGTCCGAGATGCTGTCAACCATGGCTACCTGGCCGGCCACGGCTACGCCTGTATTCGTGTCGATCTGCGGGGTAGCGGCGATTCCGACGGTGTCATGGTGGATCAGTATCGGGAGCAGGAGCTCAGCGACGGTGTCGCGGTTATCGAATGGCTTGTCCGGCAACCCTGGTGTGACGGTAACGTCGGGATGATGGGTATCTCCTGGGGGGGATTCAATGCACTGCAGATAGCTTCGCGGCGGCCCGAAGCGCTCAAAGCGATTGTGACGGCCTGCTCCACCGACGATCTCTATGCCGACAATATGCACTACATGGGCGGCTGTCTATTGACGGACAATCTCTCCGAATCCACTACCATGTTTTCCGTCAACAGTTGCCCCCCGGACCCGGAGATTGTCGGCGAGCGGTGGCGAGATATGTGGCTGGAACGGCTGAATGGCAGCGGCCTGTGGCTGGAGACCTGGCTTCAGCACCAGGCCCGGGACGGGTACTGGCGGCACGGCTCCGTGTGTGAGAATTACGGCGCCATCCGCTGCCCCGTGATGGCTGTGGGAGGTTGGGCGGATGGATATACCAACGCAATATTCCGCCTGCTGGAACATCTGCAGGTGCCGCGACAGGGACTGATCGGTCCTTGGGGACACAAATATCCCCACCAGGGAATTCCCGGTCCGGCCATCGGTTTTTTGCAGGAGACCCTGCGCTGGTTTGACCACTGGCTGAAAGGACGGGATAACGGCATCATGGCAGAGCCGATGCTGCGGGCCTGGATGCAGGATAGTGTGCCTCCGACCAGCTATTATCACGAGCGGCCCGGCCGCTGGGTTGGGGAGCGGGAGTGGCCTTCATCACGCATCGAAACCCTCGAATTTCGGTTGGCTCCCTGGCGATTATTGCGGGAAGAGGAGAGCCGACCGACAGATGCCGGTGGGGAATTGTCAATTCAGTCGCCCTTGAGCGTCGGTCTCTTTGCCGGCAAATGGTGTTCCTACACCGCCGCGCCGGACCTGCCCCACGATCAGCGGGAGGAAGACGGCGGTGCGTTGGTTTTTGAAAGCGGGACACTCACCGAGGATCTTGAGATTCTTGGCGCGCCGAAATTGGAACTACGGGTGTCCAGCAACAGGGCCGTTGCGATGGTGGCGGTGCGGCTTTGTGACGTCGCACCCGATGACAAGATCACCAGGGTCACCTATGGTCTGTTTAATCTCAACCACCACCGCGGAAGTGATCGGCCGCAGGCTCTGCCCCCCGGGGAATTTATCACGGCAACCGTGCCGCTGAATCACATTGCCCAAGTTTTCCCCAAGGGGCACCGTCTCCGGTTGAGTGTTTCCACCTCCTACTGGGCCCTGGCTTGGCCTTCACCGGAACCCGTGCGATTGACCATCAGGCCGGCGGATTCTGCTTTTCGACTGCCGGTCAGACCGCGCAGCGAGATTGACGTGGCAATTGCATTTGAGGAGGCGGAAGGGGGACGGCCATTAGATATAACCCTCCTGGAGCCGCCACATCACAATTGGCTGGTGCATCGCGATCTGGCCGACGATCGCTCGATACTCGAAGTCATTCAGGATCAGGGGCGTATTTTCATCAATGAAATCGATCTCGAAATCATCAATTCAACTCGCAATTGGTATACCTATCAGGACGATGACTTCACTTCACCGAAAGGCGAGACGAAAACAAAGCGCGTTTTCCGTCGCGGCGACTGGCGGGTAGAGACAACTACCCATACGATATTGACCGCAGACGCCGACAATTTTTACATCTGGGCGGAGCTGGATGCCTGGGAGGGAGAGAAAAGGGTTTTTTCCCGGAACTGGGATCTCACAATCCCACGGTATTACCTATAGGCCTTGCGCAGCTGGCATTGAATACCTTCCTGTAAGTTCTAAGAATGCGTCTCGCCGTATTCGGCCAGCAGCTCCATGACGTTATATTCGCATCCACCGCAGCCTGAACAAGCGCCGGTGATTCTCGAAAGTCTGTCCAGGTTGTCGACACCTTCATCGATCAATGTTTTGATTTTCTCTTCGGTGGTGCCGCTGCAATAACAAATCACGTTCTGTTCTTGGTCCGGGCTCATATCATTCATATCGTTTTCTCGTAGTCTTTGCATTTATCCTCTAAGGCTGATCACCGGCCAGCCGGCCTGTTCGGCGTGTTCCCGCAGTATGTCGTCGGGGTCCACCGCGACCGGATTGTCCACCTGCTGCAATAGCGGCAGATCGTTATGGGAATCGCTGTAGAACCAGCTGTTTTTCATGCTCTCGTTGGAATGTTGCAGCCATTGCTGCAGTAATTTGACTTTGCCATCCTGATAGCAGGGGATGCCGTTAAATCGCCCGGTATAGCGGCCGTCGACGAATTCCGGCGTGGTCGCCAGCAGGTTGTCGATGCCGTAAAGCTGGACGATCGGTTCGGTGACGAAACGGTTAGTCGCGGTGATAACCAGCAAGGTGTCGCCCTGATCGCGGTGTTTGTTCACCAGGTCCTTGGCCGGTTGCAGCAAGATGGGGTTGATGACTTGTTCGACGAATTGGCGACGCCATTGAAACAATTGTTCTGCGTCGTGTCTGGCCAATGGCGCCAGCGAAAAGTTTAGAAATTCGACGATATCCAATCGGCCTTGTTTGTAATCCTGATAAAAGCGGAGATTGGCCTGTTCATATTGCTCCTTGTCGACGATGCCTTGATCCACCAGGAATTGGCCCCATAAAAAATCGCTGTCATCCGCTATCAGCGTGTTGTCCAAATCAAAAATCGCTAAACTCACGTGTCAACCTGTTGTCGTAAAATATTGGTATTAAAAAATTTGCTTTTATCGGTCGGGTTCCAGTCCGAAGCGGCGAATGGTGAATCAATCGTGCAAAAAGTAAAAAAATCAGCGGACTATGGCGTCCACCGCGGTTTTATGGAACAATGTCATCAATAATTTTAATCACTGATCTGTTTTTAATTTTACCATTTACAGTAGTTTAAAAATAGACGGACTGACTAGACAGGTTTTGACATGATTGACTCAAAAGGATACCGACCGAATGTCGGCATGATCCTTTGCAATGACGATGGTCGTGTTTTTTGGGCGAAACGAAAAGGTGCAAACTCATGGCAATTTCCGCAGGGTGGTATCGATGGCGATGAAGACCCGGAAACAGCGATGTATCGTGAATTGTGGGAAGAAACAGGGTTACGCTCGGAAGATGTCGAGCTGCTGGGGCGCACCCGTTATTGGCTGAGATATAAACTGCCGGACCGTTATATCCGAAAAAACTCGATGCCGTTATGCATAGGCCAGAAACAGATCTGGTTCATCTTGCGTATGATATCAGATGAATCCAAGGTGCGGTTTGACTGTGGTCACAAACAGGAGTTCGACAGCTGGAAATGGGTGGAATATTGGCATCCGTTGAAGGATGTCGTCTACTTCAAGCGCAAGGTTTATCGCAAGGCGATGATAGAGCTGGGATCGATGCTGATTTCCGATGCCGTGCCTGTCAGGGCCGATGGTTATTTGTCGATACGCAAGGGTCAATAACCGTCTGAATCGAGGTTCAGCATCGTAGGGCGGCTTCGCGAAGCAAGCCGCTAAAATCCGCCGCCGGAGGCAAAATTGGCATTGTGCGTATCAAAGGCGGATTGCCTGGCGGCGAATCCGCCCTACGGTTGGGATGCCCATGTAAAGCCGATCGTCGTGAAGCGCATCGAAACATGGTGCGCTTCCTCTCGTCAGCACACCCTACCCACATCCGTGAGATGGATCACGCGCAAGCGGATCGGCTAAAAGCATTCAATGCGCGCGGGGCGGGCTATTTAACACACCCTAAACGTTTAACTTACTTTAGGCGTATTTGTTGCTAATTTTCTGTTTTGCCACTCATTCATTTAATGAGGTAGCCCTGGTCAATAACCGTCTGAATCGAGGTTTAGTTCGGTGAGTCGCAACGGCAACCACTGAACTTCGGTGCGAATGCCGCCGTCATCGTCGAGTTCTAAAACTCGGTAGCCCGGCGGCTTGTCGTCCAGGGCGAATTCTCGGCAGCCCGGCTTGAATTGAAAACAGCTGGCCGGGGTAGTGTAAATCGCGATGTCGTCGTATTTTTTCTCCAACGCTTGATGGACATGACCGCAAATAATGGCTTTGATCCGTCGGTGGGGAGCTAAGGCTGCTAAAAATTCATCGCTGTTTTCGATGATCATCGTGTCCATCCAACTGCTGCCACTGCTGATGCAGTGATGATGCACGGCGATCAACGTGTATAGGTGCGGATGCAGTCGCAGTTGATTGCACAAATAGTCCAGTTCGCTCTGAGCGATCAGACCGCCGGCATGCCCCGGTTTCTGGCTGTTAAGGCTGATAATCTGCCAATTTCCTAATTGTTTTCTCTTATCGCAATTGATGGTGTCCGTATCGAGAACGGCCTGCATTTGGCTGAGATCGTCGTGATTGCCGGGCAGGCATAGGCACGGCGTCTGATAACGGCTCAGTATTTGCCGAATCCGCCGGTAGCTTTCCGGGCTGGGATCCTGAGTCAGGTCGCCGGTCAGCAACATTAAATCAAAGCGTTCGTGGTGTTGAAAAGCATGCGCCAGCACCTGCCGGAAATATTTATCGGTATTGACGCCCATCATCGTTTCTTCAGGCTTCGGCAGAATATGCGAGTCGGTGACTTGCAGGATTTTGAGCATGGCCATCTAAATATCCTTATAGAATACTTTGGAGTTTCTTTTATAGTTATAAAAGCTCTTCATTCGTTCCGGCAAGGTGTCGACATCGGTCGCGACAAAACCGCGTTCGATAAACCAATGCATCGTCTGCGAAGACAACGCAAACAGGCGTCCGATGCCGCGCTGTTTGGCCTTGTGAACCAGATATTCCAGCAAATGATTGCCGCGCGATTTTTTTTGGTAATCCTGATGGACCGCGAGACAGGCGATTTCCGCGGATTGGCCGTCTTTCATGTCATGCAGCGCGGTGCAGCCGATAATCAGTCCATCCCGTTCAATGACGATGTAGTCATTGATTTCCATTTCCAGTTTCTCGCGGGAGCGCTTGACCAGCTGGCCTTTCTGTTCCAGCGGTTTAATCAATTCCAATATGCCGCCGATATCATCGAGATTGGCGGAACGAATCTCCTCGAACGGGGTCGCGCTGATCAGCGTGCCGATGCCGTCGCGGCTGAACAATTCCAGCAATAACGAACCGTCGACGTGATGGTTGATCAGATGGACGCGTTCTACGCCGCGCTGGCTGCTTTCGATCGCGGCATGCAGGGATCTGACGATAGCCGGCGCAATGTCGTTATGGCGTTGGAGAAAGTTTTTCGCCTCGGCCGTCGTCAATTGCCGCACGATTTCGCCGCTATCCGGAGACAGACATTCCTGCTCGGTCAGTAAAATCAGTTTTTCCGCGCTCAGGGCGATGGCGATCTCGGTGGCGACCTGTTCTGCGCCCAAACTGAACACTTCGCCGCTGGGAGAATAACCGAGCGGCGAGACCAGCACGACGTTGTCCTGGTCTAGTTGTTGGTGTATGGCTTTTTGTTCGATGCGCCTGACCTGGCCGGTATGGCAATAATCGATGCCGTCGATGACTCCCAACGGTCGGGCCATGACGAAATTACCGGAGGCGACTTTGATTTTGGCGCCGGCCATCGGCGAATTGGCCAGGCCCATTGACAGCAGCGCCTCGGTTTCGATTCTGACCGTTCCAGCCGCTTCTTTGACATAAGGCAGGATCTGATCGTCGGTGATGCGCAAATTATTATGAAATTGCGGCGTGATGCCTTGCTGCTGCAATCGCTGGTCAATTTGCTGGCGTATGCCATGCACCAGCACCAGGCGTATGCCGAGGCTTTTCAGCAGGGCGATATCGTGGATTAGTGCGGCGAAATTCTCGGTGACCGCGGCGCCGCTGAAAAAGACGACAAAGGTGCGGTTGCGGTGCGCATGGATATACGGCGAGGAATTTCTGAACCAGTTGACAAAGGCGGCCTGAGCGCCAATGTCTTTAGAGTCGAGGATGTTCATCGATGAATTGAGCCGGCCCGGGCGGGCCGGCTGCAAGGCTTTAGTCGAGGTTGTCGGTAACCGCGCCTTTCGAGGCGGAGCTGACCAACTTGGCGAATTTAGCCAGAACGCCTCGGTTATAGCGGGGCGCCGGCGCTTGCCATTTTTCCAGGCGGCGGGCGATTTCGTGCTCGTTGACATGCAACGTTAATTCCTTGCTTTCGGCGTCTATGGTGATTTTGTCGCCGTCCTTGACGATCGCCAGGGCGCCGCCCACCTGAGCTTCCGGCGTGATATGTCCGACCACGAAGCCGTGCGTGCCGCCGGAAAAACGTCCGTCGGTGATCAGCGCGACATCCTTGCCTAGACCCTTACCCATGATTGCCGAAGTCGGCGACAGCATTTCCCGCATGCCCGGTCCGCCTTTAGGGCCTTCATAACGGATCACGATGACATCGCCTTTGACGATATCGCCGTTCAGGATGCTTTGCAGCGCCTGTTCTTCGGCGTCGAACACCTTGGCGGCGCCGGTGAAAACGAGACCCTCTTTGCCGGTTATTTTTGCGACCGCGCCTTCGGTAGCCAGGTTGCCGTAAAGTACGGCCAGATGGCTGTCTTTTTTGATCGGGTTGTCCAGTGAGCGGATCATGTCCTGACCTTCTGGATAAGGCTGGACGTCGGCCAGGTTTTCCGCCAGGGTCTTGCCGGTCACGGTCAGGCAATCGCCGTGCAACAAGCCTTGATCCAACAAGGTCTTCATCAACGGTTGGATGCCGCCGATCTCGATCAATTCGGCCATTTGATAGCGGCCGCTGGGTTTCAGGTCGGCCAGCATCGGCACATTGGCGCCGATGCGGGTGAAGTCATCCAGCGTCAAATCAACGCCGGTAGCGTTCGCCATCGCCAATAAGTGTAAGACCGCATTGGTCGAGCCGCCGAGTGCGATGACGACGGTGATGGCATTCTCGAACGCCTCTTTGGTCATGATATCGCGCGGCTTGATGTCTTTTTCCAGCAGTGCCAGCACCGCAGCGCCGGCCCGTTCGCAGTCCAGGCGCTTGTCTTCCGAGACTGCGGCTTGAGCGGAGCTGTTCGGCAGGCTCATGCCCAGGGCTTCGATCGCCGAGGCCATCGTGTTTGCGGTGTACATGCCGCCACAGGAACCGGCGCCGGGAATGGCCTTGGCTTCGATGGCCTCGAGTTCGGCATCGTCGATTTTATCGTTGGCGCGCGCGCCGACCGCCTCGAATACCGAGACCACATCCAATTTTTTGCCTTTATGGCAACCCGGCAGGATGGTGCCGCCGTAAACGAAAATCGCCGGGCGGTTCAGGCGCGACAGCGCGATCATGCAGCCGGGCATGTTTTTGTCGCAACCGCCGATAGCGACGACGCCGTCAAAACCCTGGCATCCGGTCACCGTTTCGATCGAGTCGGCGATGACTTCGCGGGAAACCAGCGAGTATTTCATGCCTTCGGTGCCCATCGAGATGCCGTCGGAAATGGTAATGGTGTTGAAGATGACGGCTTTGCCGCCGGCGCCGTCAACGCCTTTGGCGGCATCGTCGGCCAATTTATTGATGTGCATGTTGCAAGGCGTCACCATGCTCCAGGTGGAGGCGATGCCGATTTGCGGCTTTTTGAAGTCTTCGTTGCTAAAACCGACTGCATGAAGCATCGCCCGGCTGGGCGCGCGTTCCATGCCGTCGACAACCTTGGATGAGAAGGTGCGTGTGCTTTTGTCACCTGAATTTGCCATGTAAGCGTTTCCTGAGGTTACTGTGGATTTAAGGAATAAGGTTAAAACGTGTCCCAATTGCTGGTTTTACGGCGCCAGCTCAACTTGGGCAGTATGAAGCCCAAAATAACGCCAAACAGGGCGAGCAGGCCGCCATATAAAAACCAATCCTGATTGGTGCTGTCTACCAGGGCCTGGTTTTCGCGTTTGACTTGCTGCAGCTCTCTTTCCACCGATATCACGCGTTCTTGTAACTGATCGCGTTGATGTTTCAGTTGCACGGCATTGGCGGCCGTTTGTTTCAAGTCATTCAGTTCGTTGCTTAAGCGGTCGCGTTCCTGGGTCAAGGTCTGGTTGCTGGAAAGGGCTTGGGTGTTATTGCCCTTCAATTGCTCCAGTTCTTCCTTGAATAATTTGTTTTCCTCCTGCAGTTCCGCCAATTTTTTATTGGCCCGGTCCAGATACCAGCGGCTGATCGGCTTCGGCGAGGTGTGCCGGGTCAGGATGTAGCCTTCGACGCCGCCGTTGGTCCGCACCTTGCTGTAGCCGCTCTCGCTGTTTTCCTCGAGGACGGTCAAGGGGGTGCCGCTAGGCAGCATTTTTAGGATCTTGCTGCGGTTGCTGGGGGTGCTTCTCAGCGTAAATTTGATGTCATCGGTGACATACACCGTAGCGGCATCGACATTTGCGCTTAAGATCAATAGGACGAATAAGGAACTGAGTAAATTTTTCACGAGTTGGCTCGATAGAATTCAATTTAAAGGGCCGATTCTAGCGAATTTATCGGCAGATGAGAAATTCCAGTAAGGCTTTTTGCGCATGCAGGCGGTTTTCCGCCTCAGCAAAAACAACGCTTTGCGGACCGTCGATGACCTTGGCGGCCACTTCTTCACCGCGGTGTGCCGGAAGGCAATGCATGAATAGGGCGTCGGTGTTGGCGGCCTGCATCGTCCTTTCGGTGACCTGATAGTGTTTGAAGGCGATTTCCCGTTTTTTCTGTTCGTTTTCCTGACCCATGCTGGCCCAGACATCGGTGACGATCAAGTCGGCTTCGCTGGCGGCTTCTTCCGGCGTGGCGAAAAATTGCACTTTATCGCCGGCGCTGGCGACGATGCTTTGATCGGGCTGATAATCGTCGGGGCAGGCGATGTTTAAGCGGAAGTCGAAGGCTCGTGCCGCATTGATATAGGAATGGCACATATTGTTGCCGTCGCCGACCCAAGCGACCGTTTTCCCCAAGATATCACCGCGTTGTTCAAAATAGGTCTGCATATCGGCGAGTAGCTGACAGGGGTGCAGCAGGTCGGTCAGGCCGTTGATCACCGGGACGTTGGAATGTTGGGCGAAAGTGGTCACGGTGTCATGGTTATGCGTTCTCAGCATGATGCAATCGACCATGCTGGAAATGACTTTGGCGCTGTCTTCGAGCGGCTCGCCGCGGCCTAGTTGGGTATCGCGAGGCGACAGAAACAAGGCGCTGCCGCCGAAGTGGGCCATGCCGGCTTCAAAGGAGATGCGGGTGCGGGTCGATGATTTTTCAAAAATCATCGCTAACACCCGGCCTTTCAGCGGTTGAAATTCTGGGTCTCGATGATTTTTTAATTCAATGGCCCTGTGGATTAACGTGCGTAATTCGTCGCTCGTCAGATCCTGCAGGCTGATGAAGTGTCTGGGTTGTTTGATCATTATTGTTATTGGCTATGTTCGCTAATGAGCTGTGACAAAATATCGGTCAACAGATTGATTTGTTCGTCGTCGATAATCAACGGCGGCAGCAGACGGATCGTTTTTTCCGCCGTGACGTTGATCAGCAGGCCATGAGACAGGGCCTTGGCCACCAGGCCGGCGCAAGGCTGGTTCAGATCGACGCCTATCATCAGGCCTTTGTGCCGAATATTGGTGATTTCGGGGGCGTGTCCGGTTTTCGCGCTTAACTGTTCGCAGATGCGCCGGCCTTTTTGTTCCGTCGTCTCGATCAGATCGGAATTCTGCAGCGTTTCAATCACGGCCAGCGCCGCGCTGCAGGCCAGCGGATTACCGCCGAAAGTGGAGCCATGGCTTCCGGCGCCTAACAATTGCGCCGCTACGCCCTTGGCCAGGCAGGCGCCTATCGGCACGCCATTGCCCAGTGCCTTGGCCATCGTGCAGACGTCCGGGATGATGCCGTTATGCTGGTAGGCGAGAAATATTCCTGTGCGACCGACGCCGGTTTGGATTTCGTCCAACATCATCAACAACTGATGTTCATCGCAGAGCGCACGAATCTGATTCAAGTAATCTGATGAGGGAATGTTAACGCCGCCTTCCCCCTGTACCGGTTCGACTAGGATGGCGACGATGTTGCTGTTGCCGGCTATTGCTGCTTTGATCGCGTCGATGTTGTTGAAGGGGACGTGCAGAAACCCCTGTAATAGCGGCGCGAAGCCTTGTTGAACCTTGCTGTTTCCGGTCGCGCTTAAAGAACCTAAGGTGCGGCCATGGAAGCTTTTTTCCATCGTTAGCACGACCGGAGTGTCGATCCCGCGTTGGTGACCGTATAGGCGCGCTATTTTTAATGCGGCTTCGTTGGCCTCGGCGCCGGAATTACAGAAAAAGACGTTATCCATGCCGCTGAGGTGGATTAATTTGTCGGCTAGTTTTTCCTGTGATTCAATACGGTAGAGGTTTGAGGTGTGCAGCAGCGTTTTACTTTGCTGGCAAATTGCCTGGTGAACAGCCGGATGGGCATGGCCAAGGTTGCAGACCGCGATACCCGATACTGCATCAAGATAACGTTTATTGTTATTGTCCCATAGCCATGCGCCTTCGCCTTTGCTGAAGGTTACGGGCAGGCGTCCGTAGGTGGGCATAATATGACTGGTCATGGTCCGATCGAATCCAAAATTAGTGGGCTGCCGCCTTGAAAAAACCCTCAATTATATTTTTTTAGCGATGAGCAGGCAATCATTAGTTTTTAAGTTGCTATCGAATCGATAGGAATAGAGTGTTGACAGATACGTCTTTTGCAGAGCGAATAAAGTTGATAGAATTACTTGGTTATTATTATTTTTGAGTGTATCAGCAATGGATGTTATAGAAAGAATTAAAGACCAACTGTCAAATCCAGTAGTGTTGTATATGAAAGGGACGCCGGATTTTCCCCAATGCGGTTTTTCCGGGCAAGTGGTTCAGGTATTGTCGGCCTGTCAGGCGAAATACATGTATGTCAATATTTTTGAAGATCCCGAAATGCGTGAAGCATTGAAGGAATATTCCAATTGGCCCACTTACCCTCAATTGTATATCAATGGTGAATTGGTAGGCGGTTGCGACATCATCATCGACATGTACAACAAGGGGGAGTTGCAATCGGCGCTGGCTGCCGTGGATGGCGTACAGGCATAGTTTTAGACTGAAGGGCAGGGGGATGTCCTCCTGCCTTCCGATGAATGTGTTAGTATTTCTCAAGTTCCGCCAGTTTTTTCCAGCGGTTGACCATCATGCAGAACAGTGTCGCCGTTTGTTCGGCGTCATAGAGCGCTGAATGCGCCTTATCGCTGTCCCATGGCAGTCCTGCGGCTTGCGCAACCTTGGCGAGCACCGTTTGACCGTAAATCAGTCCGCCCAAGGTGGCGGTATCAAAACTGCTGAATGGGTGAAAAGGGCTTCTTTTGATATTGTTGCGCTCGATCGCGGCATTGAGAAAGTTGATATCGAAGGCCGGATTGTGACCGACCAGAATGGCGCGATTGCATTCGTTGCGTTTCACGGCATTGCGGATCGGTTTAAAGATTCTGCCTAATGCCTCCTTTTCCTCCACAGCCATCCTGAAAGGGTGGTAGGGATCGATGCCGTTGAATTTTAGCGCGGCTTCATCCAGTTCCGAATTTTTAAAAGGAATGATGTTGCTGGAGTGTTTTTCGGTGATCCGTAAAATACCGTCGGCGTCCGGTTCAACAATGACAGCGGCAATTTCCAGTAAGGGGTTTTTTTTGGCGTTAAAGCCGGCCGTTTCGATGTCGACGATAACCGGTAAATAACCCCTGAAGCGCTTGCCTAGCGGGTTCTGACTGATTTCCATTTGTTGATTAAAGTTGGCTGAACTCGTTAAAACTGTGCTATGTTACGCGAACTTTGAGTTAGATCAAAAAGTATTAGGGAATTAGGAGAAAAAATGCATCAGTCTAAATTAGCGCAGATCGGATTGATTTCGTTGCTACTGCTAAGTGGCTGCGCCACCACCGAAACCGTTCAAGATCCCAGGGATCCTTGGGAAGGATGGAACAGAAACGTGCAGTCCTTTAATGATGGTCTGGATGATTACGTGATGAAGCCTGCTGCTAAGGGTTATCGCTGGGTCATGCCTAATTTTGCCGACCGTGCGGTGTCTAATTTTTTCAGTAACATCGATGATATCGGTGTGACCATTAACGACTTCTTGCAGGGAAAATTTTCTCAATCGGGGCAGGATGGCGCCCGTTTCCTGGTCAATAGCACGGCGGGCATCGCTGGTCTGATCGATGTCGGCACGATGATCGATCTGCCCAAGCATAAAGAGGATTTTGATCAAACGCTGGGCGTTTGGGGGGTGTCGACCGGTCCTTATCTGGTGCTGCCGTTTTTTGGCCCAAGTTCTCCGCGGGGTGTCGGCGGTCTGGTTGGCGATGCGGCGATGAATCCGATTTCCTATATCGGCACGTATGTGTCAACTGGCTTGTTTGCTCTGAATGCGATAGATCAGCGCGCCGATAATCTGGCCACTGAAAGAATCGCCGATGAGGCCGCTTTAGACCGTTATAGCTTTTTCAGAGATGCTTATTTGGCGCGACGCCGATATCTGGTTTATGACGGTAATCCGCCCGAGGAGGTGGATGTGCTGGAGTTGGAGGATTTTGAGTTTGAGGGCGAGGATGGCATGGGCCCTGTGAGTCCTTATTAAAAAATAGGTCACTATTCAGCATAGTTACCAATGCATCATAATTGGTTTGGCGACGTCGTGAGTTTCGCTCCCTGGCGGTCAGATTCCGCGCTCAAGCCTACGCCGCACAAGGACGTGTAAGTGCAGCGGTAAGCAGGAGCTGTTAGCTGCCATGGACGTATTCACCCAGCACCTAAATTCCATAGGCTAATGGCTGCGATAAATCATCTTCGTTTATTTAGGTGCTGGGTGAACGGCGTCTTCTGGAAGCGCTACCTGATACAGGCAGGTTTCTTAACTCAAACTCAGGTTTAAACACAGCAAAAATGCTCAAACTGGGAATCTTCAGTAAAAGTAGTCTGACCCGAATGGCACTTACTTAAGCTCATAACTCTTTTAATAACAACCACTTATTTTACTTTCTTTGGGTGGCCATTCTTTCTAATATCTGCTCTTGCTTCATTTCTAGGTTTTGTTAGTAAAGAGAACTGTTTTGGCCTCCTTTTTACTGCACGGGGCTCTATTCGTCCCGAACGATTTCCAATTCGTCTTTGAGCAATTAATATGAATAACAGCTCTTCACTTGTTCCGATATCAATAAAAACACTTTGTTGATTCCAGGCTAACCAGCATTGTAATGTATGTTTAAAACTCAGCTGGCGAGGCAATATATCGGCTAATAATGCGGACTGAGCCATCAATAGCCGTATTAAGTTATACGCTAAAAAATAAACCCATATTTCTTTCTCAGTCATTTCGGGCGTTTTACAGCTTAAAGTTTCCATTCCCATGGTTGTTTTTATATTGCGAAAATCAACTTCAATTTGCCAGCGTTTTTTATATAACGCTTTTAACTCAGATTTAGAAGCCTCTTTAGGTGAAAGGAGTGTGGTTATAAGTAATTTTCCTTTTACGCTTACCTCGCGAATAAGGAGTGTCTCAGGCGCATCATCATATTGGCTTTGCTCCATCCAGTCAGGTTTTTTCTTTGGTTTTTTGAGTGTCACCAGGTGGTCTTCGTCACCTAACTGTTTGCCTTTACTGAAATCTGTTGTCCGTTTACGTGCTCCCATTTGTTCAAATACGGCATCAACACCTTTCTCCTGTAGCGATGCCAACAAAAAATAAGTGCCATAATAGGCATCTCCTAGAACAAGGTCTCCGGTATTAAAGGTTCCCAGCATGTTACGAAGTAGACTTTGTTCATCGCCTCCTTTCCCTTTGAAAGGTCCGATAGACGCATTTAAAACGGCTCCACTCGCCAGACAGATGACGCCTACAAGACGGCAGATAGGAAAACCAAGCCCAGGCTTCTGACAACTTTGCTGGGGATAAACGGCCTGGTTTTCTGCTGTGTCAGGCATCGTAACAGTCGTTCCATCTATTAGATGAACACGCTTTCCTCGCCAACGCCATTGAGTAGGCACTTCCTTATCAATAAGTTCGCCTGTTCGACAAACTAATTCAGAGATCATGGCTAATGGTAGTCGCTGTCTTGCTCGACAATAGCCGCCCGTCGTTGTGCTTATCGCGGGCAAACCTGCTGCAATTCGTTGTATGGCGGCATCATTAACGGCCTTTTGACACGAGCGGTCTTGGTTCATCCCTTGAGCCAAAAACATGGAAAGTGTTTCTGTCGGAGGATAAAGTCTTTCCCGATGTTCGGGCAGCAACCCTTCAATTGAGGATAATAATTCCGGACTGGTTAGAAGATTAAAAAAACTATACGAATGAGTTTCTTTTCTGTACTTCTGAATTCTTTGTTGCTGGGCGTGAATAAGTTTGTTATTAATGAACATTAAGGCAGGGGGCTTGGTGATTGCTTCTTTGTTTCGTCACAATAAGTTTATCACTTCTTCTGCCTTTTTTAATACTTTCAACTAGTTATCGCTTAAGTAAGTGCCATTCTAGTCTGTCCCCTTTTTTTAGTTTTCGCCTAATCCATAGCCAAGCTATTTGGCTATCAATTCGCAATAAATGTATTGTGGTTCTATCGATATCAGCTTGGCCTGAATAATCTTGTTTTCGATCGTTTCATGTTCGTCGATCTCACAGGCGACGCGCAGATAATTCGGGGTATAGCCGAACATTCGAATTTTACCGTTCGCTAAGGATTCTGTCTGACCTTCCCATAATACCGGGTATACCTGGCCCAGGTTCTTTTCGCTAAAGTCGCGCTTCATCGTTTCGGCACAGGCGTGCAATTGTTTGCTCCGCTGTTTTTTGATTTCCTTGCTTAATTGTTCGGGCAGTGTCGCGGCTTTGGTTCCTTCTCGACTGGAGTAGGTGAAGATATGGATATGACCGAAGCCGATCGTCTCGATGTAGTCATAACTTTGCCGCCATTCCTGTTCCGTTTCGCCGGGGAAGCCAACGATGATATCGGTGGTGATATTGAAATGCGGAATCCGGCTGCGGGCCTGTTCGACGATTTGCTTGAATTCCTCGGTTTTACAACGTCGCGCCATGCGTCTGAGCACGCTATCGGCGCCGCTTTGCAGTGGCAAATGCAGGTGCGGCATCAGTCGCGGGTTATCGAATAGGGCGAAGAAGCCGGGCGATAATTCCCAGGGTTCCAGCGATCCCAGCCGTAATCGGGGTATTTGCGTGTTGTTCAGAATGGCTTCGATCAGAGCGGCTAGATTGCTGTCGATGTCGCTGCCGTAACCGCCGAGATGCACGCCGGTTAGGATGACTTCGTTGATGCCTTGTTGCTGCAAGGCGTTGATTTCGTCGATGACGTCATCGACCGGTCTACTGCTTTCTTCGCCGCGCGCCACCGTGACGATGCAGAAGGTGCAGCGATAACGGCAGCCATCCTGGACCTTGACAAACGCGCGTTGTCGGCCGCGGCTGAACAGGGAGGTCTCGCCCGGTTCGGTCGACATCGTCGGCATGGTGTCCATATTCAGGGCGTCAAGAGTTTTTTTCACCAGCTGATTTTTGTCTTGGTTGCCGACGACTAAATCGACTCCCATTAATTGCGCGGCTTCCTCTTCATTAAGGGTCGCGTAGCAGCCGCTGAGCACCAGTTTGGCGGCTGGGTTGTCGCGATGTATGCGGCGCACTAGTTGTCTCGATTTGCGCACGGCATCCTGTGTGACCGCGCAGGAATTGATGATGACCAGGTTGGCCTGATCGAGTTTACTTGTAATGCGGTGGCCGGCTTTTTGAAAAGCCTGCGCCCAAGTCTCCAGTTCCGCCTCATTCAGACGGCAACCTAGGGTCTTAAGATGAATCAGCATTGATATGAGTTATCCAAAAAACCAATAAGCAACAACAATTGCCGCGATAATGCCGGCAAAATCGGCTATTATCCCACAACTGGCGGCATGGCGTATATTTTTGATGCCTGCGGAGCCAAAATAAACCGCTAAAACATAGAATGTCGTTTCGGTGCTGCCTTGGACGATCGATGCGAGCCGACCGGCGAATGAGTCGGCGCCATGCGCCTGCATCGTGTCGACCATCATCGCTCGGGCGCCACTGCCGCTGAAGGGTTTCATCAATGCGGTAGGCAAGGCGTCGATGAAGCGGTCGTCGATGTTAAGATAAAGCGCCGCGGTTCGTAGGCTTTGCGCCAGTATGTCCAAGGTGCCGCTGGCGCGAAAAACGCCTATCGCGACCAACATCGCGACCAGATAGGGGATGATGGTCACGGCGGTCTGAAAACCTTCTTTGGCGCCGTCGACAAAAGCTTCGTAGGCATTGATGCGTCGATAAATGGCGCCGAGCAGGAAGATGATCACCAGCGAGAAGATGATCGCATTGCTGACTACGGCCGATTGTTGCAGCATTTCCGCCCTGCTCATGTCGGAAAAGTGGTACAGGATCGCGGCGATCAGCAGGGTGAATCCGCCGAGATAGGACAGAATCACTTTATCCAGCAAGTTGATTTTTTGCATGAAGGCGACCGACAATAGGCCGATCAGCGTCGATGTGTAGGTGGCGATCAGGATCGGAATGAAGACATCGGTCGGATTGCTGGCCCCCATCTGAGCGCGATAGGTGAAGATCGTGACCGGAAACAGTGTAACCGCCGAGGTGTTGATGACCAGGAATAAGATCTGGGCGTTACTGGCTGTGTCCGGCTTGGTATTCAGCGATTGCATCTCCTGCATGGCCTTGATGCCCAGCGGGGTCGCGGCATTGTCCAGGCCTAGCGCATTGGCTGAGATGTTCATCGTGATTGCGCCCAGGGCAGGATGATTTTTTGGGATCTCCGGCATCAGACGGGTAAACAGCGGGCTTAGCGCATGGGTCAACAGCTGGATGAAGCCGCTGCGTTCGCCGATTTTCATGATACCCAGCCATAACGCCAGCACTCCGGTCATACCCAATGAAATTTCAAAGGCCGTTTTCGCCAGCTCGAACATCGCGGTGATGATGTGGGTGAAAATCTCCTGGTCGCCGAGAACAATTAATTTAAATAAGGCGGTGATAAAGGCCGAAATGAAGAAGAAAATCCAGATGAAATTTAACACATCGTATTGGCGGTAGAGAAAATATAGACTTATTTTAAGCGGGGGGAGAGGATTTGTCTTGGTTTGCGAAAAAAAATGCCGTATTGATTAATACGGCATGAGTTTCCGATGACTAAGCCACTTAATAATGAGGGAGGAAGGAGCTTAAAATAACAATTTCGATTGAAATTATCTCAATACTGCGATTTTAAAACTGCGAAGCTAATCACATATTTAACGCGCATCGATCGTGACCGATGCGCTACGCTTTTGCTTAGCCCATCATTGGACTCTTTCAGTCCCTTTTATGAAATTAGGAAAGTCGTTTAAATATTTTTGGCCAGTTGTTCGGCATAGCCGGTGTAATCGCGCGGCGTCAACTTCAGCAACTCGGCTTTGGCATTTTCCGGTATTTCCAGTTTGTCGATAAATTCACGCATGCCTTCCGGCGTGATGCGCTGGCCGCGGGTCAATTCTTTCAGCTTCTCGTAGGGCTTCTCGATACCATAACGGCGCATCACCGTTTGCACCGGTTCGGCCAGCACTTCCCAGTTGTTGGCCAGATCAGCCTCTATGGTTTCGGCATTGATCTGTAATTTGGAAATGCCTTTCAATGTCGCTTGGATGGCGATGCTGGTGTGGGCGATGCCGACGCCGATATTTCTTAACACGGTGGAGTCGGTCAAGTCGCGCTGCCAGCGAGACACCGGGAGTTTTTCGCTCAAGAAGCCGAATAGGGCGTTGGCGATGCCCAGGTTGCCTTCCGAATTCTCGAAATCAATCGGGTTGACTTTGTGCGGCATCGTCGATGAACCGACTTCGCCGGCGATGGTTCTTTGCTTGAAATAGCCTAGTGAAATATAGCCCCAGACATCGCGGTCGAAGTCCAGCAGTATCGTGTTGAAGCGCGACAGGGCATGGAAGAATTCGGCGATATAATCGTGCGGTTCGATCTGAATCGTATAGGCGTTCCAGTTCAACCCCAGTGATTCGACGAAGTTTTTCGCGAACGCTTGCCAGTCTACATCGGGATAGGCGACGCTGTGCGCATTATAGTTGCCGACGGCGCCATTGATTTTGCCCAATAATTGAACGGCCTGAATTTGTTCTTGCTGACGCATCATCCTGGCGGCGACATTGGCGAATTCCTTACCGGTCGTAGTTGGACTGGCGGTTTGCCCATGGGTGCGGGACATCATCGCTTGGCCGGCCGTTTCCACGGCGATTTTTTTGATCGCTTCGATACAGTCGTTGATTTGCGGCATGATGACGCTGCGGCCTTCTTTCAGCATCAGGGCGTAAGACAAGTTGTTGATGTCTTCCGAGGTGCAGGCGAAGTGAATGAATTCGCTGACCTTTTCCAGCTCTTCGTGGCCGCTGATTTTTTCTTTCAGGAAATATTCCACCGCTTTGACATCGTGATTGGTGGTTTTTTCGATTTCCTTAATACGTTGCGCGTCGGCTTCGTTAAAGTCGCTGACGATGGCGTTCAGTCGTTGCATTGCCGAAGCCGATAATGCAGGGACCTCTTCGATTTGCGGATGATTGGCCAGAGCCTGAAGCCAGCGCACCTCGACTTCGACGCGGTAACGAATCAGACCGTATTCGCTGAAGACGGGGCGCAATGCTTCCACTTTGTCGGCATAGCGGCCGTCGATCGGTGATATTGCGGTGAGGGCATGGGTCATGATGATGTCCTGTTAAAATGTAGTCAAAAATAAATAGCTGTCATTGGATGGGGTGATAGTCGAACGCCATCCTTTAGTTTATTGGTTAGTAACTATTCAGTATAAAAATGTTTTTACTATCAGTTACTTGCTACAGAAGACGCCGTTCACCCAGCACCTAAATAAACGAAGATGATTTATCGCAGCCATTAGCCTATGGAATTTAGGTGCTGGGTGAATATATCCCTATAAGCTTGTATGCGACATCCCTGTCGCATACACTTCTTCCGCAAGCAATTGAGAGTAAAAGAAATATTTTCTCGGTATCAAGCTGAATAGTTACATTGGTTATATTTGCTTTCGATGATGCCGCCGCCCAGGCAGATTTCGCCGTCGTAAAACACCACCGACTGTCCGGGGGTGATGGCGCGTTGCGGTTGATCGAAGGTGACCTTGACTCTATCTTCACCTATTGGCTCCACGCGACATGCCTGGTCGGGTTGGCGATAACGGGTCTTGGCGGCGCAGACGATGGCTTTCGTCAACGGTGTGTCGCTGCACCAGTCCAATTGTGCCGCTTCCAGCGTATCATGCAGCATCAGCGGGTGATCGTGGCCTTGTCCGACGATCAGGACGTTATGGCTCAGGTCCTTATCCAACACATACCAGGGCTCGTCCGGCGCATTCTTGACGCCGCCTATGCCCAAGCCTTGGCGTTGCCCCAGCGTGTAATACATCAGGCCATGGTGTTGGCCGATATATTGTCCTTCCGGCGTGCGCATTTCGCCGGGCTGGGTGGGCAGGTAGCGTTGCAGAAATTCCTTGAATTTGCGCTCGCCGATGAAACAGATGCCGGTGCTGTCTTTTTTGCGATAATTGGCGAAGCCGGCTTTTTCCGCCAGTTTGCGAATTTCGGGTTTGTGCAGATGGCCGATCGGAAACAGCGACTTGGACAAGGCTTTTTGTCCCAGTGTGTAAAGAAAATAGCTTTGCTCTTTGTTCGGGTCCAGGCCTTTTAGCAGATAGAATTCGCCGCTTTCTTCTTTGACTCGCGCATAATGTCCGGTGGCGATGTATTCGGCGCCCAGGTCTTCGATGGCGTAGTTTAAAAAAGCCTTGAATTTGACATGTTTGTTGCACAGTATATCCGGGTTCGGCGTTCGTCCGGCCTCGAATTCGGATAAAAATACTTCGAACACTTCATCCCAGTATTCGCTGGCGAAGTTGACCGTTTTCAGTTCGATGCCGAGTTTGTCGCACACCTGTTGCGCATCGGCCAGATCCTCCATGGCCGTGCAGTATTCGGTGCCGTCATCTTCTTCCCAGTTCTTCATGAATAAACCGGTGACATGATGGCCTTGTTCCAGTAATTTTAAGGCTGTGACCGAGGAGTCTACGCCCCCGGACATGCCGACGATAATGTTTTTACTCATTTGTTAAATCAATAAATGCTTGCAGCATGGACAACGGGTGCCGCTGTCCACTTAGATAGTTGTCGATGCCGATTAATACCAGCGGGCTGCGCAATCGTTGCCGTCTCGAGGCTATTTCGTCGCGGCTTAACCAGTGCGTGGCGATGATGCCGTCGTCGAGCGCCTGCTGCGGGTCGTGGGAATGCACTTGGCCGCTGAAGCAAAAGCGCAAAAAGCTGGGATGGTGCGGTTTTTTGCGCCATAATTGCACCGCGACTAGCGCTTCGGGATTAAATTGCCAGGCGGTTTCTTCCGTGACTTCCCGTTTAACGGCGTCGATCAAGTCTTCGTTTTCTTCCAGGTGTCCGGCCGGCTGATTGAATTGCAGGCCATTGGACGTTTGTTCCTCAACCAGCAGGAAGCGGCTGTCCTGTTCAATTACTGCCGCCACAGTAACATGTGGTTTCCAAACCATCATCAAGCTCCAGAAAAGCAGGCTTAACGACCGTTATAGTGTGATTGTCATCAGCCAGTGCAAATTAAAGGCGTTATTTTACTAGAATTGGCTTTTCGATGTTTGTAAAGATTGAAATTTTGGGTTGAAAGCACTATGTTATCGATTAATTGATGCAATTTTTTACGGTGAAAATGTCTGATATAGACCCTTTTAAAGATAATGACGGTGGTCTTGCTGTTCAGGAAGCAAAACCTAAATTGAAAAGACCGCCCTTGTATAAAGTTATGTTGCTGAATGATGATTTTACCCCGATGGATTTTGTCGTCGAAATACTGACCAATTTTTTTGGCATGAATGAGGATCGGGCGACGCAAGTGATGTTGCAGGTTCATACCCAAGGGGTCGGGGTATGCGGTACCTATACCAAAGATGTTGCCGAAACCAAGGTGCATATCGTTAATGATTATTCGCGGGAGCATCAGCACCCGCTGATGTGCACGATGGAAGAAGCATAAAGAGAGAAACTATGTTAAGTAAAGAACTTGAGGTGACCTTGAATGCGGCGTTTAGCAATGCCCATAGTAAGCGTCATGAATTTATTACCGTCGAGCATTTACTGCTGGCTCTGCTAGATAACGAGACTGCCGTGCCGGTGCTGCTGGCCTGTGGTTGTGATATCAGCGCTTTGCGTGGTGAGTTGAATCAGTTTATCGATGAAACGATGTCGCTGATTCCCGACGGCATACAGCGGGAAACCCAGCCGACGCTGGGATTTCAACGCGTTCTGCAGCGCGCCGTATTTCATGTTCAGGCCTCCGATAAAAAGGAGGTTAGCGGCGCCAATTTGTTTGTCGCCTTGTTTAGCGAACAGGATTCTCATGCGGTGTATTTGTTGAACAAGCAAAATATCACCCGCCTGGATGTGGTCAATTACCTTGCTCATGGCGTGTCCAAGCAAGAGCAGGAAAAGCCTCAGGAAACCGACGACATGGCGACAGAAGAACCCAGTAGTGACTTGTCGGCGAATCCGCTGGAGAAATATGCGACCAATCTGAATAGAGAGGCCATGGCCGGGAAAATCGATCCGTTGATTGGTCGGGAAACCGAAGTCGAGCGCACCATTCAGGTGTTATGTCGGCGCAGAAAAAACAATCCGTTGTTAGTGGGAGAATCCGGCGTCGGAAAGACGGCCATCGCCGAAGGTTTGGCGAAGCGGATCGTCGAGGAGGAAGTGCCGGATGTGTTGCTGGATAACGTGATTTATTCACTGGATCTTGGCGCGCTGGTAGCTGGCACCAAATATCGCGGCGATTTTGAAAAACGTCTGAAAGCCCTGGTCAATCAACTGAAAAAAGAGCCGCATTCGATATTGTTTATCGACGAAATTCACACCATCATTGGGGCAGGTTCGGCGTCAGGCGGGGTGATGGATGCTTCCAACCTGATCAAGCCGGTGCTGGCTTCAGGGCAGCTGCGTTGTATCGGCTCGACCACTTATCAGGAATATCGCGGTATATTCGAGAAAGATCATGCCTTGGCGAGACGTTTTCAAAAAATCGATATCGTCGAGCCGTCGATTGAAGACACCGTGAAGATTCTCAAGGGGTTGAAATCGCGCTTCGAAGAACATCATAATCTTAAATATACCAGTGAAGCCTTGCGCGCAGCGGTCGAGCTGTCGGCGCGCTTTATTACCGACCGTCATTTGCCGGATAAGGCTATCGACATTATCGATGAGGCTGGGGCGAGGCAGCGTTTGTTCAAGGAGGATCAGCGCAAACAGACGATAGACAGTGAAGATATCGAGGAAATCGTCGCTAAAATTGCCCGCGTGCCGGCAAAATCGGTCTCTTCCAGCGACATCGATAAGTTGGAAAATATCGAAAAAAATCTGAAAATGCTGGTGTTTGGCCAGGATGAGGCCATTTCGGAGCTGGCGTCGGCGATCAAATTGTCACGAGCCGGGCTGAGGGATACGACCAAGACGATCGGCTCGTTTCTGTTTGCTGGTCCGACCGGGGTCGGAAAAACGGAAGTGACTCGACAGTTGGCCAAGGTGCTCGGCGTCGAATTGATCCGCTTCGACATGTCCGAGTATATGGAAAGGCATACCGTGTCCAGGCTGATCGGCGCGCCTCCCGGTTATGTCGGATATGATCAGGGAGGGTTGTTGACCGAGGCGGTCACCAAGCATCCGCATGCCGTGTTATTGTTGGATGAATTGGAAAAAGCACATCCCGACGTGTTCAATCTGCTGTTGCAGGTGATGGATCATGGCTCCTTAACTGACAATAACGGGCGTAAGGCGGACTTTCGCAACATCATCCTGGTGATGACCACCAACGCCGGCGCCGAAGAGGGCAGTCGCCCTTCGATCGGTTTCACTACTCAGGATCATTCGTCCGATAGCATGAAGGTGATCGAAAAGGGATTCTCACCGGAATTCCGCAATAGATTGGATGCCATCGTGCAGTTCAAGCCCTTGGATATCTCGATCGTCGGCAGCGTGGTCGACAAGTTCATCTTTGAGCTGGAAGCAGTGTTGGCGGACAAGAACGTGACCTTGACGCTGGATCCTGATGCGAGACTTTGGTTGGCCGAACATGGTTGTGATCCGAAGATGGGCGCGCGACCGATGGCGCGGCTGATTCAGGAGAAGATTAAAAAGCCACTGGCAAACGATCTGCTATTCGGTAGGCTGTCAAACGGCGGTCATGTGCGGGTCTATGTCGAAGAGGATGCGCTCGCCTTTTCTATAGAAAGCAAGGGGTTGGCTGTTACTGATAAGCAGGCGCTATAGTTTGAAAGTTGAAAGCCTGCGCTTTCCCGTTTGGAACGGGATTAGCGCATGCGGAATGTGATGCGACCTTTAGTCAGATCGTAAGGCGTCATTTCAACTCGAACTTTATCTCCGGTTAAGATGCGGATGTAATGTTTGCGCATTTTGCCGGAGATATGAGCGGTAACGATGTGGCCGTTTTCCAGTTCTACGCGAAACATCGTATTCGGAAGGGTATCGATAACCTTTCCATCCATTTCGATTTGATCTTCTTTAGCCATTTTAATACTCTAAGTCTATAAAATTCGCAATGTTAGCATAAACTTTCAAGAAGCGATAGTAGGCGGATGGCTTTGTCGGGGTAAAGCCCTACAATCTATATGTTAAACAAAGACTTGTATCTAAGCTGTTTGCGCGTCATCGATTCTTCTTTGCCTGGGCGGGGCGGGTTATTTAACCCGGCCCCAAACGTTTAAGTGACTCTCGCAAAGCACCGTCTTGCCTTCGGATGCGCTGAACTGCGTGAAGCGCATCGAAACATGGTGCGCTTCCTATCGTCAGCACACCCTACCGCATCGTAGGGCGGCTTCGCGAAGCAAGCCGCCAAAAACCGCCGCCAGAGCAAAATTGGCCGTTGTGCGTATCCAGGCGGATTGCCTAGCGGCGAATCCGCCCTACGGTTGCGATGCCAATGTAGCCTTGCCTTCTGGAATTTGCCGTTAAAACGTTACATTCAAATGCAAAGATCAACTTCCGGTAAAATACCGTTGCCGGCGTCGGTTTATTTTTACTCCATGACATCGTCGTCAGTCGGGGATATGAGCGAAAGACTGTATTGGAACTTGGTGAACGGGGATTGAAAGCGACTTCGAAGCTTTAGCCCTTTAGATTTGGATTCAATAGCAAGTTTTGCGCTTTTGTTCATGGTTTTATGCTATAAGTTTGACAGGATGAGAAAACGATAAAGGTTCTTTTGTCGCAATGAATGACGTTAAGAATGTCGTTAGAATTTTCTAATGATATGCGGTCAGCGACTTAGTCGGCGCCGCGCTAGTACAGCGCCATTATTCTAATGGCGGGTAAAGACATTAGGAAATACCTGAGAATTCATACGCTTGCTTAAGGCGATAACTCGTCAGATGAAAATGAATGCTGTACTAGGCGAGAGAATGTTGTAGATTAAGAATGACTCCAGTAACCGAGAGGGGAGGATATGCTCTGGCTTTTGTTGTTACACATATCGGCGGTGATATGTTGGTGCGGTTCATTGCTTTATCTGCCCGCGTTAATTGCGGAAACCTCTTCACAGGCGACAATCGATGAACCGCAACGCCATCTGGCCTCGACACTCAATGTTTTCACGCTGTTCGCGACGCCAGCCGCGTTGACCGCTATTGTCTCCGGAACCGCCTTGTTCCTGACCGGCGGCATTACCGATCTATGGCTTATACTAAAACTCACATTGGTCGCGGCGCTGGTTTTGTGTCATGCGCTTAGCGGTTGGATTGTTTTGAGTACGGAGAAGGATCCCGATAAAAACGTAGTCTTGCCGTGTGTACTGGTGGGAATCGTGGTCGCGATGTTGATTCCAGCGATTCTCTGGGTCGTGCTGACTAAACCTTTTTAGGAGTTGACGTTGCGATTTCTTAAATCGAATAAGCGGAGCGATGGCTCAGGACTTGATTTTAACGCCGACGGCATGTCCGTAAACCATCTGCCCGCCCAGCACACTGGTGATGCTGATCAACGCCGCTGTCAGCGCCGAAATATACAAAGCCCAGAGATTAAATCCGCTATCGTCGTTAAAGCGCAACAACCAGTTGAACGAAGCCAGCGCCAACGTCATTACGGCCAGCAGGGCATGACTCCAGGCGATCACGAGATTGCGAATGTGCCAAACCAACAGCAAATCAATGAAGCCGGCCAATCCCGCCAACCAGCCCCCCAGAGCGCCGAGGCCCGACAGCCACAATCCGACTCGAATCCAGAAGGGATCGGTCGTGTAAAGATAAGCCAAGTCGGCGCCTACCAAACCGAGCAAGAAAGCGACCGGAAAATGAATCAGCATGGGATGAATCGGATGGCCCCCGACAGACATGCGGCTGATAATAGGTTGTTGCGCCATAGCGGTCTCCTTTCACGGTTGAACTTGGAATCGTTAACGAAAGCTTTCAGTTTAACCTCACCGATGCTAATAATCACTCTTTGTTTTTTGGGCGGCTGTAACGATTCTCCATCACCTCTAAATCCTTCCGGACCGTCGGCTCTTGCTGCAGCGAGACTATGGTGGGGGATGTTCGGTTTTTCGGCACTGCTCATGCTGGTAGTGGTGGCGATATGGCTTTTTGCGCTATGGCGGAAGCCCGTGACATATACCGAGGCGCAAGTCCGCCGGCTCAGTCTGCGCTGGATCGTTGGTGGCGGTTTGGTGTTGCCTATAATCAGTCTCCTGGTGCTGTTGAGTTTCGCTATCCCAATGGGCTATCGCATGCTGCCGTTGCCCGTCAACGGGCAAGCACCGGTGCAGATCGAGGTAACCGGGCATCAGTGGTGGTGGGAGATCCGCTATCCTGATGTCGGTATTAGGATAAAAAATGAACTGCATCTGCCGGCTGGCGTACCGGTCGATCTTCATTTGCACAGTGCTGATGTCATCCATTCGTTCTGGGCGCCTAGGCTGGCGGGTAAACTGGATATGATTCCGGGGCGAACTAATATATTGCGTCTCGAAGCCGATATGCCGGGTCATTTTCACGCTCAGTGTTCGGAATTCTGTGGTATAGGACACGCTCATATGGTACTGGCGGTTCACGTTCATACTCGGAAAGAATATCAAGCCTGGCTAGAGGCGTATAAGCATGAATGAATTCACTAAGAAAGATCGGCAGGCCCTACATAACGACTTTATCAAGGTTTGGGGCAATCCGCGTGGCTGGCGGGCACTGACCATCGTTAATCATACAACGGTCGGGAAACGCTTCATGGTCACCGGCGCTCTGTTCTTTCTGATCGGTGGTTTGATTGCGATGTTGATGCGCACTCAGCTAGCCTTACCGAATCAGAACATTATCGGGCCAAAGCTCTATAATCAGCTGTTTACGATGCACGGCACGGTTATGATGTTTCTGTTTGCGGTGCCGGTCATTGAAGGATTGGCGCTCTATTTAATTCCGAAGATGATCGGCGCGCGCGATTTGCTATTTCCACGACTAAGCGCTTTCGGTTACTGGTGTTATCTATTCGGTAGCCTGATTCTGATGTCGAGTCTGCTGCTGGGGATTGCCCCGGCGGCCGGTTGGTTCATGTATACGCCTTTGAGCAATGCCGTGTACTCGCCGGGACCCAATGTCGATTTCTGGCTGCTCGGCATCACTTTTGTCGAGATTTCGGCGGTATCGGCCGGTGTTGAGCTGGTCGTGTCGATCTTACGCAGCCGCACTTCCGGTATGGCGCTGCTGCATATGCCGCTTTATTGCTGGTACATTTTAGTCATGGCATTAATGATTGTGTTTGGATTTCCTCCGCTGATTTTGGGCAGCATTTTGTTGGAACTGGAGCGTACGGCCGGCATGCCTTTCTTCGAAGTCGCCCGCGGCGGCGATCCGATTCTTTGGCAGCATCTATTCTGGTTATTCGGCCATCCTGAAGTTTATATACTTTTTCTGCCGGGCGCAGGCATTGTCTCGACTCTGCTGCCGGTATTCTCACGTCGGCCTATTGTGGGCTACCGCTGGATCGTGCTGGCGATTATCGCGACAGGCTTCATCAGTTTCGGGTTGTGGGTGCATCATATGTTTACCATTGGGATTCCGCAATTGGCGCAGGCATTTTTCTCGGTGGCCAGCATGTTGATCGTGATTCCTACCGGTATTCAACTGTTCGCTTGGTTGGCGACGCTATGGACCGGGCGACCGGTCTATCATGTGCCGATGCTCTGGTTAGTCGGGTTTCTGGTGGTTTTTATGATCGGCGGGTTGACGGGGGTCATGTTGGCTTTGGTGCCGTTCAACTGGCAGGTGCACGACACGCATTTTGTCGTTGCGCATTTACATTATGTGGTCGTCGGCGGCATGTTGTTTCCATTTGTAGCTGGTCTCTACTATTGGTTGCCACATTTTTCGGGACGCATGCCGTCGGAAAAGCTATCACGCTGGGGCTTCTGGCTGACTTTCATAGGTTTTAATACCACTTTTTTGGTTATGCATTTGACCGGGTTGCTCGGCATGCCTCGGCGTGTGTATACCTATCCGGCGGGATTAGGCTGGGATTTGCCAAACGGCATTTCATCAGCGGGCGCCTTCTTGATCGCGATGGACGTTGGGATGGTTCTGCTCGATATCGTCCTGCATTTCCGCTTCGGCCGCTCGGCCGGCGCTAATCCTTGGCAGGCCGATACCCTGGAATGGGCCACCAGTACCCCGCCTCAGCCTTACAATTTCATTAGTCTGCCAGACTGCGCTATGCGACATCCGATGTGGGCGCAACCGGATCTGCAAGCAAAGGTAGCCGAGGGCCATTATGCATTATCGGAGATCGATCATGGCAGGCGCGAAACTTGGGGAACGGACCCGATTACCGGCAAGATTCGCGAAATCATCCATTTGCCCGGAAATTCCTGGTTGCCTTTGTTCGCCGCATTGGCGTTGTCTGCGCTATGCATCAGTTTATTGCTACGGACTTATAATATCTCCGTGGCTACGGCATTAGTCAGCTTGATTTTGTTGCTGCGATGGTCCTGGGTAAACGGAGCACATCTTGGGACGGCTCCCGATGCCAGTGTGATGCCGGGCTATCCTCCCTTGCATTTTCGTACGTTCGATGGGCCGGGATTATGGGGTATGATCGTAACGCTGCTCGCCAATGGCGCACTGTTTTTGTCCATAGTGTTTGGCTGGCTGTATCTATGGTTTGTCGCTCCCCATTGGCAAGTGCCCGATGTGCCGCCGCTGGCTTGGTTGCCGCTGCTGGTCAGTGGAGGACTGCTTAGCGGGGCGACGATCTGGTTTTATTATATAGAACTCAACTTGCGCAGGGCGACGGGCGGGCATCTTCAGCATCAGCTAGCGGGCGTCGCGGTCACCGGCTTGGTCCACTGTTGCGTATTGATCTGGGTTTGGTCGACTTCGACCTTGGCGCCAACACAAACTGCCCATGATGCCATTATTGCAGTGTTGCTGATATATCAGTTGTTTCAAAGCGGACTCGCCGTGATCATGACGGCATTGCAATCCCTACGCGTCGCTTTTGGCTATGTCGGCAAAACTGCCCCTTATGAAATCACGGTCGTGAATCCCTGGTGGATTTATACGACCGTGGTATTTTGGTCAAGTTACGCCCTCATCATTCTATTGCCTATTGCATGGAGAATTGACTGATGTTGTCACCATATCATCCCATGCAGCTGGCATTTGGATTGATCATCTGGATTGTCTGGTTCTTATTTAAATACGGTGCCTTAGCACTGATCTGCGAGCTGTCTCCGCCTCCAGTCGAGCAGGGCCCCGTTACCTGGATCAATGCGGCATTGCTAGCCGGCTCTTTGGTCGTAACCAGTTTGCTGCTGTATTGGGCAAATAACTGTTGGCGTGCGGCGCGAGCGGGGAATGGCGGGAACACCGAGTCAATCGATCAGTTTATCGTCAGATTAGGCGCCGGCATCAATTTGTTGGGCGCCATAGTGACATTCAGCCAAGGAGTAGTCTCGCTGCTATTGCCGCCATGTCTGTGATAGTTTTTCTGTCGGCGGCAATGGCTCTTCTATTAATGGATTCGGCGCTGGCGCATGGTTTGGTTGAAGACTTGGAAGAGTCTCGTATCCCGTTGATACTCGGCGGATTGTTGCCAGTCGTTCTCTGGCTGATCTATGCTGTCGGAGCATGGCGCGTACCCCCGACAAGGGGTCGATGGTTGGCGTTTCACGCGGCCTCTTTGGCCGCGGCATTGACTATGTTCGGAGCCTTCGGCGGCTGGAGTGCTAATAGCTCGGCCATCCACATGATCGAGCATATGTTGATCATGGTCTTCATTGCGCCGTTTTATGTCATGGCGCGACCGTTGCCGCAATGGCGGGCGATCAGCGGCCGGACAAGCATTTGGTTGTGTATGCCTTTATTGCGCCTGAGCCGTTATCCGCTGAGGGCGGCCTGCCTGCAAAGCGGCGCGATTTGGTTCTGGCATACGCCGAAGCTTTACAACCTGGTGTTGGCAAGGCCTTGGTGGCACCTTGTCGAGCATGTCTGTTTGGCGCTCATCGCCGGTATATTCTGGTGGTCGATATTGCACAGGCGTAGCGCTTTAGCCTTGCTAGCCTTGCTGCTAACCCTGATGGCTACGGGCATGCTCGGCGCCGTTCTGACCTTCGCACACATGCCGTTATTTGACGATTCAAGCAGTCTTCAAGATCAACAACTGGCTGGGCTGATCATGTGGGCGCCGGCCGGGTTGCCTTACCTGCTTGCCGGAGCTTGGTGCGGTCGGCGTTTGTTGTCTAGTAAATATGCACCGTCTTCTATCAAATGGGAATAAGGCGGTGTTTGTTTCAAACACGAGACTGTTTGAATGCCGATAATGAAGGGGGGTTTTAGGAAAACGCTGAATAATTACCAATTCGTTACAAAGCGTTAGGATCGGTCGGATGGATGTTTTTCTGGGCTTGAGAGACGGGGATTCGGAACCGTTTAAATCTTTATGTGTCTGATTTTTTGAAGATGCAATTTAGTTATTCAGCTTCTAGGAGCAGGTTATTGATCCCATCAAACGCGTGAATATACCCCGGGAAGCTGTGCTTGCCAGCCTTTTGCAGACAGCCAGATCAATCAATAATCGAATCCTTTTTCGAAATTTACACTGAATCGAGACAATAACAAAATTCACTTTAGGGGATATTTATCCTCCTAAAGGTTAAGTTCAGTAAAGAGGAGGGGGAATATGACAGACTATCAATATCTCATCATTGGCGGCGGAATGACGGCGCATGGCGCGATACGCGGCATACGATCCGAAGACCCAACCGGTTCCATAGGCTTGATCAGTTCGGAATCTCATCCTCCTTACAAACGTCCTCCGTTGTCCAAGGGGTTATGGCAAGGGAAGTCTATCGAAAAAATCTGGTATAAGGATGAAGAACTGAATGTGTCGATGCATTTGGGGCGTACTGTTCAGAAGCTGATGCTTGAAAATAAACAGGTCATTGACGATGAAGGAAATCTCTACCATTTTGACAAGTTGCTGCTAGCGACAGGAGGAGCTCCCGTGCGTCTTCCCTTTGGAGGTGAGGACATAATTTATTTTCGCGACCTAGACGATTATCAGAAGTTACGCTCCCTTAGCGAAGAAAAACAGCATTTTGCCGTCATTGGAGGCGGTTTTATCGGATCGGAAATTGCCGCGGCATTGGCCATGAACGGAAAACAGGTCACGATGCTTTTCCCCGAAGAGGGCATAGGCGCGCGCCTGTTTCCCCCTGACCTGAGTCAGTTTCTGAACAACTATTACCAAGAAAAGGGAGTTGAGGTTTTGTCCGAAAAGCTAGTTACAGGCGTTGCACGACAAGGGGAGCGCCTGTCGCTGAATGTTCGTAGTGCCGCCGATGAAGGTTCGAAAGAAGAGATCGTCGGGATTGATGCCGTGGTAGCCGGGATCGGCATCTGGCCAAATGTACATCTCGCCGAACAAGCCGGATTGTCTGTGGATGACGGCATCGCCGTGGACGAATTGCTGCGCTCAGGTAACCCTGATATTTACGCTGCCGGCGATGTAAGTAACTTCTATAACCCAAGTTTGAACGCTCGTATTCGTTTGGAGCATGAAGACAATGCGCTTACGATGGGTAAGTATGCCGGTCGGAACATGGCGGGGAAGGAGGATTTCTATCATCATCTTCCGTATTTTTATTCCGACTTGTTCGATTTGGGCTACGAAGCAGTTGGGCTTACGGATTCACGCCTGGAAACGGTGGCGGATTGGGTCGAGCCTTATAAAAAAGGCGTTGTTTATTATATGCAAGATGGACGGGTGCGTGGCGTATTGTTATGGAATGTCTGGGAGCGTGTCGATGCCGCTCGTGACCTCATCGCTCAACCTGGCCCCATTGACATTAAGGGATTGAAAGGAAAATTTTTGTCATGAAAATCTCCCATTTTTCAGCAATTCCCGCTTTGGCGTTCAAAAAGGGCATGGGGTGTGTTTGGCGAGGATGTCGGCAGCAAGGATGCTGCCGTCAAGCCCCCAGGGATGGGTTTACGGCGCTCCTCGACAGACACACCCCATGCCCTAAACCCCGCAAAAATACTCAAACTGATGAATTGCTGCCCATTTTTAATGTCTACAGATGATTCAGTGATGCGGTGATATGATCCTTTGAATAGAGGTATCGAATAGTTTCTCGATTTAGCCTTGCCAAATTTAAATTATCGTATCCATGGCTCTCTGAAATCAGATGAAACTAGTCAATATATGGCCAGTTTTGCAAATTTAACAGGAGAAAAACATGAAAGCACTAAAAATCGATAAAGTCCAGGTAGGCGAAGCTTTGGTGGGAGACGGGAATGAAATGGCCCACATAGATCTGGTGATGGGACCGCGGGGCAGCGCTGCAGAAATCGCCTTTTGTATTGCTCTGACCAATCAGAAACGAGGTGATAATGCCCTATTGGCATTGGTGGCTCCCAATCTTATGGCTAAGCCTAACACCGTCATATTCAACAAGGTGGAAATTAAGAACGAGAAACAAGTAAACCAAATGTTTGGGCCGGCAGAACATGGTGTGGCAAAGGCTGTGACCGATAGCGTCAAAGAAGGGGTCATACCCATAGACGAAGCGGGTGATGTATTCATTTGTGTGGGGGTCTATATTCATTGGGATGCCCAGGACAAAAATAAAATACAAGACTGGAATTATGAAGCCACGAAGTTGGCAATTCGGCGCGCGGTCGAAGGAGAACCAAAGCCTAAGGAAGTCATCGCCCAGGAAGATGTCATGCATCATCCCTTGGCTGCGCATGATTAAGGAATATGCACAAAATAACTTTCCGAAACAGTAGGCTTTGTGGAGGTTCGGTAACTCGCTTGTCAGGACGCCGTGAATACATCCGTGTAGGCTTGACGGCGGCTATCCCTGCCGCCGACACCTGTCAATCGAGCCACCGATTCCTCTTCCGACATTTGGAAAAATTATTTCATACTCGTTCCTAAGTCCTTACCTACGTCAATACCCGGAGTTGACCGAGAAACAACTCCGGCGTCAAGTTCAAACGATTCGCCGAGCGGTAAATCTTTTTCTGCCTAAAACCCGAAAGATACTGAATAGTTACCCTTTTTGGTTGACTAAATTGATCAGACTGCCCGCCAGCACCATTTTCACTTGATATGCTGACATCCTATGTTCCGTCTCATACGTCTCGTTTTTGGTTAGATTGTCTACTTGGACGAGACTTCCTCTGGCAATGGCATTGCGTACATCGGAAATGCAAAGCCGGTCGCCTGGCTCGATTTTATTCCAAGCAGATGGATCGGTAAATATCAGAGCCAGGATCCCGAAGTTGCTTAGATTCTGCATATGAATTCTGGCGAATCCTTTGGCAATCACCGCCTTAACTCCAAGATAACGGGGAGCTAGAGCGGCATGTTCACGGCTTGAGCCTTGACCGTAATTATCCCCGCCAACTATGAATGATCCCTTTTTCTGGTAGTTCATCGCTCTATCAAAGTAGGTGTCGTCGACTTGGCTGAATACAAATCGGCTGATGGCCGGAATATTGCTGCGATAAGGCAGCACCTTAGCGCCAGCCGGCATAATTTCGTCTGTAGAAATATCATCCCCCAGCTTCAATAACACCGGACCTTCGAGTTTCTCTTCCAAAGGTTCTAATACAGGCAATGGTTTGATATTAGGTCCTTTCTCCAATTCAAACTGTTCGCCTTTCGATGCGGGTGGCGCCAACATATCCTTATTAAGCAATAATGAATCGGGTTCTTTGAAGCTCGGGTATTCCATATCTAATGTGCGGGGATCGGTTATCTTCCCCGTTAAGGCCGAAGCTGCCGCGGTTTCCGGGCTACATAAATAAACTTGATCTTCTCGTGTACCCGAACGTCCCGGAAAGTTACGGGGGACAGTCCGTAAACTGATGCGTCCCGTCGCCGGAGCCTGCCCCATGCCAATACAGCCTCCGCAGCCCGCTTGATGAAGACGCGCACCGGCATGAATAAGTTTTCCTAGCATGCCCATTGCCATCATGTTTTCCAAAATCTGCCTAGATGTCGGGTTGACGTCAAATGAGACGCGATCGTTAACCTGTTTGCCATCGACTATCATGGCAGTGATAGCAAGATCCCTCAGTCCAGGGTTCGCCGACGAGCCGACATAAGCCTGGTAAATATCCCTGCCTTCGACCTCGCGAACCGGCACGACATTGCCAGGACTGCTGGGCAGAGCGATCAACGGTTCCAGTTCCGATAGATTAATTTCCTCGTATTCGTCATATTCCGCCTCATCATCCGCGAGTATGCAGTTAAAATCTTCTTCTCTTCCTTGTTTTTTCAAGAACTCGGACACCGCTGCATCGGCCGGAAAAACGGTCGTCGTGGCGCCTAGTTCCGCACCCATGTTGGCTATCACGTGCCTGTCCATGGCTGTCAGCGAACTCAATCCGGGACCGAAATACTCAACGATCTTACCCAGGCCTCCGTCGACATCGTGCCGGCGCAGCATTTCCAAAATCACATCTTTAGCACTGACCCAGTCGGGAAGTGTTCCGACCAGTTTGACGCCCCATATCTTGGGCATCTTGATGTAAAAAGGTTCTCCCGCCATCGCCATCGCTACTTTCAGTCCCCCAGCACCAATGGCCAGCATTCCTAGGGAACCGGCGGCGCATGTATGGCTGTCCGAACCTAACAAACTTTTCCCCGGTATGCCGAATCGCTCCATATGGACTGGATGACTGACGCCATTGCCCGGACGGCTATACCAAAGACCGTATTTCTTGCAGGCGCTACGTAAAAATAGATGGTCGTCTGGGTTTTTGAAATCCTCTTGGAGAAGATTGTGGTCAACATATTGTGCGGAAAGTTCGGTTTTCACTCGTGGAAGGCCAATCGCTTCAAATTCAAGCATAACCAAGGTCCCTGTCGCATCTTGGGTAAGTGTCTGATCAATTTTCAAACCGATGTCTTCACCTGGAGCCATACGCCCCTCAATCAAGTGATTCGCGATCAGTTTCTGCGTTACGTTTTTAGCCATGGCCGTGTCCCCCTTGCATGAAATGCAGTCGTGATTTAGGAAAGCGCTGGATAAATTTTCCCCTGGATTTCTCAGAAGCTGCCAAAAACAACAGCAATTCCCAATTTTGGAGTTCAAATAGGGTATAAGGTGTGTTTGGCGAGGATGTCGGCAGCAAGGATGCTGCCGTCAAGCCCCCAGCACCTAAATTTCATGGCTACAGGACTATATTTTACATTCCAGGATAATTTAGGTGCTGGGTGAACGGGCGCTCCTCGACAGACACACCCTATGCCCTAAACACAGCAAAAATGCTCAAACTGGGAATCGTTGCAAAAACAAGGATTTGCAATCACTAATTTTGGTAGTGTCGATTTAACCAGCACTTCCTTAGTAGAATTCGACTATTAGATAAGGATAACACTCGTTCAGTTCATACCAATGCTGTGTGTTAATGCTTATTTCAGCGTAACTATTCAGTATCTTTCAGGGTTTAGGGAGTAGACCATTGATTTCTCGGGACGCGTTCACCCAGCACCTAAATACCCTAGGTTATTGGCTATGATTAATAATCTTCGTTAATTTAGGTGCTGGGTGAATACTTCCCTGGCAGCTAACAGCATCCTGCTTCGCGCGGCACTTACACTTCCCTGTGCGGCGTAAGCTCTGGCTGCAACGTCCTGTTGCAGACAGCCCGATAAATCAATAGCCTACTCCCTCTGATAAAAATACGCTGAATAATTACATTTCAGCAAAGTCGCCTTGGTGAAATAATCGGTCTAGAGAGAAAGATTTCGGAATAGCAAGCAAGGCGGCGGTGGAAAACAGATCGATTACACAGTTCGCCGGTAGGTGACGATTGAATTTATAATGGTCTCAGGATGTTAGCGATCACCGAGCAGGCGCGGGCATGGATAAGCTTGATGCGGGCGCTAACTTTGTAAAACCCTTTCGAGGTTAACGTTTATGGGGTAACTCGATCTCGGTGATGACGCCTGCATCGGGATCATTGAACACGGCTTCATCGATTTCGTTTTCGCCGCGGGCGACGATCGAGGTGACGGTGGCGTCGCCGGTGACATTGACGGCCGTTCTCAGCATATCCAACAGGCGGTCGACGCCGAGTATCAGGCCTATGCCTTCAACCGGCAGGCCGACTTGATTGAAAACCATGGCCAGCATGATCAGGCCGACGCCGGGCACACCGGCGGTGCCTATCGAGGCCAGAATCGACATGCCGACCACGGTGGCGTAATCGGCGATACTCAGGTCGATACCGTAGACATTGGCGATGAACACCGTGGCGACGCCCTGCATGATGGCGGTGCCGTCCATATTGATGGTCGCGCCCAGCGGCACGGTAAATGAGGCTGTGGCGTTGTTGATGCCGAGGCGTTTTTCGACCACCTGCAGGGTCACCGGTATCGTGGCGTTGGAACTGGCGGTGCTGAAGGCGAAGATATGAGCCGGACGCATTTTTTTAATGAATATCAGTGGATTGAGTCTGGCCAGTAACATTAACAGTAGGCTGAAGGTGCCGAAGGCATGCAGCAGCAGGCAGAGAATCACCACCGAAAAATAACCGATCATCGGCATGATCAAACCGATGCCCTGTTCGGAGAAAGTCTTCGCCATCAAAAAGAAAACGCCGATCGGGGCGAAATCCATCACTACCGTGACCACCCGCATCATGACTTCATTCAATTTTTCTGCGCCGCTGGCCAACTGTAATCCCGCTTCTCCGGACATCAGCATGGCGATTGCGAACAGGATGACGAAGAAAATGATTTGCAGCATATTGCCTTCGGCAAAAGCTTGTACCGGGTTGCTGGGAACGATGTTGATAAACACCTCGGTCAACGGCGGGGCGGGCGGCGGGGAGAAGTCGGACAAGGCCTGGACATGCTCGAAGCCTTGTCCCGGCGCAATCAGCAACGCGACCGTTAACGCCAAGATAACGGCCAAACCGGTCGTTAACAGGTAGAGGGCAAATGATTTGAGGCCTACCCGGCCCAGTATCGTTACATCTCCGAGTCCGCAGACGCCACAGATCAACGAAAAAGTGACCAGCGGGACGACCAGCATTTTCAACGCATTGACAAAGGCCGAGCCGATGACATGAAAAAGACCCTGAACCAGATAGTTTTGCACAAAGCTGCTATCAAGGGCGAAGGCATTGAGCAGGCTGCCTATCACCAGGCCGATGAGCATGGCGATCAGAATTTTTGTGGTAATGGTCATTTTATCAAGCATCGGTAGCTATCCTGTCTGATCGAATGAAATTGCGGACCGTTATGGGGATTTGTTAATGGGTGATCGTCATTAAAAGGCCATGAAACTAGATGAAAAGAACTATAAGGTTGGTTCGGGGGTGTGTTTGTTGGCCTGGGCAATTTTTTCCATCGCCGGAGGAGCGTGAAAGCAAGCGATTAACGCGGCGATTTTATTGGGGGCGAGAGCGGCGATGCGGTTATGATGTGCGCATAAGGCGCCCCTGAAGCCCAGATAGTCGGCATGCAATGGTAACAGCGTTGCAATATCCGAGCTTTTCAATGAACCGGCCAATCCGGTCAGCAAATCCAGTTGTTTGGCTAATTTGATGAACTGTGCGATTCGGGGCATGGTCATGATATCGTTCAGTGAGCCCTTGCGTTTGTCCATCGTGTCGAGCATGACCCCGGTAAAACCGGCTTGCTTCAGTTGGCGCAGAACCGAAAAACTTGGTTGGCAATCGGCAAACAATACCGCAATCAGGGCATGATCGTCGCTGAATTGGGATAACGCTTCGATGCAGGCGAGCCAGTCATGGCCGGGAAAAAAACCGATCTTAATATAATCGACCCCGGTCTCAGCCATGTCGGCGACGGCCGGTGCGACACGGTGCGGCAACATCGGCAGATCGCCGATGGTCGCGCTGACCGGGCAGCGACCGGCGATCTCGGCGATGATCCGTTGCACCGTACCCTTGTCCAGTGCGCCCAATGCGCCCTCGGCAGGCTGCTTAAGATCAATGATGTCAATATCGAATGTCTGAATCAGCTGTGCTTCTTCAAGGCTGTTGATACTGGCCAGTATTCGCGTCATGCCTGTATCACCTCGTGTTTATAGTCTTCGATCACTGCCATCAGCCAACGCCAAGCCTCCATTTCTCTGTCGCCGGCCGTTTTTTCCAGGCCGATATGCAGATATTCCAGTTCCGATTCGACTTTTTCCCAAGGCAGCATGTGCAGGCGACTGACCAGTATCGCCGCCTCGATCACCGAAAACTGGGCCCGGTTAAAGCCGCGGAAGGGCTTGTGGTTGACGGTATGCAGGGCCTTACAGAAGATCATCGGGCGCACTTCATCGTCTTCGATGCGAACGATTTCCAGCTCACAATGGGCCAATGCGGCCTCCAAGTATTGGCCATTGATTTTCTCGGCGTTTTTAAGAGGCCAGTCGCGTCGGCCGGTGATGCAGCCGGCGAATATCCTGACGTCATCGCAATAATTGATGACGGCGGCGTTGGTTTCCAGGATATTGTTGAGCGTGTTGCAAGGCCGAAACGGCAAGATGACAAATTTGTCGTCGTTGACATGGATGCCCATCGGCGCAATGTGCGGGACGCCCTTGCTGTTGATGGTGGTGACTATGGTTTCTTGTATCATTTCTTTTGTAATGTGGTTCCGGCGGGTTTAAAGGTATGCAGATCGACTGTCGCTTCATTATGTTCCGATGCGCAGCCCCAGTCCAGCGCCTCATCCTGGGTGAAGCGTTTGCCCAGTTGCCAGGCGATTTCCGCCCGGGCCAGTTCGACGCCGAGATAGAAGGCGTGACCGCCGTCATGCTCCACGCCTAAGCTGGGATACAAATCGAAAGGGTCCTGGGCGCTGTACAGGCCGTCACGATTGAAGATGTGTATGCCTTCCCCGCTGGTCTGGATCCGGTAACTAGGATCTTTGATTTGGCTGGCCAGCTCTTTGATTTCTTCGAAATTATAGGGGAAGGGCGAGGTATCGTGCACCGTCATCAAGCCCGGGTCGATATGTTTCGGCAGGGTGTTGTGTTGTTTGGCGGCATACATGATGCGCCTGGCCCGATCGGCTTCCCGGATCGCTCGGCAGGCATGCTGACTGACTTCGGTAGCGAGTATATGATTGATATTCAGTTCCGAACAGATACCCAACAGCAGAGCATTCATGCCGGAGGTGTCGGCGTGGGTCAGTTCGGTGATATTGCCGACGCCCAGCATCATTTCGATGTCGGGATAGTTTTCTCTGAATTGATAATTGCGAACGATGGACTCGGTAAATCCGAAATGTAGCGGGTCCAGAATTGGGTCGACGATGAAGGGCCGCCGCTTGTCTTGCAAAACCGAAATGGCGGGTTCCAGCGTGCTTAAGTCGCCGTGTTTTTCCGGTATCAGTATCGGCGTTGAATCGACTTCTTCGGCGATCCAGAGGCTTTTGTTGGTCAGGCTGAGCAGATAATCGGCGCCGGCCTTGCCGCCGCGCAATAGGTCGTCATCTTCCAGTGAATCGATGCTGACCTTGAAGCCTTGCTGTTTCAGCGTGCGTATGCAGTCTTCCAGATGCGGAAAAGCGGTATCGGGCAGACAACCGATATCGATGACGTCGGCGCCGTTTTGTTGATAATAATGGGCGCGGGCGACGACTTCGTCGATGCCAATATTGGGCGCATCGGTGATTTCGGCAAAAATTTTCACCTGATACTGGCTTAAATCCATCTGCTGCGCTTCCTGGCCGAAATAGACCGGCAGGTCCTTGATTTCTTCAGGGCCTCTTTCCACCGGCAGACCGAGGTGGGCGCTCACCGTCTCGAGATCGCCGCGACAGCGGCCGGGGACGATGATGCGGTCGGCCCCGAAGGTGTCCTTCAGTCGGCGGATGATCATGTCGGCGGTCATCAGCGCGGCGACTTTCAGGCCTAGCTGATGAACGGTGTAGTTGAATTCCGGCTGCATATTCTCCAGCACCTGGTGTACTTGTTTTTCGGCCAGTTTGCCGGTTAAAAACAGGATATGTTCGCTCATGTCAAGGACGCCAGACGTTGATGCACTGCAATTTTCAATTCCTCCACGCTTTCGACGACATTCGTATACGGAAAGGTGCGGATTTTATCGGTCGCTTCCAAGTCGATGGGGCGCGGATAGACCATGACTTTTTTGCCGCGCGGCGCTGTAGTTTCCATTTCAGGTGCTATGTCGCAAGGGTAGACGATGCTCGGCACCCGGCATTTACCAGCTTGTGAATAAAGATTGGTCACCAATGAATCGGCGATGCCCAACACGCATTTGGCAATGGTGTTGGATGTGGTCGGCGCCATCACAAAGGTATGATAATAGCCCGTATAAAAATGCCCGACCGGCGGCGCCGAGGCCGCCTTGTCGCGATAGACCGGCATTTTATGTTTGATGTCTTTTAGGTCGATGCCATACATTTTCAGTACTTCTTCGCCGGCCTGGCTCAAATAAAGGTCGACGTGATCCAGTGTCAGCAAAAATTCGATGCATTCTTCTATATAATGGCCGGAACCGGTAACCGCCCAGGCCAGTCGGGGTTGTCTCATTCTGTTCAGGTTTTTTCAAGATGTCGGCCATTATACCTGAATAGGGAGGCGGTTCCGTTAACACAGGAGTTTTTTAATTACATGTTTGAGAATATCACCAAACCCCTGATTATGGGGATTTTAAATGTCACGCCGGACAGTTTTTCCGATGGCGGACAATATACTGCCGTAGATTCGGCGTTGAAACAATGTGAAAAAATGCTGGCCGAAGGCGCCGACATCATCGATATCGGCGGCGAATCGACGCGCCCGGGCTCCGACCCAGTATCTTCAGAAGAGCAGATTATGCGCGTAGCGCCGGTGGTCAAGGCGATCAGGCAACATATCAGTTCCGACATACTGATCAGCATCGACACCACTTTGAGTGATGTAGCCGATGCGGCCTTACAGGCCGGGGCCGATATCATCAACGATATTTCCGCCGGCCAGGGCGATGATAAAATACTGCAACTGGCCGCGGCGACCGACACGCCGATCATTCTGATGCACATGTTGGGAACGCCTCTAACGATGCAGGACAATCCTTATTATGACGAGGTGGTGAGCGAGGTTCTGGCCGCCTTGCAACGCCGGATCGATGCGGCCTTAGCCGCCGGGATTGCTAAACAGCGCATCGCCATCGATCCAGGCATCGGTTTCGGCAAGCGTAAACAGGACAATATCGACTTGTTGGCGCATTTGCATGATTTTGTCGCCACCGATTATCCGGTGTTGCTCGGTACCAGTCGCAAGCGTTTCATGGGCAGTATTTGTAGGGTCGAGCAGCCTTCCGAACTGGTGACGGCGACGGCCGTGACGACCGCCCTGGGGGTGATGGCCGGCGTGCAGATGTTCAGGGTTCATGATGTCAAGGAAAATCGCCAGGCCGCCGATGTGGCCTGGGCGATCAAACAAGCCGCGACTTAATGCGATGCGATTGCAGGAATTGGAACGACGCCTATCGCCATCGCCGTTGATTCGCATCGAGGATACGCTGCTGCGGGAGCAAGGCGTCGAATTGTGGTTGAAGCGCGATGATTTATTACATCCGGTCATTTCCGGCAACAAATGGCGCAAGCTGAAATATATCCTCAATCATGCGTTGAGCCTCGGTTGCAGACGCATCATCAGCATGGGCGGCGCCTATTCCAATCATCTGCATGCCTTGGCCTATGCCGGAAAGCTGTTGGGTGTGGAAACATCGGCCTTTATTAGGGGAGAGCGGCCGGAAACTTTCAGTCCGACGCTGAAGGATATTCGGCACTGGGGCATGGACTTGAACTTTGTGTCGCGCGGCGACTATCGCGAGTTGAGAAGCTATAAGCGTCACGACAGCTTGCCGGGCTTGAGCGCGGGCGAATACTGGTTGCCGGAAGGCGGTTCGACCGATTTGGCGTTGCAGGGCGTCGCCGAGATCGTCGGCGAAATTGATCGAGATTACGATGTGCTCTGCGCGCCTTGCGGAACCGGCACGACGCTGGCCGGTTTGATTGCCGCCGTTCCCGAAGCGGTCGAGGTCATCGGCATCGCGGCGTTGAAAGGCGCGGATTTTCTCTATGACGACGTCAGTGCATTGCTGCCTGACGGAGTCCGGACAAGCTGGAAAATCGAACTCGATTTTCATTTCGGCGGCTTTGCCAAACGCAACGATCTACTGTGCGATTTCATCGACCATTTCGAAAAGCGACAGGGCATCGCCTTAGAACCTGTTTATACCGGCAAGATGTTATTTGCGTTGTATCATTTGATCGAACAGGGATGTTTCTCGGCCGGACAACGCATTATCGCCGTCCATACCGGAGGATTGCAGGGCAGGCGCCACTGATCGCTGATCTTTTTCTAACGCTTTTGCTCTATAATAAATAGACTCGTAGCTGCGCCGATATCATCAAGGTTGCAGCCAGGATTTTTATTTCAACGCATCAACGATAAAGGCATCAGACATGGCAAACGCCGACATGACAAATGAGGAAGTTGTTGAAAACCCCATCGATTTGACGAATCCCGAATACTATATCAATCGAGAATTAAGTCTGTTGGAATTTAATGACAGGGTGCTGGCTCAGGCGAAAAATGAAAAACTACCGTTGCTGGAACGTCTCAATTACCTCTGTATCGCCTGTTCCAATCTGGATGAATTTTATGAAGTGCGTGTGGCCAGCGTGATACAGATGGCGGAAATGGATCCGGGTGCGATAGGCGCAGACGGCTTCACTCCGCATGAACAGTTAGAGAAAATTGGCGTCAAGGCGCACGACCTGGTCGACGAGCAGTACCGGGTGCTGAACGAGGTATTGATTCCGCAGTTGGAAGAGGAAAACATCCGTTTTATTCGCCGTACCGATTGGACTGAAGCGCAGAATAATTGGCTGGCCAATTATTTCAATGACGAATTGCTGCCGATTTTGACGCCGGTCGGTCTCGATTCCGCTCATCCGTTTCCCCGGATACTGAACAAAAGTTTGAATTTTATCGTTTCGCTGACCGGCAAGGATGCCTTTGGCCGCAATAGTGGACGCGCAATTCTGCAGGCGCCTAGGGCGCTGCCGCGCATCATCCAGTTGCCGGCCGAGGAAACCGCGAGCGGTTCGCATGACTTCGTCTTCTTGTCTTCGATCATCCATGCCTTCGTCGATGAATTGTTCAATGGTATGAAGGTGAAAGGTTGTTATCAGTTCAGGGTGACTCGCAACAGTGACTTTTTTGTCGATGACGATGCGATCGACGATTTGTTGAATGCGGTCGAAGGCGAACTGGCGATGCGCAATTACGGCGATGAGGTGCGCTTGGAGATCGACATCAATTGTCCGGAAGAAACGATAGATTTCTTGAAGGCTCGTTTCGACTTGACCGACGACCGAGTGTTTCTCGCCACCGGTCCGGTCAATGTCAGTCGCATGCAGGCCATCTACAACATGGTCGATAGACCCGATCTGAAATTTACGCCTTTCAAACCCCGTGTGCCCAGTCAGCTCGGTAGAAAGAAAGATCTTTTCGCAGCCATCAAGAATCAAGACATGTTGCTGCATCATCCTTATGAATCGTTTCTGCCGGTGGTTGATTTTATTCGCCAGGCGGCCGTCGATCACGATGTCATCGCGATCAAGCAAACCTTGTATCGGACCGGGGTCGATTCTCCGGTGGTCGGCGCCTTGATCAAGGCGGCCAAAGCTGGCAAGGAAGTCACGGTCGTCATCGAATTACGCGCCCGTTTCGATGAAAAGGAAAATATCGACTTGGCATCCAAATTGCAGGAAGCGGCCGTGCATGTGGTTTATGGTGTAGTGGGCTATAAAACCCATGCTAAGATGTGCCTGGTGTTGCGCAAAGAAGGCAAGACGCTGCGTAATTATGTGCACCTAGGCACCGGCAACTATCATCCTAAGACCGCGCGCTTATATACCGATTACGGTCTCTTTTCCTGTAACAAGGAACTGGGCGAAGACGTACGGCGCATTTTTGGGCAGTTGACCAGTCTGGGCAAGGTCACGAAACTGAATAAATTGTTGCAGTCGCCATTTACCTTGCATACCGGCTTGCTCAAGATGATCGACAAGGAGAGCGAAAACGCCAGAAAAGGCAGGCCGGCGAAAATTATCATCAAGGTCAACGCCATCGTCGAGGAGCAGGCGATACAGGCCTTGTATCGCGCTTCCCAAGCCGGGGTGGACATCAAGTTGATCGTGCGCGGAATCTGTTGTCTCAGGCCCGGCATCCCCGGCGTTTCGGAAAATATCGAGGTGCGCTCGATTATCGGCCGTTTTCTGGAGCATACCCGAGTTTACGCCTTTTTAAATGGCGGCAATTGGAATGTCTATGCCGCAAGTGCCGATTTAATGACTCGCAATATGTTCAGACGCGTGGAAACCTGCTTTCCGATCGAAGACAAGAAGCTACACGCCCGTGTTCTCAGCGACTTGGATTGTTATCTGAACGATAATTCCCAGGCTTGGATTTTGCAGAGCGATGGTCATTATCAGCAGTTGCAGCCTGGCGAGGAAGAGGAATATCAGGCGCAAACTGAATTATTGAAAGCGCTGAGCTAAGGCAATGAAACAATCAATACTGATTAAGGTCGTCGATCTCTGTTCCTTTATTGCTTTGACGTTGATCGTTTCAACCGGCACATTGTTGGAGTTCACCCTGCCGGCCCGGAGCGGAAGATCGTCGGTATGGGGTTTAACCCGTCATCAATGGGGGGATGTACATTGGTATGTTTCTATTTTCTTTTTGCTGATGATGAGCCTGCATTTGTTGACCCATCTCAAATATATCAAGCAGGTGGTTTTAGGGCATGCAAGCAGCGAACGTAAATACAGGGTCGGCATCGGTCTGGTCGGAATGATTGCATTAATCGTTATTTTGCTGGCGCCGGTACTGAGTCCGGTTGAGGAAGGTCAGCGAGGAGGGCGGGGCTATGGCGCCAGACATTGGCAACAAGAATGAAAAAGATTGATACTGGATTCAATGCTGCTTAGGTTGAATGTTGGTATGAGTGTGAAAAAGGGGGGGGCAGATCTTTTCTATTCGATCGGCTAAAACGACAAGTGCCGGTAAACTGCTCTTAGTTGAACTGACGTGTCCATTCCCTTTTCCGGTTGAAACAAGGATCGATGTTTAATCAATCAAATTCAGTTCGGCGACAAATTCCCTGTTTCGTCCTGTATGGTGCCGAAAACTTGACTATGGGTAAGCCGCAGGATCATCTGTCATCCGGGTATGTTTTTGTTTCGATCGGGTCGGAACGGTACTGCCTCAAAGCGTACCCGATCTTCGTCAAAAAATAAATCTGTCCCTGAGGTATCCCCACAAAATAGTCATATAAAACAATTTTCTATAGCTAAAAATTGATAGATAAATTGTTTATTCGGGTCTAATTGTTGAAATACATAATCTTTCAGCTTCGCCGGGAAGGCCCTATGTCGACCATCAGTTTACTCCATCATTTGATCAAACTGGCACTTCCTGAGCTTCATCGAACCCGGCTTAAATCGCTCATGGCGACCGTAGAGGCTGGCTTGACAGGCGCCTCGGTATCGCTAACGGCCCTGGGGCGCGCACTTTCCGGCCCGTCCTATATCAAACACAAAATCAAGCGCATCGACCGTCTCCTCGGCAATCCCAATCTCAAGTCTGAGCGCCAAAAGCTCTATGGGGTCATGACACAGTGGTCATTACAGTCATTGTCCTTACCTTTGATTCTCATCGACTGGTCACCGCTCACCGCCGATCAAAGTCAACAGTTATTACGCGCGGCGCTACCGACCGGCGGTCGTACCATTACCTTATACGAGGAAGTCCACCCACGCAAAAAACTGGGGAACCCCAAGGTTCAACAGCAGTTTCTGCGTCGTCTTCAGGAACTGCTTCCGCCCGGCGTTACCCCCATCATTGTCGCCGACTCCGGGTTTCGCACCCCGTTTTTTCGGGCCGTCGAAGCCCTCAATTGGCATTGGTTGGGTCGGATTCGCGGCCGAGATTTTATCGCTTGGGCCGATGAGCCCAAGCAATGGCTCCCCGCCAAATCCTTGCATGCTCGCGCTACACGCAAAGCCAAATGCCTGGGTAAGGCTCTTTGGGTTCGCAGCAATCCGTTACCCGGGACCTTAGTCGCGTTTTACCGTGCCCCCAAACATCGTAAAGATCTGACAGTTCAACACCGCCCCGCTCAATCCAGATCCAGCCGGAAACAGGCGGCACGCGAAAAAGAGCCCTGGTTACTGGTCGTTTCGCCCTCATTGAAGGATTATACGCCGGTTGATGTCGTGAATTATTATCGTTCCCGCATGCAAATCGAGGAAGGTTTCCGAGACACGAAAAGCGCGCATTACGGCGCCGACTTAACTCAAGACAGCCGGATAAACGCCGAACGACGTGCGAATTTATTATTGATTGCAGCGCTTATCATTTTTGCGCTTTGGCTGATTGGGCTGGGCTTGAAAGGCACTGCCATCGAACGGCAAATCAAAGTCTGCAGCAATCGTGATCGTTCACCTTATTCGGTCATTTTTCTTGCTCGTATCGCCTGTCAATATGTGGTATTTGAGTTGCAGGAAAATTTATTGGAACACGCTCAAGTTCTCTTAGTTGGTTATTTCAGCACCCTGGAAAAAGCGTAATTTGTGGGGATACCTCAGAATCTGTCCCCTTTTTACCTTAAAATAAATCTGTCCCCTTTTATGCTTTTATGCGTCCTGTATGGTGCCGAAAACTTGACTATGGGTAAGTCGCAGGATCATCTGTCATCCGGGTATGTTTTTGTTTCGATCGGTTCGGAACGGTACTGCCTCAAAGCATACCCGATCTTCGTCAAAAAATAAATCTGTCCCCTTTTAAGTCCCATATATTGAAAGCAATCAGGCGGTAGACAAAGTAGTGCTCGAAGGTTTTTAAACCACAAAAAACAAACTCATAGACCCTGCCCTGCCGGCATACTTGAGCGATATAGAGCACCGGCTCACAGCCCGATTCGCCTGATCGAAACGGGCTGTGTTTGAGTTTTCTCGGTATGGTTCTGTTTATCAGTCCTTTCTTAACTGCTCTCTAATCGGAAGCGCCCTGATTCGTTGCCCGGTGGCGGTAAAAATCGCGTTGCATAAGGCCGGCGCAATGGGCGGCACACCCGGCTCACCGACACCGCCGAGCGGCGTGTCGTATTCCTCAGTCGACAGCAGATGCACGCGGATATCGCGGGGGGAGTCATCGATGCCAAGCAACGGATAGGTATGGAAGTTGTCTTCTACGACGGCGCCGTCCTTGAAGCTGATTTCGCCTTGCATCGCCAAGGTCATGCCCATGATGCAGGCGCCTTCCATTTGCGAACGAATACGTTCGGGATTGACTTGAGGGCCGCAATCGACAGCGATATCGACGCGTGGTACCGTCAAAGCGCCTTGCTCGTCCACCACAGCGTGCACGACCACCGCGACATAGGTCACGAAGCTATAATGGGCCGCCAGACCCAAGCCTTGTTCTTTGGGCAAAGTCCGTTCCCAACCCGCTTGGGTCGTCGCCGTTTCGATGACTCGGCGCAACCGCCCGGTATCGACCGGATAAATTTCCGGCGACTCCCCCTGATTCCAGCTGTCGTTCATACTACGCGGATCGATAAGCCGAGGCGGACCGATCAAGTCTAGCAAATAATCCTTGTGATCGCGGCCGGCGGCAGCGGCCATTTCGGCTACGAATGATTGAATCGCGAAGGCGTGCGGAATATTGGAGACCGAACGGAACCAGCCGATACGGGTATGGGCTTCGGCGGCCGGATTTTCGACCCGCAGATTGGCGATCGCAAACGGCACGTTGATCACGCCCATACCTAATTCCGCCGGCATTTGATGTTTGCTGTCGGCGGCAAAGGTCGCGGAAATACTGGGGGCGACAGTTTTATGCAACCAGGCTATTGGCTTGCCTTGGGCATCCAAACCAGCCTCCAAGCGCTCCAGCGATACCGTATGGTAATAGGAATGCTGCATATCGTCTTCGCGCGTCCAGGTCACTTTAACCGGCTTGCCATTCATGGCCTGGGACAGTAATGCCGCTTCGACGACGTAATCGGGCATGGACTTCCGACCGAAACCGCCGCCCAACAGCGTAACGTTTAGGGTCACTTTGTCTTCCGGTAATTTCAACCATTTGGCCACGCGTTCTCTAGCCAACTGGGGCGCCTGGGTACAGGTCCAAACTTGGCAATGGCCTTTGTCGATGCGCGCCGTGGCGGCCGGTGGTTCCATCGGTGCTTGCGTCAAATGCGGTACGTAGTATTCGGCGGCGATACGTTTGTCTGCCGATTGCAACGTGGCATCGACATCGCCCTTATCGCGTACGACTTTGCCGGGTAGGCGAGCCGACGCCTCCAGTTCCTTTTTGTACGCGACCGAATCGTAGGTTGCATGGGGACCGTTGTCCCATTTTATTTTCAGCGCCTTGCGTCCCTGAATCGCCGCCCAAGTATAGTGGGCAATGACCGCCACGCCGCCCAGTGGATGATAATCCGCCGGCAACTGGCTGTTAGGAAGTTCGACGACGCGGACCACTCCCGGTACTTTCAAGGCATCGCCGGCATCGTAACTCAATACTTTGCCGCCCATGACCGGTGGACGGGCAATCACCGCGTACAGCATGTTTTCGAAACGGGTATCTATCCCGAATTGCCCGCTTCCGGCGACGATGTCTTGGCCATCGTAGATTTTCAGATTGCCTTTGCCAATATAACGAAACTGCTCAGGCGTTTTCAGCTTCAGCGTTTCGCGGGCCGGTACGGACAATTTCGCCGCCTCGGCGGCAAGCTCGCCGTAGCTCAAACTTTTTCCACTCGCAGGGTGTACGATGTGGTGCAGTTCGGCTTTGACTTCCTGCACAGGAACCTGCCATTGCGAAGCGGCCGCCGTTTCCAACATTTGCCGGGCGGCCGCGCCGACCCGCCGCATCGGCATGAAAAAATGGCGCATGCTTCTTGAACCGTCGGTATCCTGATTACCGTATTTTTCTTCGTCACCGGGAGCTTGTTCGACTTTGACATGCCACCAGTTGGCGTCGAGTTCATCGGCTACGACCATGGGTAAACTGGTGCGTACCCCCTGTCCCATTTCGGATCGATGGCACATGATCGTGACGGTGTTGTCTTCGTCAATCGCAACGAATACCAGCGGATCGTCCGACCAACCATGCGGCATCGCATCGGCGCCGTACTTTTTTGCCTCCGGTATAGGTTGTTGAGTTTCATCGGCTCTCAGCATCGCAGGAAACCCGGCGGCCAAAACGAAACCCGACAGCGCCAACTCCTTTAAAAAAGTACGGCGACTGACGTTGACGATGCTCAGTGAAACGTCCGAATCTGATGTATCAACGGACAAATCGGTGTGAATGACCGGCTTTTTCATGATTCGACCTCCGAAGACCCAGCGACCCGTTTGATTGCGGCGCGGATACGCGGGTAAGTTCCGCAGCGACACAAATTACCGCGCATGGCCTTGTCGATGTCGGCATCGCTGGGGGATGGATTGTGTTTGAGTAGGGCGGTAGCCGACATGATTTGTCCTGGCTGGCAATAACCGCATTGCGGTACGCTGACATCGAGCCAGGCTTGTTGCACTTGTCTGCCGGTTTCGTCCTGATTTATCGCTTCTATCGTGACGATCTGTTTGCCGGCAACGGCGGAAATCGGTGTCACGCAGGCGCGGATGGGCTGGCCGTCGGCATGCACGGTACAAGCGCCACACATCGAGATTCCGCAACCGAATTTGGTCCCGGTCAGCCCCAGAGTATCACGCAAAGCCCATAGTAGTGGGGTGTCCAACGGTAAATCAATCTGGCGGTGCAAGCCGTTGATGGAAAGTGTAATCATCGGTTTCTCCTCGACTAATATGAATTTGCGTCTTTGCGATTAAGTTTTACGAGTGATGGATAGGTCTGTCTTTCTAAGGATTATATACCTTTCACACTCCAAATTTCGGCAGTGACCTTTTCCGCAGTAATTCCCAGTTTGAGTATTTTTGCAGGGTTTAGGGCATGAGGTGTGTCTGTCGAGGAGCGCCGTTCACCCAGCACCTAAATTATGCTGGAATGTAAAATATAGTCCAGTAGCCATGGAATTTAGGTGCTGGGTAAACCCATCCCTGGGGGCTTGACGGCAGCATCCTTGCTGCCGACATCCTCGCCAAACACACCCCATGCCCTTTTTGAACGCCAAAGTGGGAATTGCTGCCTTTTCCGGAGCCGGTACACATTTGAAGAATCAGGTTTTCCCCGTTGAGTATTGACTTCCCTTGATAGACCTATTGATTCCAGAATTGCTTTCCAACACAACTTGAACAACCGCTTGCAATGCGAAAACCGTAATGTGACTGAAAATTTAACTGTCATACGCCCTGACATGAACACATTTAAAATCCAGAATACCCACTGGCATCGTTAAGTCAAATATTAGCCACAATAATAATCTAGGCCGCATACGGCAACATAGCGTCCCCACGACAGCGAGAACAACCCATCTTCAGGTGTTGACGAAAGAAAATCGTAACTATTCAGTATCTTTCAGGGTTTAGGGAGTAGACCATTGATTTCTCGGGACGCGTTCACCCAGCACCTAAATAAACGACGATTATAAATCATTGCCAATAGTCTATGGTATTTAGGTGCTGGGTGAATACTTCCATGGCAGCTAACGGCATCCTGCCTCACGCGGCACTTGCACTTCCCTGTGCGGCGGCCGCTAGCGATGTCCTATCTCACGCGGCACTTGCACTTCCCTGTGCGGCGGCCGCTAGCGATGTCCTATCTCACGCGGCACTTGCACTTCCCTGTGCGGCGTAAGCTCTGACTGCAACGTCTGACCGCCAGGGAGGGTGGGAATGCCACACCGGTCGGGAACCGGTGAGGTAGACCGTCAGGGACGATGGAAATGCAGATTTTGCAGGTAGAAAATTGCTCCTGCATTTTCTACATTTCCGCCTTCCTTGGTGGTCAGAGCAAAAAATCTGCCTGTTGCAGACAGCCCGATAAATCAATAGCCTACTCCCTCTGATAAAAATACGCTGAATAATTACAGAAAATCTATGTTTAACAATAAGATAAAGTCTCTTGACCGATTCTTATGGCTCTACAAATTTACGTTTATTGTGAAATCAGGCAAAATCCTATTATTGCTCGTTGTTTCTGATCTCTAGAAGGAAAAGCCGATCCAGGCGCCGAACACGACGGCGTCGTCGATATCGCCGGTGCCGCCGGGCTGTAAGATGTATTGAACAGACGGTTGAATGAAGAAGCTGGGAATGATTTGGATGCGGTGGCCGAGTTCGAACACCATTTCGAAGTCCGTGTCTTTGCCGATAGACCGGCCATATTCTTCACTGAGCTGGCCATAGGTTATGAACGCTATGGTGCGGTCATCCGGTCGCGAAGGAATCAGCCCTTTGTAGTTGGCGCCGATATTGGCCTGGATAGGCGTCTTGGCGACTTCATCCTGGGAATAGGTCAGCACGCCGAACAGCCTGAGTCCTTCTGCAACCTCGACATCGGCATGGCCATAAAAGCAGAGGAAATGATCCGTCGTCCCGGCTCCATCGAAATCGTCATATTCAAAAAATGAATTGATGACACCGGCATAGACACGGGCCGGGCGGCCGAATATCTTGGGTGTCCAGCCATACTCGGTCAGAATAGTGACGCCGTCGTCGCTGCGAATGCTGAAGTTGACACACTGTTCGCGAAAGTCCCACATGTCTTCGCCAAATCTGATAGGCTCCGGAACTGATGCTGCTCCGAAAGCTTGTATTTCAGACGGCCGCCCCAGACGGGAAAGGGAAAAGAAGTAGTTACATTTTCCAGCAGCAAGGCGCGGATCGGACCATTGATTGCCGTGCTGAGTGAATACCCGTGGAGTGTTGAGATCGTAAAATCCTGGTCGACGGACATCCGGCCCAGCTTGACCGACCAGGAGTGGCCGAAGGTTTTTTCTTTTCGCGCTTGTCGTGGGTCGCTATACTTTCGGAACAGCAGTTTTAAGACCGGGGAGCGAGGAATTCTGGATATGAAGCCGTATTTGGACTTTGGTATTTTTCAGAGACTCATGGAGCGCAATGTATTTAATCGAGACGGGGTAGTCAGTTAGCTCCTCTACCTACTACATGTTGTGGTGCAACCAATCATAGCCATGGGCAATTTCAGAGTCGATTACTGGACCTGTAACAACCGCTTGCTCGAGCAATCGTCAAATTGTTCCACCACTATATATTGTACTAAGAGGAGCTAACTGACTACCCCCTTAATCGAGTTCGTGTTTCATTGCTAAGCGCCGCGAACCCGCCGGTCAACTCGCACATTAGTACTCTAGAATCAGAGAAATGGCAAAAGTAAAGAAGAAGCTCACTGCCTCACAAAAGCGTGCTAGAAAAGAGGCGAAGGCCGAAAGGCAAAAGAAGTATATGTGGATTTTTATGAACGGAAAGCAGGTGCGAATAAAGCGATCACCCACAGTAGAAGGAGTGGACGCCGACGAATACATTCGAAGAAATGCAGATCCGATATGGTTACACCAGAATGAAATGTGGGAATACATTCAAACGGAAGAAGATGATGATATTCCTTAGCGCAATAGTCTGGAACAATGTCAGTTGGAGTTTGAAGCCAAAGCGAAGGCTGGGTATGGTGGTGTTAGTAAGTTCTCATGTACTACTTAAGGGGGGGCAATTTTTACTGACCTGCGAGTAAGGTCAGTAAAAATGCAGGTTAACGACTCAGACAGTTAAGCTTGCCCAATAACTCTTGTTGTTGGCTATGACCTCGCAGTTGCTTAAAATGCTTCCTCCCACGCAGTCGATAACACCCTGGCCGAATGGATCAAGCCCACCATTGAATAAGTCTGGGGAAAGTTGCCCCAGAGCTCGCCGGTAATGGGGTCGGTATCCTCCGATAGCAGCCCCAGATGGTTGCGGCACTGGAGCATATGTTCGAACATGGCGACGGCTTCGTCGCGTCGGTCAACGGCCGCTAACGCTCCGATCATCCAAAAGGTGCAAATGTTGAAGGCATGTTCGGGATAGCCGAAATCATCGGCCTGTGCATAACGCATCATGTGGTTGCCTCGCCGCAAGGCTTTTTCCACCGCCTCGACGGTGCCGATGAATCTGGAGTCGTCGGCCGACAGGAACTGCAATTCATGTAACAGCAGCAGGCTCGCATCCATTTCGTTGCCTTCGAAGCTATCGACGAAGGTGTTGCGCTCGGCGTCATAGGCGCGAGCGCATATTTCTTTTTTGATGGCCTCGGCCTCGGCGCGCCAATGGATCGCGCGTTCGTCCAGCCCCAGTTCGACGGCGATGCGGCTTAGGCGGTCGCAGCCTGCCCAGCACATCACCGCAGAGAAGGTATGCACCTTGGCGATGCCGCGGAACTCCCAGAGCCCTGCGTCCGGTTGATTATAAAGCCTTATGCATTGTTCCCCGATGAGCTCCAGGCGGTCGAACAGGGGGCGGGTGCCTGGATGAGCCAGACGGCGGTCGAAGAAGATTTGCGATGCGGCTAAAATGATGCTGCCATATATATCGTTCTGGATTTGATCATAGGCCTGGTTGCCTGCCCGCACCGGTCCGTCTCCGCGATAGCCGGCCAGGGTTTCGACCTTCCGCTCCACCAGCCGTTTCTCTAGAGTCACGCCATAGACCGGCTGGAGATGGCTGTTCTCGGCGCTGGCGACGATGTTGACGATGTAGTTTAGGTAGTTTTCCATCGTTCGGGTTGCCCCCAGCCGGTTTAGGGCGTTGATGACGAAGTAAGCGTCGCGCAGCCAGCAGTAGCGGTAATCCCAGTTGCGGGTGCTGCCGGGGGACTCCGGTATCGATGTGGTCATCGCGGCGATGACGGCGCCGCTCTCCTCGAAGCTGCAGAGCTTCAGGGTGATGGCGGAGCGGATCACTGCGTCCTGCCATTGGAAGGGAATGGAAAGTCTGCGCGTCCATTCCCGCCAGTAGGTGTGAGTGTACTCGTATTCCTCGCGCGCCGCACTGGTGATGGGGCGACGCAGTGGCTTGTCCGGACCGAACAGCATGTCGGCCGGCCCCTCCAGCAGAAAAGGGATTTCCTCCAGGACATAGGTGATGGGCAAGTCGGTGGTGAGGCGCAACGTCAGTTCCGGCGCCTGATAACGGATATGGTTGGAGCCGCATACGGCTTTCATTTTTTCCGCCCCGTAGTTATGGGTCGGTCTTACCCGAACACGTAGACGCGGCGCGCCATTCAGGGGACGCAGTCGGCGGACGAGCATGGCAGGCCGGAAAACACGCTCGTAATGGATACGACGGGGGGCAAAATCGGTGATTTCTATTCCGGCGCCGGAGCGGTCGTAGAGCCTAGTCACCAAAATTGCCGTATTATGTTCGTAGCTTTGTTCGGCCCGCTCGAAGTCGTCGATCACTATATCCATGAAGCCACCGGTAGGATCGTCGCCATTGATCAGGCTGTTGAAGACGGGATCACCATCAATGCGGGGTAGACAGCACCAGACGATTCGTCCCTGCCGGTTTATTAGGGTATTGAAGCCACAATTGCCGACCACACCTAATTCGAGACTGCTCACTTTCAATCTCCCATATTTGTATAAAATCGTGCGAGATGCACGGCTTCGAAGTTCGAATGGGCGGCGTTTTCCGCGCACCGCCATTTATTAACGCCTGATGCCAAGCTATAGATTAGCATTGAATCGGCGCCGATGGATAGCTAAACACTTGCGATAATGGTCACGGTTTGAATCAAGAATTTCTGCTTTGGCTGTTTTATCAGTATAGTTAACATCAGAGTGGTTTTTGAGCAATTGACGATTTTTTTTTGCTGCGGTCTGTTGCCGTCGTCAATGCCCCCTTGACAAGGAGGGGAATATGCGGGATCAGAACGGCCTCAGAAATGTTCTGGCCGCGTCCGAAGGGAAATGGTAGGCAATGCGAAACGTTTGCTAGTCAGCTAAATTGAAGAGGTGGTTTATGCCAACAGGGCCGAAAAGAAACACGGGTTGCCGCGATGGCTTGGTGCAGCAGACAAATGAAGCAATGGATGATTGCGGTTGGCCCATCGTTGAGTTTTCAAATTCATTCGAGCAGAGCAAGCCAAAACAATTATCGGCCAAGCAAGTGCTCTATCAACAAGGCGACCGTGTCGACAGGGTGTATAGGATCCAAAGAGGTATGGTTAAGTTGTTCAGTTATCTGTCGAATGGCCGGGCGCGCATCGTTAGATTGCATAATGAGAATCATTGGCTGGGCTTGGAGGGCTTGGTAGGTCGGAGTTACGAGCATACTGCTGTCGCCGTCGGCGATTTGACCGTCGCTTGCATTTCGATGAACAGGTTGCAGTTGCTTGAACGGGATGATCCTCGCCAGTATTGCCAGATTCTGAAACAAGGATACCAATATCTGGCTCAGGCCGACAGATGGATCGCGGATTTCTCTACCGGCGGGATCAAGCCACGGGTGGCGAGGCTGGTCGATTTTCTCGCCAAGCTAGAGCATGGCGAATCATCGAACATGGTCGAGTTATTAACGGTACACGAAATGGCCGATATGTTGGGCGTCACTCCGGAGAGTGTGAGCCGTATTCTGGCGGAGTTCAAACGCAACCATACCTTGCACAAACTGGAAACTCAGTCCTATCAAAGCTATCAAATAGACTGCAAGCTATTGCAATATGAAGCTAGGCAATAATGCTCGTAGCCAATGCGCTCACAATTGGAACTCTCTCACTTCCCCCTGCTTTAGATGATAGATTTTTCCGCCGATGCCGATTTGTATCGGTTGTTCAGCGGAAGGTTCGGTGCAGATGCGTACGCAAGTTGTTGTCATTTGCAGGCCCAGTACGTGTTGCCGATAACGAATATTGAGGTTGAGGCTTTTCAAGCCCTCGGGCAGACTTGGATTCAACCATAACACGTCGCCACGAGTCTCGATACCTGTGAAGCAGCGTTGAATAAGATCGACGGTGCCGGCCATCGCGCCTGTGTGTATGCCCTCAGGCGTGGTGCCTCCTTGGATATCGGCGACATCACTGTTGAGCGCTTCGGTAAACAGCGCCCAGGCGCCGGGACGGTTGGCGCGCGCCAACACCCAGGAGTTGACGACCCGGCTTAGCGTGGAACCGTGAGAAGTGCGTTCAAGATAGTAGTCGATGTTGCGTGGAATGGTTTCATATTCGAAGGAATAACCGAGATGGGTGAGCAGCTCGTCGAGCTCTTCGGAGGATAATAGGTAAAAAAGCATCAGCACATCGGCTTGTTTGGAAACCTTGTAGCGATTCGGGCTGTCGTTCTCCGCTTCCAGGATCCGGTCCAGACGTTGAATGTCGCCATATTTGTTGCGGTAACCTTCCCAGTCGAACTCCGCCAGTTCCTGATAGCCTTCGAATTGACTGATGATGTCATGGCCATGGTCATCCTGGTGGAAGGGAACATGCATGTTGCGGCTGATTTCATCCCAGAGCGCGAACTCCTCTTTCGACAAGTTCAGCGTTTGGCACAGTTCGCTGAAACGCTGGGTCGGCAGGATTTCTCGCAGGTCCAATGCTCTCAACAATACCCAGACGGCCATCAGGTTGGTATAAGCATTGTTGTTCAGACCGGGTTGGTCCTTATCTGGATAAGCGTCATGATATTCGTCCGGTCCCATCACCCGAAGAATCACGAAACGCGCCAGTTCCTCATTGTAGCTGGCGAGACTGGCCCAGAAGCGGGCGATTTCCAACAACATCTCCGCCCCATAAAAGGACAAAAACTCCATATCGCGAGTGACCTGGTAGTATTGCCAAACGTTGTAGGCAACCGCCGCATTGATATGGCGCTGTAAGTGGGAATTGTCCGCTATCCAGTTGCCCGATTTTGGGTTTAGATGCAGATGCTGGCTTTCCTCTCGTCCATTGCTGGCGCTTTGCCAGGGATACATGGCGCCATGGTAACCAGCCTTGCGCGCGGCTCGACGGGCTTCGTCCAGGCGACGGTAGCGGTAGCGCAATAGCGCGCGAGTGATCTCTGGCATGCGCAGATTGAATAATGGAAAAACGAACAGTTCGTCCCAGAAAATATGCCCACGATAGGCTTCGCCATGCAGGCCACGCGCAGGCACTCCGACATCGAGATCCATGACATGCGGGGAAGTGGTCTGAATCAGATGCAGGATGTGCAGCCGTAGTATTTGTTCCGTGCGGTCTTCCTCTTCCGCATCTTCATGGACGATATCGAAATCGAAACGTCGCCATAACTGCTTCCATAATAGGATGTGGCGGCCGGCCAATTGCTCGAAGGTTGCGCTCTGGGCGACCGCCTTGCGCGCTTCCAGACCCGGCTCGCTGATGGCATGGTCGCGGGAGGTATATATGGCAGCGATCTTTTCGATGCGCAATGGTTGGTTTGCATCGAGCTCGGTCTTGTAAAGATGGGAGATAGAGCCCTCGAGCCGATCCACCCGCGGCTTCAGGCCGATCACCTTATCGCCGCGCCAGAAGCGGGTGGTTGCCGCCTGTGCGATGCGAATATGGGACTGGTTGGTTTCGACCTCCAGCCAGCACATATCGTCTGTCACAGATTCGGCGGTCAACGACTTGAGATGAAGGTTGTTTAGGTCACGGTAACGCTCGACGCCGGCATTGACGATATGTCCGTCCAACGCGCTACGAATCTCGATTGCGCCGCTCCAGTCTTCGGCATAAATGAGGGTTTGCAGGGCGGCGAGATGCGGCTGGTCCATCGATACCAGGCGGCGCTGCTCAATGCAGGTATGGCGTCCGGCAGGGCCGCGAAAGCGTAGGGTTCTTGTCAGTATGGCTTGTTTGATGTCTAATTGTTGATGATAGGAAAGGATGTCAGCTTCACTTAGATTAAACCAGTCGCCCCCTTCGATGCGGAAGCTCAGCAACAACCAATTAGGCGCATTAACCAGGCTTTCGTTTTCGATGGTCTCGCCGGCGATTTCGGTTTGCAGGCGATTGTAGCAGCCGGCGATATAGGTGGCCGGATAGTGGACATCATCCGCGGTCGCTTCAGGCGCGGCGCCACGGCAGGCGAAGTAACCATTGCCGAGTGTGCACAGCGCCTCGCGCAGCCCTTGCTGTTGGGGATTGAAGCATCGGTATTCCAGTTTCCAGCTATCCATGTCGCAACCTGATTAATTTGTCGGCAAGCAAGTTCAGGAAACGTTCGACTGCATCGGGATGATCTAGGCGGTAACTTGCTTGGGTCGGATGATTCTCCTGCGATACCAGGATGCCGATGCCATCCGGTTTCAGCTCCCGAAAGGCGTCTTCGTCGGTGACATCGTCACCGATATACAGAGGCATAAACTGCGCCGAATCCATCTTCAGAGTTCGCATCAGCCAGCGTATTGCCTTCCCCTTATTCCATTCGATATCTGGTTGCAGCTCGAAGATTTTCTTGCCGGTTGTCAGCCGCAGCTCCGGATGATCGGCGTGTATGCTATCAACCGCTTGTTTGACGCTTGCTACTTCGTTTTGTGCGACCTGACGGTAGTGGGTGGCGATGGAGAAACGTTTGCGTTCCACCAAGCAACCCGAGATGTTCGCCAGCTCATCGCGCAAGCTTTGTTCCGCGCGATCGAGCGCAGGTAAATATTCACGGCCTTGTTGAGATTCGTTACGCTGGCCCGCCGGACCGGCGATGTCAAAGCCATGACTGCCCGCATACCAGATATTTTTTATTCCGACCCGTTGGCGTACGTCGGCTAGATCGCGGCCGCTGATGATGGCGACCGAGCATAATTCACCGATGCATTGCAGGGTCGTGCGCATGGCATCGCTCAATGTCGCCTGGTCCGGGCGGGGCACGATGGGAGTCAGGGTGCCGTCGTAGTCGAGAAACAGCGCTGGTTCTCGGTCGTCTCGGCCGATAATCGCGTTCAGGCAGTCCAGCGCCGAAGGCAGCCGATTGGCGGCTAGGGTTTCCTCGCAATCGATCGAGATCGGCAGTTCAGCGAGATCGTTGACTACCAGGTCTGCCCCATGCTCGTACAAGGCCCGTGCTTGATCACCGCGATCTATGCCGATGACACAAGCGAAACCGGCGGCCTTCGCGGCCTGCACGCCGGCCGTGGCGTCCTCGATTCCCACCGACCGTTCCGGAACGCAGCCGAGGCGGCGGCTCGCCTCGACAAACATGTCCGGCGCCGGTTTGCCTGCTAAATGGTGTTTCTGTAATTCCACGCCATCGACGCGGGCGTCGAACAGCTCAATGAGGCCAGCCGTCTCCAGGATTGCTTGGCAGTTGCGGCTCGAAGAAACCACGGCGATGCGGATGCCGCGCTGGCGTAATTTACCGATTAAGCTGACGGTCGAATCGTATGTCTCAACCCCGTCGCTGAACAGTTTTGCATGAAATAATTCATTCTTACGATTGCCGAGTCCGCAGATTGTTTGTTGATCGGAGCTATCATCCGGTGTGCCGTAGGGCAGGTCGATGTTGCGGGATGCGAGAAAATCGCGGACTCCCTGATAACGAGGTTTGCCGTCGACGAACCGGCGGTAATCGCTGTCGATATCAAACGGAGCCTGTTGCTTATGCTTTGCCAGGTAGTCGTCGAACATCCTCTTCCATGCCGCGGCATGGAGCTTAGCGGTTTGCGTGATTACCCCGTCGAGATCGAGAACGACAGCATCGAAGCGATCTGCTGACAGCTGGAAACTGGCAATTGTGCTGTTTTTTTCAGTCATTATCGATTTTGTTTGCTTGCATCATCATGTTAGGTGTTAGCCAATCCGGATCAGTCGCGCGATTGAATGATATTGATTGACTATCTTCGTTTATCGAGCCATTGAAGGTCATTGAAAAATATCAATGATTTGATGTAGACCATTATCGGATAATGCCACGATAAAGAAGATTGGGTGTGGTCCGCAAATGTCGATTAATTCCAGAATACAGCAAAACTTATGACAGACGAACGGCGTAAAGACAAGGTTGGGCGTAAACCAACATCTCGGCAGCCTAGACCTGCCGGATGGCGTAGTCTCGTTTGGTTGCTGGTCATATTAGGATTTTATTGGTATTGGGCTAATTACACCGAAAGCCAGCAACCGCAATCTCTTTCTTATAGCGAATTCAAACAAAAGGTTAGAGCCGGTGAAATCGACAGCGTCACGTTTCATGGCGACAGCTTGTCAGGCCGTTTGCGCAAGAGAGAGACGGGAACAGCCGTCGAGTCAACAAAAAAGTCATTCCGTTTTGAGACGACAATACCGCCGATCGACGATCCGAAACTGATTTCCTTGCTAGAGCAACATCAAGTCGACGTCAACGCTCTGTCAGAGCAGGCCGATTGGTGGAAACGTGCGCTGATCGGCGTATTGCCTTGGATATTGATTATCGGCTTATTCTGGTACAGTAGCCGCAAAATGCAGGAACGGATGGCCGGTTCGGGAGGAGGAAACGGCATTTTTGGCTTTGGTAAGTCCAAGGCTAAGCGATTTCGCAAGGGTGAGTCCCAAGTGAGCTTTGATGACGTTGCCGGTCTGGAAAACGCTAAACGGGACATGCGCGAGATCACCGGCTACCTGAAAGATCCGCAGTATTATCGCAAGCTGGGCGCCAAGATTCCTAAGGGCATTTTGCTCATGGGACCGCCGGGCACCGGTAAGACGCTGTTGGCCAAGGCCGTCGCCGGCGAAGCCGATGTGCCTTTTTTCAGCATCAGTGGGTCGGAATTTATCGAAATGTTCGTGGGCGTCGGCGCCTCTAGGGTGCGGGATATGTTCGACAGCGCGAAGAAGGAAGCGCCTTCCATCATCTTCATCGATGAAATTGACTCGGTGGGAAGGGCGCGTGGTACAGGGCTTGGCGGCGGTCATGACGAACGCGAACAGACGTTGAATCAAATACTCGGTGAGATGGATGGTTTCGATCCGCATGAGGCTGTGGTAGTGTTGGCCGCTACCAATCGTCCCGATGTGCTCGATCCCGCCTTGCTTCGTCCTGGCCGTTTTGATCGCAAAATTATCTTGGACTTGCCGGATAAAAAGGCGCGTCGCGAAATTTTACAGATCCACGCCAGCGAGGCGCCGTTAGCCGATGATGCCGATTTAGATCGCTTGGCCGGGCTGACGGTCGGTTTTTCCGGGGCGGACTTGGAAAATCTGCTCAATGAAGCCGCCTTGCTAGCCGGTCGCGAAGGCAAGAGTGCGGTGGATATGGCCGCGTTGCTCAACGCCCGAGACAAGGTCGTGCTGGGTGGCAAACGAGAGATGGTCATCAATGACGAAGAAAAGAAATTGATCGCCTATCACGAGGCGGGGCATGCACTGGCCGCCAGTTTGTTAGTCCATGCCGATCCTTTAGATAAGGTAACGATTATCCCCCGTGGTCGCGCTTTAGGCGTCACCGAGCAAATTCCCGAAGAGGAGCGGCATAATTTTAGACAAGCTTATTTGCATGACCGCATTGGCGTGATGCTGGGGGGACGTGTCTCCGAGCAATTGGTCTTCAATGAAGTCAGCTCCGGCGCCGAAAATGATCTCAAACAGGCGACGCGCCTGGCTCGGCAAATGGTGAGCCAGTGGGGTATGAGCGGTAAGCTCGGTGCGGTCGCCTTCAGCCGGGGAGAAGAACATGTTTTTCTGGGACGGGAAATGGCGCAACCAAGGGATTTCAGCGAGCATACCGCACAGATTATTGATGATGAAATTCGCAGTCTCATTAATGGCATTGAAAAAGAGATTGCCGAATTACTTGAGAAACACCGTAAGCAGTTGGAAGCGTTGGCGGAGAAACTGTTTGACAAGGAGACATTGGAGGCGGATGAAATCCTGTCGATCATCGAACAATAAGATCCGCGTAACTACTCACCCCCATTCGTAGGGTGGATAAGCGGAGCGCATCCACCGGGTCGGCACCTTTGGTGGATGCGCCCTTCAGGCTTATCCACACATGCCCTGCCGCGTTCGATAAGTGGGGCGAGCAGTTACAGATCCGCTAAAATTGCGTGCGCTTAGCCTGTTTAAGTCTGGCTGAATCTTTTCTGGTTTTCCTGAGTCGAACGATGGAGGATCAAACCGCGGCGAACGAGGGGGTAGTATGAGCGCATTACATGAAGCCATGTTCTATCAATCCATTGGAGCAGAGCGCGTTCTCTGTACGCTTTGTCCGCATGATTGCCGAATCGGTCCAGGAGGCCGAGGCGCCTGTGGAGTGCGCTATAATCATGGCGGCAAGCTTTACACCTTGGTTTACGATAAAGTGGTGGCGCGAAATGTCGAGCCGGTAGAGAAGAAGCCCTTGTTTCACTTTCATCCCGGCTCTATCGCTTATTCGATCGCCACGGTGGGCTGCAATTTGCGCTGCGCATACTGTCAGAACTGGACTATTTCCCAATGGCCTAAAGAGCATTTGCCGACACAGTTAGAGGCATCGGGACAAGAGGAAGAGATTGAGCCGGTCTGTCCACAGCTCAATCGGCTCGAGACGGCGGTTCCCGGTGAACGCGTCAGTCCAGAGCAAATCGTCGATGCGGCAGTGCGCTGCGGCGCCAGCTCTATCGCCTATACCTTTACCGAACCGACGATCTTTTTCGAGTTGGCCTATGAAACCGCCAAGCTAGCGCGCAGCAAAGGCCTGAAGAATATTTTCGTGACCAGTGGCTATATCAATGAAGCGCCCTTGCGTGAGTTGTCTGCGGTGCTCGATGCCGTCAATATCGATTTGAAATTTTTTCAGGAAAAGAGTTATCGCCACATTAGTCGGGTAAGAATGCAGCCGATACTCGAGGCGATTCGACTTTATCATCAGTTGGGTGTATGGGTGGAAGTGACGACTTTGATCATTCCGGGCGTCAATGATTCAGCGTCGGAGCTGCGCGATATCGCCGGGTTTATTTGCGCGTTGTCGCCGGATATTCCTTGGCATGTGTCTCAATTCTACCCGGCGCATCGAATGTCAGATGTGCCGGTCACGCCGGTCAAAACGCTGGAACTTGCCGTCGATATAGGTCAGCAGGCGGGCTTGCGTTATGTCTACCAGGGCAATGTCCCGGGAGGCGGTGGAGAGAATAGCCGTTGTCATTATTGCGGCGGCATATTGATCGAACGCTATGGTTTCCATGTGCTTGCGAATCGTATCGTCGATGGTCGGTGTCCGCAATGCGACACCCAGGTGGCTGGCATCGCCATGAGTGCATGAAGTTTGTTGTCGCACTCGGATGTGGGTGTGCTGACGATAGGAAGCGCACCTTGTTTCGATGCGCTTCACGCAGTTCAGCACATCCGAAGGCAAGGCTACATTGGCATGCAACCGTAGGGTGATTCGCCGCCAGGCAATGCGCCTGGATACCACAATGACCAATTTTGCCTCCGGTGGCGGTTTTTGGCGGCTTGCTTCGCGAAGCCGCCCTACCGGTGCGGGTAGGGTGTGCTGACGATAGGAAGCGCACCGGTTTTGATGCGCTTCACGGTGTTCGACACATCCGAAGGCAAGACGGTGCTTTGCGTAGGAGCGCCGTCCTCGGCGCGAAAAGCAAGTAGTCCGCATCGCTTGCGAAAAGCAAGTCAACGAGGTCCTGAACGAATCAACCGCGCCTAAAGTAAATTAAACGTTTGGGGCGTGTTAAATAACCTGCCCCTCGTGAGCGGATTTTGGTAATCTCGCCTGCCTTTTCCGCTGCCAGATTGCAGAGGGCTGGTTTTTAGCTTTGGGAATTGCTGCTAATGATCAGCTTTGTTTGACATCCCTAACCGGAAAGTCATTGACAATTTTCAATTATCGGTGAATGATAAAACCGTTAGACAATTAATAAGCCAATTTAATTGACATTCCATTTCTCCAAAGGGTTAGCAATGGCATTTAATGATGAGATGATTCAGGCCGTATGGGAAAAAGGGCGGGGGACTTCTGAACGAGATTCAAACGAATGGCGTCAGGATCAGTGTGGCGCGTGGTTGAACCGGGAACAGTACGAAAATGCAGAGTCGGAATATGGTTGGAGAATTCTGAACGTCGTTGCAGACGGCAAGGACGAGCTAGACAACCTTCAGCCCTTTCACTGTCAAAATAGTTTTGATATTGCCAATAGCAAGGCGCACTGCTGTGTTGCGGCCGATCGCAGCGGCTTAACTCCGACGCAGAGCGTCGATCAGCCGCGTAATACGAACGTTTAATACTCACTCGCCTCCCTACGTCAGCATGGTAGCGAGGCGCTGATTTAGCGAGACTGTTGAATAGGAGCAGATAATGAGTGGTAAAGAAGGTAATGTCGCCAAGCACGGTAGACATGATCGCTTGCTCAAGGAGCATGTGCATGATCCTTATATGACGCGCAGCAAGCCGACTGATCCGACGGTCTGTTCGGAGTGCGGAGTCGTATTCAGCGAAGGCCGCTGGCAATGGCTGTCCGCTATTCCTGAAAGTCCTCAACATGAGCTGTGCCCAGCTTGCCAACGTATTCGAGACAAGGTTCCCGCGGGAATCTTGTCTCTCAGCGGTGCGTTTTTTCAGCAGCATCGTGATGAAATTATGCGCCTTGTTGACAACAAGGTTGAAGAACAGAAGGCGCAACACCCGATGAAGCGGCTCATGGCGGTCGAGGATCAAGGCGAAAACGTCGTCATCACCTTTACCGATGTGCATTTACCGCGTGGGGTAGGAGAAGCGATCGAGCGTGCCTACGATGGTGAACTGGATATCCACTACACCGAAGAAGCCGGCATCGTGCGCGTTTATTGGCAACGCTAATCGGCGCTTCCGTGTATGGATACCCGGTTAAATCGGCGATCGCCGACAAATACAAGGATTGATTTATGTAGTGTTTCCTTAGGTGCTTCGAGTTTAACTGACACGCTCGTTTGTTATGACAGGAGTAGGTCTGATGCAGATTGAATTTTTAGGCGCAACCCGGGAAGTGACCGGCTCCTGCTTTCTATTACGCATAGGAAAGTATCAGTTGCTGGTCGATTGCGGGTTGATTCAAGGCTCCCATCGCCATGAACGCCATAACCATGATCCATTCTTGTTCGATCCGGAAGCGATAGACGCGGTCGTTTTAACCCACGCCCATCTCGATCACTCGGGTCGACTGCCATTGTTGATTAAACGAGGTTATTCGGGACAAATCTATACCCATAGGGCCACGGTCGATCTATGCGCGATCATGCTCGAGGATGCCGGCTATCTCAATGAAAAAGAGGTCCAATGGGAAAATAGGAAGCGCGAGCGGAAAGGCCTCGAATTGATTGAACCGTTGTATACACGCCTTGAAGCGCGTGAGGCTCACAGGCACTTCCGTTCCGTCGAATATGGCAAAGCCGAGGAAATCTTGCCAGGTATTACGTTGACCATGCATGATGCCGGGCATATTCTCGGGTCGGCAATCGCGGAATTGCGGCTGACCGATGGCCAGCAAACGCGCAACGTGGTGTTTAGCGGCGATCTTGGTCATCGTGGCGCACCTATCCTGCGTGATCCGGAAGCAGTCAAACGGGCGGATCTGGTGATCATGGAAAGTACCTACGGCGACCGGCTGCACCGGAGTTGGGACAAGACTTGGCAGGAAATGGGCGAGATCATTTCCAATGCTCGGAGCGGCAAAGGCAACATCATGATTCCGGCATTTGCGGTCGGACGCACACAAGAACTGCTATATGTGTTCAAACGCTATTTTGTGGAATGGGGCATAGACGATTGGGAGGTGTTCCTCGACAGTCCGATGGCGATAGAGGCCACCGAGGTCTATTCCAATCATGCCAAGATCTACGATCGGCGAGCGAAGAAAGTTTATGAACAGAGTGGCGATCCTTTTATGTTGCCGAATCTGCATCGCACTCAACGCAGTGATGATTCGATGAAGATCAACCGAATCAAATCGGGCGCCATCATCATTGCCGGCAGTGGCATGTGTACAGGCGGGCGGATCAAGCACCATTTCAAACATAACCTCTGGCGCGAGGATGCGCATGTATTGATCGTAGGCTTCCAGGCCAGAGGCACCTTGGGTAGGGCGCTGGTGGATGGGGCCAAGCATATACGCTTATGGGGCGAGACCATACGGGTCAAAGCACAGATACATACCATCGGGGGCTTGTCCGCCCATGCCGACCAGCAAGGCCTATTGAATTGGTATGGTCATTTCGAGAATCGGCCGCCTGTCGTCCTGGTGCATGGTGAACCGGAATCGATGGATGGTTTGGCGCAGCGGCTAAAGAGCGAATATCGCGCCGATGTCGTGCTGGCCGAGTTTCAACAAAAGCTGACGCTGTGAAGGATGCTGGCTAGCCGGATAGAAACGAATTCAACTCCTCTTGCGCATGCTATGAAAAATAAATAATTGAAAATAGAATATCGTTATTAAGCTATTGCAGGTTGTTTTGCTATTTAATCTTCGAGACCCGGCGTGAATACGTCACTGGAAAGAATAGCACTTGTTTCACGTTGCGAAGTTCCCATTCTACGCAATATCAGTTATCCGCGAAGATAAATCGGCACTCGCTGATGCCAGCGCCGCCAATCTCTTACTCCTTCCGGCAAACTTTCATGCGCGCCCAACACCAAGATACCACCTGCCGTCATGGTTGAAGTAAGTAAAAACCAGATTGCGACAGCACACGAGCAAACTTGATGCAAACCATATTGATCTTCGATCTGTTCAAATGCTGCTTGGCGCCATTCCGGCGATACATTCTTTAAACTACTGAATGCATAACAACACGCCAGGGCTACCTCATTAAATGAATGAGTGGCAAAACAGAAAAAAGGCTACATTGGCAATCCACTTGGGTACCGGTACGCACAACGGCCAATTTTGCTGCGGTGACGGTTTTTGGCGGCTTGCTTCGCAGCCGCCCTACGATGGCGGATCCGCTGCGCTTGATCCGCTCTATAGGTGCGGGTAGGGTGTGCTGACGAGAGGAAGCGCGCCGGTTCTTGATGCGTTTCACGCTGTTCGGCACATAACACGCTTTCCGCGCTTGAAGAATCATTTCCGGGTCGATATCGGTCGCTCTCAAAGAAATAGTCATTTCAGGGTAGCGCTCTTGCAAAATAAATTTCCAAAGCAATACTAGGCTATAAGCTTCTTCTCCTCTAGAGCAACCGGCGATCCAACAACGCAATTCTTTTTCGCTTTTCTGACGCAAATCGTCGCAATATGGAGAATCAATAATTCGGATGCTCAGGGAAAGCCCCGTGATCTCGCTATTGACCTAATACCGCATCTCGATGCCGGCGGGTCGGCGCGCTTTTTACGCCGCCTTAAAACAGAAACCCTGAACAACGGTCAAAGACAGACAGGGGCTTATCGAACTTGCTGCTTGAGTCATAGGCAACATTCTTTTCAAGGTTTATACAACCAGTTTATAACTGGAGCTTTTATGGAACATGAATTTTGGCATCAGCGTTGGCAACAAAACCAAATTGGTTTTCATCAAGGAGACATTAATCTCCATCTGCGACAGCAATGGTCAAAACTTGAAGTTGTGCCGAATAGCCGGGTGTTAGTCCCTATGTGCGGTAAAAGTAGCGACATGCTATGGCTGCTCGACCAAGGCTATCGGGTTGTAGGTATCGAACTGAGTCCGCTGGCAGTGGCCGCTTTTTTCTCGGAAAACGATTTGCAGCCAACACTTCGCCAACAAGGCGAATTCATAGCCTATGAAATAGACGAACTGGCAATATTCTGTGGCGATTTTTTTACTTTGCGCTCAGTTGATATTGGCAGGATCGACGCCGTTTATGACCGCGCTGCTTTGGTGGCGCTCCCAGCCAAGATGCGCCTGGATTATGCTGCGCATATGGCCACATTGCTGGAACCTAACGTAAAAATTTTACTGGAGACTTTTGACTATCTTCAGCAGGAAATGTCAGGTCCTCCCTTCAGTGTTCCACACGATGAAGTTGAGAAACTTTTTCACGATTGGTGCGATATCGAATTGCTGGTGAGCGAACAGATTCTGAAAAGGGAAGTGAAATTTAAGGATCGCGGATTGAGTCAATTGCAAGAGCATGTTTATCGCTTGGTCGTCAGAGAATCCGCAAAAAAACACCATTGCACGCAACGGCGCTTTCTGGATGACGCCGAAAAATAACCTTTTTGTTATTCAACCCACCCAAGCACAGGAGCTTTATCATGAAACATACCGCAATATTATCATTGGCTGCATTATTTACCAGCGCGGCGACGGCGGCTCCCGAAACCTTCGTCATCGACGGTTCCCATACCTTACCGCGTTTTTCCTACAGCCATTTTGGTTACTCCACTCAACTGAGCCGGTTCAATAAAACCTCAGGCAAAATCGTCCTCGATCGCCAGGCCCAAACCGGTTCCGTGGACGTCACGGTCGATACCGGGTCTGTTGATACCGGTTATTCATTGTTCGATGAACAAATACAGGGTGAAGATTTTCTAGATACCGCCAACTATCGGACCATGACCTTCATCTCGAAAAACTTAAAATTCGAAGGAGAAAACCTGGTCTCGGTTGATGGCACGCTGACGCTGAAAGGCATCAGCAAACCCGTTCGCTGACGGTGACATCCTTCCAGTGCATGCCACACCCTATGCTGAAAAAAGACGCTTGCGGCGCTAACGCCACGGCGGTAATTAAACGCAGCGACTTCAACATGGGCAAATACGCGCCGCATGTGAGTGATGAAGTCACCATCACGATACCGGTCGAAGCCGTCAAGGAATGAGTCTCAGCATCGCGAGACCTCGTCGGCGGTCATATAACTAATAATGGCAACAGGCTGTCCAGTTGCCGCGCCAGTAACAGGAGCAAGTCATGAGCATACGCACACTACAACAGGTCATTCCATCCATCGCCACGTCCGATGGCGGCGGCGTCAAGCTGCGTCGTAGCCTGGGACAAAGCCAAAGTTTGCGCCTCGATCCTTTTTTGATGCTGGATGAATTTTCTTCAGTCAATGCCGATGACTACATTGCCGGCTTTCCCAGTCATCCGCATCGGGGTTTCGAGACCGTCACCTACATGCTTGATGGCCACATGTTGCATGAAGACCATCTAGGCCACCAAGGTGATTTGAAAAGTGGCGGTGCGCAATGGATGACGGCTGGACGCGGCATTATTCATTCTGAAATGCCGCAACAGGAAAGCGGCCGCATGCGAGGGTTTCAACTTTGGATCAATCTGTCGGCAAAGGAGAAAATGAAACCCGCCAGCTATCAGGACATCCAGCCAGAGGAAATTCCTCAGCTAAGGCTGCCTGACGGCGGCGAAGTTAAGGTGATTGCCGGCAGTGCTGAAATCGATGGTAAAACCATCATGGGCCCGATTCAAGGGATTAGTACCGAACCCTTGTTCCTGGATGTGCGACTGCCAGCGGGTGGACAGTTTAAACATGCGATTGCTTCAGAACGCAATGCCTTTGTTTACCCCTACGAAGGTCAAATTGAAATCGGGTCATTGGGACAAATGCGTCGGTTGAAGCCACAATCGGCCGGCATACTCTCCACCGGCGATAGCATAGAAATACGGACTGCAGAGCAGCCTGCGGCATTCCTGCTGTTGGCTGGACGTCCACTACGGGAGCCGGTGGCTCAGTATGGTCCATTTGTCATGAATACTCGTGCAGAGGTGGAACAGGCGATGAGCGATTATAAAAATGGTGAACTGGTATGAGTGGTTCATGACAAAACGGCCAATGGCATAAGGTTGATAAGACACTGAAGCAATAGCAGGCGGATTGGTGCGTGCTTAGTCTGTCTTCCGAAGCGAGTCGATATCATCTTCATGTCTCGTTGGCCTGTCAGTGGGCTCCTCGCCCTTTGATTGCAGAAATTCTCAGCTTGAGCGTTTTAGTGGTGTTTAGTGTCTGGGGGTGTGTTTGTCGAGGAACGCCCCGTTCACCCAGCACCTAAATTATCCTGGAATGTAAAATATAGCCCTGTAGCCATGGGATTTAGGTGCTGGGTAAACCCATCCTTGGGGCTTGACGGCGGAATCCTTGCCGCCGACATCCTCGCCAAACACAACCCACGCCCTCTTTGCTATCCGAATACAGCTTGAGTAGTAGATAAGCAATCATATCGCAATCAGCACCTGAAGCTGCACGGCATGTACGGTGGCGGCGAAGAAGCATTTGATCTTGAGGTTTTGCTTCACCCATTCGAAAAACAGCTCGATCTGCCAGCGTTGTTTGTAGAGATCCATGAGTTCTTGCGCCGGGCTGTCGAGATCATTGCTAATCAGGATGATGTCCTTTTGATCTTCCTGCCGGATAAAACGGATTCGACGCAAAGGAATAGGGCAGTTTTGACCTTTGGTTGAGGTTAAGCGGATGATTGGATCCTCCAGTTCGGCGTTAATCAACGCATCATAATGTCTGAACAACGTCGAATCAGCAGGACGATTCGGGTGGCTGTCGATAATTTCGGCGCGCAGTTGCGTCACAAAATGATGTCGCAGTGTGGAATCCTCCGGTATGGCTGATAGGGGAGTCGTCTCCCTCTGTTCAAATAAACTGATATGACGGTTGTTTTCGGCCCTGGTTTCATCAGCGGACAATATCGAATAGCCCAAAGGCAGAAAAGTAGTCGTCGCAATTGAAAGCATAACTAGAAAAATTAACATGACTTCAAGCATTGTGGATCACCTATGAAAAGTTTTAAGAAAGGGTGACCTTAATAGCGCGCATATATTGGGCCAATGCCAGAACCCTTATCCATCAATAGGTTTAGAATTTCCATGCTGTTGTTTGGCGGACAAAAGGAGCGAGACGATAGTCGAATCGCCTCAAAAACTATAATATTTTTATGGTTATTTGCCTGAGCCATGCGTTTATGCTTACAGTCGAGGATAATCCGTATAACCCACTTCGGGATTAGAGAGGCCGTAACCATAAAAGGTATCAGGATCATAAGGATTCAAAGCGGTATTCAATTGCAGTCGCCGTACTAAATCCGGATTGGCGATGTAGTCCTTGCCGAAGGCCACGGCGTCGGCATCACCGGCAGCAATTTCCTGTTGGGCGGTATCGTGATTGAAACCCTCATTGGCAATCAGTACGCCGCCGAAGCGTTTCTTCAATGCTGGACTGATCCGGTCATCTCCCAGCGATTCGCGGGTGAAAATAAAGGCGATTTGGCGTCGACCCAGCTGTTCGGCTACGTAGCCGAAGGTCTGCAAGGAATTTGAATCGCCAATGGAATGCATATCTCCCCGCGGCGCTAGATGTACACCGACACGACCGGCCCCCCAAACCGAAATCGCGGCGTCGGTGACTTCCAACAGCAGACGGGCGCGATTTTCGACCGAACCGCCATAGGCATCGTTCCGCTGATTACTGCTGTCCTGCAGGAATTGATCGAGCAAATATCCATTGGCGCCATGAATTTCCACGCCGTCAAAACCCGCTTTTTTGGCATTTTCGGCTCCTTGTCGGTAGCTATCGACGATGTCGGGGATTTCTTCAATCTTCAAGGCCCGCGGCGTGACAAATTCGCGTTGCGGACGCAACAGACTGACATGTCCGGTTGGGGCAATGGCGCTAGGGGCAACCGGTAATTCGCCGTTGAGGAAATAAGGGTCGGAAATCCGACCGACATGCCACAGTTGCAGAAAAATGCGTCCGCCTTTGGCATGGACGGCCTTGGTAACCTTGCGCCAACCTTCGGTTTGTTGATCCGTCCAAATGCCCGGTGTATCAGGGTAACCGACGCCCTGCGGTGAAACACAGGTCGCTTCTGTCAAAATCAATCCGGCATCGGCGCGTTGGGCGTAATATTCGGCCATTAAGTCATTTGGCACTCGTCCGGTACTCGCTCGGCAACGAGTTAGGGGCGCCATGATTATCCGATTTGGACAGTCGATGTCTCCAATTCTGATCGAATCAAACAGATTGCTCATATATTCTCCTGATTAACGGTGGTATTAAGGCCTGGAGGACTGGATTATAACGTTAAAAATCATGAACGCTCACAGATAGGGTCCATCGTGTTTTTGCTCAAGGAAAAAGCCGCAAAATGTCGGAGCTTCTTTCCATATCACCGACGAACCAGATTTCTTCGAACGGATGGGCCCCCGGAAGCGTCACTTGATGAAGATTGGCTTCCAAATCCGAACGGCTCCAAAGCGGGTTGGCATTTTGCAGCACCAACCATACCCGCTCGCTGTGATAAGACTTCTCTGCCTTGTTGGCTAAAATCGTATTCAATGCATTCAGAAGCCTGTGATCGACCGGGACATTAATCAAACGGTGCAAGGTCTCCAGTTTCCGAATCGTGACTTCTCTACCCTGAATCAGTTGGGCTTCTTCCTCGCTTCCATAGAAATGCGCAATTTCAAGGTCCAGACGTTCGCCATCGAGATAGCAGGACACGTCCGGTTTTTTCGGTTCGTTGTGCCAGATATGACGCATCTCAATCCCAAAGCGCTGCTCATAAAGCCGCATGAACAATCGTGCGGCCTCGTGTTCCAATTTGATTTTTTCCAGCATTCTTGGATTCATGGCGCGTTGCTTTAGGTTATTTCTATAAGGTTCTTGCCATGTAATTATTCAGCGTATTTTTATCAATGGCCTGCTCCCTAAGCCCTGAAAAATACTGAATAGTTACCTTGCCATTAAATTAACAACCATTTTGACTGCCCTGTCAATTGTCGGTTTCTTACTCATTAAAATTAGATTTTGTAGCATTTGCTACAAAACGAAGTTGTTTATATTCTATAAAAATCAAATATTTATAGAACCAATAGGGTCAGACTCGATTGATTTTTCATCGAGAACCAATAGGGTCAGACTCGATTAATTTTTCATCGAAAAGTCAAAACAGCTAAGCTCGCGGTTACTGAGGGTTTCCAGGGCTGGGGTTAACGCCAGAGTTTTGCCGGTTCAGTCATTTCCTAGCAACCTGGATCAGCGATTTGATCGCTCATATAGAACTCCTCGATCAGTAAAAATGAATCAATCGAGTCTGACCTCCTTTGATACCGAGACCGACCCCATTGGTTTGCAAGGTGGCGTTCTTTGACCAAAGAGACAATAGAGAGACAATAGGGTCAGACTCGATTGATTTTTCATCAGAACCAATAGGGTCAGACTCGAGAACTAATAGGAGAACTAATAGGGTCAGACTCTGAGGTATCCCCACAAATTACGCTTTTTCCAGGGTGCTGAAAAGCAGAACCAATAGGGTCAGACTCGAGAACTAATAGGAGAACTAATAGAGAACTAATAGGTCAGACTCGATTGATTTTGTGGGAAGGACACCGACATCTGAGAAGAGAAATAATGGGTGCGAATTCGATGCGACCGATGGCTTTTTGAAATGCTGTTTTTTTCAGCAGAGATTTTTTTTGGCTTATTGACACAGGGGGTTAATGGGTTATCCATTGGTTTGTATCATTCGAGTCTGACCCCATTGGTTCCCGTGTATCATTCGAGTCTGACCCCATTGGTTCCCGAGATGCAGCCCTTCTTGAATCAGCGTTGAACCGGCCTCGACAACGATTTGAATATACCAATAATCCTTCAATTTTTGATCTCGCTGCTTCATATTGCTACGGATTAGCCAATAATCACCCTTTCATAGATGGCAATAAACGAATTGCTTTAACTATTGCTGCGATGTTTTTAGAGATAAATGGATATTCCTTCAATGCGTACGAACCTGAAGCAGTTGTTATTATCGAGGATCTAGCTGCCGGTAATTTAACCGAAGAAAGCCTATCTGATTGGTTCTCAAAATGCTCCATTTCAAATGCCTAACGGTATGGGTAAGGTGCGTGCTGATTTTGCGCTTCGCGCTTGACCCATTTTGTGTACGCCCAGCATGGGCATGAACTAATGAGGTGAAAATCCTCTGTTGGAAAATCACCGCCAGAATCCCGTTTTGGTATTATGGCGTTAACAACTAGCGAATGGCAACTGCAACGCCGCGAGGTTTTGTGGGAAGGACACCGACATCTGAGAAGAGAAATAATGGGTGCGAATTCGATGCGACCGATGGCTTTTTGAAATGCTGTTTTTTTCAGCAGAGATTTTTTTTTGGCTTATTGACACAGGGGGGTTAATGGGTTATCCATTGGTTTGTATCATTCGAGTCTGACCCCATTGGTTTCCATTGGTTTCCGCGTGACCCCATTGGTTTCCGTTCGAGTCTGACCCCATTGGTTGACCCCATTGGTTTCCGGGCTTGAAAGGCACTGCCATCGAACGGCAAATCAAAGTCTGCAGCAATCGTGATCGTTCACCTTATTCGGTCATTTTTCTTGCTCGTATCGCCTGTCAATATGTGGTATTTGAGTTGCAGGAAAATTTATTGGAACACGCTCAAGTTCTCTTAGTTGGTTATTTCAGCACCCTGGAAAAAGCGTAATTTGTGGGGATACCTCAGAGTCTGACCCCATTGGTTTTCCCATTGGTTTTGAAGCCCGTGATGTCGTTTATTCAATAATAGCCGCCGATTTGATTTGCGCCCAGACCGATTGGCCGATTTTCAGGCCTAAGGCATCGGCGGAGCGGCTGGTCAATCGACAGAGCAGGGGGGATTCTCCGGCCAATAGGCGAATTTGCTTGATGGCGGGATGTTCGCCGGCGCCGATTTCTTCAATCGTTGCCGGCAGCAGATTCACGATGCTGCTGGGCGTCGTCGGTTGTTCCCGCGCCAGACTGACGTCTCGGGCCATGATCTGTAATCGGACTGTTTCGCCGATGTCGAAGCCCATGTCCCGCAGCCAGAGGCTGCCGCCCGCGAATTCGGCCCGCGCCAGACCCCAGCGGTGGTCCTGTTCGGCGATGCGCGCCTTCAGCACGACCGATGCGTCTTCATCCGGGCGCACCGGGAGATCGATTCTGGCCAGGGTTTCGGTCAGCGAGCCGCTGGCGACGACCTGGCCTTTCGATAGGATCACCACGTGGTCGGCCAGTCTGGCGACTTCATCGCTGGCATGGGTGACGTATAGAATCGGAATGTCCAGTTCGTCGCGCAGACGCTGCAGAAAGGGCAGAATTTCGCGTTTACGCAGTTGATCCAATGAGGCCAGCGGTTCATCCATCAATAAAACTCTGGGGTTGACCGTCAACGCGCGGGCGATGGCGACCCGTTGTCTTTCGCCACCGGAAAGCCGCGTGGTTTTACGGTGTAACAAATGCCCGATGTCCAATAAATCGATCGCTTGTTCCAGAGAAAACTGACGACCGTTGCTCATCGCCCGTTTGAGGCCGTATTGTAAATTGCCTTGAACGCTCAAATGCGGGAACAGGTTGGCTTCCTGAAAAACATAACCTAACGGCCGCTTGTGGGTCGGCAGGAATAGTTTGTCGTTCTGCCAGGTTGAGCCGTTGACCGACAGGCTGCCAACGGCTCTTTCCAGTCCTGCGATGCAGCGCAGTAACGTGGTCTTGCCGGAACCCGAATGGCCGAATAGGGCGGTGACCCCCTTGCCGGGCAAATTAAGATCGACGTCCAGCGAAAAGCCAGAATAATCCAGTTTCAGGCAAGCCTTGATGGTATCTAGGGTTGTCATGGTTGGATTAGCATTTCTGGTTGTTTGTTTGGTCTCGTTAGCAGAGTCTTTATTCGGGTAAATTACGTCACCGGATGTCGTCCCGCAAGCGTTTTTCATAAGCTTCCTCTTAACTATCAGAATGTCAGGGTGCTTTGGGCATAGAAATAATCCGCATCGCCTTTATCCTCGGGGGCGCCGGGTGTATTGTTGGCGAAGTCCCCCTTGAACAGATGCGCCCAGCCGGTTTCCAGCTTGACTAGCTTAGGCGCCACTTCCCATCTGAGCCTGGCTTCCAACAGTTGACCGATATAGCTGCCCGATTGTCCGGTCGTATCCCGTAATTTGGTGCTCGCCCAAGAATCGCGTTCCCGGCCACGGATAGGGGGGGGGCGTTCAGCAATAATGCCAAGGCAGTGTATAAACGTAGTTTCCGTTTCATAGTAGCCCTTGTTTATCATTTAAATTTTCCCGAGAATATGGTCGCCACTCGGGTGAGTCACACGGCAATCCAACAATGTCGTATCGAAATACCGGGCGCAAAGCTCCCCTGTATGCATTTCCATAAAGGCGTATGCAGTATTGTTAAGTGCCTAGAAAAAAGTCAGACGGTCTTAGGTGCTTCGTCATTCCGGCATGGATTGCCGGAATCCAGTTATCATGGATGATGATTTATACAACTATACTTATTACCAATCACTTAGCAAATGCTAAGTGGTGAATATTCTCAGAGGGTCTGCTTCATGAGCCGGGATTTAGCTTGCCCGGTTTAAAGGCGTACAACGCCAACAGCACCAGAAAGGAGAACGCCAGCATCAGCGCCGACAATGCGTGCGCATCGCCATATTCCATGGCTTCGACAAAGTCGTAGATTTGCACCGAGATGACGCGGGTCACACCGGGAATGTTGCCGCCTATCATCAATACCACGCCGAATTCGCCGACCGTATGGGCGAAACCCAAGATGGTCGCCGTCAAGAAACCCGGCCATGCCAACGGCAGCACGACGCTGAAAAAGCGATCCCAGGGGCCTGCGTGCAATGTGGCGGCCGTTTCCAGAGGGCTGTCGCCGATCGCCTCGAAGGCATTCTGTATGGGTTGCACGACGAAGGGCAGCGAATAGAACACCGAGGCGACGACCAGGCCGGAGAACGTAAACGGTAGCGTGCCTAGCCCCAAGGTCTGAGTGAATTGTCCCACCGGGCCGTTCGGACCCATCGCCAGCAACAAATAGAAACCGAGCACCGAAGGAGGCAGCACGATCGGCAGAGCAACCAGTGCCATGATAGGACCTTTGAGTCGCGAGTGGGTTCGGGCCAGCCACCAGGCGATAGGTGTGCCGATCAATAGCAACACGAGTGTGACTATCGTGGCCAGCTTCAGGGTCAGTAGGATGGCGGTCAAATTCGCGTCGCTGAACATCGTTCTTCTCGCTGGGTTATAGTTGGTAACCGTAGGCCTTGATGATCGTCACGGCCTTGTCGGATTTAAGATAATCCAATAAAGCTGTGGCCGCGGCATTATTTTGACCAGTCACTAGCAGCGCGGCATCCTGACGAATCGGGCTGTAGAGTTCCGATGGAATCATCCAGCTGGACCCGCCGGTGAGATTACCGTCTTGCATGATTTGGGAGAGCGCGACGAACCCCAGTTCGGCGTTTCCGGTGGTGACAAATTGATGCGTTTGGGCAATGTTCTCGCCCATAACCAGTTTATCTTGCAGCGCGGACCAGCGCCCCAGTTTCTCCAGTATTTCCTGTGCCGCCAGCCCGTAAGGCGCCAGTTTCGGATTGGCCAGCGCTAAATGCCGGAAGGGCGCTTTGCTTAAAATTTCACCAGCCGCATCGACTAAATCGGGTTGGGCTGACCATAACACCAACGAACCGAAGGCATAGGTGAAGCGGCTGCCGGCAACGGCGAAGCCCTCTTGTTCCAATATTTCCGGTTTCTTGGCGTCGGCGGACAGGAAGATCTGAAAAGGTGCGCCGTTTTTAATCTGGGCAAAGAATTTACCGGACGAGCCAAAGGCGAGTTGCGTTGTGTGACCGGTGTCTTGTTCGAATTCCGCCGCGATCGCTTTCATCGGCGCGGTGAAATTTGACGCGACGGCGACATTGACGATTTCGGCGCCGGCGCCGGCGCCGTAGCCCAAAGAAATCAGCAGTGTAAAGTAAGAGAGTAAACGTTTCATTGATGGACTCCTTGTTGAGTTAAAGACGGTTAAGAGGCGACGGCAAGAATCACATGGGAAGACTTGATCAGGGCGCAGGCGCGCATGCCGGGTTTGAGGCCGAGATCATGATAGCTGTCATTGGTGACGATGGCGGTCAGATGCTTGCCGCCGGGTAGTTCGAGGATGATTTCTGAGTTGACCGCGCCTTCCTGACAACGGGCGACGGAGCCGCACAGGCGGTTGCGGGCGCTGGTCTTCAGGTCGTTATCGGCGCTTAGAATGACCCATTGCGACTTAATCAAGGCATAGGCTTCCATGCCTTCGGTCAGCTCCAGATGCTTGAGACTGTCGAGCGTGATGCCGGCGACCAGTTCATCTCCGCCACCGATATTGAGTATGACCTCGGCGTTAACGGCGCCTTCTTTGATCTTGATAATCTTCCCGAGGAATTGATTACGAGCGCTGGTTTTCATGTCAAATCTCCTGATCATTTCATAGTAGGTGTCGAAGTCGTCCATGACCCGGTTGAGATGGGCCAGAACCCGTTCCCTTTCCTTGTCCAGTCTGCGATAGGCCGCGACCAAGCGTCTGCCGTGTGTCGTCAATACTGCGCCGCCACCGTTGCGTCCGCCAACCCGGCGCTCAACCAGCGGTTGGGCGGAGAGGTTGTTGATGTTTTCAACGGCATCCCAGGCCGCCTTGTAACTCATGCCCAGAGCATTGGCCGCGGCGCGGATTGAACCGCTGGCATCGATGCGTTCCAGCAATTCAAGATGGTTGTGTTTTCTGCCACTGCTGAGCAGATTCGGTGTCGCCGCTTGTTTCACTGTGTTCTCTTGTTGCTTCGATTCATTGTGTAGCCATACTTTATAGCGGTAGGCGCGACAAAAGGACGCGATTGTATCGCAGCTACCTAGCGCTATAAAGTTTTAATTTATAGCGAAGACTGTATTTCCCTTATATGGGAAAGTGTTGTCAATAGCCCAAAAAAGGGGAGGTTTCGATAATCTCTCAGTATCTAAACTGGTTCCTCGCTATCTTATGATGAACAGGTTTTGTTGGCTGCGCCGTTATCGCTGGTCGAGAACGATGTACCGCAGGCGCAGCTTTTAACGGCATTGGGATTGGTGAATTTGAAGCCCGAACCATCCAGGCTGTCGACGAAATCGACCGTCATGCCGTCTAGCATCGGCAGGCTGGTCTGATCGACCAACACCTTGATAGCACCGCAGTCGATCACGGTGTCTTCGTCGCTTTGCTGTTCATCCAGACGCAGGCCGTATTGGAAACCGGAACAGCCGCCGTCGGTCACTTCGATTCTTAAACCGGCCGTAGGTTTTTCTGAACCGGCGATAAAGCGGCTGACCGCGTTTATCGCATTTTCGGTGAGTGTGATCATATTTTTCTCCTGCAAGATTGCTTGGCATCGTTTTTGTAAATGTATTTAGCAACCTGTATGCCATTTGCAGGAATTTTCTTAAGCTTATGTTTTTTAAAGATAAAAAATATTTCCTTAAGATAACCTGAGGTATCTTGGCAACAATCGGTTATTTTTTGTAAGGTTTGCTACAAAGGGGAAGATAATGAATGTCGAAGATTTGGAAGTGGGTGATGTGGTTTATGCGGCGCATGATATAGTCGATGATGGCTCGATGCCGGGCAATCATTTGGGTGATATCCTGGCCGAAGCCGGTGCGCGCGGCGTCATCGTGATGCGAGGTTATATCGAAGAGGAACCGGGAAAGAACGTGTTTCTGGTGCGCTTCGAAGACAAACAATTGAATCTAGTACTCGCCTTCTGAAATACCTTCGATAATTTAGACAAGTAGAGGCTTACCAATATAGGTCCATCGAAACGGTTTTGCCAATGTTTCATTAAAAAATGCAATGAACGCCTGAATTCTTTGATTCAGAGCCTTAATCGAAGGGAAACTTCCGCGTTTGAGTAAGCGACGGCTTAAAATGCCGAACCAAATCTCGACTTGGTTCAGCCATGAACAATGTTTTGGTGTATAAACAAAACGGATACGGTGCTCGGTGCATTGTAAAAAGTCCGCGCGCGACGCCATGTTCTCTAAAATGCCGGATTGTCCTTTCTCGCCCAGCGGGGCTTCGATGCCGCAGAGTTCTGCCACACATTTCACCAATGAAGCGGATTTATGCGTATTCAGTTGGTCGGCAATAAATACCCATTTTGCCGTGGGGTCAGTAGCGACGGTCGCCTGGATATGGGCCACAAAATCGTTTTCTGTTCGGGTGTCGCCCAACGTTGGACACAGGATTTTTCCGGTCGCTACTTCAAAATTGGCTATCAGGGTTTGTGTGCCATGCCGTTTGTACTCAAATTCGTGTAATTCCAGTTTTCCTTTGGACATCGGGTGATCCGGATGAATCCGTTCCAGCGCCTGAATACCGGTTTTCTCGTCCACACTGATCACATGTACACCGGATTCGTGTAGCTCTTGAGCTTGATGGTAGAGCTTGCAAACGTCTCTCACTTCTTGTCGAAAGGTCGCTTCATCTTCGGCTTTGTGGTTGAGCCAATATTTAGTGCGATGCGGTTTCAAATCCCCCTGATTTTAAAAAACGCCCGATACTGCTGAGCGAAATGGTGTCTACAATCCCCCTATCAATAGCGGTTCGGACGAGTGCCGGTTGCGTCCAATGACTGAGATGCTCGGGAGGCGTTTCACAAGCGAGCGCCAATAACTGGCAAATCTGCTCCGCAGTAAAGACGCCGGGGCAGCCAGCGCGTGGTTTGTCGGCCAACACGTGACTGATCGCCTCGCGCAACTTTTTTGATTGGTCGGCATATTTTTCCAACTCAATACTGTCGCCTAACCAACGCTTTCGCCAAAACCCGACCGTTTCTTCACAGAGCCCCAGGTTTTGAGCGATCGATTTATTGGTGTTGCCGACGTGGGCCAATAACACGATTTGAGCACGTTGCACCAGACTGTGTGGCGCTTCGCGACTTCGAACAATGGTTTCCAAAATGCTCTGCTGTTCAGAGCTCAATGTCAGTGGGAGGAGTGGACGTGCCAAGGGATTATTTTATTGGTTTCAAATCGTTGTATTATCCAATATATTTCAAGTTTATTGTACTAGGCAGGTCGATCGGTTGTCTGACGGACGATCTGGCCATAAAGTAGGCAAATATGTTAACGGTTAGCGATTACCATCAGCGTACTAAACACAGTTTCCAGCGTTATGCCCGAGGTCCGGAAACCCTGGATTGGGACGATCAGCCCGATCCGTTTCGACGTTTCGACGGCTGTACTAGCATAGACCTGCCAAAACCCGGGCGCGAACTCGCAGTGAGCTGGTCCGCATTGCATGATCGGGCCGGCGTCACACCTGCACTCTTGAACATGAAAAACCTCGGTCTGTTGTTGGAGCTGGCGTTCGGCTTGTCGGCCTGGAAACAGTACGGTCCGGCTCGCTGGGCCTTGCGCTGCAATCCCTCCAGCGGCAATTTACATCCGTCCGAAGCCTATCTAATCAATGGCGTGAGTGGAATATTGAAGCCTGGTATTTATCATTATGTCAGTCACGATCATAAGCTGGAACGGCGTTGTGCGTTTGGCAATAATGAATTTCCGCATACTTTGTTATTAGGGCTGAGTTCCATCCATTGGCGGGAAGCCTGGAAATACGGCGAGCGCGCCTTTCGCTATTGCCAGTTGGATGCCGGCCATGCCTTGGCGGCGCTCAGTTACGCCGCGTCCGTTTTAGGTTGGCGTATTGAACTGCTGGGGCAATACACGGATAGCGAAATTGCGGCTTTGCTGGGCATAGATAGAACGGAAGAGTTCATCGACAAGGAAAGAGAAAGTCCGGATTGGCTTTGTCGGATTTGTTACAGTGACGCCGAGATCGATAGCGAACGTGAGAAAGATAGATTGATGAGCACGATATCGCAGTCGGTTTGGCAGGGCAGGGCGCAATCGCTGGGATCCTACCATATGTATCATTGGTCTGTGCTCGACGAGATCGCGCAATCTACTCGCAAGACAACTGGAGAGGTTAGACATTGGTGTGGGCAGGCGATTGACAAGGAGGCGTCTGCCTGTTCAATTTCGGCAACCCGACTGATCAGGCAACGGCGCAGCGCGCAACATTTTAATGCGCGGGCCGATGAGATGGGGCAAGTGGCTTTTCGGCGGATTCTGGAATGCTTGCGGGCCAGCGGACAGGCGCCATTCGACGCCTGGAACTGGCGGCCGGCCGTGCATTTATGTCTGTTCATCCATAAAGTGGAAGACTTGCCGCCGGGTCTTTATTGCTGGCCGCGGTCGACAAAAGGGATCGATCTGCTACGAACGAGTTTTAGCTCGAATTTTATCTGGCAGGAAACGAACGGTATTCCCGGTTTGTTTCTGCTGTATCAAGGGGATGTCCGTCAAGCCGCGAAAACCTTATCCTGTCATCAAGCCATCGCCTCGAACAGTGCCTTTAGCTTAGCCATGTTGGCGGAATTCAACCAAACCGTCGCCGAACCTTGGCATTATCGGCGTTTGTTTTGGGAATGTGGGTTGTTAGGGCAAATCTTGTACCTTGAAGCCGAAGCCGCCGGAATGCGCGGTACCGGCATCGGCTGTTTTTTCGACGATGCCGTTCATGGTGTTCTGGGAATTCAGGACGACAGCCTGCAAAGTCTCTACCATTTCACCGTCGGCGAGCCGTTGGAAGACACTCGCATCCAAACCCTGCCCGCCTACGCTCATTTGAATGACCGATGATTAGCCAAAATAAAGTGAAGAAAGGGATGGCGAGTTTGCCGGATCAACCTCGTTGCGGTGCGCCGACCAAATTAACAGATGGCCATCGTAGTCAGCCGAAAGAGTGGGTTGATCAGGGCTACCTCATTAAATGAATGAGTGGCAAAACAGAATTTAACAACAAATACGCCAGGGGGATCCGCTGTGCGTGATCCATCTCACGGATGTGGGTGTGCTGATGATAGGAAGCGCACCGGTTTTTGATGCGCTTCACGCAGTTCAGCACATCCGAAGGCAAGGCTATATTGGCATGCAACCGTAGGGTGATTCACCGTCAGGCAATGCGCCTGGATATCACAATGACCAATTTTGCCTCCGGTGGCGGGTTTTGGCGGCTTGCTTCGCGAAGCCGCCCTACGATGAGGTAGGGTGCGCTGACGATAGGATGCGCACCTTGTTTCGATGCGCTTCACGCTGTTCGACACATCCGAAGGCAAGGCTATATTGGTATGCAACCGTAGGGTGATTCGCCGCTAGGCAATGCGCCTGGATATCACAATGACCAATTTTGCCTCCGGTGGCGGTTTTTGGCGGCTTGCTTCGCGAAGCCACCCTACGTTGGCGGATCCGCTGCGCTTGATCCGGTTTTGATGCGCTTCACGGTGTTCGACACATCCGAAGGCAAGACGGTGCTTTGCGTAGGAGCGCCGCCCTCGGCGCGAAAAGCAAGTAGTCCGCATCGCTATGCGAAATGCGGGTCAACGAGGTCCTGAACAATTCAACCGTGACTAGAGTAAGTTAAACGTTCGGGGTGGGTTAAATAACCCGCCCCGCTCAGAAGGTATTTTTTAATGAGGGAGCCCTGACCGACTGTGTTCAACGTTGTATTTCAGTGTGGGATTTGAACAGGTGAAGTAGAACAAAGGCAGTCCCGGCATAGACGGTAGCCGACTTCGAAACCTGATGTGTCAATACTTTTCCGGACACATCACCACATTATCGCCTTTTAAATCAGCGCAGTAATTGTTCGATTTTGCTTTTTATTCCGGTCAGAGCTCTGTAGGATACCCTGCCTAATTTTGTAGTAGATGATGGTCACATTATTTGTTCATATTCATTGAGCAAATAATGCATTGAATAATCAGAAATGTCTAAAAATATCGCAGAACTTACAAGTCCCATGATGTCTGAAGCCAAGCCAGTAGCGTCATCGTCCTGTCAAGATAGCGCGCATAGATTTTGTGTCGCCCCCATGCTCGATTGGACTGACCGCCATTGTCGTTATTTTTACCGGCTGATGTCGAAGCATGCGCTGCTGTATAGCGAAATGGTGACGACCGGCGCGATCATTCACGGTGATCGCCAGCGTTTTTTGCAATTTAATCATCAGGAGCATCCGGTCGCCTTTCAATTGGGCGGAAGCAATCCTGCCGATCTGGCGACTTGCGCGCGGATCGTTGAGGACTATGGTTATGACGAAATCAACCTGAACGTCGGCTGTCCCAGTGATCGCGTACAAAACGGCATGTTCGGCGCTTGCCTGATGGCGCAGCCCGAATTGGTCGCCGAATGCGTCGCGGCGATGCAGCGGGGTGTCGCTATCCCGGTCACGGTGAAATCGCGGATCGGCATCGACGATCGGGATTCTTATCAACAATTGACGCACTTTATTGCCGTCATCGCCGCGACCGGCTGCCGAAGCTTCATCGTCCATGCCCGCAAGGCTTGGCTGCAGGGCTTGTCGCCGAAGCAAAATCGGGAAGTCCCGCCATTGCGTTATGATCTGGTTTATCGACTGAAGCAGGATTTTCCGCAGTTGGAAATCGTTTTGAATGGCGGCATCACGACTCTGGAACAGGTCGATGAGCATTTGCGCCTGATCGACGGGGTGATGGTGGGGCGAGAAATTTATCACAATCCTTATTTATTGGCGCAAGTGGACGGCGCGTTGTTTTTCGACGAGCAAGCCGTTAAATCGCGACAGCAGGTTGTATTGGCGCTGATACCATATATTCAACAACAACTCGCGGAAGGCGTCAGGTTGAACAGTATTTCCCGGCACATCCTGGGGCTGTTTCATGGCGTTGCCGGCGCGAAGGGCTGGCGGCGCCATATCAGTGAAAATGCGCACAAGCCGGACGCCGATGAAAATGTGATTTTACAAGCGTTAAAATTTACCCAGTGATGCGGTATACTATATTGTCATTTTTTTTACAGAGTAAACGTGATGGAAGAGTATTTTTCCAAGATAATTGAGGCAGTTGGCGAGGATGTGACGCGTGAGGGTCTGGTCGATACGCCGGCGCGGGCCGCGAAAGCCTTTAAATTCTTAAATAACGGCTATGAGAAGAGCCTGGACGAAGTTCTCAATAACGCGATATTTGAGGCCGACACCGAGGATATGGTTATCGTCAAGGATATTGAGCTATATTCACTGTGCGAACATCATTTGTTGCCTTTCATTGGAAAATGCCATATCGGTTATCTGCCCCGGGGTAAGGTGTTGGGTTTGTCGAAACTGGCTCGCATCGTCGATATGTATGGCAGACGCCTGCAGATTCAGGAAAGACTGACCAAGCAGATCGCCGACGCCGTGGAAACAGCGATTGACGCTAAGGGCGTCGCCGTGGTCATCGAAGCCAAGCATTTATGTATGATGATGCGCGGCGTGGAAAAACAGAATTCGGTGATGACGACTTCGGTGATGACCGGTATATTCCGTAAGGAAATCAGCACACGTTCCGAATTTTTGAACCTCATCAACAGGAATTAAACGATGGCGCAAAACCCTGGCAAGAAAGTTGGCGTATTATTGGTTAATTTGGGTTCGCCCGATGCCCCGACGACTTCCAGGGTTAGGCGTTTTTTGCGCGAATTTCTCGGCGATCCTCGCGTCGTTAATCTGCCGCGCGCATTGTGGTGGGTGATACTCAATTTTTTTGTCTTGCCTTTCCGACCACGTAAATCCGCTCGAGCTTATCGTGAGATCTGGACCGACAAAGGATCGCCGTTGGTTTATTACACCCGGCAATTAAGCGATAAGCTGGCCATTGCGCTCGATTCCGACGAGATTCATGTCGATTATGCGATGCGTTACGGAAAGCCGGTGTTGGCGGATAAATTGAACGCCTTCAAGGCACAAATGCTGGATGAGATCATCATTTTGCCGCTCTATCCGCAGTATTCCTCGACTACGACGGCCTCGGTCTATGATGCGGTCGACGATGTGGTTCGTCCCTGGCGCCATATTCCGAGTCTGCAATTTATCGCCGAGTATCACGATCATCAGGCCTATATCGCCGCCGTTGCCGAATCGATCAAGGCGTTTTGGCATAAACACGGCAGAAATGATCTGTTGTTGATGTCGTTTCATGGCCTGCCGGCTAAACTGACCGATCTGGGCGATCCCTATTATCATCACTGCCAAAAAACGGCGGCATTGATCGCCGAGCGCCTGGGGTTGCATGACACTCAGTGGAAGTTGGTGTTTCAATCGCGTTTCGGTAAGGCCGAATGGTTGAAACCTTATTGTCTGGAAGTATTGCAGGATTTGCCTCAGCAAGGCAGTAAAGAGGTCGATATCGTCTGTCCCGGTTTTGCCGTCGATTGTTTGGAAACCCTGGAGGAAATCGCCCTGGCCAACAAGGAAGAATTTTTAGCAGCCGGTGGCAAGTCCTATCGCTATATTCCGGCGTTGAATGACAGCGATGAGCATGTCAAAGTGATGGTTGATTTATTGTCCAGGCGTTTGCGATGAAAGGCTTTGACCGCAGCTGTCCATTTTGTCGCTTCATGCGCAGCCTGGCGTTTACCGGTGTCGGTATGGGGCTGGGCAGTGGAATCGCGTATCTACTCGGTGCATCTAAAGAGAATATCATGATGTCCGGAATCGTCGTGGCCGCTGTACTGGTATTTGGTTTGCTGGATAGAAAAAAGAAGAACTAACATGAAAGAGATTGTATTAAGAAGCTGGAAGGGACAATGGCCGGTCATCCGTTCGAACAAGCCCTTGCCTCTGGGCGAAGGAGTCGTCGATCAGGCCGCTTTCAATACGATCGAAATTAACGAATTGTTTGATACGGTCAACTACGCCGAAACGACGGTCGGTCAATCGATCTTGTATCGTTCCTTGACTCAGCCGCTAGCGGACCGAGAAGCCATCGCCGCCAAGCAAGAGGCAGTCAGAGAAATACGCGACAACCCCGGTGTCAGGGAAAACATCGAGCGTATCGTGCAGCATTGCGCCGATAAAGAAAAAAAATTATATATATTCTTGTACGGAGAGTTCTTAGGTTCATTAGGCACCGCCAGGGAAGAGAACCAGATCGAAGGCTACGGTTATAAACAGTACCGACGCGGCATACGCTTCATGCTCGATCTGGTGGGTTATATCCACGCCTCCGAGTCTCCGCAGAGTCCTTATTTAAAGGGGATCTTCGATAAAATCCGCAGCTTTGCCGAGAGCCGAACCTATTCGCTGATGCTGGGACCGGTCTACAATACCGAAAAAGGTTTTCAGAGCAAGGAAGAACGCAAGGGCTCGTTTACTCCGGCGACGATCTTCAAACCCAGCATATTCAAACCGCTGTTGATCGCCGCCATTTTTGCCGTGGTCTGGGGGATTACCGAATTTTTCCCGACCGACCTGTTCAGTTTCAGCAAGAGTTCCATTCCGGTGGCATCGATATTTTTTATACCGATGTTGTTGATTTATTTTCCGGTCGTCGGTTCCTATGATCGCGATAATTGCATTATTCCGTTGCGGGACGAATTCAGGGGTTCGGAAGAGTTGGGCATCGCGCTGGATGCTTTGGGAGAGCTCGATGAGCTGTTGTCGTTCATCAAGTATGCGGAAAATTACGGCAGCGATATGGTTTTGCCGGAGATGGTTGAAACCGACAACCATGAAATTGATCTGACCGCCGCCAAGAATCCGGTGCTGGGCCATAACAACCCGGACTATGTCGCCAACGATTTTCATTTGTCGCATGCCAACCTGGTGTTCATCACCGGCCCGAACAGCGGAGGGAAAACGGCTTTTTGCAAGACCATCACGCAAATCCAGGTGTTGGGGCAAATCGGCTGTTATGTGCCGGCCGAAAAAGCCACCTTGTGCGTCGCCGACCGCATTTTTTATCAGGCGCCGGAAATCAGTCATCTGGATGATGGGGAAGGGCGGTACGGCACCGAACTGAAAAGGACCAAGGACATCTTCGTTACGACGACATCGAAAAGCCTGGTGGTGCTCGATGAAATGTCCGAAGGCACTACTTTTGAAGAAAAAATGGAATCATCCACCAATGTGTTGGACGGCTTTTATCGCAAAGGCAATAACACCATCTTAATCACCCATAACCATCAATTGGTCGATGTGTTCATCAATAAAGGCATCGGTTTGGCAAAGCAGGTTGAATTCGCCAACGAAGAGCCGACCTATAAGTTGGTCGAGGGCATTTCCCGCGTCAGTCATGCCGACCGGGTGGCCCGCAAGATCGGTTTCTCCAAAGAAGACATCGACAAATATCTGGAAGGATCAAAATGAAACTCGGGACGGCCTTGACGGAAAACGCGACGAAAGCATTGTTATTGGGCAGCGGCGAGCTAGGCAAGGAGATCGCCATCGCATTGCAGCGTTATGGCGTCGAAGTGATTGCGGTCGACCGCTATCAGGGTGCGCCGGCCCAACATGTCGCGCACCGCAGTTACGCGATAGATATGACCGACGCCGAGGCGGTCAAACAGTTGATCATTGCGGAAAAACCGGACTATATTATTCCTGAGATCGAAGCGTTGTCGACCGAGGCCTTGAAGGAAGTCGAAAGCGAAGGTCTGGCGACCGTGGTGCCGAACGCCAGGGCTATCGCATTGACGATGAACCGTGAAGGCATACGCACGCTGGCGGCCGAGCAAGTGGGCGTTCCGACGTCCAGTTACGCATTTGCCGAATCGTTTGCGGAATTGAAAGACGCCGCGGCTCATACCGGCTATCCCTGTTTTATCAAACCGACGATGTCATCATCGGGAAAAGGTCAGTCGATGGTCGAATCGGCCGATCAGCTGGAAGAGGCCTGGGCATATGCCAAATCCGGCGGCAGGACGGATACCGGCAAGGTGATCGTCGAAGGCAAGGTCGATTTTGATTTTGAGATCACGCTGTTGACGGTAAGAGCCATGAACGGTCAAGGCGAGGTGGTGACCCATTTCTGCGAGCCGATCGGTCACCGTCAAGAACAAGGCGATTACCGGGAAAGCTGGCAGCCGCAGGCGATGTCAGTCGAGGCCGGCAGGGCCGCGAAAGAAATCGCCAATAAGATCACCGATGCAATTGGCGGTTTGGGTTTATTTGGCGTCGAACTGTTTGTCAAAGGCGATAGCGTTTGGTTTAGTGAAGTAAGTCCCAGACCGCACGATACCGGCATGGTTACAATGATCACCCAGAGGCAGAGCGAATTCGATTTACATGTCCGGGCCATTTTGGGTTTGCCGGTCTCCTCGCGGCTCAGCAATCCGGGGGCCAGCGCCGTTATCCTAGGCGGCGTCGATGGCAGAGGGGTCGTTTATCAAGGCTTGGATCAGGCTTTGGCCATTCCGGAAACGGAAATAAGATTATTCGCCAAGCCGGAGGCCTTCGTCAAAAGACGCATGGGCGTTGCGTTGGCCGCCGATGAAGATATCAGCAAGGCTAGGGAGAAGGCGGTTAAAGCCGCCGGACTCGTTACTGTGAAAGTCAATCTGATGGAATAGTTATGAATCGATGTGTCTTAGCTCTATTCGTGTTGTTTATTTCGACACCGGCGACGGCCGATGTGTATAAATACACCGCGCCGGATGGCAGCGTTTATTACACCGATGAACCGAAGAAAGGCTTCGATTATAAGCGCATCATTCGTACTAGGCCTCGAAATTACGCTAAGGCGATCAAATATCTAAAACGCAACAAAATAAAATATACGCCGTTAATCGCTAAGGCGGCGTCGAAATACCAGATCGACGAAAAATTGCTGCATGCGGTCATCCAAACCGAATCCGCCTATGATGCTAATGCGGTGTCTTCCGCCGGCGCGGTCGGTTTGATGCAGCTAATGCCGGAGACCGCTAAAAGATACGGCGTTAGCAATCGCAAAGATGCACGCCAGAATATCGAAGGCGGCACCCGTTACCTGAAAGATTTGTTGAAAATGTTCAACTCCAATCTTAAATTGGCAGTCGCCAGTTATAATGCCGGAGAAGGGGCCGTCAAAAAATACCATAACGCCATCCCACCTTATCCTGAAACGCAGAATTACGTGCGGCAGGTATTGGCGCTATATCGAAAATAAAGCACATGGCTCAATTGACGCCCCGGTCTCTGGTCGAAGATAGCATTGAGCTGTTTTCCCTCCCCGACATTTATTTTCAAATCAATGAAATGATTAACGATCCTAAGTTCTCCATCGAGGAGATTGGTCGGGTCGTCAGCAAAGATCCGGCCTTGAGTGCACGTTTACTGAAGGTCGTCAACAGCCCTTTTTACGGTTTTCAGGCAAAAATCGATACAGTCTCCAGAGCGGTTGTCGTCGTGGGCCTTGGGGAGCTGAAGAATTTGGTTCTTGCCACGACCGTGGTCGATAATTTCAGACATATTCCTGCGGAATTGGTCGATATGACTGCGTTTTGGATGCGCAGCGTGCATTGTGGCGTAGTTTGCAAGCTATTGGCCAAGGCCAGTGCGGTGCTGCATTGTGAGCGCTTGTTCCTGACCGGTCTTTTGCATAATATCGGTTCGCTGGTGCTTTATCAGCAAATGCCGAAGGAATCGCTGAATGTATTGTTGGCGGCGGGCAATGATAGAAGCAAAGTCGCCGGTTTGGAGCAGGAAATTATTGGTTTCAATCATGCCGAGGTGGGAAGCGAGCTGATAAAAGCTTGGGGCTTGCCGGAATCACTGTCTGAAGCGATAGGCTGTTATCTGGATCCTCAATTGGCGCAGGTCCATAGGCTGGACGCCTATTTGTTGTCGTTGGCGGTGCGTTTAGTCGACGCGGCCGAATACAGCGAGTCTCCGGAGGTGACGGCCGCTAATTTTAAGGGTCGCGGCTTGTCGATGATGCGCTTGAGCGAAGAACAGATCGTGTCGGTCGCCGAGCAGGCCGCCGATGAGTTTTCTCAGGTGTTTGAGTTGGTGTCGCCCAACAAAAAGTTTCATTGATGGGCGTTCCCATTGTTGCCATTCATCATCACTTAGGCTAAGCGGCGCTACGAGCATAACAATTAATCACAACCTCAATTCGGGATAAGATAATCTTATATTCCAGACGGTTAAGACGGTATCAGGTCGCTCTGGAAGAAGTGTGCGCGGCATGGCCGATTTTTGTTCTGACCGCCAAGGAAGGCGGAAATGTAGAAAATGCAGGAGTAATTTTCTACCTGCAAAATCGGCATTTCCACCATCCCTGGCGGTCAGATGCCGCGCTCAAGCCTACGCCGCACAAGGACGTGTAGGTGCAGCGGTAAGCAGGAGCTGTTAGCTGCCATGGACGTATTCACCCAGCACCTAAATTCCATAGGCTAATGGCTGCGATAAATCATCTTCGTTTATTTAGGTGCTGGGTGAACGGCGTCTTCTGGAAGAGCTACCTGATACAGGCTGGTTTCTTAACCCGAACTCAGGTTAATCACAACGCCGAAAGCGCCGTCCTCGGGCGCGCAAAGCTTCATTCGGCTCGAGGACGGGTCTCCTACGGCATTTATTTTACAAAACACATTCTTTCGGCATAGGCCTCCGCTTCTTCTAAGCGCTTTTTCAGACTTTTAGACTCTTTCGGGTCGCGGAACGCACCGCCTTTCTCACCAGGCGTTTTACGCATGAAACCGTAAGTCGTCGCCGCTTCATATTCTTCGAAGGTCAGTTTTTCGGCAATCTTGTCTATCTTACAGCCACAGGCGTATTGATTGATATAGGTCAGTCCGCCATGTTTGGCGACGCATTGCAACACATACTCCACCCGATCGCGAGTCGGATACTGATTGAGATAGCTGACCTCCTGTTCGACTTTTTCCTGGGTCGTGCTGCAGGCGCTCAGGATCGTTAACATCGCCGCGGCGATTACCATTTTTTGCTTGATAACTCTCATTCGTTATTCCCTATATTCGAAAAGTGTATATTATGCTCCTAACCCGGATATTTCACAAAGGCGACCTTGGTCTTTGAAATAAGTATTAAAAACCCATGCATGAGGATTAATGTGGGACATGTTTTCCTGGTACAGTTTGTATCTGAATGGTTTTCTGAAAAATCGGGCTAAGGAGTAATTAAATCTTGATGTTCGGTGATAAAGTTTGACTATTGTTCGGCTGCAAAGTCGACAATGTCTTTAAGCGTTTGGTTCATTTTGGCGGCGAAATCATTGAGCGCGTCGTTGTCGCTGTCGATCGGCAATAAGTGAGTCTTGATGAGGGTCTTGCCGTCAATCTGATAGGTCACGACATTGCATGGCATGTGGATGACGGCATGGGGGGACATTTCCAGCAGGGCCTTGGCGTGAGTCAGATTACAAAATTGTATCGTGTCGAATTCAGGAAAATTGGCCGAACCTCTTTCCCGTATCACCTTGCCAACCCGACTGTGGCCGGTGATGCGGAAATTATGTTCGGTAATCGCAATCTCCAGTTCGGCCAGCACGTCATCATAGGGTTTTTGGGTTTCGGCCTGATAATAATGAACCAACTGACTGTCGGGTTGCGAGCGTTGCGTGGCGCAGCTTGCAATAAACAGCAGGCTTGCGACAATAATCATCTTCTTTAACATCCATAAAGCTTATCACTATGAGCAAGCAAAACAAAGTCACCGGTGTTGTGTTGGCGGGCGGGATGGCGCGGCGCATGGGACGACAGGATAAGGGGCTGGTGCTTTATCGTCATCAAGCGCTGGTCAATTACGCCTTGTGGGCGCTGTCGGCGGTGGCGGACGATGTCATGATCAACGCCAACCGTAATATCGAGCAATACCAGGCTTTCGGTTACCCGGTGATCTCAGATCTCAACGGAAATTTCGAAGGGCCGCTGGCCGGGATATTGGCGGCGATGAGCGCCGCCGATACGGAGATCCTGTTGGTGACGCCGTGCGATACGCCGTTAGTCAAGGCTGAGCATTTGCATAAATTGCTGGCCCGCCGGGCGGCTGTTGATGCCGATATCGCCGTTGCGTGTGACGGTGAGCGTCTCCATCCTGTTTTTTTGGCGTTGCGAACTTCGTTAAAGGGCAGTCTCGAAAAGTATTTGCAGCGCGGCGAGCGAAAGGTAGAGCGCTGGTTGCAACAACATAGTATGGTCAGGGTCGACTTCAGCGACGAGCCGGATATTTTTATCAATATCAACACCTTGAATGAGCTCGATCAACTGCAGCAACAAGACGCAATCGCAACATCACAAGATTGCGTTAGGGAAGTAGATGAAGGCGCCGCCAAAACTGCCGAGAAATCCTGAGATGGACTTAATCCGCATTTCCCTAGCGTGTGCTTGTATCCTTGAGAAGGATTCGATAAGGTTCATACGACTGGGCGCGACGTCGACTACGACATACTATTGGAGTCGAGTCTGAGGTCGATCGTTTTGTTTATGCGCCAAGCCGAGCGCTGCATTAAATGCAACTTTAGTCGATGTACACTTGAATTGATGGACAATCGGTATTGTAATAATGAACAGCAGAATCGAGTCTTATAACTATAAAGAGGAAAAAATAATGAAAATAAAAAAACTCTTCAATCCTTTATTGACTGTGTCGGCGCTTTATTTTTATTGCGGCTTGGCCTTTGCCGAAGAGTTTGAGGAATCGGCGTCATCAGGCTATGGATCTTTAGTGCTATTGTTTGCGGTGTTATTGATTTTTAGAAAAAAACTGATCGCCGAGGCGACCCCAGAACCTCATGGCGAAGCACATCATCATGAAGAGGGCGCCGTGAAAAAAGAGGCTAAGTCTGCCCAGGCAGCGAAGCCGGCGAAAGAGACTAAGCCTGCTCAGGTAGCGCAGCCGGCGCCCGCTGCCAAGCAAGATGTTATTGATTTAGCGAAAGATGCCGAGCAATGTCAGAGCGCGACGGCCAAGGGTAGTCGTTGCAGTCGCACGCGTAATCTGGAAGTAATTGATGCGGTGATTGAAGGGCGGCAATATCGTTTCCGTACGTGCAAGCAACATCACACCGAAGACTTCAAGCCGTTTCCCGAATTGCTCAAATAGCAAAGAATCAATAAATGTAATTATTCAGCGTAGTTTTATCAAAGGGAGTAGGTTATTGATTTTCCGGGCTGTCTGCAACAGGACGTTGCAGTCAGAGCTTACAGGGATGTATTCACCCAGCACCTAAATTAACGAAGATTATTAATCATAGCCAATAACCTAGGGTATTTAGGTGCTGGGTGAACGCGTCCCGAGAAATCAATGACCTACTGCCTAAGACCTGAAAGATACTGAATAGTTACCAATAAATTTTCCTATCCGGCCTATGACACTGCGTCGGAAGGGTCCGCCGCATAAGGAATTGCAAGTGCCGCGGGAGACAGGGCGTTGGATGCGGTCGATGCATACGGATGTGCAAGTGCCGCGGGAGACAGGGCGTTGGATGCGGTCGATGCATACGGATGTGCAAGTGCCGCGGGAGACAGGGCGTTGGATGCGGCCGATGCATACGGATGTGCAAGTGCCGCGGGAGACAGGACGTTGGATGCGGCCGATGCATACGGATGTGCAAGTGCCGCGGGAGAAAGGGCGTTGGATGCGGCCGATGCATACGGATGTGCAAGTGCCGCGGGAGAAAGGGCGTTGGATGCGGCCGATGCATACGGATGTGCAAGTGCCGCGGGAGACAGGACGTCGTGAGCGGCCGCAAAGAATGAATACCCATGTCATTGACGGCATGTTAGAAAATCAGGCTTAGAAGAGGAATTGACTGATGGCTCTCGAAAATGAATTGAATGCGTTGTTGCACGCACTACAAAAGCAGCGTGACGAAATTGAACTCCAACTTCATCTGGCCGGCATGGATGTCAAGGATCAGTGGCATAAAGCGGAGCCGAAATGGGCGCAATTTATCGATAAGTTGGGGGTTATCAATGATGAAAATCAAGAAGCGAGCGCCGAGCTGATACACGCCACTAAAGTGATTGGGGATGAACTCAAGGAAGCCTACAAACGCTTATCCGAGCAATTGGGTGAATGAAAGACCGGTCGTGCCACTTTATACTGATAAAGCCAGTTGACTCTCTAGAGTCATAGCATTGATGATCAATGTCTCGATTGGATTATCGGTAATCGGCAGCATGACCGGTTATACTATCTCCGTTCTTATAGACTCGCCATATTCCGAGTAGTTCACTGGGTTTTTATGTTTTTTCCACTTGGGTCGACGTTAATCAGCAAGGCTCTAGCCGACAAATAGACGATGACGCCGCAACTGAGATGCCATAAAAAATGGGTGCCTAACGGAAACTGCGGACAGATCTCGGCATCCAACGTTCGAAACGCCAAAGACAGCATGAATAGCCCGGAGACGCCGAGCAGTATATAGCGCTCCTGTTTATGCTGCAGATAATGAAACACTCCCAGCGACAATAACAACAACAGTGCCGGCAGATAAATCAACGAGCCGTTAAAAAATTCGGGGAAGCGCCCGCCTAGCACTATGGACAGCAGATAAACCGTCAGCAGCAGCGCGGATTGGCGTTTTTCAAAACTCATGACTTTCTGGCTGTATATCCAGAAAAAAGTCAGTTGAAATAACAATATCGGCAACAGGTCCAGGATCATCGACCAGCGGGTCGCGAAAGTATGGAAAATAAAGCTGCCCACGCCGATGCTGGCAATCAGCAAAACTAACAGTTTGATAGTTAGCGACGGTTCAGCGCTGCGCTTGCTTAGGCGCCATGCAAACCATGCCGCTATCAGAAAAATGGCATTGCTGAGGGCGTTGAAGGGTTCGGCCCAGAATCCTGCATCCAGGCGCTCGCAGTAGAGGTCGATCATGTTTTATCCGCTTTTTTGTTCTCAGTTATAAACATCGTTCCTGGCCGAAACCGCCGCCGCCCGGTGTTTCGATTCTCAAACTATCGCCGGCTTTTAAGTCGATATGAACGCAGGCCGGCAAGAGGGTTTGTTCGCCATCGGCAGTGATCAGTATATTGACGCCGGATTGGCCGGAGCCGCCCTGCTGTAGTCCTTCAGGACTGCGCAAACGCTGACTGCTCAACAGGTTGGCGGACATCGGCTGGAGGAATTTAATTTGCCGAATCACCCCATTGCCGCCTTTTGTTCGCCCGTTGCCGCCGCTGTTCGGGCGTATCGAAAACTGTTCCAGGCGCACCGGAAAGCGCCATTCCAATATCTCGGGGTCGGTGATCCGCGAATTGGTCATGTGCGTTTGCACCGCGTCACAACCATCAAAATCCGGGCCGGCGCCGGAACCGCCGCAAATGGTTTCGTAGTACTGATACTGCTCGTTACCAAAGCTTAGGTTGTTCATCGTCCCCTGACTGCCTGATAATACGCCCAAGGCGCCATATAAAGCATCGACGATATGCTGTGAGGTTTCCACATTGCCGGCCACGACGGCGGCAGGATGGCTGGGGTTCAGCATTGAATGTTCCGGAATGATGATTTGCAGCGGTTTCAGGCAGCCGGCATTCAATGGAATGTCATCCTGTACCAGGGTTCTGAATACATACAAGACCGCCGCTTTGCAAACCGCCGCCGGCGCATTGAAATTATTATGTTGCTGGGCTGAGGTGCCGCTAAAATCGATGCAGGCGGTTTGTTTTTGTTGATCGATGCGGATTTCGACATGGATTTCGCCGCCCTGGTCGGTGCGATAGACAAAATGACCATCGTTCAATGTCGCTATGACTTTTTTGACGCAATACTCGGCATTCGTCTGCACATGGCCCATATAGCTCTGCACCGTTTCTAGCGAGTATTGATCAATCATCTTTTTCAGTTCGAGGACGCCTTTGTTATTGGCGGCGATTTGCGCTTGCAGGTCGGCGATGTTTTGCTCTGGATTTCGGGCTGGATAAGGTGAGGCGTTCAGCCAGTCTCTGATTTTTTGTTCTTGAAAAATCCCGTCAACCACAATCTTAAGGCCACTGCTGATTACGCCTTCTTGTGTTATGTCGCGGCTGGCAGAGGGCATCGAGCCTGGTGTCATGCCGCCGACATCGGCGTGGTGACCTCGGGAGGCGACAAAAAATAACAATTTTGTCTGCGCGTCATCGAAAACCGGGGTCACGACGGTAATATCCGGTAAATGAGTGCCGCCATGATAAGGCGAATTGAGCATGAAGACATCGTCGGCCTTGATTTCCGTCCTATGATGGGCTAGCAAAGCCTTAACGCTTTCACCCATCGAACCAAGATGCACCGGTATATGAGGGGCATTGGCGACGAGCTGGCCACGCTGATCGAACAGGGCGCAGGAAAAGTCCAGTCGTTCCTTGATGTTGACCGAATAGGCGGTGTTTTGCAGTACGAATCCCATCTGTTCGGCGACCGACGTGAACAGCTTGTTGAATATTTCCAGTGTCACCGGATCGGCGTGGTCGCTGTTGACAGGGCGCCGCCGCTGTTTTTCAAAGCGGGTCAGCAGCAGGTTGTTTTGCGCCGTGATTTCGCCTTGCCAGCCGGGCTCGATGACGATTGTCGAGGTGGATTCCAGAATAATCGCCGAGCCTTTGATCAAGGCGCCTGCCGGAAGGCTTTCACGCCGAAACACCGGCGTTTGATGAAAGGTATTGCCGGTGAACGTGGAGGTCACCATGACTGGCTCAAGGTCCTGGTGCTGGTCGAACGCCAACCTAGCCGTCGCGGGAGGGCAGCGGCCGATGACTTCGACCGAAATCGACTCCAAGATCAAAGGTTTGTCCGAATATAAAAAACCGAAATGGCGGCGATATTGTTGTTCGAATGCTTGCTTCATCATTTCCAACTCGGCAAAGCCGACGGCGATTGAGGTGTCGGTGCCCTGGTAGCGGATCTTGACCTGGGTCTGCGATTCAATCGTGTCGCCCGCGGTCAGCTGCGGCCTCAATTCGGCGATGCCGCACTGCTCCAATTTCAGACGTTGATTTTTTAACGTGTTAACACAAACCTTGTCCCAACGCAGTTCGATCGCATGATCCTTCAGCAGTCTAAAATCGGCCAGGCCCATGCCGTAAGCTGACAACAGACCGGAGAAAGGGTGCAGAAAAATTCGCTGCATGCCCAAGCGGTCTGCGACTTTGCAGGCATGCTGGCCACCGGCGGCGCCGTAGCAGCAAAGCGTGTAGGCGGAAACATCATAGCCCTTTTGCACCGATATCTTCTTGATCGCCGTCGCCATGTTTTCGACCGCGACATCGAGAAAACCCTCGGCAACTTGTTCGGGCGAGCGAGGGTCGTTCGTTGCCGCGGTGATATCCGCGGCCAGTTCGGTGAACAGTCGTTTCACTGTTTCTCTGTCCAGTGAAAGATCGCCTTCGGGCCCGAACACGGCCGGAAACAACGGCAATTTGCCGAGCATCAGGTTGGCATCGGTGACGGTTAGCGGTCCGCCGCGCCGATAAGCGGCAGGTCCTGGATCCGCTCCGGCCGAATCGGGACCCACCCGATAGCGCATGCCGTCGAAAAACAGCATCGAGCCGCCGCCGGCCGCAACGGTGTGGATATTCAACATCGGCACGCGCATGCGTACGCCGGCAACCTCCGTTTCATCACTGCGTTCCAATTGGCCGTGATAATGGGCGACATCGGTCGAGGTGCCGCCCATGTCGAAGGCGATAATCTTATCGAAACCGGCCGCCTCCATGGTCTTGATCGCCCCGATGATGCCGCCGGCGGGGCCCGACAAGATGCTGTCCTTGCCCTGAAAATGATGCGCCTCGGTCAAGCCGCCATTGGATTGCATGAACAGCAGACGCGGAGGGCTCTGATCTTGAGTTGCCAAGCCCTCGCTGACTTGATCGACATAGCGCCGCAGTTTCGGCGACAAATAGGCATCGACGACGGTGGTATCGCCGCGCGGGACTATTTTCATGAAGGGGCTGACGCGATGGGATACCGATATCTGGCTGAAACCGATGCGCTGCGCGATAGCCGCCAATTGTCGTTCGTGATCTGGAAAACGCCAGGCATGCATCAGCACGATTGCGATGGAGCGTATGCCGGTGTCGTAAAGTCGTCGTAGCTGTCTGTGGGCTTGTTCGATGTTCAATGGCCGCAACACGTTCCCTTCGACATCGACGCGTTCCTCGATTTCGAGCACGGTACGGTAAAGCGGTGAGGGCAGGCGTATATGCAATGCGAAAATATCGGGACGATTTTGATAAGCGATGCGCAAACAATCGCCCAAGCCTTCGCTGATGAGCAGTGCGGTCGCGTCGCCTTTTCTTTCCAGCAAAGCATTGGTGCCGACCGTCGTGCCCATCTTGACGGCTTCGATATGCTCAGCCAGCGGTTCGCTATCGTTTAACTGCAATATTTCTCGGATGCCTTGAATGGCGGCATCTCGGTAGCGTTCCGGATGCTCTGATAATAGTTTGCGCGCAATCAATCGGCCTGTAGGCGACCGGGCGATGATGTCGGTAAAAGTGCCGCCGCGGTCTATCCAGAATTGCCAATGAGAATTCAAGTCGGTCATCAATCGGTTTTTATGATAGATTTATCTATTTGAAAGGGATAACCTTGTCTTAAACGGCTTTTCAGCTTAATTGCAGCAATTCCCAGTTTGAGTATTTTTGCGGGGTTTAGGGCATGGGGTGTGTCTGTCGAGGAGCGACGTAAACCCATCCCTGGGGGCTTGACGGCAGCATCCTTGCTGCCGACATCCTCGCCAAACACACCCCATGCCCTTTTTGAACGCCAAACTGATGGGAATTGCTGGCTTAATAGACAAGGTTTGTTGATTCTATAAGATCTTATTATAGATTCTGATGACGATATGCGGGGATTTAGTGATGGCTAGAGCACTCAATATAACCAAATTGATCGGTAGTACCGATATGGTGAAACTGCAACGTATTGTAGCCGATAATGCCGCCGAAGTTCTGGTTAAGCTTGAATACAGAAATCCGGGCGGTTCGGTCAAGGATAGAATCGGTTTGTCGATGATCGTCGCGGCGGAAAAATCGGGGCAGATACAGCCCGGCGGCGCCATCGTCGAGCCGACTTCCGGCAATACCGGCATTGCCTTGGCGATGGTCGCGGCCCAGCGCGGCTATCGTTGCATATTGACCATGCCGGAAACGATGTCCGTGGAGAGAAGGCATTTGCTGGCGCTATATGGCGCTCAAATCGTTTTGACGCCGGGGGCGGATGGCATGAAAGGGGCGATCGCTAAAGCCCACGAGATCGTTGCCGAGACGGCGGGGGCCTTCATGCCGCAACAGTTTGAAAATCCCGCCAACCCGGAAGTGCATCGGCAAACGACGGCGCAGGAAATCTGGGCGACGACCGACGGCAAGGTCGACGCCTTTGTCTGCGGCGTCGGCACCGGCGGCACCATTACCGGTGTGGCCGATGTGATTAAGAAACGTAATCCGGATTTTCGTGTCGTTGCCGTCGAGCCGGCCGAATCCCCGGTGATTTCGGGCGGCAGCCATAGCCCGCACAAGATTCAGGGCATAGGCGCCGGTTTTGTGCCTAAAAACCTGGATATTGATCTGATCGATGACATCGAATTGGTCAGCAGCGAAGAAGCCATGGCGATCCGTAGCCGGTTGATAAAAGAGGAAGGGATCATGGCCGGCATTTCATCCGGCGCCAGCGTCTGTGCAGCTTTGCGTATCGCCGAACAGATGGGGCCGGGCAAAACCGTGGTCAGCATTATTCACGATACCGGTGAGCGCTATTTGAGCATGAGCTGAGATAAAAAATTGGGAATCGCTCCGGTCTGCATGCCCTCGCAGGATCGTCGGGACGCTAAATGTGATGCTTCCCGGAGTGAGTCCTAGCGGCGCTCAACGTGGTTATTCTTAATATTTTCTCAACACCAACAAGCGGTTATTGGCCGGCATCGCGAAATCCTGCGCTAGATGCAATCCGGAGGCTTTAGCCAAGAGCTCGATGTCGTCGATATCGCGTATGCCGCTGCCGGGGTTCCGGACTTTCAACCATTGGTCGAAGCGTTCATTGCTGATGCTGGTATAACGGCCGTGATAATTGAACGGACCGTATAGGCAGACCGGCGCATTGCCATGTAAATATTCCCTTAGACCGGCGAACAAACGTTCAACTTCGCGCCAATGCATGATATGCAGCGTATTGGCGCTGAACAGGGCCTCTATCCGCTGACAGGGCCAGTGTTGGTCGCTTACATCCAATGCCAGGGCAAAAGGTAAATTGTCTAGACGCGCTTCCCGTATCCAGCTATCGATGCCGGCTAGATTTTCAGGCCGGTCCGTCGCTTGCCAGTGCAGATGGGGGAGGTGTCGGGCAAAATAGCAGGCGTGTTGCCCGGTGCCGCTGCCGATTTCCCAAACCGTTGGGGTTTCGGCGTAGACCGTGCGGATTATCTGTAAAATAGCGACTTTATTATTTTCGCAAGCCTGTGAAAAAGGTTTTTCCATGTTCATTAAGCAGATTAACAGTATTGCCGAAGTCAGTGTCGGCGCTTGGAATCGGCTGGTGCAAGACAAGGACCCTTTCGTCAGTCATGAGTTCCTTTCGGCTCTTGAACTCAGCGGTTCGGTTTGCGCCGAAACCGGCTGGCTTCCCAGGCATATATTGGTTTATCGGCAACAGCAACTGATCGCGGCGATGCCGCTTTATCTGAAGGATCATTCCTGGGGCGAATACGTGTTCGACCAGCAATGGGCCGACGCCTATTATCAATCCGGCATGGACTATTACCCGAAATGGCTCAATGCCGTCCCGTTCACCCCATGCCAGGGTCAGCGGCTATTGATCGACCAAGGCGAGGATATCATGGCGGTGATTCGTCTCTGTCTCGATCATATTCAACGGCTTTCGGAACGGAAAAATATCTCATCGCTGCATAGCCTGTTCCCGAATCGTACCCAAATGGAGGAGCTGAAGCAACAGCTGTTGATAAGAGAGGGCGTGCAGTTCCATTGGTTTAACCGCGGCTATCGCGATTTTACCGATTATCTGCAAAGCTTTACGGCCCGGCAACGCAAGAACATCAATAAGGAACGGCGCAAAATCGCGGAGCAGGGCATAGAGCTGGTCAGGCTGACCGGTGCGGAGATTTTCGAACGGCACTGGCAGGTGTTTTTTGGCTTTTATCAGAGGACTTATTTAAAAAAAGGCCAATATCCTTATTTGAATGAAGACTTCTTTCAGCGCTTGTCGCAGACGATGACAGAACAAATCCTGCTGGTGCTGGCGCTGAAAGGTCAGCAGCCTGTCGGTGCGGCGCTCAGCCTGATCGGCGGGAACACCCTATATGGGCGCTATTGGGGATGTCAGCAAGAATATGATGGTCTGCATTTCGAGGCCTGTTATTACCAAGGTTTGGAGTTTTGTCTTGATCGGGGCCTGAAACGCTTTGATTCCGGCGCGCAGGGCGAACATAAAATCTCCCGAGGCTTCGAACCGGTCATGACCTATTCCGCCCATTGGATACAAAATCCTCGCTTTTCCAGCCTGATCGCCGACTTTTTGCGACGAGAACGACCATTGATGCGGCAATACCTGCAAGATTGCCGGTCACTGCTTCCGTTCAAGATCGACGACAGATGATTTGCCGGCACTCTAATCGGCGCTCGAAGGTTTTGCCTGAGCGTGTTGCCGACAAACCGGGATGTAGTGGTGCATACAACAGAAGTCCGGCTTTTTTTATTGAAAATCTGCGCCATTGTCGGTATGTTTTGCTGTTAATCAAAAAAGATTCGCCATTTGATAGCACCAGATACGACAGAAACAGACCGCGATAACACCATGACAATACTATGAGAAAAGCATCCGATCTAATCAAAATTCGTTCGACGGGAATGGGGTATTTTATCAATAGGATACAAACCTTTTTCGTCGGCATGCTGCGCATCTGGTCGATACCGATCGTGCTGATGCTCAGCGTCTGTTCGGGGTTTACCACCTTTTATGGTTTATCGCATTTCATCACGCCCTGGATCGCCTTCGTCATCACGATCGCGATCCAGTCCATTATCGTCATCTGTTCGTTGGAACTGGCCGGCATCCATTGGAAAGCCAATCGCATGCGATATTTTTCGGTCGTCGCCTCGTTATTGATCGCGCTGGCCGCGTCGGTGTCATTTTCCTATTTTAAGTTCTATGAAATTTCCGAACAGGACAGCCTGCATATCGATCGCTTGAGCCGGATCAGAAATGACGTCAAGACTTATCTGGACAAGGTCTTGCAGACCAAGGCCGATGTGTTGCAGCAACGCAAACGGGAATTGGAGAAGGCTTCCCGGGAGGTTTCCCAGGCTTATTTCGGCACGCATCCTGAGATAGCCGAAGCATATCGTAATCAGGTCGGCGAAGGGCCGTTCTGGAAACGTTTCAATCAGATTTATCAGGAGAAAAAGCAGGCTTTACAGCAACAGGAAAAATCATTCGCGCAAGTGGATGATGATATCCGACAGCTGCAGATCAGCCTGGCCGACCTCGATGTCGCCGACGATGTGGAAAAATCCTATTATCAACTGTTGGCGAATTACCAAAACGTACAGCTGGCGGTTAACCAATTGTCCAGCGAGATCGGCAAACAATTACCGGAAGCGCCATTGTTGATGACCTATAAACAGTTTACCGAAGATGTCAAACCGTCATTTTCGATGTGGATCGGTTTCTCGGCATTCGCCTTTATCTGCGCGGCCATGGTCGATTTTTTTACCGTGTTGTTGTCATATCGATTGGAATTCACTGCGCCCGGTCCGCTTACCGTACAGGAAGAAGAACTGGTGTTTGAATGTCTGCGTCAGTTCACCGAATTCAGGATCAATGAAAATGACGAACTGGAAATGGTCATCGAGAAGACCGCGATCGAAAAAGCTCGTCGTTATTCGGACTGGTCGCGTATGTTTGCCGTGGGTTTGTTATTGAGCCGGGGGTTTTTACGCAAGGTCGATGAGCGCACGGTTGAATTCGCTCCCAATCTTTATCCGTTATTGGCCGAGAAAATGGCCGATAAGATCTCTCTTTTAAAAGCACAGGCGACAGCGAAGCAGGCGACCGACAGCAATGAATAATACAGGATTTGAACTGGAACGCTGGTTGTCCGGTGGTGAATTTTTGGCGGCCGGCAGCGATGCCGGCGATACTTGGGAGCCGGGCTTCGATGTCGATCGGCAAGTGGTTCGTTCGCGCCTGGGCGGTTTTTATCAGAAGCTTTTTTTAAGACCGGATGTCTTCGTCAAGCGGTTTTATCATGACATTTTTCCATTGCCGATCGACGACTGGAGTTACCAGGAGCAGATCGAGCTATTCGACGGTTTTTGCAGCGTTGATGTCAACGTCGAACTACGTTTTCAGGCCACTTTGAAATTTGTGCAAAGAAATGCGGAGGTCTTGCCCGACATCAATCCGCATATCAAGCAGACGTTTGAGGATGTGTTGACCGATATCGTTCATAAGGAGTTGTTAGCGTTGAACGATGGCGCATGGGTGAGCAATGGCTTGTTTAAACTCGAAAAAAAGATAGCCGTTGCGATCTGCGAGTTGCTGATGATGCAGAACATCCAGTCCCAGGCGATTTGTAAATTGCAGGCCGAATTCAAGGAGTTTCCTAATGTGCGTCCCGGCAAGGATAGCGTCTATTTACAGGTGCTAAAGCAGAGTTATGAGCTGACGGAACGCAAGAATCAGACTTTTTTCCAGCAACAACAAGCCTTGAAGAAGCAGAAGTTGCTGCAGAAAACCCAGCAACTGGAACAGTTGCATAAATACGCCGAGATCGAACGTCAAAAACGCGCTCAAGAAGCGAGCAATCGGCTGGTATTGTTGGAAGACGAAGAACAGCAGCTGATGGCGCAGTTGGAGATCGAAAAAAGAATACAGGCGCAAAAAATCAAGCATCAGCAACAGTTGAAGGAAATGGAGTTGGAGGCCGAGCTTTTGACTCAGCAAAAAATCAGTTCGCGCCGGCGTCAGCTGGAAAGCCAGGACTTGTCCGAGAAACTGGCCCATCAGGCCGAGCTTGAAGAGCAGAAGGCCGAAGCGGACATCAACAGACGGGAAAAGCAGCAGCAATATCAATCGCGTATTCAGGATAAAAAGACTCGCGCCGAGATCGAGCGTTATGAAAAACAGCAAGAAGAATGGCACGATGCGAAACTGAGAATACATCAACAGCAGCTAGCGTTGAAGAAACGGCAGAAACAATTGGATCTGGAGGCGGAACAGGAATATATACGCCGTGAACAGGAAGAAAAAAAACAGCAGATCGTGATGCCGTTTCAGAAGCTGGAAAAATTCGAGGACGGCGATAAGATGAAAAGAAAATCCGAGGCGCTGAGGAATGAGATCGAATTGTCGTTACTGGAAAAACAGAGATTGGAGCTGGAGATGGCGATCAAGGAAGCGCAAAAAAACAGTATGATCGATGAGGACTGAGAGCGTAGTCTCGGAGCTGCATTCAAAGCTCATTGGCTAATCTAAACGTAACTATTCAGTATCTTTCAGGGGTTAGGGAGTAGGCCATTGATTTCTCGGGACGCGTTCACCCAGCACCTAAATAAACGACGATTATAAATCATTGCCAATAGTCTATGGTATTTAGGTGCTGGGTGAATACATCCATGGCAGCTCTGACTGCAGCGTCTGACCCCCAGGGAAGGTGGGAATGCCACACCGGTCGGGAACCGGTGAGGTAGACCGTCAGGGACGATGGAAATGCAGATTTTGCAGGTAGAAAATTGCTCCTGCATTTTCTACATTTCCGCCTTCCTTGGCGGTCAGAGCAAAAATCTGCCTGTTGCAGACAGCCCGATAAATCAATAGTCGATTCCCTCTGATAAAAATACGCTGAAATAATTACATCTAAACAATAATAAGCAGGCAAAAGGATGCGGCTGTTCGGAAACCAATAAACTCAGGGGAATATAATGGATCAGTTACAGTCTTTAGGTATCAACAAGAAATTCCATGATGAAGCGGCGGAAAGATGCAAATTGCATCTGTATATCAATTTGAAATTGGCTTCCTGCGGTCAACCGACCTGTGTCAATGAAGACTCGGCCGAGTTTATGGACACTGCCGATGATTTGCTGCGCAGTTACCTGGAGAAAAGCCGGCAGCTGGCCACTAGCTCCTATTATCCGGCCGATGCACGCATTCAGAGTTTTTTGGACGGTTATTTCGCCGATCTGAACCTGGATAAAACGCCGTCTTTGCCGACCATTACCTTCGAACTCGATCGCCACGGCGTCGCCAGGGAGTTGTCTTTGCCGGTCGACGAGGATGAATTCTATTCCGAAATCGTCTCCAGTTACCGTGTCAAACAGGGCGTTCTTCATAATCCTGCCAGCGACAGACGGACCACTAAAGGATCATTTCATATCGCCGCCGGCGGTTTGCCGGTGCCGGGCGATAAGAAAGAGGTGCCGAAGCAGGTGTTTGCGGCGATGCTTGAGCATGCCGTCAACCCCCCCGAGCACCTGCTGGTCTTGCCTTTCACCGCCAATCAGCCGGAACAGGCGCGAATGTTTGCCTCGTTGCTGTTGCGTCCGGTGGTGTGTCCGGCGATTCCGGGCGTGGCGTCGGAGAAGTCGATGGAAATCCGTTTTTTCGCGCCCGGCAATCTGGTCAGCAATCTGGATTTTGTAGAAAGTATTTTCGGCAACGGCGGCAATCCCGCCTTGCCGGAATTCGACGCCGCCTTGGATGTCGAGCACTGGAGCGGCCATAGCGGTTGTGTCATTCTGGCGCCTCATTTGACCAAATTAACGAAAAAGGAAGTCGGTTTGCCGCATTGGAACGACGCCAATGAGCGACAAAGGCGGGACGGCATGTGTTGGCAAGACGCCGATGAACTCTACAATGACGGCCAGGCGTTCAAATTGACGGCTCGCGACCGCAATGGCGTGATTGTTACCTTGGTTGCCGACAACTATTACGGTTACTGCAAGAAAGAAGTCAAAACTCAGATCAGTTATGCGGCCAATCTGTATGGCATGGCCGAAGAGGAACATGCCGGCGGCGCGTTAGCTTTCCAACGTTACAATCATGGCGATGAATTTGGGGTCAGCAGTTTGACCCGTGAACCAGGCTACAGCTTCGATGACATAGTGTCTCGTTATGGCGAGATCATGGATGTGAAGCCTGAAGGCTATGCGATAGATAAACGTTTCCCCGAGATTATCTATGTGCAGCAGGATTTACGCATGAATCTGAATGCACAGACGATCAGTTGGCGAAAGAAGTTGAAAAAACAGACCTTGAGGCTGCAGCCAGGCAAAATTTATATCCAGCCCAATGGTTATAAGATCGAAATGCAGAAACATCCGGGCGCGCCTTCCTGGCGCCTGGTCGGCACGGCGCCGGAAGGGACTCTGTGCCACAAGCCATGCACCGTGTCAGGCGGCGGCAAATCGGAAATTTCCAAATCCATCGAGGATGCGGTTATTTTCGGGCCGTTGTTTGTCGATGATATGCAGGAAGACCTGGATAAGGTTCAGGAAATCTTCGACAAGGATTACAGCGACCGTTTTCTGCCCGGGTTTGAAGATGAAGACCGTGAACCGACCCGCAAACCGTTGAGCAGTGAACGCAGCCTTGGCTCCGTGATCAAGCTATTGACCCCGTCCCCCAGTCATAGACCGGAATACAACGAATGGCTGCAGTCCATTCGGCCCAGTATTTTGGCGTTGGTGTTTTTGATTAAGCGCTTTTACCGGGAAGAATGGGGGGATAATTGGCGCCAATACTTGGCCGTCGACGTGATCGATGGGGCGCCGGGCCATGAATTGAAGCTGGGCGACCGCAAGATCGTCGCGACTTATCTGCGCGTCGGTTTCGACTTGAACGGCAATTGGCGGACATTCAAGGTGCGGCAGGATTATCTGGCGGCGGAAAAAGTCCAAATGGAGGACGATATTACCGCGTCTGTCGTGGTGCCGGCCGAGATCCTTTCCGAATATATCGCCTCGAACCTCGGTTATGACAGCGTCAAGCTGGTGCATAATTGCGAATACCGTTTATTTCAGCGGCCCGATGATGCGATCATTCCCGGCTATGACAAGCAAACGGAAATTAATATGGCTGAGCCTGGCAACTTCATGGCCAATTTCGAACCGCTGGATCAGCAAAAGTTGTCGGCCGTGGTTGAAAACGTGTTGACCTTCTCCAAGTTTACCCCGCCGATGCATGACTTGCTGAGCGAAGCCTATCAACAAAAACAGGGTTATGTGGTGTCATCGGCCCATCCGCGTCTGGTCGATGGCAAACCCTCAAAAAATCCACGTTATCTGGAAACCCGTCCCGACCTGGTCAACCCGCTGCATAAATACGTTGCCGAAATAGGCGCTCGCTTCCATCGCAAGATAGCGTTAGACAAGCCGGTTTGCCATCCGGTCAATGCGGTATTGACCGGGCGCCGCAATAATCCGCCTGAGGCCGGCATACGTTCCTTGGCCGTTTACAATCCGATCCATTATCAGGAATTACCGGAACTGTTTATGGATTTCATCTGCTCCTTGACCGGTAAGTCCCCCTCGACGACCGGGGCCGGCAGCGAAGGGGCCTTGACCAAAGGGCCTTTCAACGCGTTACGGGCCACGGCCGACCTGAACAATACTTTGGTTTCCTATATCCTCAGCGGTTATCCCGGCTTCTCCAGTTCAGCCGGTTATATAGGGCCTAATGTCAGGGTCGATCATGACATCAGTTTATTGATTCCGGAAATCTGGGCGCGTTTGCAACACGAAGAACGTCAGCCCGAATATCTGATTGAGCATAAGTTTTTGGAGCCGTTGCAGGATTTTGACTATGACGGAGAGAAGGTATTGGCGAGTCGATTGGGCTACCGCATCACTAGCCGGTTTGTTCATGGCCTGATGGGTAAGGTTTTCGATAATCCGAGCGCGGCGTTCAACGAAGAGATATTGAAACCGGAAACCCAGGATCTCGCGGTGTTTGTCGATGGCATCAATAATATCGTCGAAACTCAGCAGCGTGTCGCGCAACAATATCTAGACGATGGCAGCGTCGAAGATGCCTGTCCGCCCTTATATGCCTTGCTTCATATCATGGCCAAGGGCGAATTTGACGGCAAAGATGCCAGCCATCCCGATATACGCAACCTGTTCACTCGGGATTATCTATTGGCTTCCGATTGGTATCAGGAGCGCCTGGAAATCAAACAGCAAAGAGACAGCGAGCTTTGGCGGCGGCATGTCGATTATCTCGATCGTTACCTGACTGAAGCCAGCCATCAAAAAACCGCCGAACAAATGGCCATACAGGAACGTTTGTTGGAGGCGCAGGATAAGTTGCAATGGGTCGGCCATCCTGATTATCTGGATAGTCTGGTGGGAACGATAGGCGCCGATCCGTTAGGGCCGCCGCGGGAAAGAAGAGCATAACATTTGGGCGGGGCGGGATATTCAACCCGCTCTGAACGTTTGGTTTTTAGCTTGGCATAGGGTCGAAAGCTTCAGGACGGGGTTAGTTACCCCGGTCTGCTCAGAGCTCTGCCGGGTGTTCCTTCCGAGCTACTCGTTGATGATCCGGCGCCGAAGCGCTTTAACCGGTAGTCGTCGTCACGTCCTTGTGACCGTAGATAGTCTTAAGTTTTGAAATTGTTAACCGTTTCACGCAATTGATTGGCCAGCTCGAGCAGTTCCTGGCAGGCGGCGGAGGTGTTTTGTGCGCCGTGCGCCGTTTCTTCAGAAACGGAACTGATGTTGTTGATATTGCGATTGATTTCTTCGGCGACCGCCGTTTGCTCCTCGGCGGCGCTGGCAATCTGATTGTTCATATCGGTAATCGTATCGATGCGTTCGCTGATATGAGCGATCGATTCGCCGGCGGAAGCCGCCTGCTTGACGCTGCTTGCCGCCTGTGTGCGACCATTTTCCATGACTGTCACGGCCTGTTTGGCTCGGTCTTGCAGTCTTTCGATGGTTTGCTGAATCTCCTGAGTGGAATTCTGCGTGCGGCTGGCCAAGGTTCTGACTTCATCGGCGACGACGGCGAAGCCTCGGCCCTGTTCGCCGGCTCTTGCCGCCTCGATGGCGGCATTCAACGCCAGCAAATTGGTTTGTTCGGCGATGCCTTGAATGACGCCTAGAACCTCGCCGATGCTGTTGCTGTCGTTTTCCAGTTCATGGATGACATGGGCGGCGTTCTCCACTTCCGAGGCTAGGCTGTTAATGCCGTCCACCGCTTCATTGACGATATTTTTCCCGGCGGAGGCTTCCTCGTCGGCGGTAGCTGCCGCATTGGAGGCATTGATGGCATTGCGGGCGACTTCTTGCACCGTAGCCGTCATTTCTTCCATCGCCGTCGCGACCTGAGTCGTTTCCTCCAGTTGCCTTGCGACGCCGCTTTCGGTGGTTTGCGTAATGCCGGCAAGCTGATGGGAGGCTGTCGCCAATTTTTCACTGGTATAGGAGATTTCGTCGATGGTTTTGGCGATTTTTTTCACGAAGGCGTTAAAGCTGCTCGCGACCCAGGCAAACTCGGATTTGCCCTCGACCTTCAGGCGAGCCCGTAAATTGCCTTCGCCACTGCTGATATCCTGTAAATTGATCGCCAGCGCGGTCAGTGGAGAAATGATGATTTTGTTCATGACAAAATAACCGGTGACGCCCACGATGACTAGCGTCAACGCCATAAAGCCGACTGCCGACCAGATGCTGGAGCGTAATTGTTCGGCGCCGGGGCCATAAGGCGTGATGATTTCGAAGGCGCCGTGCAGATCGCCGGCGTATTTGTTTTCCATCGGATAACCGAGTATATCCTTGCCATTCGGGTTGCCCCAAAGCCGAGCAGAGCTGGCGGGGTCGCCGTGGCAAAGCTCGCATTGTTTGACCAATCTGACCGGCCTGAAATAGCGCGCTTCATATTTATCATCATCGATATGAATATATTCATTGGCGCCGGGGTTGTCCTTGAAATAGTCGAGGACTTCGCGTTCCAGAGTGTCGGCCTCGTTTTTCGGGTTGCGGGCATTGATTCTAGGCGCTTTAAAACGGAAATCATCGGCTTGGGCTTTTTCCTGGATGATTTTCCAGGCATTGGCGACCGGCACCGTGGCGAGCACGATTTTTCGAGTTTCGGCGCTGTTTTTGCCGTTGGTCAATTGTTTTAATTGTTGCGTGGAAAATATGCCTTCTTCCCACTTGTCTACCACATGGTTGCGGACTGATTCGGACACCAGCATCAGTTGTTTGGCTGAATGGATTTTGCCGTCGATTAAATTTTGTTCTTGTTCCTCAGCATAGAGGAATAGCAATGCGCCGCCAATGATTGTTAATACAATCATGGTGATCGCAACGACTTTGACTCCGACTGAATGCCAGTTCATCATCAGCATGTTGTTGTCTCCAGTTGCATCTTTATTGTAATTATTGTTGTCCGGCTCATCGTTATCGTTATCGTTATTTGATAGCCAAGCTTAAATGGGCCGGGTAATATGTCATATTTTGTAGAATTAATAAAACATTGTAGTCTTTCGTTATAAAATTGTTAGCGACAATGTCAGTAAAAACTTTATCAGTATGAAAAAAATCAGAGTTCTATTTGTTTGTATGGGAAATATTTGTAGGTCTCCCAGCGCCGAGGGTGTGTTTCAAACTTTGTTGAAGGAAAGGCAGTTGCAGCATTGTTTTGAAATCGATTCGGCCGGCACCCATGCTTATCATGTCGATGAAGCGCCCGACCTACGCGCCCAAAAGGCGGCCCGAGACAGAGGCGTTGAGCTGAGTCATTTGCGAGCCAGAAAATTCATTTATGGTGACTTTGAAGATTATGACTTCATTCTGGCCATGGATGATGATAACTATCAGATTCTGATGGAGGCCTGTCCGGAAGAGTACAAGACCAAGATAAAATATTTTTTGGATTATGCCCCGCACCTGGGCGAGCGCGAAGTGCCCGATCCATATTACGGCGGCAAATATGGTTTTGAACGGGTGCTGGATATGGTGGAAGCGGCATCGTTGGGGTTTGTCGATTCATTGCAGCAAGAAGGGCATTTTTGATCGGGAATAAGACGCGATGGTCTCCGCGGGTTTTGTATCCCGATGGTTTTTAATGATTTCGTTTCTGAATAAGGATGGATTATGGCGATAGTATCGAATACGGTCGGTTATCTGGATGGCGAGGTGTTGTTGGAGGGGGTTTTCGCCTACGATGATGCAATCGAGGGCAAGCGGCCGGTAGTTTTAATCAGCCATGCTTGGGGAGGGCGTGATGATTTTGTCTGTGCGAAGGCAAGGAAATTGGCGGAATTGGGATATCTGGCATTCGCGCTGGATATGTATGGCAAAGGCGCGCTGGGCAGTGGTCCTGAGGAAAACGCCAAGCTGATGCGGCCGTTTATGGAGGACAGGGCTTTGTTGCAGCGCCGCATTAATGCCGCCCTGTATGCCGTCAAATTGATGCCTTGGGGGGATGATGACAAAATCGCCGCGATTGGCTTCTGTTTCGGAGGCTTATGTGTGCTGGATCTGGCTCGTTCCGGAGCCGATATTCGCGGCGTCGTCTCCTTCCATGGCTTGTTGAGCGCTCCCGACAATATCGATCAACCGGACATCAAAGCCAAGGTATTGGTGTTGCATGGTCATGATGATCCGATGGCGCCGCCCGAGCACGTTGCCGCATTACAACAGGAGCTGACGCGGGCGGGGGTGGATTGGCAAACCCATATTTACGGCAACACCCTGCATGCATTTACCAATCCGCGCGCCAATGACCCCGATTTCGGCACGGTCTATCAACCGCTGGCGGATAACCGTTCCTGGCGGGCGATGCAAAACTTTTTGGCCGAGTTGTTCGCATAAGCCGTTCAAAATTTATCTCGGAGGGCGCGGAGCAATCGGCGTTTTTTCAATGCTCCGCGTCATCCTTCGTCACCGATTTTATTGAGTATCTGGAAACGTCGTTTCGCCCGCCTTAACTGCAATTTCATTTTCGACTAACACGCTTTATTTTGTTATAATCCTCGAGTTTTTAGGGCCTTATCAGTCTAGCGTGTTTACAGGGAGTGCGCCTTCTTCAATAGACTGTTTTATAAGGATTTATAAGGAAATCATGCCGAATACAGTGTCGGCTGAATTGGATATCACGGATCAATGACAGACTTCGCCAAAGAAATTATTCCCGTTAATCTCGAAGACGAGATGAAACAATCCTATCTCGACTATGCAATGAGCGTCATTGTCGGTCGAGCGCTTCCGGATGTCAGAGACGGTTTGAAACCGGTTCACCGTCGCGTGTTGTATGCGATGAGTGTGTTGGGCAATGATTGGAACAAGGCCTACAAAAAATCCGCCCGTGTGGTCGGTGATGTGATCGGTAAATATCATCCCCATGGCGATACTGCCGTATACGACACGATCGTACGTATGGCGCAACCTTTTTCGATGCGCTATATGCTGGTGGACGGTCAGGGCAATTTCGGTTCGGTCGATGGCGACTCGCCGGCGGCGATGCGTTACACCGAGGTGCGGATGGCGAAGATCTCGCACGAGTTGCTGGCCGACCTGGACAAGGAAACCGTCGATTTTGTCGCCAATTACGATGAATCGGAATCCGAGCCGACCGTGCTGCCAACAAGGGTGCCGGCATTGCTGATCAATGGTTCGTCAGGCATCGCCGTGGGTATGGCGACCAATATTCCGCCGCATAATCTGGGCGAAGTCATCGCCGGTTGCCTGGCGCTGATCGATGATCCGAACAAAACGATTGATGAATTGATGGAGATTATTCCCGGTCCGGATTTTCCCACCGCCGGCATCATCAATGGCGCATCCGGTATCGCCGAGGCCTATCAGACCGGTCGCGGCAGGATACATTTGCGTGCGCGCTGTCATTTCGAGGATTTCGGCGATGGCAGCCGTCAGGCCATCATCGCGACGGAGTTGCCATACCAAGTCAACAAGGCTCGGTTGTTGGAAAAGATCGCCGAGATGGTCAAGGAAGGCAAGTTGGAGGGCATTTCCGGGCTGCGCGACGAGTCCGACAAGGACGGCATGCGCATGGTCATCGAATTGCGCCGCGGCGAAGTGCCTGAAGTTATCTTGAATAATCTGTATAAGCAAACCCAGTTGCAGACCGTATTCGGCATCAATATGGTCGCCCTGCATAATGGCCGCCCACGCTGTTTGAATCTTAAGGAGGTGCTTGACGCCTTCATTAATCATCGCCGCGAAATCGTTACCCGCAGAACCCTATATAACCTACGCAAGGCCAGGGAAAGAGCGCATGTGCTGGAAGGTCTGGCGGTCGCATTGGCCAATATCGATGAGATGATCGAGTTGATCAAGACCTCGAAAAATCCCGCCGAGGCTAAGCAAGGCTTGTTGAGCAGAACCTGGAATGCCGGTTTGGTGACTTCTTTGCTGGAAAGAGCCGATGCCGACCGTTCGCGTCCTGAAGATTTGGCGCCGGAATTCGGTTTGATCGAGGGCGTCTATCGGCTTTCCGAGACCCAGGCGCAAGCGATACTGGACCTGAGGCTGCATCGCCTGACCGGACTGGAGCAAGATAAAATCGTCAATGAATACAGGGAGTTGTTGGCGTTGATCGATGAATATCTGGCTATCCTCGCCAGCGACGAGCGTTTGATGGAAGTCATCCGGGAAGAGCTGGAAGAGGTCAAAGAACAATATGGCGACGAAAGACGCACCGAAATCCTGAAAGAATATCTGAATCTGACCGCGGAAGATTTGATCACCGAGGAAGACGTGGTTGTCACGATGTCTCACGAGGGTTATGTCAAATCCCAGCCGCTGGACGATTACAAAGCGCAGCGCCGCGGCGGGCGCGGCAAGTCAGCCACGGCGACCAAAGAACGGGATTATGTGGAAAAGCTGGTGATTGCCAACACCCATGACACCATCTTGTGTTTCTCCTCGCTGGGTAAGGTCTATTGGCTGAAGGTCTTTAATCTGCCGGTCGCCAGCCGGGCCTCGCGAGGCAAGCCTTTCGTCAATTTATTGCCGTTGGAGCAAGGGGAAAGAATCAACGCGATGCTGACGGTGCGCGAATACAGCGACGACAAGTTTGTGTTCATGGCGACGTCGTCCGGCACCGTGAAGAAAACACCGCTGAAGGAATTTGAACGGCAACGCAGTAACGGTAAAATTGCGATAGATTTGCGCGAAAACGATACTTTGGTCGGCGTCGCCATTACCGATGGCCACCAGAAAGTGCTGTTGTTCAGCAGCGCAGGTAAGGCTGTTTGTTTCCAGGAAGAAGATGTGCGTCCGATGGGAAGAACGGCGACTGGAGTCCGAGGCATTAAGCTGCAGGAAGGGCAGCGGGTCATTTCCTTGATCATCGCCAGTGAAGGCATGATCTTGAATATCACCGAAAAGGGCTATGGCAAAAGAACCCGATTGGAAGAATTCACTTGTCATAAGCGCGGCGGACAAGGTTTGATCGCGATACAGACCTCGGAGCGCAATGGCGCGGTGGTCGGCGCGGTGCTGGTCAACGATGGCGACGAAATCATGTTGATCACCAATGGCGGCACGCTGGTTCGCACCCGAGTCAACGAAATCTCCGTCGTCGGCAGGAACACGCAGGGCGTCACCGTTATCCGCCCCGACGCCGGCGAGAAAGTGGTTGGCGTGGGTCGCATAGAAGGCTTGCCGGAAGAAGAAATCTCTCAGATAGATGAAGCGTCTCAAGTCGATGAGACCGATGATGAAGGAGAATAATATCGATGTCTCGGATTTATAATTTTAGCGCCGGACCTTCGGCATTGCCTGAAGCGGTATTATTGCAAGCCCAGCAGGAAATGCTGGACTGGCGCGGCACCGGCATGTCGGTGATGGAGATGAGTCATCGCGGCAAGCATTTCATGACCATCGCCGAAACCTTGTATCAGGATTTACGTGAGTTATTGGCGATTCCCGATCATTATAAGATCGCGCTGCTGCAGGGTGGAGCGACCGCTCAATTTTCCTTCATCCCGTTGAACCTGTTAAACGGCAAGAATAAGGCTTGTTATGTCAATACCGGCGCTTGGTCCGGCAAGGCGATCAAGGATGCAAGTCGATATTGTCAGGTGCAAGTCTCGGCCAGCTCTGAAGATAGCCGTTTTACCACGATTCCCGAGCGTGAGCGCTGGGACATCGATCCGGACGCGGCCTATTTTCACTATACATCCAATGAAACGATCCATGGCGTCGAGTTTCCAGAGACTCCGGAAGTCGGCGATATGCCGCTGGTGGCGGATATGTCATCGAATATTCTGTCGCGTCAATTCGATGTCAGTCGCTTCGGGCTGATTTATGCCGGCGCCCAGAAAAATATGGGCCCGGCGGGTGTCACCGTCGTGATCGTTCGCGATGACTTGATCGGTCATGCCGACTCCTCGGTGCCGCCGGTGTTCGATTATCAGCAGCAGATCAATAACGACTCGATGCTGAATACGCCGGCGACTTATAACTGGTATTTGCTGGGCTTGGTGTTGCAATGGTTGAAACAGCAGGGCGGTATCGCCGCCATCGAACAACGGAACATCGACAAGGCCGAAAAACTTTACCGGGCTGTCGATCAATCCGCGTTATACCGTAATCCAGTCGATAAGAGCTGCCGTTCACGCATGAACGTGCCGTTCGTATTGGCGGACAGCGCCTTGGATAAGGAATTTTTAGCCTTGGCCGAGAAAAACGGGTTAGGGGCTCTGAAAGGGCATCGCTCGGTGGGCGGCATGCGCGCCAGCATTTACAATGCGATGCCGGAGTCAGGCGTCGATGCCCTGATTGAATTTATGGCTGAATTTGAAAGAACCCATTAATACACCGAGATTATGACGGCTATTATTCCACTCTCAGAATTGCGGGAAAAAATCGATGCGATCGATCGGCAGATTCTTGAATTGATCAACCAGCGCGCCGAATGTGCGATGGAGGTTGCCAGAACCAAGATCGCCGAAGGGGAAACCAACACCTTTTATCGTCCGGACCGGGAGACGCTGGTGTTGCGGCGCATCAAGGAGTTGAATCCAGGGCCCTTGGCCGATGAGACCGCGGTGCGGTTTTTTCGTGAATTGATGTCGGCCTGTCTGGCCTTGGAAAAACCGCTGGAAGTGGCGTTTCTCGGTCCTAAAGGAACCTTTACCCAGCAGGCGACTTTCAAACACTTCGGTCATGCCGTTAATGATATACCGGTGCCGACCATCAACGATATTTTTAATACCGTGGAAAACGGTCATTGCCAGTTCGGCGTGGTGCCGGTGGAAAATTCAACCGAAGGCGTCGTCGCCCATACGTTGGACCGCTTCATGACATCGCCGCTGCAAATCTGCGGTGAAGTCGAAATCCGCGTGCATCAGAATCTGATGGGTAAGATGAACGACTTGAGCGGTATCACCGAGGTGTTTTCGCATCAACAATCGTTGGCCCAGTGTCGCCAGTGGTTGAGCAGCTATTTGCCCGGCGTCGAATGCACAGCGGTCAGCAGTAATGCCGAAGCGGCCCGTCTGGCCGCGCAGAGCAACGATAAGGCGGCCATCGCCGGAGCGGTGGCGGCGGAATTGTATGATTTGAAGATCATCGAGAAAAATATCGAGGATGATTCCAATAATACCACCCGCTTCATCATCATCGGCTATCAGCAACCTGCATCGACCGGCCATGATAAAACCTCGATCCTGGTGTCCACCGGTAACCAGCCGGGCGCGCTGCATAAGATTCTCGGTCCGTTAGCCGATCATGGCATCAGCATGACCCATATCGAGTCGCGTCCTTCGCGCCAGGGCTTGTGGGACTATGTGTTTTTTATCGATCTGAATGGGCATTGTGACGATGACAATGTCGCGAAAGCGCTCAATGCGCTGAAACATAATGTTCACATGCTGAAAGTGCTGGGTTCCTATCCCAAGGCCGTCATTTAAGTCTTCTTTTATTCGAATTCAATGAATCATTCCATTACCCAATTAGCCGTTCCCGGCGTACAAAAACTCGTGCCTTATGTTCCCGGTAAGCCGATCGAAGAGCTGGAACGCGAACTAGGGCTTAGCGATATCGTCAAGCTGGCTTCCAACGAAAATCCGCTGGGCGCTAATCCCAGGGTTGCGGCGGCGATACAGGCGGCATTGCCGGAATTGCCCCGTTATCCTGACGGTAACGGCTTTAAATTGAAAACCGCGCTGGCGGAAAAGTTGGCGGTGTCGACCGAGCAGTTGACCCTCGGTAACGGCTCCAATGAAATTCTGGAGCTGATCGCCAGAACTTTCCTGACGCCGGAGCTGGAAGTGGTGTTTTCCCAGCATGCGTTTGCCGTCTATCCTTTGGTCACTCAGGCGGTCGGAGCGAAGGCCAGGGTCGTCGCCGCGAAAGACTACGGTCATGATCTGACGGCGATGTTGGCGCAGGTCAATGATCGCACCCGTCTGGTTTTCATCGCCAATCCGAATAATCCGACCGGCACCTTGCTGTCTAAAGAGGCGCTGGAAGCCTTCATCAAGGCTTTGCCCGCCTCGGTGATCTGCGTGCTCGATGAAGCCTATTATGAATATGTCGATCCGCAGTCTAGAGCGGATGCGCTGACTTGGTTGGCGAAATACCCTAACTTAATCATCACCCGTACTTTTTCGAAGGCCTATGGTTTGGCCGGCTTGCGTGTCGGTTACAGCGTGTCGTCGGCGGAAATGGCCGATTTGTTAAATCGGGTCAGACAGCCGTTCAATAACAATATGCTGGCCCTGGTCGCCGCGGAGACCGCGCTGGCCGATTCCGAATACCTGGGGCGGGCGATCGCCGCCAATAACGCCGGCATGCAGCAGTTGACCGAAGCTTTTAGGACTCTGGGCTTGGCATGGATCCCTTCGGCCGGTAATTTCGTCTCGGTTGATTTAAGGCGGGAAGGCGAGCCGATCTACCAGGCCTTATTGCGCAAAGGCGTGATCGTCCGGCCGGTGGCGAATTATGAAATGCCGAAGCATTTGCGCGTTAGCATCGGCACGGAAAAAGAAAATCAGCTGTTTATCAAGGCCTTGAGCGAAATATTAAATGATGTTTGAGCGCCTGTGCATCATCGGTATCGGACTGATCGGCAGTTCTGTCGCCAGAGCTGCACGCAAGCAAGGCCTGTGTAAAAAAATCGATGCCTATGGCCGGGAACAGGATCTGGCTAATCTGCAGTTGGCCAAACGGCTGAACGTGATCGATGATTATTTCATCGACATCGCGCCCGCCGTCGAATCGGCTGATTGCATCGTTATCGCTACGCCGGTCGGTGCGGTGGAGCCGGTGTTCAAACTCCTGCGACCCTATTGGAACAAAGACGCCGTTTATACCGATGTGTGCAGCACCAAGGGTAGCGTCGTTAAGGCCGCCACGACTGTGTTCGGCCGGGTTCCGACAAATTTCATCCCGGCTCATCCGATCGCCGGCGCCGAATGCAGCGGCGTCGATGCCGGCAGAGCGGATTTGTTTGACAATAAGCGATTGATCATCACTCCGGTCGAAGATTCCAATGTCCAGGCGTTGGACAAGGTGACCCGGTTCTGGGAAGGCTTGGGCTCGACCGTGTCGTTAATGGAGGTTGATCATCACGATACGGTGTTGGCGGCGACCAGCCATTTGCCACATATTTTGGCCTTCGCGTTGGTTGATTTGCTTGGACGCAAAGATGAGCAGGTCGAAATCTTCAAATACGCCGCCGGCGGTTTCAAGGATTTCAGTCGTATTGCTTCCAGCGATCCGACGATGTGGTTGGATATCTGCATGGCCAATAAACAGGAAATCATACCGCTGATTCAGCAGCTACAGTCTGAATTGCACCGAATACAACAGATGCTGGAGCAGGGCGAAAACCAGCGGCTTTTTGAAACCTTTACGTATGCCAGAGAGGCACGGCAACGTTTTCTTGATCAATTAGAAAAATAACATGGCACAATCTATTACTTATACAGTTAATCCCGGCGGCAATTTGCGCGGAGAAATCAGGGTCCCGGGTGACAAGTCGATGTCGCATCGCTCGATTATGTTGGGTTCGTTGGCGGAAGGCGTCACTCATGTGACCGGCTTTCTGAATGCCGAGGATGCATTGGCGACTTTACAGGCGTTCCGTGCGATGGGGGTCGAAATTGAGGGGCCCGCCAATGGCGAGGTGACGATCCATGGGGTCGGTAAACACGGCTTGAAACAGCCAAAAGAGCCCTTATATCTGGGCAATTCCGGAACGTCGATGCGTCTGTTGTGCGGTTTGTTGTCGGGGCAGCAATTCGACAGCGTGTTGACCGGCGATAAATCGCTGGAATCGCGGCCGATGCGTCGCGTGACCGAGCCGCTGGCGCTGATGGGGGCAAAGATCGAAACCGAGGTCGACGGCACGGCGCCATTGAGGATTAAAGGGGGAGTGGCGCTGAAGGGGATTCATTACGATCTGCCTATGGCCAGCGCCCAGGTCAAATCCTGTTTGTTGCTGGCCGGCATGTACGCAGAAGGCCAAACCAGCGTCACCGAACCGGCGCCGACCCGGGATCACACCGAAAGAATGTTGAATGGCTTCTCTTATCCGGTCAAACGCGAAGGCGGTAAGGCGATGATCGATTCCAAGGGCTCGTTGAAAGCTTGTGACATCGACGTGCCCAGCGATATTTCCTCGGCCGCCTTCTTTTTGGTCGGCGCCAGTATCGCACCGGATTCCGATGTAACCTTGAAGCACGTCGGCATCAATCCGACCCGTACCGGCGTGATCGATATCTTGCGTCTGATGGGTGCGAACATCGAAGTCATGAACGAGCGTTCGGTTGGCGGTGAACCGGTCGCTGATATCCGCGTGCGTTCCAGTCAGTTGCAAGGCATCGACATTCCTGAAGAGCTGGTGCCATTGGCAATCGACGAGTTTCCGGTGCTTTTTGTCGCGGCCGCATGCGCAGAAGGGCAAACCCGTTTGACCGGCGCAAAAGAATTGCGAGTTAAGGAATCCGACCGCATTCAAGTGATGGCGGACGGCTTACAGATTCTCGGCGTCGATGCTCAGCCGACCGAGGACGGCATGATTATCAACGGCAGTCTGATCGGGGGAGGGGAAGTCGATTCTCATGGTGATCACCGCATCGCGATGGCATTTTCGATTGCCGGTTTGCGCGCCAGCGATACGATCGTCATTCGAGATTGCGAAAATGTCAATACCTCCTTTCCTGAGTTCCGGGAGTTGGCGACCACGTTAGGCCTGAACTTAAACAGTACATCATGAATATTCCCGTTTTAACCATCGATGGCCCCAGCGGGGCCGGAAAAGGAACGGTCAGCCGGGCTGTCGCCAAGAAGCTAGGCTGGCATTATCTGGACAGCGGTTCGATTTATCGCTCGCTGGCGATTGCGGTATTGAATGCCGGCGTCGATTTGCATAACATAGAGACCATTGTCGAGGTCGCGCAAGGAATGCGGTTAGACTTTGAGTGCGGCGACGAACTGACCGTGATATTGAATGGCGACGATATTACCTCTCGGCTAGGTGCGGAAACGACCGGAAATACCGCTTCCATGATTGCCGCCTATCCTGAGGTTAGGGCGGTATTGTTGCAGAAACAAAAGGATTTTCAACGACTTCCCGGGTTGGTCGCGGACGGGCGGGACATGGGCACGGTGGTGTTTCCCGATGCCAAATATAAGATCTATTTATCGGCCAGCGCCACGGAAAGGGCGAAAAGGCGATATAAACAGTTGATTGAAAAAGGAATTGGTGCTAACCTTGACCAAATCACCAGGGATATCGAAGAGCGTGATCGCCGTGATCGTGAGCGCGACACGGCGCCGCTAGCAATGGCCGAAGACGCGCTTTATATCGACTCCTCTGATATGACGATCGAGCAGGTGATAGACAAGGTGATTAATTTAGTCCGTTAGGGCTTTGTAGGCGTTGCTTATTATATTGGTTTAGTAAGCAATTTTTTTTAACTTTAATGAAATGTAAGAGCTTGTTTGAGTTACAACAAGTTTGGGAAAGAAAATATGAGCGAAAGCTTTGCTGATTTATTTGAAGAGAGTTTAGCCAAGACAGAGATGCGTCCTGGCGCAATGTTAACGGGTACTGTTGTTGATATCGAAAATGAGTTCGTTATCGTCAGTACTCAAGCCAAATCTGAAGGTGTGATTCCGAAATGGCAGTTTTTAAATGCGGATGGCGACCTGGAGGTTGAAGTTGGCGATGAAATTGAGGTAGCTCTCGATTTATTCGAAGATGGACTGGGGTCCACACTTCTTTCCCGCGATAAAGCTAAGAAAAACAAAGCCTGGGGCGAGCTGGAACAAGCCTTCGAAAATGATGAAACCATCGTCGGCCGCATTACTGGAAAAGTGCGCGGCGGTTTCACCGTTTCCGTTGGTGCATTACGTGCATTCCTGCCCGGTTCATTAGTGGACGTTCGTCCAATCAGAGACACGACCTTCCTGGAAGGCCGCGATCTGGAATTCAAAGTCATCAAGATCGATCAGAAACGTAACAACGTCGTTCTGTCTCGCCGCGCCGTCGTCGAAAAAGAATACAGCGCGGAAAGAGAAGAGCTGATGAAGACGCTGGAAGATGGCGCGATCGTCACCGGTGTGGTCAAAAACCTGACCGATTATGGCGCGTTTATCGACCTGGGCGGCATCGATGGCCTGCTGCACATCACCGATATGGCATGGCGCCGCGTACGTCATCCTTCCGAATGTGTGGAAATCGGTCAGGAAGTTCAGGTTAAAGTTCTTAAGTTCGACAAAGAGAAAACCCGCGTATCGCTGGGCATGAAGCAGATGGAGGAAGATCCATGGCAAAACATCGCCCGTCGTTATCCTGCCGGCACTCGTGTGTTCGGCAAGGTCAACAACCTGACCGACTATGGTTGTTTTGTTGAGATCGAAGAAGGCGTCGAAGGCCTGGTTCACGTGTCAGAAATGGACTGGACCAACAAAAACGTCAATCCGGCCAAAGTCGTACAATTAGGCGACGAAGTCGAAGTGATGGTGTTGGAAATCGACGAAGAACGTCGTCGTATTTCTCTGGGCATGAAGCAATGTCGTCCGAATCCATGGGATGAGTTTGCGGCAACCCACAACAAAGGCGACAAAATCAGCGGTAAGATCAAGTCGATCACCGACTTCGGTATCTTCATCGGCCTCGATGGCGGCATCGACGGTTTGGTTCACATGTCTGACATTTCTTGGAACGAAAACGACGAAGAAGCGATTCGCAATTACAAGAAAGGCGACGAAGTTGAAACCGTTATTCTGGCGGTGGATTCCGAACGTGAGCGCATCTCTCTGGGCATCAAGCAACTGGAACAGGATCCGTTCCAAAACTACATCGCCTTGCACGAAAAAGGCAGCTTGGTCACTGGTACGATCAAAGAAGTCGACGCTAAAGGCGCCGTCGTGACCTTGGCGGAGAATGTCGAAGGTTACCTGCGTGCTTCCGAAATTCAGCGTGACCGTGTCGAAGACGCGCGGACATTGTTGAATGAAGGCGATAAGATCGAAGCCAAATTTATCGGTGTGGACAAAAAGGCTAAAAGTATTTCGCTTTCCGTTAAGGCGAAAGACCTTGATGAAGAATCCTCTGCCATTAAAGATTACGGTCAGCAAGCTGCCGGCACACCAACTTTAGGTGATATCTTTAAACAAATCGATAAATAAGCTTATAGGGGAGGATGATATAATTCGTCCTCCTCTTTATTTATTCAGGATTAAGTGTGACAAAATCAGAATTAATCGAGACGCTTGCAAGGCAGCAACCACATCTTGCTCTTAAAGATGTCGAGTTGGCGGTAAAATGCATTATCGAACAGATGAGCGAGACATTGGCGAGCGGCGAAAGAATTGAAATTCGCGGATTTGGTAGCTTTTCTTTACATCATCGCCCGCCTAGAATGGGTAGAAACCCTAAAACCGGTGAGTCTGTTTCTTTAACCGAAAAACATGTGCCGCATTTTAAACCGGGTAAGGAGCTGCGCGATCGCGTCGACGCCACCCGTGAAAAATGCAAAATTGTCGATTAAACGGCAGTCTAATCAACGCAACATTAATAATGTAAAACAAACCTTTAATGAGACTTTTAGCCCTTATTGTTTTTTTTGCGGTCTTTATTATTGCGTTGATTTTTTCTATTTTAAATTTTCAATCGGTAGAGATTGATCTTTATTTCATTACAATTTCCCTTCCTTTAACGGTTGCCTTGACCATTGAGTTGTTTGCCGGCATCGCCATCGGCTTTCTAGCCGCATTGTTGCATATTGTGAAGCTTAAGGCGCAATATGTGCAGTTGAGCAAAAAAATAGATAAAAATAACCTCAAATAGGCACTTTGACTTTCTGTCAGTTGTCAACTCTCATTGCTAAGCGACTACATATTGCAAAAGCTTGGCGGCTACGCCTCAAATCCCCTGTATTATCAAGTGACAATGTGCTATATTGATTACTAATGAGAATGATTATTAATAAACATTATTTTCATAGCATACGTTTAATCCGCTAACCTTTTTGTCCGGTTTGAAAACTTATCCTAACCCAGGAGACTAACATTGCTAATGTCGCAAACTTTAAATAGCTTATCGGTCGGTGACTCAGGACGGATTCTCGGCTTTGATAATTCGGGCAAGGCGTATAGAAAACGCCTATTGGCGATGGGATTGACACCGGGTACGGCGTTCACCGTGACTCGATTTGCCCCATTGGGTGACCCGGTCGAAATAAAAATTCGTGGATTCTCATTATCTTTAAGAAAAAACGAAGCATCAGTGCTGATTATTGAGAAATTATGACTAGTAAGCAGTTTACGGTTGGTGTGGTAGGCAATCCCAATTGCGGAAAAACCACATTATTCAACGCATTAACCGGCGCCAAACAACATGTCGGTAATTGGCCCGGCGTGACGGTGGAAAAAAAGACCGGCGAATATACATTCGAGGACATTAAGATTGAATTGGTCGATCTGCCCGGCACTTATTCGCTGGAGTCGGCCGACGACTCGGTTTCTCTGGATGAAAAAGTGGCTAGAGACTATGTCGCCAGCCATGAAGCCGGCCTGATTATTAATATCATCGATGCCACCAATATAGAGCGTAATCTTTATTTAACGTCACAACTGCTCGAAATGCGTGTGCCGATGGTCGTCGCCTTGAACATGATGGATGCGGTAACCAGACGTGGCGTTAAGATCGACACGGCTGCGTTGGCGAACTTGCTGGGTTGCCCCGTCATTCCTATTAGCGCTTCGACCGGTCAGGGGCTGAAGCAGCTGAAAAAAGTCGTGAACCAGGCCTTTAGCGAGCCGCCGATTCCCGAGGTCGCGATTTCCTATCATGCAGAAATCGAAAACGCCATCGATGAACTGTTGCCTCAGATGGCCATTAAGGCCGCGGCTAATGCCTGCGATCTACGCTGGCTCAGTCTGCGTTTGTTGGAGAATGATACGCTGGCGAAAAAAATTGCCGGTCCGGAGTTGATCGGCGAATCCGAACGATTACAGGCGATCGTCGAAGCCAAGGCCGATGAGGAAATCGATATCCTGACCGCCGATGCGCGTTACAGTTTCGTCAATACATTGACCCAGGCTTCGGTGTGTAAATTGCACGAAGTCTCCAGGCACGCCAGCGATCAAATCGATCGAGTCGTGTTGAATCGTTTCCTGGGTATCCCGATTTTTCTATTGGTGATGTATGCGATGTTCATGTTTACCATCAACATCGGCAGCGCCTTCATCGATTTCTTTGATCAGGCGACCGGCGCTTTCTTAGTCGATGGTCTGAGCCTGTTGCTACAACAGATGCAGCTACCGGAATGGCTGGTTGTCTTGATTGCCGACGGCGCCGGAGGCGGCGTACAGGTGGTGGCAACCTTTATTCCGATTGTAGGATTCTTGTTTATATTCTTGTCGGCACTGGAGGATTCAGGCTACATGTCCCGCGCCGCCTTCGTCATGGATCGTTTCATGTGTATGATCGGTCTGCCCGGTAAATCGTTCGTGCCGATGATCGTCGGTTTCGGCTGCAATGTGCCCGCGATCATGGCGACACGGACTCTTGATAACCGTCGCGACCGGATTTTAACCAACCTGATGAATCCGTTCATGTCCTGTGGCGCCCGGCTTCCGGTCTATGCGTTGTTTGCGGCGGCATTTTTTCCGGTAGGAGGTCAGAATCTGGTATTCGGTCTGTATTTGTTCGGTATCGTCGCCGCCGTCGTGACCGGGCTGATCATGCGTCATACCTTGTTCAAAGGTGAGGTCACGCCGTTCATCATGGAACTGCCGGCTTATCATCTACCGACCCTGCGCGGCGTATTCTTGAAAACCTGGGACAGGCTAAAGACCTTTATATTTAATGCCGGCAAGGTTATCGTGCCGATGGTGCTGGTGTTGAACTTCCTCAATGCATTGGGCACCGATGGCAGTTTCGGCCAGGAAAACAGTGAAAGCTCGGTGTTGAGTGAAATTGGCCGAGGTCTGACGCCTGCCTTTGAGCCGATGGGCATCAGTCCAGATAACTGGCCGGCTACCGTCGGTATCTTTACCGGTGTCTTGGCCAAGGAGGCGGTGGTCGGCACGCTGGACGCCTTGTACGGTCAGATGGGCGCGGATGATACAGCCGAAGGGGGGCAAGCGTTCGACCTTGGTGAGGCATTAGGGGGGGCTTTTCAAACGATACCGGAGAATCTAATTGCGGTTGCCGATAACCTGCTCGATCCGTTAGGGCTGGATATCGGCGAAGTCGCCGATATCGAAGCAGCTGCTAGCGAACAGGCGGTCAATACCGCGACATTCGCCGCGATGCAGGCAAGCTTTGACGGTCAAATCGGCGCATTTGCCTATCTGTTGTTCATTTTACTGTATGCACCCTGTGTTGCCGCAACCGCCGCGATCTATCGGGAAACCGGCGGCGGCTGGGCCGTGTTTGTCGTGCTTTGGACCACCGGTTTGGCTTATATGACCGCCACCTTGTTCTATCAATTGATGACCTTTGTGCAGCACCCGCAAACCTCGCTGTTGTGGTTGATGCTGTTAGGCGGCTTTTTCCTTGCGGTGATGGCGGGCTTATGGTTATACGGCAGAAACCATCCAATCGAAGAGATTAAAAATGATTTTGTCTGAATTGAAAAGTTATCTTAAACAACATCATAGAGTTTCGTTAAGCGACTTGGTAATTCATTTCAATATCGACGCCAATGCCTTGCGAGGCATGCTGGAGAAGTGGATCAGCAAGGGCAAGGTTCGACGATTGCCGTTGAATTCATCCTGCGGCACCAGCTGTTGTCAATGCGACCCGACCTTGACCGAGCTGTATGAATGGGTGGAATGATCGCTAAGGCGCAATTCGAAGGTCGGATCAAGACGAGAAAAGAAAGGTGGACAATCCCCTTTTTTCCCGCGCCGAGGGCGGCGCTCCTACGTCAACTACTCTAGGATATGCTGAACAGCGTGAAGCGCATCAAAAACCGGTGTGCTTCCTGTCGTCAGCACACCCCACCCGCAGTTCGTAGGACGGATCAAGCATCGTGGATCCGTCAAAAAAGTTATCCGATATTGAACCCTCGCCTCGCGCCGAGGGCGGCGCTCCCACGGAATTGTGATTAGACTAGATGATGAAAAAGGACGTGATATATAGGCCCAGGGGAAGATACACGCTCACCAGCAATATCCGTTGCATTCGGTTCAGGTGCGCCCAATAACGCCGAGTCTCTTCTTTTTGTTGTTGGTAAGCTTGCGTCGAAGTTGTTTTCAGGCGCCGCCACCAGTCGGGCGCCTTGAGGCATAAGACGACCGCGACAGCGGCGGCCAGCGCGATAAGTATATAAAAGACATAGCGCTGAGTGTCGGCTTTGTTGAGATGAAAAAAATGCTGGATGGCTTCTTCCAGTAAAAGCTCGAAGCCTTCAAAAGCGTATTCCAGCAGCGTAAATAGCAGGTCGAAAATCTCTTCCGGCATGATGATCAGCGTAGCGATCACTAGGGCCCGTAGGATTTTTCTGAACGATAGTGTATAGCCGCGTAATGGCTGCAATAATGCGATTATTTTGTCCGTCATTGCTTAACTATTCGGCATTTCGCCGGTCAAATTACCAGGAGACATTGTTTCCCTGCATCAACTTCCGGGTTAGCGGTTCAGCTTCACTGCCGATTCGATTTGCCTAATCAATCATCAGATCTGAATGTAACTATTCAGTATAAAAATGCATTTACTATCAGTTACTTGCTCCAGAAGACGCCGTTCACCCAGCACCTAAATAAACGAAGATGATTTATCGCAGCCATTAGCCTATGGAATTTAGGTGTTGGGTCAATATGTCCCTATAGGCTTGGATGCGACATCCCTGTCGCATACACTTCTTCCACAAGCAATTGATAGTAAAAGAAATATTTTCTCAGTATCAAGCTGAATAGTTACATCTGAATTATATAAAATTTTCCTACTCGTTAAAAACTGAACTAAGCTTGTTAGGTGTATTTCTAAACGGGTAACAAAATGACAGAACAAGAATCCAGTATTTTGATTGGCTATTTAACCGAAGTAAGGGGTGACGGCATGGATGCTCGGATAGCACCGGAACATGCGACGGAATTACCGGTCATTAAAGTTGGCGAGGAGGAGATTCTGGTCGGCCATATAGGATCCTACGTGGTGATAAGACAATCCAATATTGGAGTGTTGGCGCTGGTGTTTAAGATGTGGGAGCGCGATCGTTTCGATCAGCAGGGTCAACGCGCATCGGACCGCTTCATTTCGTTGATTCCGGTCGGTGAAATTCAAGCGGGAAATTCCTTTGTCAGAGGGGTGCGCCATTACCCGACACCCGGCGCACGGGTTTATGCCGTCGGCCTGGATGAAATCAACGCCATTTTTTCCAAGTTTCGCGATTACAATTTCTTTATCGGTCAGCTGTCCACGCATAAGGACTATCATCTGAGTCTGGATCCCAGAGCATTATTCGGTCGCCATTTCGCGATACTCGGTCAGTCCGGCTCCGGAAAATCATGGACCGTCACCAGCCTGATCCAGCACACCATCAAGGCTATGCCGAGAACCCATTTGATCATGTTGGATCTGCACGGTGAATATTGTTGGAAAAATGACGACGGCTCGATTGAATCGGCGTTTCCCGATGAGATGGTCAATTATGTCGACGCGCTGGACATGGAAATGCCTTATTGGATGATGACCTATGCGGAACTGGTGGATTTGTTCATCGACAAGGATGACAGCGGCGCCTCGATGCAAATGGCCTTCATGCGCGAGGTCTTACAGCAATTGAAACGTAAGGAAGCGAAAAAAATCGGTCTTGGCGTCGTGTCGATCGATACGCCTATTTATTTCTCGTTGGCGGAAATGTATATGCAGTTTAAAAACGCCAATGAAGAGAGAAAAGATTTCGGTAAAACCCAGGGCGCCTTGTTCGGCCAATTCGATGAATTCCTGGTACGGATGCAGAGCCGCTTTAACGACGTGCGTTACGATTTCCTGCTCAAGCCGAAAAAGCGCAATAGCTCCGAAGGCATGGCCGATTTGTTAAGACAGTTTATCGGTCTGGGGGAGAAAAAAGCCAACATCACCGTGGTCGATTTGAGTTCGGTGCCGACCGATGTCAGGCCTGCGGTTTCCGCCCAGGTCGGTCGGCTCGCCTATGAATTCAACTATTGGAATCCGAAACGGCGTGAATTTCCGATCACGCTGATCTGCGAGGAGGCCCATGCCTACATTCCGAGAGAAAGAGGCGGGCAGTTCGAAGGCACCAAGAAAATGATGGAACGGATCGCTAAGGAAGGGCGGAAATACGGCGTTTCCATCGGCGTCGTCAGCCAGCGCCCGACCGAACTGTCCGAAACCATGTTGTCGCAATGCAGCTCCTTCATCTGTTTGAGAACGACCAACCCCGACGATCAGCAATATATCCGCGGGCTGGTGCCGGAAGCGGAAGGGGATTTGACCGATATTCTGACTTCACTCGGACGAGGGGAAGCCTTGGTGCTGGGCGAGGCCGCGCCGCTGCCGACTCGCGTGCAAATCTATCGTCCCAACCCCGAACCGAAGAGCAACGATGTGGATTATTACACCAGTTGGCGGGAAGGGCCGGACGATCTCGATGTCGAAGGCATCGTTAGCAACTGGCGTACCCAGACGCGGACATAGCGCCGCTAGTCTCGCAAGTCCAGGCATTGGCCGATATATTGCTTGTTTAGGATTTGACGAGATGCTGGTTATAGGTATTGCAAGCGGCGCTGGTAACCAAAAAATCTCCGATTGATATCTTCTGCCACTCGTGTAGGCATTTCCTCCTCCCATGCACCAACACGGCCACTGCGCAGGTGGCCGGTTTTCAACATGTCGGCAACGAATCCTTCTTGATCAAAGAAATTTTTCTGCATATTACCGAATGAATGTTCTTGCGCAATATCGAAAAGCGCCTGGTCTGGAACGCTGATTTTCCAAAAATTCATAACTTTCCGAAGGGATGCCGAGGTATCGGAGACTAAGTCTTCATATTTGATGACGGGGAAACTGTTGGCGCCAACAAAATCCAACCATTTTTCAAGTTCGCCAAAATAGTAGCGGGAGCTGCCAAATAGTTGGGCGATAAAGTGCTCGAAGTAAAAATCCTCTACATTGGGGTAGCGGGGTGAAGAAAATCCGTTCTGCAGATCAACGCGGCTTAGGTGGTGAAACCACGAAACCACGACGTCTCGCATATCGCGGACCAGCACCACCGCGCCGTGATTGTTTGGTTTTGGCCAGTCAACTTCTATATCTCGAAGGTGTGATAACGTGATTTGCTGATTTGCTCTTACTCCCAACACTCTTTCAAGCATCGCCATCATCCAGACTGTTCCAGATTTGGGGATGCTATTTACAATAAAGAGTTTGTGCATTGGCACTTTGTTTGCCTCTAATGGTTTTGCAATATACCTGAGATAATTATGATTTTCAGATTCGCACGTTTTAGGGGGGGAGGGGCCGATATAAAGATCTGACGCGATGTTCAAAAACTTTTGAATCTTGTTTTCACGCTGAATGACAGCTTCGCCGTCGAAAACGTTATAAAAATTTTGCGAAAAAAGCTCAGCAATCGCCTCGTTAAATAATCGGCTGACAATTATAAAGATATCATTTTTGCAAAGTCGCCCTTTAATGTCGTTATAAGACGTGACCGGAACGCCGAGGATCTCAGTGTCTACATCATTTAAGAATTCGGGATAATCAATAATGCCGGAAATGTGATCTCTGGAAAGGTCGCCATGATCCGTTAACCAAGTTAATATTAATTGCGCTTTATATCCAGACCCAAAAATATAAATATCCGACATTTACGGTTTCCCGGTTGCAAACAAAATTACCGCTTAAGTGTAACCTAAATTGGAATATAGCCTCAAAGTCGAGTGTTAATTGCAGCAATTCCCATATATGGACTCCTCTCCAATTGCAAGCCAAGATTGTTCAAAAATGATGTTTCCAACAGAGATCGAGATTGCCGCCATATATTCGGCCTCTTGATGAAGGTATTTATCGACCTTCGGGCCCTGATGAAGCTATCCGCGCGCTTTTATCTCTATCACTTTGCCGATTTCAAGGAATCTTCGGGAATAACGGATTTTAAAAGCGCCGGTCTGACCTGTTGAATGTCATCACTTTGAGAGTCTTGCCTCCGCAATTTGGTTGAACTCGTTTACTACAGTGTTGTTAGGGTTATCCACGCTTTGTCCACATGCGTAGAGCCCTTCAATCGTGCTCGGAGCTTGTGGGCAAAGGGTGGATAACCCGGTTTTCATCGGCTTAGGCCATTTGTGGCACGTAATCGCCGCCACGCGTTGCCAGCGCCCAAATGATCCGGGCGTTCTTGTTGGCCAAAGCCACGGCCGCTTTGTTGAAGCCTCGCCGTTCAATCAAGCCTTTGAGCCACAGGCTCAAGGGGTCGCTCTTGTCACCGCAGTATTTCAGCACCGCTCTTGCCCCGTGAATCAAGGATGTGCGCAATTGGCGGTTGCCGCGTTTACTGATGCCCAGTAATACCTGCTTATCGCCGCTGCTGTGCTGCCTTGGCACCACGCCCAAGCTGGCCGCGTAATCTCGGCTCGAATCATAACCCTTGCCATCGCCGACGTCAGCCGTGGCCAAAATGGCGGTCAAAGGACCGATACCCGGTATGTCAAGCAATCGTCGGGCTAAGGCATTGTTTTGGCATACTGCCGTAATTTCCCGGTCCAGAGCCCGGATCGCTTCGTCCAAGGCTTTCAGCGCTTGATACTGCTCGGCAAACAGCTTCCGGCTCAGCGTGCTGAGGTCATTTTCCCCGTCCTCCAGAATACTGGGCAGTTGTTTTCTGAACTGATTCACGCTACGCGGCAGCACGATGCCTCGTTCAGCCAGATAACCGCGCATTTGATTGACCAAGGCCGTGCGTTCGTCCACCTTACCTCGCCGGACACCTTGCAGCATGGCTAAGTCTTGCTGCTCAATGCCTTTGATCGCCACGCTGCGTTTGTTCGGCTGGCAGGCCGCCGTGTAAATCGCCTCGGCGTCGTTGTAATCGTTTTTATTGCCAACCACGAATGCCTTCACGAAGCGAGTATTCAACAGCACTACTTCGTGGCCCAGGGCCTGAAATGCCCGGGCCCAATGATGAGCGCCGCCGCAGGCTTCCATCGCGATCACGCTCACCGGCATCTGAGCCACAAAGGCCAACAGTTCCGACCGTTTCAATTTCTTTTTCTTTGCTTTGCCGTCTTGCATCATGAACATATGAAACACTAGTTTTGCAATATCTAAACCCACTACGTTAAGATTCATCTCGAACTCCTCTTTGTTCTGTTTAAGTTGTTAGTAGGTGTATTGTGACACCGTTAGAGGGTGGAGAGGAGTCCATATCATCACTTTGGCGTTCAAAAAGGGCATGGGGTGTGTTTGGCGAGGATGTCGGCAGCAAGGATGCTGCCGTCAAGCCCCCAGGGATGGGTTTACCCAGCACCTAAATACCATAGACTATTGGCTATGATTTATTATCGTCGTTTATTTAGGTGCTGGGTGAACGGCGCTCCTCGACAGACACACCCCATGCCCTAAACCCCGCAAAAATACTCAAACTGATGAATTGCTGGTGTTAATTGGCTGACCTTTGTACACGACAAAAATTTTCGAGGCTACAGTCATTGAATTACTGTAATCACTTGTCATGAGCATTTGCTCAAAGCCGCATAAGCTTGATTGTAGGCTGGATTGCGAATTCAGTCATTAAGCCGTTGCGAGTTAAACTTTTATATGCTAAAAATCTAGTAAGAAGTGAATTAATTCACTTCTTATCATGCTTACAGTACAAATATTAAGGAGCCAATATGACTATTCAAAACGTTCAATGCTTCGATATCTCAACTGCCGTTTCTAAAGCTAAGTCAGCACATATAAAAGGGAAACTCAAGCACTATGGACCGTTAGCCGTCTCAGGGGCCGAGGAAGTAAAATCTACTTGTGCGGCTTCGTGGGGACCGATGATGCGTCGATAGCTGACGCGCACGTCAAGCGTTTTTACGATAAAAGTTTCAAGGCGCCCCTAATGGGAGAGGGCTCAATCAAGCCCGCTTGACGCTTTCATTTTCCGGGATGTTCCCAAGCGTTTGTCATAATCATTCGATAGAAATGTATTTTCGTATCTAATCGCCATTTGGAACTCGGATCGTCTCCAGTTTCAAATGGCCGTCCGGCTACGTTATCAATAGAATCTACGAAATAAAATGAATAGGCTCAGTGAAGGCAATATCCCGGTTGGCCCTGTAGAAATGGTGGTTCTTCAGAGCACATCCTTTTGTAATTTAAATTGTTCGTATTGTTACCTATCAGAAGAAAGCCGCCGAAATAAATCGGCGATGGCTATATCCACCATTGAAACTATATTCGAAAAGTTGTTATCTAGTCGTTATGTTGACAAGACATTGCGCGTGAGTTGGCATTCCGGTGAACCACTTATATTAAAACCCTCTTATTATCGAGAAGCGATTGAGCGCATCTTGAAAATAAGGGATTATTACTGTTTATCAGATTTTAATATACGCTTCGATATTCAGACTAATGGCACACTGATCAATCAAGAGTGGTGTGATCTCATCAATGAGTATGGTGAGCTTTTGACAATTGGGGTTAGTTGTGACGGCCCGGCGTCTCTTCATGATTTGTACCGAAAAAACTGGTCGGGGAAACCCTCACACACCTTAACTCAGCAGGGAATGCAGCTATTATGCGAAAACGGTATTGACTTCGATGTAATCGCGGTGGTTTCGCCAGAAAGCTTGGAGCATCCGGTCGAATTTTTAGAGTATTTCTCACGATTCTCGAAGTATATTCGTGAATTTCATTTCAATCTTCACGACGAAATTTTTATAGATAGTGAAGACAGCAAAAAAATTGAGTCGTATGCAAACAAGTATGACTTGTTCTTGCGTTCGCTATTGAATGAAATCTCAAAGCACGAAAACAAGAAATTTCCACAAATCCGAAATTTTTCGATTTTCTACAATATGCTATTCGGGGAAGCGAATGGACGTCAGAAATATGATGCTCGCAGCATGAGTAAGCCGTTTAAAACATTGAGTATCGAAGCAAATGGCGATCTCACGACTTTCTATGCCGGATTGACGGTAGACGAGTGCAAAGACCTTAAGGATTTGTATGGCGACGGCAAAGGGTTGGTGGTTGGCAATGTATTGAATGCAAGTCTTGATGAAATTGCTAATTCGACCAAGCTTCAAAAAATAGCAAGTGATTTCGAAGCAAGCCACCGAGCTTGCGAAGCTGGATGCGAGTATTTTAATCTCTGTTCCGGCGGTTACAATCTGATTAAATTCAGAAGATTTGAGAGATTTAACGTGGCCCAAACCCCGGAATGCCTTATTCATGTCAAGACCTTTGCGAATACACTATTGAGTCACTTAAACGAAAGCAACTAAGCCTTTTAATCCTGTTTTGGTTGAGAATCTTCATCTAATTACGACTTGGAGAAGAATGAAAATGTAGACATATCAAATTCTGTTGATTTACTCGTAGGGCGCCTGAGGAATCTAAGCCAGAGGTATGATGGTTTCGGCCCCCGTCTAAATATCACAAGTATGAAAACGCTTCATTGTTTTGCAACATCGGTGCCTCTCTCATGAGATTTCTCAATCGTCCATCTGATGCCATTAATACGATTCCTATCGACAGATCCTTCTTATTAAGTCATGGTGCTGGAGAGACCGTGAGAAAAATTCGAAGCATCGTTCGCAATGTCGAGTTCGAATTGCTCGAAAACGAGTTAGGTTTCCGCATGCTGGGTCCAGATATGTATTATCACACGATTGATCCGTATCTTTCTAAGGCCTTGGGCAAGTATAAAAAAGGCATGCTCTTAGGGGATATTCTCGACTATCGATCAAGAAGGGCATCATTTGATTTGTGTTTTGAGGATTCTTGGTCAGGCTACTTCTTGGCCGACCATTTAGGTAGAAATGATCGTGCGGATGACTTAGTTCTCATCCATCTGGATGATCATACCGATATGATGTCGACGTTGCTTGAACGTACCGGAGAAGGATTGACGGATCCATCAACGGGCAAATCATTTGATCCTTCAGTTCGTAATGATTGGGAGTCTGCTATATATTCGGGCTGTATCGGCATAGGAAGCTTTATCACGCCGCTGTACTACTCCGATCATAAAGTTCATGTAAGGCATCTAAATAATAGTGCGAGCAGTACCTATGACTTATACAACGTGATTCAAGAGAACTACTGCTATGAGCTCATTCCCAATAAACAATTTGCCGCAATTCGTCTGGCAAATTCAGATTGGCAGAATAGCGCGGGAACGTATCGAGGTGGGAACAACGTCGATAAAGTGCTGGCAAGCACCCCTGAAGGTCAGGTCATCGTGCACATTGACCTCGACTACTTTATCAATGATTTCAACGGTAATGTCGGAACAGCTTTTCATTTTCCCAATCACGACTTGAAATATCAAGTGATCCAAAAATTGGAACGATTTTTTGACGCTTTACACGCGATGCAGGTTCGTGTGGACCATTGGATAATAGCGACTTCTCCCGGATTTTGCTCGGCATATCATTGGGATTGGCTTTTAACAGAAATAGAGGACAGAATCAAATAAATGAAAATGGGTAGGTAATCAGACTAAGGTTTTGAAATTTGTAAAATCGTAACTATTCAGTATCTTTCGGGTTTTAGGCAGTAGGTCATTGATTTCTCGGGACGCGTGAATACATCCATGTAAGCTCTGACTGCAACGTCCTGTTGCAGACAGCCCGATAAATCAATAACCTACTCCCTCTTAGTAAAACTACGCTGAATAATTACGTAAAATCTTTATTATTAGATCAAGGCGCATGCTGAAAAACATGCGGTCAAAACAACCACTTGTTCGCCAGCAAGCAGCGGTGGCCGACCATGCCATACTGCTGAACCGCGGCCCACAACGACTAAACCGTTGCGTGTCTTGATCATATGTCGGAGATTAGCCGGTTTTCCAACACCGTCTTCGTATATTTTCAACACTAACCCCGTGTCGAGCTTATTCGGATCTGGGGAGGTGGCCTCTAAATACACTAAGACTGTCGCTAGGCAATCATCCGCAACGTCTCGATGCGGGCTTAAGAAATCGCCAGTCCCATAGTAAGTGTAACAACTTGATTCCTCGGAGAGAATGAAACGTTGAGCAAAGATTGACCGTAAAAATTCAGCAAATGGATGACTAGTCAAAAAAGCTCTCGCAACTTCTCCAAGGTCAGCCAGTTGCCCCCTATAGGAAACCGAACCATTGTCGACTGCGCGGCGAGCTCGTGATTTTTGAGCTAAAGCTTCCTCTCGGAGCGCTACAAATAAGGCATCATTTATTGAGTTTTCTATAGACGCAAATCCGATATTAACAATGTCCGACTTTAATGATGTGAGTTGGCCTCGCGGAATAATCATGATGGCATGGTTCTCAAGTTATTAAGTAATATCTATGATAGTCGCTCAAAGTTTGGTGCAATCGGGCTTAAAATTCAATAATAACAAGAACGAATGTATTTGACATGATCCTTGATTCTCGAGATGAAAAAGTGAATTTGAATCGGTCGGTTCAGATAGCTATCGTTGGGGCGGGGCCTGCGGGACTGACTTTGGCGAATGAATTGGCCGATTTGGGTCCGGTGCTTGTTATCGAAAGCGGCGGATTTGAAGTCGATGCAGACCTGCAGGCGCTGCAAATCGGTGAATGTGTGGGCATCGACTACCCGCTGACTGAAACACGCACACGTCAATTCGGCGGGTCTTCCGCACTATGGGCAGGATATTGCGCTGTTTTCGATTCTCATGACTTCACTCATCGTGAATGGGTTCCCGGCAGTGGTTGGCCATTCGGGGTGGAAGCCATTAAACCTTATTATGAAAAAACCGCCAAATTACTAAATATCGACGATCTTAATTTTGACCCTCGAGATATTGCGAGACGCGCTGAAATCCAACTTCCTTTCGATAATGAGATTGTCATCCCCACTGTTTGGCGGTTTGGGACGCCAACCGTGAGAATTAGCGAACACCATCGGGATCACTTCGATACATCGAAGAATGTGATAACGTTGACCCATGCGAATGTCGTTGATATTCGGCTAGACGCTGAACACAGCATGGCCTCAACGCTCAAAATACGCACCTTGAGTGGGCGAGAAGGCCATATTTCAGCCGACATCTTTGTTTTGGCGTGCGGTGGCATCGAGACAGCGCGCATTCTGCTTAATTCGGATACCCAAGTTTGCCACGGACTGGGTAACGCCAACGACTGGGTGGGACGAAACTTCATGGAACATCCGCATCTGTCTATTAGCGCGTTGACCGTGGAAAGAGTCGGTTTATTCAAGAATTGGCTCGAACGAGGGTATTTCGACGAAGAAAAACAGTTTTTGTTGTGCGTAGGGCTGTCGGAACGAATACAGAAAGAAGCGCAAATTTTGAATGCTCGTGCTCATATATATCGGACGCCAAGTATGAGTGACGACGAAACGCCGAAGGTTGGTATGTTTTTGGAGCAAGCGCCCAATCCGAACAGCCGGCTTACCCTGTCTGATCGAACGGATTCCCTGGGAATGCGTCGGGTCCGCCTGGATTGGCGGCTCACGGAACTTGATTGGAAGTCATACGAAAAGACGGCGAATTATTTAAGCCGCGAATTTGAGCGTATTAATGTCGGCAAGGTGCGGGATACTATCCATCTGATCGATCGCGATGATAGCTTATTACTCCATTCGAATCATCATCTCGGCACCACACGCATGTCCAGGAATAAAGCCGATGGCGTCGTTGACTCTAATAGTCGGATGCACGATTACAGCAACATTTATATTGCTGGTGGCAGCGTGTTTCCGAGTGCTAGCTGGGCTAATCCAACATTTACCCTTATTGCGTTGACTCTCCGCTTAGCTGATCATATACGCACGAAGCTTGAGCAGGTTCGCGGTGGATGAATAGGACTTCAAGTAGCTGAAAATCCTTTCCCTCACCCTTTCGATTCTCAAATTGAACATTGCTGATAATTGGAACTTCAAGTTGAACTCGGAAATGAAATTTGGTAGTTTTTAAAAAGCAAACAGAGAGGTAGGGTAATGGGCAGCGGATTTTCACACGTCGGTTTATCAACGCTCGATATGGATGCCACGATTCAATTCTATAAGAATGTGCTCGGTTTCCCCCTTGTCGCCGAGCATAAGACCCGAATCAAAGAAGGAGGTATGTTGCGCCAAGCCTATTTTGAAGTGGGCGATCAACAGTTCATTGTTTTCATGGAGCCGAAAGAAATCTCGGGCATTCCGGCGGAATATGATACCGGAATCAACGGCGCGCTTGGGTTGCCGGGCGGCATGTATCATTTCGCCCTGAAGATTCATACCCTCGACGGCCTCGAAAAAATGCGCAATAAGCTGGAAGACCAGGGGATAGATGTTTCTCAGGTGATCGATCTTGGACATGCAAAATCAATCTTCTTGCTTGATCCGAATAATCTCCAGATTGAGTTTTGCTGCGATATAAGAACCTTCACTGATTCCGATCTTCATCAACAATCCGAGGCGAGCATAGTATTGCCGGATCAGGACGACGATTAATTCTCAAAATAATTGGCAGGAATAATTGGGGGCACCCGTTTGCCAGCCTGTCCTGTGTCAATAAGCCAAAAAAATCTCTGCTGAAAAAACAGCATTTCAAAAAGCCATGAGTCGCATCGTATAATTAGGGTGAAATTTGAAGTTTGCCACATCAATTTGATGACTGCAGGAAAAAAAATGGCAAGGCTATCGAGAGTATGTCCGATTGGAACACTACAACACATCATTCAGCGCGGTAATAATCGGCAGGTTTGTTTTGCCGACAAACACGATTTTGCAGTGTCTGCTAATTGGCTAAAGGAAGCTTCGGAGAAATATCAGGTCGATATTCATGCCTGGTTCAGGACGAAATCTACCTATTGGAACTTTATCGCTATATCGAGTTGAATCCGGTTAGGGCAGGCATGGTGGGATAGCCGTCGGGATATATTTGGTCGAGCTACGCCAGCAATTCGTTTGGTAAATTATCCGAACTATGTACTACACCTCATGTACTGTATATGGTGTTAGGTAGAGAGGCAATTGAGCGGCAAGCCAGATATCGGGTGTTATTCAAGCGACATATCGAAGGAGAATTACTGGAATAGATTCGACGGACGCTGAACAAAGGGCTGGCGCTAGGGAATGAAGGTTTAAAGCATAAATCGAAAAACTGACCGGCCGGTGGGTATCAGACAAAAAGGTCGGGCGCCCTGTTGGTTGGCGAAAGATAAGATTTAATTTTACTCTGACCCCCAGGGCTCCATGACCCCCAGGGCTCCATGACCCCCAGGGCTCCAAGGCGACGCTCCTATGCAAAGCACTGACTTGCCTTCGGATGTACCGAACAGCGTGAAACGCATCAAAAACCGGCGCGCTTCCTCTCGTCAGCACACCCTAGCGTATCGTAGGGCGGCTTCGCGAAGCAAGCCGCCAAAAACCGCCACCGGGGCAAAATTGGCCGTTGTGCGAATCCAGGTGGATTCCCTGGCGGCGAATCCTGTTGCATGCCAATGTAGCCTTGCCTTCGGATGTGCTGAACAGCGTGAAGCGCATCAAAAATGGTGCGCTTCCTCTCGTCAGCACACCCTACCCACATCCGTGAGATGGATCACGCGCAGCGGATCGGCTAAAAGCATTCAATGCGCACGGGGCGGGCTATTTAACACACCCTAAACGTTTAACTTACTTTAGGCGTACGCTGAAAATCTTGGAAACGGAGCGTGCGAAGTGAAGATTTAGTCCCCGATAGCCGTAGGGCCGGTTGTTTTGTCGGAATCGTAGCGTGAGCGAAGGTGGAGACAAAATAAAAGGCTTCCCGACACGGCGTCAAGTCATTTGTGGAAGTGCGGCGGAGCCCGCATCGAGTTGGCGAAGTGGCACGGACGCAGGACGAATCGGGGCTGCCGAAGGCAATGGTTGCCACGTAATTTTTGCCGCTTGATTGGGCTGGGATGCCCAAAACAAGCTTTCGCAAAAATAGTGGCGCGCTTGTTTGTTGCTAATTTTCTGTTTTGCCACTCATTCATTTAATGAGGTAGCCCTGCTCTGACCCCCATTTATTCTCGGATTGGGAGTGGCTCCAGGCGTCCTGATCCTTAGATTGAACGGGTTTCGTCATTATTTATCGGTTTGATGATTCAATCTGTCCAATTTCCTGTGCGAATTCGATGAACTCGTTTTTCCACGGAACGACGTTGTGGCCCCAGTCAGCCTCGGTCAATAACGATTCTCCCAGCGCGAATTCGGTTTTGACCTGGCCCAGATTGGTTTCATAATCTTCATGCCAAAGCGCCTGAGCGTAGAACAGGTGGTTAAGCGGATGTTCCGGGTGTTGTTCGACGGCCCGTGCCAGCAGAGTCAGTGATTTATCGATATCTCCGATGCCGGTCGGCCAAGCGGGAGCTTTCAGATATAGCGCCCCCAACAGGCGCAGTGGTCCGCCATGATCGATATCTGGATTCAATATCAGCGCTTGTTGCATTTCGCGTTCTAGCCGCTCTAGGTTGTTCATGGCCAATGCGATGTGTTCGCGTACGACAAGACCCAGGTTGGCCGCCAGATAATAATGCAGCGCACCGTCATCGGCGCCGTCCCGGGCTAAGGCCGCTTCGGCAAAAGCCACCCCTTCGGCGGCAAGTTGTTCACGTTTTGTCTGATCGGGTTCACGTTCGGCCAGATGCAGACACAGGCGGGAAGCCAGCGGGGAGCGCCGAAGCCGGGGGTCATCGCTGTTGCGTAAAAAAATCAATGCGCATTGAAGGGATTGGCTGTTGCTCGTAGGACCGAGTCGGTTTTGTCGATTAATCAGTCCTGCGGTCGTCTGTTCGGGGCAGTCGGCAAGATCCTCGAATCCGACAGGATCGCTCCGTAGCTCGGCGCAGCCGGCCAGAAATGTCGATATCGCAATGGTTGAACAGAGAAATCGGCGCAACGTCCTAGCCCCCTTCGGTCCACAGCTTGAACAGCGGCTCGAATACCGCGTCATCTACAGGGTTGAAGGATTCCACGCCAAACAGTTCGCAGAGCTTTTGCCCCTCGCTGTCGCTACACATATGTTGCAGCGCCAGGCTGAAGCGGGCGCGCTCTTCCTCGGTCGTGGCCGAGCCGTTGGCCACAACACCCATCAGCGGAATATCGGCCGATATGAACACGACCTCGAGAGGCGATTGCAAATGCAGTGCGGAAAGTCCCGAGAATTGTTGTTCGTTCAAGATGACGGCGTCCAGTTCCCCTTTGTCCAAAGAGCGTAAGGTGCGGATCGCGAGTTTGGACGGTTTTAGGTGAAAGTGTTGGGCGAGGTCGTATTGTCCGGCAAATACGATCTTGTCGATGAAGGCGGGCTCGGCCAAAACCGTACCGCCCAGGCTTAGTCCTTGCATCTGGTCCAGGCTGTTATACTTGCCTTGCTTGGCCAGAACCCGATAGCGTTCACTGGTGCGCCCGTTAATCCTGGGTTGAACCAGCGGTAGCAAGTTGTGCCGTTTGCGCAATTCCAGATAGAGGCCTAGGGAGGTAATCGCGAATTTGGGCTCGTATTCGGTCATCAGCTTCCGGCATTCGTCGGTTTGGCTGGTAAATCGACTGTTAAAGCCGTTTTCCTGCCATTGACCGATACGCTCCACGACCCGCAACATGGAACTCATCGCATCGTTGGCATCCCTGGTATTGACGCTCCCCCCGGGGTAGCAGACCACGATCATTTCGGGTTCGTTGGCTGCATGGACGACCGAGGTTGTCCATATGAAAGCAATAAACAGGCAGATTTTTCGCATTATCTATTTCTCTTGTAGTCTAGTAATTGTCCGATGGCTGGATTCACGACGAGGGTTGCGGTCAGACAGCATAATAATCCGATCGTGACGCTCATGCCCAGCGAGGATACGCCTCGATAGCTGGCCAACGTGATGGCGCCGAGGCCGGCCAATGACGTGCCGGCAGCCAGGCCGATGGCCTTGCCGACAGTCAGACTGACCTGAAACGGTGAATGTAACTTCAATTCGCGCCAACGATAGCTGAACCACACACCGTAATCGACAGCCAGCGCCATCACCAAAGGCAGGGCAACAATGTTGGCATAATTATATCGTATGCCGCTTAGAGCCATCAGTCCCAGCATCCAACCGCCGCCGATCAGCAGGGGGAGTGCCGCCAGCGTAAACCCGAGCGGACTGCGTGTTGCCGCCATGACCCAAAGCAGACAAAGCGCCAGCGATAATTGCGTCCCGCGGGAAAAACTTGCCACCATGGCTTTGGCAAAGGCCTGTTGCGTGGTCGGAAAGCCGGTCGCATGCGGAGAAATGCTATAGACGTCTTGTATTAGAGCATCCAGGTTGTCGGGGTCGTATACGGTTTTTGCCGGAAAGGCGTAAACCGCGATAGTGCCATCGTTGGCAAAGAAACGCTCACGCAAGGCCGGCGGCAACTTCTCCGGAATCAGCGGCCGCGCCTGATGCCATTGGTCGACGATATCGAGTCCGTCATTTGCGCCCGATATCAAGGCGCGTAAAAAACTCTCGCTGCGCGCCCGGCTCAATGGGTCGTCGGACTTGAGTTGAGCCGCTATCGCCCGCAACTGCTCGCGTATGTTCTCCAAGCTCTCGACCAGGCTGACATGGCCCGCTGAGAATGCCTGTTCCTGAGCCTGATCGATGATAGTGGTGCTGTTCGCCAATATCGCCTTCACTAACTCGAATGATGTTGACGACAGGCCTTCGTGCTCCAGTTCGGCGAGTTGCTTGCGGTAATCGCTCCGGGAGAACGTCTCACCGATACTCTCGGCCTGCCGAAGCCGATGGTCGGCATCCTCGGGAAAAAGGCCGGTCAAAGATTGCGTCTGCGCAATCGTCTTCAGCTTACCTGCCTCACGATTGATTCGTCGAGCCTCGTCCATGTCTTGTGCGGTAAAAATAATGACCTCGGGTTGAATGTCGCTCTCTTCAACCATGCGCCGTTGATAATAGGCCGCCTGGGAATCTTCGGGTAACATCGCCAGCACGTCGTAGTCGAAATCGGCCGCGAACCCTTTCAGTCCGCCGAAGACAGCAGTACCTATGGCCAGTATGACAAGGGTTAAGGAGAGCAACTTGGGAAACCCGGTAAGGCTTTTGGTCGACGCAGCGGGGGAGAGACCCGGTTTTGGCGAGGAGTCGACTCTGAGTTTTGGCGGCAACAGGGCGTAGAGCGCGGGCTGAACCAGCCAAGTGCTGAGCAGGATCATCAGCACGCCGCAAGCCGCTATGATGCCCAGTTCGGAGAAGCCTGGAAAATCGACCGTGCTGAGGGCGCCGAAGATCAGTAGCGAAGCACCGCCCGCCGTCAACACCGCAGTGAAAGAGGAACCGATCCCGGCTCCGATCGCTTCCAGCAAGGGTTTGCCTGCTCGGCGCTCCTCGGCGATGCGTGAGGTGGTGAAAATGCCGTAATCCGCCCCCAGACCGAACAGAATGGCGATGAAGGCCGCGGTGATCATATTCAGATGGCCGACGCTGATCAGTGCCAGGCCCAGGCTCCACAGGACGCCGATTCCCATCGGAATGAAAATGAGCGCGGCCCAGCGCAGGCTGCGTACTACCAGTAAAATCAACATGGCGACCAGGCTGGCGGAGGTTATGGTCACGAACTTGATATCCTGGCGAATGTTGACATATTCCTCATATTCGAGCGCCGGCAGTCCGGTCAAGCCAACGGTCGGTGGAGTATGGCCGGCGGTTTGGCTTAGATCGATCAAGTTCGCCGATACCCGCTTGACCTTATCGACGAAGGGGCCCAAATGCTCGAAATTGCCGGAAGCGTTTTTCGGGTGGACGAAAACAAACAGCATCCCACCATCGTGTGAAGCAAAGTAGCCGTCGGTCATGCCACCCACGCTACTTTTTTCCAATAGCCGGTTCCAGTCCAGGTCTTCAGGAACTGTTTCGGCGAATAACCAGCGCCGCCATTGTTCCAGGAAAAACGTGGCCAGGTTCAGGCCGGCCTCGGCGGTCTGTAGCTCGATGTCCGTTCCCACCGATGGAGAATTTTTTCGGCTCCAGTTCAGGGCTTTTTCCAGGTTATGTTCCAATCCCCCGTCGATCGCAATGGGGTTGTTAGCGAGGGCCGATAGTTTATCCAGCCCTTCGTTCGGCAGCAACAGGTAGGCATGGTTCAGAAAAAATGTCATGTCGAGACGGGAGGTCGCCCGTCCAATCTCGGGTTCGGCTCTAAGCCTGGCGGCCAGATCGTTGGCAAAGGACTCCAGTTCGCTGCGTGGAGCGCCTTCCAAAACGACGATCAGATCCGAAGCGGCGCCGAAATTCTGCAAGAAATCGTTGAAGCGTTGCGCGACCTCCGTATTCTGGGGAAGTAGCGCTTGACGCGAGGTATGAATCGGGAGTTGTTGAGCGGCCCAGCCGGCAATGATCGTCAACACCAGGGTCAGCCCTAAAACCCATCTTGGATGCAGAGCGAAATATTCCGCTAGTTTGGCCATTCGCTGCGTGATTTTCATTTGCCGGGAACTCTGGTGATCAATATCAAACCATAGCGGACCTGCATCGGATAGGTTCGCCATTGTCTTTTGATCAGCGGTTTGCCAAAGCTGTCATGGGAGTAGTCTTCTAGCCTGCCTCCCCGGTTGAAAGACCCGCCATGGTAGGCGCAACGCAGATTGCACCGGTCAACTGCGCCATGTGTCAGGTTGAGCTGGCGATACGGGCAGCGGTTTTGCTCCGCCGCGAGTTCGTCATTCTTGCCCCGGCAAAGGGCGATCGATGTCTTCCAAAAAGTCACCTCTTTTATTGGGCCTTTTTTGATCGCATTGTCGTATTCCACCCCGTAGCAACGATTCGGGTCCAAGCCGGAGGCGCGGGCTTTTTGCCGTGGGTTCTTGGCGTTCGCAAAGGTTGGGGGGGAATATTTCAGTTGTGCGTTGTTCATCTTTTGAGCTTCGGTTGATGGTTAGGAGAGGGAGCACGGGTTTTAGAAAATCATGCCTCTGCGCACAAAATCTTCGTAGGCTTCCCGCACCATCTGGACTAATTCGGTAGGCGGCTAGCCTAATTCTTGGTCTACTCCCTAAACCCTGAAAGATACTGAATAGTTACGTCTGTTATTAAATAGAATCTCAATAGATCAAAAAGCGTTTGTATCTTGAATAGTTAGAGCAAAGCGAAACCTGTCTCAGAGCTAGGGTCTTTGAATTTTGGAGCCATTATTTAAATATGAAAGCATATGCGTCTTTATTCTCGCGAGATTATGATAAAAAAGTGACACTGTGGGAAGTTCGTTTTTGATCAATGGCTTAATGATGCAGAAGGCATCGGTAAGCAGTTTTAGGGCCTTGGGTAAATTCAAAACGTTTTGACGCACCAAATTACAGGCGCCGAACATCGCCAAAAAACAAAATTGCTTGAATAATACGGAATGACTCCTGTTCAATCCCGCCAAAATGGCGATCGACTCCTGGGCGTTGTTTCCGCCACACTGAAGGTATTTAAAGACTGCCAGTTTCAGTAGTTCATTGGACATCACGGCATAGAGTGCGTTGGCCAGTATATTGAGGTTGGCATTGGCTCTCTGTCTGTCCCGGTAATAGGATTCGATCTTTGTATGAATCAAATCGGTATTGGAAAAATCGGGCATAGCCAATAAATAGGCGCTCAAAATCTGAATATCGGAAAATACCGCCGTCAGCCCTCCACCGGTCAGGGGGTGGCGCATATTGAGCGCATCCCCTAGCATCACGGCCCCTTTGCGGATTTTAGGATTGGCCGCCAAATAATGGTTGGGCATGACCTTGAAACCGCCCTGTCGCAAAGACTGTTCGTAGCTTTTCAGCATGGATTTGGGGATATAAGGCGTGACATTGGTATCCAAATGCTGTTGCAGCAGCACTTTTCGCGGCGTCTGTTGGCCGGGGAAATCGATTAACAATCTGACTTCATTGTTGGAAATCGGATAGCAAATAAAGGGAGTCGGTCCCGATAAAAATACATGTCCGTGGTTGGGGAAGGGCATTTCGCAATCTTTAAGAATCAAACCGATAAAATAAGAAGTTACGGTTTTTTCATTATTGCTGAGATGCTCTCTAAAATTGGAAAAGAACCCGTCGCTGGTTATGGTTAAAGGGGCGTAAACGGAATGGATTTGTGAAGAAAGGGAATCCCGGTAACTGACACCTATGATTTCATGTCGGTCGTTTTCCAGTAATCGCAGGGCCTTGCCGTGTATTTGCGTGACCGTGTCGTTCTGTAGGGCGGAAGCCCTGATTCGTTGCAAAAAGCGGCCATTATGCAAGCCCATTCCGTTATGTGAAGGCGGATAAGCAATGGTGGTTTTTTCGTCGCCCTGTAATAAGGCATATCCTGCGACCGGCTGAGCCTCGAATCCATCCAGTAGATGCTTCAGCCCCAGCTGCTCCAGCGTTAATACGGCTCCTGGTTGCAGCAATTCACCGACGATACGTTTTTTCTCGTCGTAACTTTGATCGATCAGCGCGATCCGAATGCCTCTGGGGGCGAGATAAGCGGCGATTGTTGCGCCTGCCATGCCTGCGCCGATAATACAAATATCGAACTCTGATTTCATATTGAGCTACTTAAAGCACATCCTCTAAAGGTCTTCCGTGGGTTATTAATTATCAGCGTAACTATTCAGCTTGATACTGAGAAAATATTTCTTTTACTATCAGTTACTTGCTCCAGAAGACGCCGTGGATATGTCCCTATAGGCTTGGATGCGACATCCCTGTCGCATACACTTCTTCCGCAAGCAATTGATAGTAAAAGCATTTTTATACTGAATAGTTACTTATCAGCAATATAGCGACTAAAATAGCGATTCAAGGCCCAAATAGGGAAGATATTCCTATAATTCGCATAGGTGATCATACAATTATAGTTAAATACACCGGAAATATTTTCCTGCGACCAGTCACCCAGGTCGGTTTGTCTGTCCAACAATAATCTGACGCCGGCGTCCAGGACTTTTGCATCAGTAAAATCAGCCGCAAACAGCGTTAGCAGGGCCCAGGCCGTATTGATTACCTGTGAATTGGGTGTCTCGGTGTAAACTAATTTGGCACAGGATTCGAAGGTCTCTCCCCAGCCGCCATCGGTTTTTTGCTTGGCGACCAGGAAGGCGCACGCTTTTTCGATGCCGGTCATCAGTTGCGCATCGTCATAATAGCCTGCGCCCCTGGCATTGCTGAGGGCTTCCACAGCGAACCAGGTTGCATAAGTGAAACAGACCGCCCAGCCACCATACCAAGAGCCATCCGCTTTTTGTTGTTTAAGGATAAAGTCGATGCCTGCACTGATGGCCCTGCATATTTCGCGAGTTTTGTAATCCGGATAGGTTTGCCGAAAGTCCAATAAGGAAATGACGCAGGCCGCCGTACATTCGGTCCACGAGTAATCGATCATTATATCGGCAAATACTTCGGAAGGGTTGAGTTTTTCCAGCCATTTGGGGCCGCGGGTCAGTTCATAAGTGGCCCAGCCGCCATCGGTGTTTTGGTAAGACAGGATGACATCGACAGCCTGTTTGATACGATGTTCATCGACCACGGGCCGCACCAGACCGGAGCGGTGTATGGCCAGTGTGGCGCTAAGTCCTTCCGCCGTGCAGTCGGAGACGGGCCAACCATTTTCCGCAGTCGAAAAGGGCCAACTGCCTATCATGGGATGGCGGAAAAATTCGCCATGGGTTGGGTGCTCCTGATTAATTTGGGACAGTTCGATAAATCGGTAGCTTTTCGCAATAGTATCCGGAAACAGTTTCCCCAGGCTGCTTTCCAGCATCGCGCGGCTGGCAAACGCAGTATCCCAAAGCTGAGAACCGTTGTAGCCATTCATTTTCATGCCATCTTCGGCAACCCATAAATAATCATACCAACGTGCGACATGCTGTTTGAATTGCGAGGAATTCTTACCGTAGGCATGCCAGATACAAATGGAATTAATGGCTTGGTTGACGGGACCAATGTTGATGTAGTGGGTTTGCTCATCCTCGGCATTGAGATATTTCAAGATGAAATCGATGGATTTTGCTCTTAACCATGAGCTGTAGAATCTTTCATATTGATTGGTGAAAAAATTCATCCATTTCAGCACCTTAGAGGGCGTGGTATAGCGATCTTTTTCACATACGGCGTCACGTTGTTTCGGCCAGTCGATCGCGTTGAAATCTTCGTTATAGATTTCCTCTCGCAATGACAGAATCAGGTCATTTTCCGGCGCCTGGATGCGCCGGGCATAACAATAGGCCATGGGCAGGTAGACCATACGGCTATGACACCAGTAACGCCAGGGATGAACCGGCAACCATTTGGGAAACAACCACATTTCCGGAAACAGGCTGTTGAATCCCCGCCAGTCATAACAATTCAAAACCGACAGATAGAATTTCCCCCAGGAAGGAATGCCAGTCGCGCCGCCATGCTTTTTGATCCACTCTCTGGCCCTGATTAATTGCTGATGATTTTTATCGACTTCAAGCAGGCGCAGTGACACGTATTGCATGACGGTGCCGAACATGGTCGATTCGCCTTCGATATGCATCCCCCAGCCGCCATCCGGGTTTTGATGATTGAACAAATAAAGTTTCATCATTTCCCGGTGCGCTTGGGGAAACGGCGTTTCCGAGATATAAGCGGCGATCAGCAGGCCGGGTAACAGAAAAAGCGGACCACCGTAATCACCGGGCCAATGGCCGTCGTCACTCTGCAGAAAGGAATAGAAGTTCATGCCTTTGACCAAGGCATCGATAACGCCTTGCTGTTCGGAGTTCTCTGCTTGCGGGATTTGCCCGCCGTATGGCCGAAACCTGGCGGCGATCGCTGCGTGTCGGTATACCTTGTCGCCGGAATTGGGATTGGCGGTTCTGTCGAAGCGAAAGTCTTCGGCAAACTGCTTTATATCTTCATCGGTAAAATTGTCGACATTTTGCAAATGCTCGTTGATATTCTGCGAGTCGGACTTGAATGCCCAAACCTGTCTTCCCTTTTCCGTCAGCAGTTGCCAGTTTTTCCAGCCCGGTTTTATATTCAACATAGTTTCTGATACGGGGGTATTACTTGATGAGGCGAGGCGCAGTTCTTAAAGGATTCGTAATCATAGAGTATAACAATTCTTTTCTATCTGTCTGTTGCTTGCATTAAAAACGACGTTTGTCCGCTACCTGAAACTACGTAGATTATTAATCATAACTAATAGCCTACCGTATTTAGGCGCCGGGTTGGATGCGACATCTGCCCGCCATGGAGGGTGGAAATGCCGACATCCGCCGGGAGCGGATGCGGTAGCACGCCATGGCGGGCTGAATGTTATGCATCATCAAATAGTGCATTATTTGTTAATCAGGGCGATCCTCACCATGGCGATAACTCCCTTCAGTCTTTTCCATAAGCCCGATTGTTTGCGTAAACGCTCGTGGCCCGGAAGCAATTGCCCTTTGGCTAATTTACCAATTTTACGCTTGACGGCCGGGTCTAGCTTGCCATCGGCGGCTAATTCAAAAAACAAGGCTTTGACATTGCCTAAATCGAAAAAATCCCGTTGCCATTCCCATTTGTAATGGCCGCCGTAACGAAACCAAGAGCCGCCTATGCCGGCGACTTCATAATGGCTGCCGTCTTCGCGCAATGCGGGGGACACTTGTCGCCACAAGCCGATGACCTCGCCCAGTTTTTCATCGATTAAAATGCGATGATAGGGATAGCGCCATTCTTCAAAGCCTTCCATTTGCACTCCTAAGGCCCATTCCTCTATCTCTTTTCGGCTGCGCGCGACAAATTCCTCATTGGGACCGATATTCCAGCGGTATTCGGCGTCATCGGTATACATCGCTCCGAGATATTTAGCCCAGTTGCCTTCCTTTTCGGCGTTACGATTTGCCTCTAGCCACCGTTCAACCATTTCTTCAAGTTCTGCTCTGGGGTATGCGGTCATTTTCTGTTTCTTAGGTGCGGTTGTTGAGTTCAATTTTAATTGCCTGGGTTGGGCAATATTTTTCGGCTTGCCGAGCTTTTTTCAGTAACTCGGACGACGGGTTTTCTTGTAAAACGGTGACATGACCGGCATCGTCCACCCGAAAAAGTTCAGGCGCTTCGGTCATGCAGGTGGCATGCCCCTGGCAAAGCTCCCGATCGAGCATTATTCGAAAGCCCGGAGTGGTCGTCGCCTGGCTTTGTTGGTTGTCAGCGAGGGCCGCCCCGGATTGGGCGTCGGCGATGGGCGATCGTTTGACATAACGAACCCGGCAAGGTGATTGTGGCTGCACCACCATTTGGGTAAAGTCATCCTGATAACTGTCTTTGTCGTCGATTAATTCAAAGGTATAGCGGCGCAGCAAAATACAGAAAATCGCCTTTAGTTGCAGCATGGCGAATGCGTTGCCGGAGCATTTGTGCTTACCCCCGCCGAAGGCGATCCAGCTAAAAGGGCGGGCATCTTCCTGGCGTGCCTCCGTATAACGATCGGGATCGAATTTTTCCGGATCCGGGAAAACGCCGGCGATGCGATGGGACACGCGCGGCGAAGCGCAGACGTATTTTCCTGCCTTGACGGTATAATCTTTGAAATGAAAATCTTGCACGACCTTGCGGATTAAAAATATCAACGGCGGATGCAAACGCAACACTTCTTTGATGACGTTTTCCAGTACCGGAATTTCGCGCAAGGATTGGAAAGTCACTTCGCCTTCGGCGCCGAAATTGCCATCCAGTTCCTGTAACACGGCGTCCAAATATTCCGGTCGGCGCGCCAATTCCAATAAGGTCCAGGCCGCCGTGCCAGCCGTGGTATGGTGGCCGGCAAAAATGGTGCCGATTAACATACCGGTGATTTCATGCGCGGATAGGCGAGTGCCGTCGTCGTAGCGGGCATCAATCAGCATCTGAAATGCATCTTCACTTTTTTCCGCTTTTCTCGCTCTTTTGTCGATGATGGCGGTGACCAATTCCTGCAGCCTGGCGCGGGCTTTGTCGCGACGGCGAAATACGGGCAAGGGAAGATAGGGAAAGACGAAGGCCAGGGGATTGACGCCCTGTTCAAGGTCATGGTATATGCGCGCGAACTCTTCGTTGAGTTCATAACGGAATTCATCGCCCAGTAGGCAGTGGCTGGAGGTGTATATGGTGAGTTCTTTCATGAACTCGAGCAAATCTATTTCACCGCTATCCCCCCAGTCGGCAATCATCTGTTCGACTTCCCGAACGATCACTCGGGCATAACCCCGCATCGGTTGATCACGCAATACCGGCATCAGCATTTTGAGCTGTTGATCTTTTTTATGCGGCGGGGCATCGAAAACGACGCCCTTGCCAAAGATCGGCGTCATGATTTTATAGGCTTGACTTTGATCCAGTTGGGCATCGGGAGCGCGAAAAAAGGCTTCACTGGCTTCCGGGCCGGTTAGCAGCACCATTTGCTGATGAAACATGCGGAATTCACCGATTTCTCCTAGGGTATTTCTAAGTTTCATCATGTAGGCAAAGGGATTCTTGCCAAATTCGAGCATATGACCTAATAGCGGCAATGCGCCGGCCATCTTAGGTGGGGATTTCCCCATAAGAACGGTTTTATCGTGAGTCTTCTTGGTCATAACCCAATTTTAAAGTGTTTGCTCTTAAGATACGCTGATGCCCCACAAATTATGGAGGCACCGAATAAATCCGTCCTGGATTTCTTGGCGTCCGGCAACTCAAAATGCGATTTTATTTGCCGTATCAACGATCATGGCGTTTGGCGCCATCCTGGTCAATCAACACGTCAAGCGCCTGATCGTTCCCTCTCCCGGAGGGCGAGGGAGAGCATGGTGTCGCTTCGCGACTTTTATCGCAAATAAATTGCTAACTGAGAACGATTTTTGTCGTGCCTCCCTGCACTTCAGGAAATAAAGAATTAATCAACATTTCCTTATGTTTATCCTTGCATAAGAACATTGGCGGATGCAGACAAACTTTTCCATTCTACTCGGTAACAGGGTAATCCACAAATTTGTGGATCAATATCAGCAATTCAGTTTGAGTATTTTTGAACGCCAAAGTGGGAATTGCTGGATCAATATGGAAAGCAGGATTTCTATTTGGGACGCGTTGAATAAATCCGTCCTAGATTTCCCGGCGCCCGGGAAATAAAACTGTGATTTTATTTGCCGGGCAAAGTCAATCACTTATTCTGATCGATTTGGGGCGAGCGTCCAGCCCTCCAGGACATACTGCATTGATCAGCATTTTCTTAGTCAAGCGGCGACAGGAACAGCGAAACATTTAGCATGATGTCGGCGGTTCGGTTGAACGACTCAACGCGACCGTTTACTTTCCGCTTTTTCCAGGCGTCTCATTTCCACGGGCGAAACCCGGCCATTCGAGGAAACCTTATCGTAAACTTCATCGAAGGCTTGCCGGCAATAAGGCAGTTTTTGTCGCATTTCGTCATAGCCGGTATGATCGAACATCGATCGGAAATCTTCCCGACTCAGCATGGTTCTCGCATACAAGGCCTGGTAACCCCCGTGCTCGATGACGAACTTTTCCAACAATGGCAGGGCAACGGTATTGTCGAAATTCTTTTTGCATGGCGTACCGTAGGCGCCGATATCGACAAACAGTTCATCCACCGTGCCATTTTCCTTCTTAAATGGCTGAACGAAGCTTGCATGTTCGCCGTTGTCCTTAATCGCCATCGGTGAAAGCCATAATGGATAGAGGTTAAAATGTTCGTCGAAATAGTCGATGGATGGTTTCAGATGGCGGATAGGCATCAACATGTCCTGGACTACATGAAATTTTTCCCGAAGCCTTCGGGTGGTTTCGGTTTCCGTATATTTCAGCAACTCAATCCGGGGTGGAAGAGCCCAGCCCAGTAATGCTCTGAAGAGGGGGTGATTCCCGAACGGGATGATTTCTTCCATGGTCCAGAAATAACCGCGGGTATGGCGATGATAATAATCCCGCAGCGGCAGATATTCGACAGCTTCCTCCTTGCGGTTCAGATAACGCTCGACATGTTTGTAAAACCAGGGCTTATACCAGCGTCCGATGACGTTTAAGGAACCGTCCGTACCGACGGTGTCGGTTAATGTTCCTGTCATGATCACCGCTTGATCGCGGCCGTAAACCAGTCCTTCGACGAAGTCGTTGTTCTCGGTGTCGCGAGAGGCTTGCTCGAACAGGTTGATCATTCTGTCCAGACTATATACGGGGTGATAGTGAACCCGGACGTATTTTTTCATCGGGATGATCTTTAATTCGGCGGCCACCAGAAACCCTAGAGTGCCGTGGCTCCACGGAATCTGATAAAAGAGTTCCGGATTTTCGTTCGGGCTGCATTTGACCAGTTTCCCTTCCGCCGTGACGATCTCGAAAGCTTCGCAAATATGTTGGAACAAACCGTATTTATGGCTGCTGGTTTCCACGCCGAACCCCATGATCAAGCCTCCCACGGTCAAACTATCCAGTTCCGGTATCACGGGCAAGGTCCAGCCCCGCGATGTCAGGCTGCGAGAGATCTGGCCCATGGTCACTAACGGTTCCACCCGAATAATGCGACGTTGTTCGTCTACTTCAAGCAAGTCGTACAGATCGATATTGATCCGGCGATGGGAAAGCTTGTATTTGGGCACCATCTCGCTCATGGTTTTCCAGCCCGATCTGGCCGTGCAGAGTTTTTGTCCGGCGCCTTGTTTTTTCCAATCGTCGATTTGCCGGATGATGGCATTAACTCTGGCGTCGTGTTTGGCGGGAGCGCTGTTGAGGCGAAAAATAATCCGGTTACGAGCGTCCGTGTAGGCTCCATAGACGACGGAAACAGGCAGGAGAAAGAAGGTGGCGAATATTCCCCGATAATGGGTCAGTATATGTTCGAATAATGCTTCGATTTTTGTCATGTATTTGTCTTCGGTCGATTAAATGTAGAGAGGACTGATAAATAGGGCCGCAAACAACATCAGCGAAATTTTTTTAATGATGTGTGCCGCATCGAATGAATTTCCTGTTTCCGATCCGCTGCAAGGCCTTTAGCCGAGGGAAAAGCCGCCTGAGTAGACGAACATAGCCGATAGGTCTATGAAATATAGGTGTTGGGGATTTACGACAGCTTACATGTGGTCGAAACCTCTGCTAATCACCCTGTGTCACGTTGGACAAATGTCGTATATAGTCATCGCACTTCAAACTTCGGCGCCTTCGTACCTTCGCCCTTCGGGAGAAGGCTGGATGAGGGCATCAAAAAAACCGAAATTTGAAGAGTGAACAATATATCTGCAAAAAACGAATCAATTCAGACCATCTCGCCGGGCGGTTTTCAAGTCAGAGCAGCGGTGACTACGAATGCCTTAAAACTGCGCTTGAATCTGGGCTTGAATTCTCTCCGCCATTTCCTTACGGTTCTCGGCATCCCGGATCGGTCGGCCGACGACGATATAATCGGCGCCGTTTTGGAAAGCTTGCTCGACGCTGACGACCCGTTTCTGATCATCTTCCTCGCGGTTGTCAACCGGCCTGACGCCTGGCGTAATAACCAACAGGCTGTGGTTCAGCTCTTTCCTTAGCATGGCGACTTCCAGGCCGGATGAGACGATGCCGTCGCAGCCGATTTGCAGCGCGCGCTTGGCGCGCGACAACACCAGTTCTCTGATGTCGCATTGAAAGCCTAAATCATCGAGGTCGCCGCGGTCCAGGCTGGTTAATGCGGTCACCGCCAATACCTTCAGGTCGCCTTTTTCCTTGGCGGCGGCTTCCATGATCGAGTCGTTACCGTGGATCGTGGCCAGGTCGACGCCTTTGCTGCTCAAGGCGCGGATGGCGCGGCCGACGGTGGCGGGAATGTCGAAAAATTTCAGATCGACGAAGACTTTTTTATCATGCTGTTTGAGCCACTCGATGAAAGCGAAATAATCGCCGGACATGAACAACTCCATGCCGACTTTGTAGAATACGACCGAATCGCCCAGTTCCTCGACCAGGGCCTGTGCTTCCGGAATGCTGGGGACGTCCAGCGCCATGATTAAACGTTCGCGTGACGGGATGGGTTTTTTAGAGATAAAAGAGTCTGTCATATCCAAAAAGATCGGTTAAAAGAAATGAATAGGTAAGGTCACAAGGCTAGACTATGGGTATCGATTCAGTACTTTTCGAAAAGGATGAGCCGAAGGCTGGCATTGCTATCGATACGCTTCATGTGGTTCAGCGCATCTTACGAGTTAAAGTTTTAAGGTTAGGTTGGTCAAAGCGCTGGCGTGTCCCAACAAGCGTTCTTTCACCTTGTGCCGTTAGTCTTGGCTATCAGCAATTCCCAGTTTGAACATTTTTGCGGTGTTTAGGGCATGGGGTGTGTCTGTCGAGGAGCGCCGTTCACCCAGCACCTAAATAAACGACGATAATAAATCATAGCCAATAGTCTATGGTATTTAGGTGCTGGGTAAACCCATCCCTGGGGGCTTGACGGCCGCATCCTTGCTGCCGACATCCTCGCCAAACACACCCCATGCCCTTTTTGAACGCCAAAGTGGGAATTGCTGCTTGGCTATATTACCGTAACTCCTTTCAATCGTGAATGTTAAAATGCACGATTAAACAACAAAAGCACTCTATGAGCTCAACTCTAATACAAATGGCGCTGATCATGGCTTGTGGAGCCGGTTGGCGGTTTTTATCGCCGGCCGGATTATCGGCCGATCAGACCCGCACGGTGTTGACCTCCGTGGTTTACTATCTGTTTCTGCCTGCGATGGTGCTGGAAGTGCTATGGTCTGCAGACATCGGTCTAAAGTCCTTTGAATTTAGCGTGTTAGGTGCAAGCGCGGTGCTGTCGGGTCTGGTCGCGACCTGGGCGGTGACCACTTTGTTTAAGTTTCACGATCGACAAAAGGGCGCGTTGATTCTGGCGGCCTCGTTTCCGAATGTCACCTATCTGGGGCTGCCGGTGCTGGAGCAAACCTTTGGCGCTTGGGCCAGATCGGTGGCGATACAACTGGATTATTTTGCTTGTGGGCCGCTGTTGTTTACTATCGGCATCACCATTGCCCGCTATTATGGCCGCGACGACGGTGGTTCAAAATTCATCCTGTCCTTTTTGGCGACGCCGCCGTTCTGCGCCGCGATCACCGCGGTGATATTGAATATCAACGACATCGAAGCACCGGCCTGGCTGCTCGGCGTGCTGCTGAAATTGTCGGGCGCGGTGGTGCCGATTATGTTGTTTTCGCTGGGTCTGGCGCTGAAATGGGAGTCCGTCAGATTGCGCAATACGCCCTATATCCTGCCGGTCATCGTGATCAGGCTGTTATTGATACCATTGCTGCTGATCTATCTGTCCCAATACCTGACAATGGAAGCGCCGAGCAAGGCGGCGGCGATACTCGACTTGTCGATGCCCAGCATGGTGCTCGGCATCGTTTTTTGCGATCGCTATCAACTCGACAGCTCGCTGTATGCGATGGCGGTGACGGTGACGACCTTATTGAGCCTATTGACTTTACCATTTTGGTACGGAATGTTATGAAACCGATCGCGGAAATTTTTTCTCAAGGTGAAGAAGTGGTCGGCGGGAATGTCGTCGACAGCAATGCCGCCTGGCTTTCTGAGCGGCTGGTGGCGTTGGGATTCACCGTCAAGCGGCATACCGTCGTTGGCGATGATCTCGATGACTTGAAAAGCTTATTGCGGGAAATCGCCGAGCGCGCCGATTGTTGTATTTGCACCGGAGGCCTGGGACCGACCGTTGATGACCTGACCGCGGAGGCGGTCGCGGAGGCGTTTGCGCGGCCTTTGCAGTTGGACGACATCGCCTTGAAGCAAATTCAACGTTATTTCAGCAGGCGCAACCGGGATATGGCCGAGAGCAATCGCAAACAGGCCTATCTGCCGCAAGGATCGCTACGCATCGACAATCACTGGGGCACCGCCCCCGGTTTCTCGCTGCGACAGCAACGCTGCCTGTTCTTTTTCGTGCCCGGCGTGCCTTCTGAAATGAAACGCTTGTTCGAGACATCGGTCTCGGCGAGCTTGTTACGGAACTTTTCTGTCCGTCCGGATACCTTAGTAACTTTACGTTGTATCGGCATCGGCGAATCGGATCTTCAGCAGAAGCTGAGTCATTGGCGGTTGCCGGATCATGTTCGGCTCGGTTTTCGCGCCGGCGCCGATGAAGTTCAGGTCAAGCTGTTGTTTCCGGGCGATCACCATGTACAGCATATCGACGATTGCGTTGCCCAGGCCGCCGATTGCCTAGGCGATTATGTATTCGTGATAGATCGTGGGGGGCAGTCCCGGCGTGGTCTGGTCGATGTCATCGCCGAATTGATGATGCAGAAAAACGATACCCTGAGCGTGCTGGAGACGGCCAGTCAGGGATTGATCGCGGCCAAATGCCTCGGTCAGCCGTGGTTGTCGGCGACGCGCTACAGACGCTGTTTGGCCAGCCTGGCGGCGGAGCTGGACGTGTCGATAAACCAAGAAGATATGCAGCAAACCGCCGTCGCTTGCGCCCGGCAGCTGCAACAGCGGGAAGGTACGGAACTGGCGCTGGTGCAACTGCATTCCGGCGCGTCCGAACAATTTGGCGATCAGGAGCGTAGCATTATTTTATATAATGTCCTGTTGACGCCCGATGCTCTGCATTACAGTCAGCACAGCGCCGGCGGGCCGCCAGAACGCAAACAGAACCAGGCCGCGTTGTCGGCGCTGGATTTACTCAGACGCTATTTACAGAACAAATGCCCTTAATACGCTTAAACAATGTTTCGATCGCCTATGGCACACATGCCTTGCTGGACAACGCCAATTTTCAACTGGATGCCGGAGAAAGAGTCGGCCTGCTAGGCCGCAACGGTGAAGGAAAATCGACGTTGATGAAAATCATCGCCGGTTATGTACACGCCGATTCGGGCGAGGTTTGGCGCCAGCCGGAGCTGAAAATGGCCTGGCTGGAACAGGCTCCGGAACTGAACGACGAAGACACCATTTATGACGCCGTCGCTGGCGGCTTGGGCGATCTCGGTCAACTGATCGTGCAATACCATGAATTGCTCAGCCACATGGACGGCAGCGAACCATCCTTACAGGCCCTGGGCGATATGCAGCAGAAGCTTGAGGCGGATAATGGCTGGCATTTTCAGCAACGCGTGGAGGCGACGCTGAGTCGATTGAACTTGCCGGCCGATGTCAAGATCGGCAGTCTGTCCGGCGGTTGGAAACGGCGGGTGGCCTTGGCCAGGGCGCTGGTGATCGAACCGGAAGTGCTGCTCTTGGACGAGCCTACCAACCATCTGGATTTCGAAAGCATCGCCTGGCTGGAAGAGCAGGTGTTGGCCTTTCAAGGCGCGGTATTATTTGTGACCCACGATCGCTCCTTTTTACAAAAGCTGGCCACCCGCATCATCGATCTGGATCGCGGTCAATTGGTGTCATGGTCGGGCAATTACCAGGATTATCTGCGCCGCAAAGCCGCCGCATTGGAGGACGAAGCCAATCAGAACGCCGAATTTGACAAGAAGCTGGCGAAAGAGGAAGTCTGGATCAGGCAGGGTATTAAGGCGCGGCGCACCCGTAACGAAGGTCGTGTCAGGGCCTTGCAGAAACTGCGTGCCGAGCGAGCCGAACGTCGCAACACCCAGGGCGCCGCGCGTCTTAATCTTGGCAAGGCCGAAGCCTCGGGCAAGAAAGTCATCGACGCGACCGACGTCAGCTTTCAATATCAGGACAAGGTCATCATCAAAGACTTTTCCACGTTGATCGAACGCGGCGACAAGATCGGCCTGTTGGGTCCGAATGGCGCCGGTAAATCAACTTTGTTGAAATTGTTGTTGAAACAGTTGGAGCCCACCTCGGGCACGATAGAGCAGGGCACTAAGCTGCAAGTGGCGTATTTCGATCAGCTGCGCGAACAGCTCGATCCAGAATTGACGGTGGCCGAAACCGTTGGCAACGGCAGCGATTTCATCGAGATCGACGGCGGCAAACGCCATGTCATGTCCTACCTGAGCGACTTTTTGTTTGCGCCGGCCAGAGCGCGTTCGCCGGTCAAGAGTTTGTCCGGCGGCGAGAAAAACCGTCTACTGCTGGCGCGTCTTTTTACCCAACCGGCCAACCTGATCATCATGGACGAACCGACCAACGATCTCGATTTGGAAACGCTGGAGATTTTGGAGGAAAAGCTGGTCAATTATCAAGGCACCTTGCTGTTGGTCAGCCACGATCGAACTTTCCTCGACAATGTCGTGACCGGCGTCTTTGTTTTCGAAGGCGAGGGCGTCGTCAACGAATATATCGGCGGTTATGCCGACTGGTATCGCATCGCCGATCAGCATAAAAAGGACCAGGCAGAACAGCGGCGAATGGAAACCTTCAAGAAGGAAAAGCCTAAGCCTAAAATTGCTCAGCCGAAAAAACTGGGCTTCAAACAGCAAAAGGAATTGGAGCAATTGCCAGAGTTGATCGATGAATTGGAAACGAAACAAGCCGGTCTGAATGAATTGATCAACGATCCCGATTTCTACAAAAAAGACCCATCGGAAATCAATGACAAGCTCGCCGAACTGGAGCAGCTCAACCAGGATTTGGATCAAGCCTATCAGCGTTGGGAGGAATTGGATGCGCTGCAGGGATAATCCAATTTGCAATAAAATAGAAATTACAGTATTCTAGGCGGCTCTTCAGCACTCGCTGAAGGTCCTGTTAGGAGAGATGGCCGAGTGGTCGAAGGCGCACGCCTGGAAAGTGTGTATACGGCAACGTATCGAGGGTTCGAATCCCTCTCTCTCCGCCATTTATCCAAGTCTTTGATTTTTAAGGACAAAAACAACATAACCCCAATATAGAAGCAGTTTTCTACGAAAACATGCTACAAAAGGGTTGTTGTCATGGCTAAAATTCCTCACCTGGTCAGACGAAAGAGTGTGTTTTATTTTCGTCTTGTCGTTCTTGTCGAACTCCGAGATACTGTTTCCGGCTTAGCTTGTTGTTGTGTGCGGCATAGCGCTTGGCCACGATACTACGCCCATCTTGAAAAGGTTGCGTCAACGGCTTCGCACGGGGTTGGCTGATGTAAAGCTCGCTATCCAACGGCACGAAGCCGGCTTCGCAACTCAAGCCCAAGGCCAACACCTGCTGCCCCATGACATGCCGCCCCGTCGTATGATCGAAATGACTGGACATCCCCCGGCATCTTCTTGCCGAACCGTTGCTGAATCGAATCATCCAAGACCAAGGCCTTCGGGCCGGCGCTCACCAAGGCGCGTGCCGCCTTTTGCGCGACCTGGCTATGACAACGGCGCCAATTCAAATCTTCTCGATTCAGGGTGTCATACAGCACATCCTTGCCCAGACTACTTTGCACGCTGTCACGAGCAAACATCACAATGGACTCTTTCGCCAACCAGACCCAGAGCACTAAGGCGTACATCACCTCATGAATCGATGCGCCTGAACGTTTCTTGAAACCGGCTCGGCTCAACAGTGTCTTCATGCCCACTTGCTGCCAACGGCTTGCAAAGACGTTATCCATTAATAATCCGCTTTGCTGCAGAAAATCGCGGGTTAGGGCTGGCAGTTCGGGAAGCTTTGTGGCACGATGCATAGGCGTTCTATTTGGGCGTTAAGTTGGATTGTCAAGATTTCCAATATTATACCCGAATAGAGCGACTTATTACTTACTTATCAATGCATTATGCAGGGCTGCCTCGCTAAATGAATGAGTGGCAAAACAGAATTTAACGACAAGTACGCCTAAAGTAAGTTAAACGTTTAGGGTGTGTTAAATACCCCGCCTCGCGTGCACGGCCAATTTTGCCCCGGTGGCGGTTTTTGGCGGCTTGCTTCGCGAAGCCGCCCTACGATGCGGTAGGGTGTGCTGACGATAGGAAGCGCACCGGTTTTTGATGCGCTTCACACAGGGGGGGAGGTCGTTGGGCGTCTTCTTATGCTAATCATTGTTCTTTGATCATAACAAGCAGCATCTTAAATCGCGTATTTGCTTTTACGGAATGTGGCTTATGGGCAGGTATTATGATCATCTCACCTTCGCTAACGGTATAGACTGACTCTGCTATTGTTATATCCGCAACGCCATCAATGACCTGGACAAGCGCGTTAAAGGGAGCGGTATGTTCACTCAGTCCTTGGCCCGCGTCAAAGGCAAACATAGTCACTGTTCCGACATGCTTATGTATAACAGTGCGACTCACCACTGACCCGGTCTGATAAGCGACTAAGTTTTTCATATTTAGGACTGTGCCGACAAGTTGGTCTGTATCTGACATTTGATACCCCTCTTTGTGCTTATTTCATCAGTTTAAAAAATCTTTTTTGCGTGACGCTGAGAGGGCGGGGGCAGTCGTCCGGTGCATTTGTCCAACGGGGGCGGGTGCAAGGTGTGCTTTAGCTTCAGCTTGCTATTGCCTTTGGATTCAGCGAGATAACGAGTCTTGAGTTCTTCCCGCCATTCGGCGTTATGGTCAAACCAAAGCCGTGCTACGTGCTAGAGGAAAAATCTTCCGCGCCTATATTGTCGTCTTTGACTCCAGATTCGCTCAGTATTTCAAACATCGTTTTTACCATAGCCGGGGCCCAGTTATAGAGAAAGCGAGTCAAATATCCGTCTTTTGAATACTATAAGGTTGAATACCGAATAGAACAAACGAATTTTTTTACATTTAATATCATGATTGTCGATATAAAAGGCCGGATTAAATTAATCTGAGGAGAGAGGATGTCATTTAAGTGCTTAAGGAAAAATGGGACTGACCCTGAGGTATCCCCACAAATTACGCTTTTTCCAGGGTGCTGAAATAACCAACCAAGAGAGCTTGAGCGTGTTCCAATAAATTTTCCTGCAACTCAAATACCACATATTGACAGGCGATACGAGCAAGAAAAATGACCGAATAAGGTGAACGATCACGATTGCTGCAGACTTTGATTTGCCGTTCGATGGCAGTGCCTTTCAAGCCCAGCCCAATCAGCCAAAGCGCAAAAATGATAAGCGCTGCAATCAATAATAAATTTGCACGTCGTTCGGCGTTTATCCGGCTGTCTTGAGTTAAGTCGGCGCCGTAATGCGCGCTTTTCGTGTCTCGGAAACCTTCCTCGATTTGCATGCGGGAACGATAATAATTCACGACATCAACCGGCGTATAATCCTTCAATGAGGGCGAAACGACCAGTAACCAGGGCTCTTTTTCGCGTGCCGCCTGTTTCCGGCTGGATCTGGATTGAGCGGGGCGGTGTTGAACTGTCAGATCTTTACGATGTTTGGGGCACGGTAAAACGCGACTAAGGCCCCGGGTAACGGATTGCTGCGAACCCAAAGAGCCTTACCCAGGCATTTGGCTTTGCGTGTAGCGCGAGCATGCAAGGATTTGGCTGGGAGCCATTGCTTGGGCTCATCGGCCCAAGCGATAAAATCTCGGCCGCGAATCCGACCCAACCAATGCCAATTGAGGGCTTCGACGGCCCGAAAAAACGGGGTGCGAAACCCGGAGTCGGCGACAATGATGGGGGTAACGCCGGGCGGAAGCAGTTCCTGAAGACGACGCAGAAACTGCTGTTGAACCTTGGGGTTCCCCAGTTTTTTGCGTGGGTGGACTTCCTCGTATAAGGTAATGGTACGACCGCCGGTCGGTAGCGCCGCGCGTAATAACTGTTGACTTTGATCGGCGGTGAGCGGTGACCAGTCGATAAGAATCAAAGGTAAGGACAATGACTGTAATAACCACTGTGTCATGACCCCCATAGAGCTTTTGGCGCTCAGACTTGAGATTGGGATTGCCGAGGAGACGGTCGATGCGCTTGATTTTGTGTTTGATATAGGACGGGCCGGAAAGTGCGCGCCCCAGGGCCGTTAGCGATACCGAGACGCCTGTCAAGCCAGCCTCTACGGTCGCCATGAGCGATTTAAGCCGGGTTCGATGAAGCTCAGGAAGCGCCAGTTTGATCAAATGATGGAGGTAAACTAATGGTCGACATAGGGCCTTCCCGGCGAAGCTGAAAGATTACGTATTTCAACAATTAGACCCGAAAAAACAATTTATCTATCAATTTTTAGCTATAGAAAATTGTTTTATATGACTATTTTGTGGGGATACCTCAGAGCCTGTTCCCATTTCCTGTCCGATGGAATCCCAATGTCATGTAACCCTGCACCTAATAATCAGATGAGAAAATAATCTTGAAAATTATCAGGTAATTTAGGGTGCTGGGCAACATGACCTACGGAAAATGCAACTTATGGTCGGAAAACAGGTAGGTCAGGTTGCGCGATAGCGTTCCCTGACATTTCGATGGCGCATCGGGTTGTCACGTAACCCGTTCCCTTGCGATTGGTTGGTTTGGCAAGGTTGAACGGCAATGGTGCAAGGGAACGGGCAACGTGACCTACGGAAAATGCAACTTACGGTCGGAAAACAGGGTTGTCACGTAACCCGCTCCCTTGCGTTTGATTTAGGTGGCAAGTTTGAACGGCAATGGCGCAAGGGAACGGGCAACGTGACCTACGGAAAATGCAACTTATGGTCGGAAAACAGCTAGGTCAGGTTGCGCGATTGCGCTACCTGACAAATCTATTCCAAAATCATTGATTTAATGTTCCCGGGAACTAATTTTCTTCCCCAATCTTTAGGATAGCGGTCTTTAGATTGATGAACATGAAACGATGACCACGGATAATCGACAGGGTCGGTGACAATCTCATGTTTGACCGGATTGAAATGAATATAATCCATGTGAAGGTTCAGGTCTTCGGTATCACGAATGATATGGTCCCAAAATCGACGTTGCCACAAGGTGGTCGGCATCGTGATATTTCTTGCCCGCTTCCAGCGATGAGTAAAACGCAATTTCACCGATTGCAGGATTCGAGAGAAAGCATGGCCTTCGTCCATCCTGATGAGCCAATGAAAATGGTCATCGAGTATGACATAGGCCAAAACTCGGAACGGCATCTCCTTTTTCACTTCACGCATGACCGTCAGCAATAATTCTTTGTCTGCGTCATTAGCCAGTACCGGATTTCGCCGATGGCAAACGGCGGTAATAAACACCGGATGATTGATCGGCGGGTATCGTCGAATATCGGTCATGAATATGGATTATAAACACATTCGCTGAAAATCTTGGAAACGGAGCGCCAGCGAAGTGAAGATTTTTAGTCCCCGATAGGCGTAGGGCCGATTGTTTTGTCGGAATCGAAGCGAGAGCGAAGGTGGAGACAAAATAAAAAGTCTCCCGAAACGCCGTCAAGTCATTTGTGGGAGTGCGACGGAGCCAGCATCGAGTTTACGATGATATGGCGGAGTGGCACGGACGCAGGACGAATCGGGGCCGCCGGAGGCAATAATCGCCACGTAATTTCTGCCGCTTGCTTGGGCTGGGATGCCCAAAACAAGCTTTCGCAGAAATAGTGGCGCGCTAGTGCCTGTCATGAAATTCTTTGATTTATTAGTAGGTCAGGGTGCGCATTAGCGTTCCCTGACTATTTGCTGGGCGACGTGACCTACGAGCTTAGCAGTCGGGTAGGGTGGCATTGCCCACCTTACTCTTGATTCTGTTCGTGGAACATCGTGACATCCTCGATGTCGACCTGGTCGTATATTGCTTCGACCGGTACGGTGATATTCAGGGAATTAAAGGTGATTTGGTCGCCCAGGTAATAATAGAACGACTGCCAGCCGTCCTTACGACTAAAGACTTGAATTTCGCCTTTATCCTGTTCGACCAGCACATATTCTTCCAATGTGGGTAATTGTTGGCAGCGCAGGCGCTTTTGCGTTTGATCGAATTTCCGCGTGGATTTGGATAGGACTTCGACGACGACGGTCGGCGAGGTCTTGTAATAGTCGTTTTCTTTATCCTCCTGGCAAACGACCATCACATCGGGGTAGAAAAAATCTTCTGCGACCCGAAGTTTCATGTCGGCCATGAAGGTGCGGCAGGGGCAACCCTTTAAACGGTTTTTAAATTCGCTAAAGATATTGCCCGCCAATAAATTGTGGTTCTCGCTCGCGCCGCCCATCGCGAAGATTTCACCGTCGACAAGCTGATGCTTGACGTCTGTCGACAATTCATACTGCAGATAGTCTTCCGCGCTGATGCGACGATGGGACGGCTGTAATGCCATGGCATGCCTCATTGGGATAAAAGGTTATACTGTTCGCACTTCAAATTTCGGTTTTTTTGATGCCCTCATCCAGCCTTCTACCGGAGGGCGAAGGTATTAAGGTGCCGAACTTTAAAGTGCGATGACTATAATCATTTGTTTGTTCAAATTAGCGACGATCCGCATTGCTGTCAAGCGATGGCGGTAGCTCGGATAGGAAATGAGAATGTGATAAGAACGAGGCGCATCTGTCGAGAAAGTTGTGTAACAATGTGTTCGGAAAAAAACCACCTCTCTGCAATTTGGCCGCGAAAAAGACCGGCGAGGTTTCCAGAATCCGTTCACGCGGGGCGGGTTATTTAACCCGCCCCGAACATTCAACTGGCTTTGGGCACGGTTGAAACGTTCAGGACGGGATTACAAATCCCGTCCTGCTAAGTGGTTATAATGAAAAGATAAGAGAGACCGCAAACTTAAATTAATCATCATATTTCCTGTGCGTTAAAAAATCGGTTTAACTTCTTTGGATTTACTTAGAGCATTCCAGCCATAAACAATTCTATGAATGGTCCAGATGATGGCCCCAATTAATACGACATAGCCAATGACCAAAGGTAGCGTCAATGTTCCGACCACTAACGAAAGCAATGCAACCCAGAAGGTATTGATTTGCCACTGAAAGTGAGATTCAAGCCAAGTGCCTTTGACATGAGCTCGATTGAGGTATCCGATAACGACTGCAATCACAAAAGTGATGCCGCCTAACAGGAATGCGAGTGCCTGCAGCAGATATATCAGGCTCGCTAAATCTTTATAATCAGAGCTATGACTTTCGTGATTATCATGGACGTGAAATGTGTTCATAACAAACCTCCTTTAGCTTCAATTAATTAGACTAAATTCAAGGCAATTTAGTTGCAACAATGGTGGTCGGCGCCTGATATGTTGTTGGGGATATCGACGCAAATAGCCATAGCGCTGATATTGCTTCCCTCCAAATCATACAGACCGAGTTCATGCCAAGCATATCCCACTTCTCGGTGGGCGGTTTGTAAGCTTTTTACTGCAGGTGTATCATGATGACACAAAAAATCAAGTAAATCAGGGGAGGTAGGCCTATGGCCCAAGTAAAAAACGGCATTCGATCCACCATTCTTGTTCCGGTATTCATTCCGGCCGTTGTCGTTATTTTACTGCTGGTGATAGGCACGATCAGTAATCCAACGCTGGCGGGTGAAACATTCAGTAGCGTACTAGCTTATATTACCGAAAAGTTCGGTTGGTTCTATATGTTGTCGGTCGCGTTTTTCCTGGTGTTCATTGTCAGTATCGCTTTCACCAAATGGGGCAATATCAAGCTGGGACCGGATCACGCGGCCCCGCAATACAGCTTTCCCGCTTGGTTTGCGATGTTGTTTTCCGCCGGTTATGGGATTGCTTTGCTGTTCTTCGGCGTAGCCGAACCGGTTTTGCATTACGCATCACCGCCGGCAGGCGCGGCCGAAACGGTGGATTCGGCGAAGCAGGCGATGCAGATTGCGTTTTTCCACTGGGGTTTCCATATCTGGGCGATTTACGGTCTGGTGGGGCTGGTATTGGGCTATTTCGCCTTTCGGCACGGCCTGCCGCTATCGATACGCTCAGCGTTATACCCGTTGATCGGCGATAAAATTTATGGCCCCGTCGGTCATGTGGTCGACGTATTCGCCATCCTGGGCACGATGTTCGGCATCGCTACGACCCTGGGACTGTCGGTGGCCCAAATCAATGCCGGCATCCATTACCTGTGGCCGGGGGTGCCCGTCAGCGTCACCGTTCAAATCATGTCTATCTGCATTATCACCGGATTGGCGATTTTCTCCGTCGTTGCCGGTATGGACAAGGGCGTGAAGCGCCTCTCCATACTGAATATGGTATTGGCGGTCTCCCTGATGATTTTCATCTTCGCGGTAGGGCCCACAATCCATATTCTGGAAAGTTTTCTGCAAAATACCGGCAGCTATCTGAACCATATCATTGAGCGGACCTTCAATTTACAGGCTTATTCACGCAGCGACTGGATTGGCAACTGGACTTTATTCATCTTTGGCTGGACGATTTCTTGGGCGCCCTTCGTCGGCTTGTTTATCGCCAAAATCAGCCGTGGCCGCACGATACGTCAGTTTGTCGTCGGCGTCATGATGGTGCCCTCGATCTTCACGTTTTTGTGGTTTTCCGTTTTTGGCGACACCGCGTTGCATCAGATCATGAATCAGGGTTACAGCGCGCTGATTGCCGAAGTTCAGGCGGATCACGCCGTGGCTCTGTTCAAACTGTATGAAGTCTTGCCGCTGTCGTCGCTCATCACCTTCATCACGGTGATACTGATCATCACCTTTTTCGTGACTTCATCCGACTCAGGTTCGTTGGTCATCGATTCATTGGCTTCCGGCGGCGCCACCGTGACCCCCGTTTGGCAGCGCGTTTTCTGGGCGGCTTCCGAAGGTGCGGTTGCCTCCTCATTGCTGCTGGCCGGCGGCCTCAGCGCCCTGCAAACGATGGCGATCGCTAGTGCGCTGCCATTTTCGATCATCATGATTGCTTCGGCATTCGGCATGTGGCGAGCCCTGGTTATCGAGGGGCATCATTACACCAGCTTGAAGAAGGATGTGCAGAATCGTTTCTCAGGCACTTCCGGGCGCGGCTTGTGGAAAAAAAGACTGCTCGGGCTGGTGACTTTTCCCGACCGTCAGCAGGTAGAAGAGTTCATGATCACGACGGTCAGCAAGGCCATGCATCGGGTAAAGCGCGAATTGAGCAAACAGAACTGGTCCGCCGAGGTGCGTTACGATGAGCCGAGGTCCAGAATCTATCTGGAAGTGAGCAAGGAAAACAAGATCGATTTTATCTATGATATTCGCATGCTCGAACACGCGCTGCCAGATTACGCCTATCCGGAAATGGTGCATCAGGATAATGCCGGGCGCACTTACTATCGGGCGGAGGTGTTTTTGCGCCGTGGCGGACAGTCCTACGACATCTATGGTTATGACCAACACGACATCATCACCGATATACTCGATCAGTTCGAAAAGCATCTGCACTTTTTGCATATTTCCCCGGAAAGCCTGCCCTGGAACATGGCGGAGCACGATGAAATGTTGATGACAGACCCGGAGTCTAGTCAGTCTTGAGGATTCGATGTAGAGCAATGCGGCTCCCATCTTTATAAGCGCTTGATGGTGGGGGCGAGCTGACGCGGTGCTCCTGGTCGAAAATGCTAATGACTGTTGTTTTCGCTGCCGGAGTCCGGCGCAAACGCGCCTTGACGGACGAAGTCCTGATAGATATGTTCCGATAAATGCTCGATGGCATGCATGCTGCCCAGCATTGAAAACGGTAAGGCCGGAAAAAACAGCAGCCAACCTACCATCGCTTCCGTTTCATAGGCTTTCGCCGTATAGGTTCGACCCGTTTTGACATTTTCCAGCGTGTAAATCAAATCGTATTCTTGATCGACGGTATAGGGGATCAGCATCAGCGTGAGGCCGCTGATGATTTGCATCGCAGTGCTGGAATCAACGCTGTGACGTCCGGACAAGGTCAAGTTGTAATCGGCGTTGCCGGTGAAGTTTCCGAGTTCGACATAATTGGAATCGGAAATATAGCCTTTGTCTTGCCATAACATCTTGATCACCCTGTCGTTGACCATACGGCCATCTTTATTGCGGGTGACCACCTGCATCACATCGATGTCGTATTGATATTCCGGGCTGACCGTGGTTTCAATGATTGGTGACAGCAAAGGTTTGATCGGTTCTAGCTCGGCAAGTTTGTCGCCAGAAAAAGTCATGCAGCCGGTCATAAAGACTAACAGCGCTATAAAACCAGAGATACAGTAATATCTTCGCATTTTTGTCGCTCATGATCTAAACAGTCAATGGCCAATGGCGCTGCCGGGAGAATCGGCAAAATAGCTTTAAAAAGCTCGCTGCAGCCGCGGCGTGCTCAGCAAGTGGTTCGCTGGCGTCATTCCATCGTGTAGAAGTATGATCCGGTTTTACTTAAGAATGCAACGGTCGGTTGCCAATGGAATGCTGAGAAGGCGGTTTCCAGTCATGTCAACATTGACTGGTTGGGGGATAGGTGGTCAAGGAGTCCGCGAACCGTCCAGTGAGTGGGACGGTTCGCGGCTATTGCAGCCTTTATCAAAGCTTATTCATGCTTGATTAGGCTAAAGGATAGTCGTGGCGGGCGAAGATGGTTCGCCTTGCCTGAGAATCATTTCGTTTATAACGATCTGTAAAGTTCCAGGCTTTCGTTTAATGCGGCGGTAGAAGTTTCGACCTTGCCTTTTTTAGATTGAATTTGTCCTTGAATAACCTTGTTATTGGCTTTTTTCACAATGTCTTCATTGCCTTCAATTTGCTTTGAAGAGGCGCGCGCCGCTTTGATATGTAAATAAGCGCCGGCGAAATCGCTTTTTTCGATTTTCGCTAGGGCTTTTTCGATATGGCCTATCGTTTCATTGACGCTTGCCGAAGCTTCGGCGAAAGCTAAGCTGCTTGCGGCCATAGAAATTAACATAAAGAAGGTGAGCGTTGTTTTTTTGATGAAATTCATAATACTCCAAGGATATGATTATCGGATTAGCACCCCGATAATAAATGTAAGGATTTGAAAAGCTCATGCTTTCCACTGACCATCGTACAGCATTTAATCGGTCGTTTATAGGGTAAAGGTAAATAAGATTCTACCATTAAGAGTGATTCGCCATGGCGAAGGTGTGCCGGGCCAGGGCTTACCGGCAATGGCTTGGCTAATAGTAAACATAGCCTTGATAGACTCTAAATTGATTACAGCTGATTGGGGCAGTTTTCAACTGCCGATTCCGATCAGTGCCTGCTTATATCGCCATTGCTCTTGTTCGTTGAATGAGCGCAGGTAATGGATTTTATTGGCGCTACCCCAGACGATCGGTATGCCGTCTTCGAATAGCAAGCGGTGGCTCGACTGGATGCCGACGCGTTCACCTTGCGTGATGATGCCGGTCAGGTTCAGCGGATCGGCGGCGCTGATAGAGACCAGTTGTCCTCCTTTTTCCAGTTTGCGGACTTCCCTGAGGGCGCCCAGCGCCTCCGGCAGCGCGAACTGTTCGCCGGCGAAGCCCTGAACGAAGCGGCCACCGCGGATTTCGCCGCGCGCTTCCAGGCGGCGGTAGATATACAATAGTTCCCGCCAGCTCGGCAGGCCTTCTTCCTTGTCCAGCAGCTTGCGGAACACGACGCCGTATCGTTTCAGCAACGTGCGGGCGATATGTTCGATCGGGCCATAGTTGTCTGTCTCAGCGTTTCTGGCCGGGCGCAGCAGCGACCAACGCCCCGCGCTCGCCAGCGGGTCCTGCAGCCGGTAGCGTTTGTTGCGTCGCTGCAAAATTTTTTGCGGCAAGATCAGTGTGCGCAGGCCTTGAAAACTGTCGGACGTGATCAATCCGGCGGCGACCAATTGCGCCAGCGCCTCTTCCAGCTGTGTTTTAAGCAGGCCGGTTTCGTCCTGCAACTCCTGAAAGAAACTGGCGCCCCATTCCTTCAATGCGGCGTGGACTTTTTCCGCCTGGCTAGACAGCTCCAATGTATTCTTGTCCGGCAGCGGCGCATATCTGCGCCAGTGGCTCAGATGTTCACGCGAAACCAGCGCGATCGCTGTGGTTTTACCGGCCGCCTTAGGGCTTTTGCCGCTCGCCTGTTTCAGCCGTAACCAGAGAAAGCGGCCGGAGTTGCATAATTGGTCGAGATCGGAGGCGAAATAGGGTTTCAGGCGTTTTGGCAGTATGTCGGCCTCCCAGCTGGCCGCGGGAAGGTTGTAGCCTTCCAGTTGCTGCAAGACTTTAGCCAGCGCTTCCTCGCCTTGGCCCGGCTCGTCGAAATGGTGCCAACGGAACAGAAAGCGCATGAAATCGGAGGGCGACACCGGCTCTATTTCGCTGCGCAGTTGTTTCAAGGTATAGCGGTGGATTCGAGCTAACAAACCGCGTTCGCACCACTCCGTCGCCGGAGGATTGGAGGTGAATTTACCCTGGATTACGACGCCTTGCTGCTGCAGGACTTGCAGCGCATGTTCCACTTGCCCAGCCGACAGCTGCAGCGGCTCGGCTAACTCAGCGGCGGTGACCGGTCCCAGGCCTTCCATGCGGCTGCGGATCAGTTCCTCTATCGCCGCTTCCGCTGTGATGTCCTCATTGTCGGTCAACAGCGGGATAGAAGGAACGATGCTTGCCTCCAGAAATAGCGCTCGCAGTTCATGCAGGCGCTCGGCGGCGACCCATAGGCGCTGTCCGGCCGCTGACAATACCGTCGCCCGTCCGCTCTGCTGCAGATTTTCCATCAAGGCCGGCCAGCCGTGGGCGATGCGTTCGTGTAGCGATGATAGCGGGGCGCGTTCGCCTTCCGCCTCGGTGATGAATCCCAGCACGACCAGCGCATCATGCAGTTCGTCCTCGGTGTGCGCCTCGGGCCAGGCCTCGGCGCGGACGCGGGCGATCGCTTCGGGATTCAGGCGGCCGATATCGCCGGCTTCCTGGGGCGTGGCAAAGCGGCGCTGTTGTACCGCCAAGGTTCTGCGCTCCTCGGCCGGGGCGTCGTCGAGGAAGGCGTAGGGACGGGCGTTGACGATTTCCTGTGCCAGCGGCGAAGGGCTGGTTAAATCGCGGGCGACGATGCGGATTTCGCCCCGTTCGATGCCAGCCAGCAATCGCTTCAGGCCGTCGATGTCCATTAGTTCATGCAGGCAGTCCCACAGAGTCTGGTTGACCAGCGGATGGTCGGGAATTTCGCGTTCGCCGGCGATGTTCTCGAAACAGGCCAGCTGGTCGGGAAAAATCACCGAAACCAGATCTTCGGCGTCATTGCGCTGGAACGGCGCCGGCACCTTCTTGCCTGCCCGGTTTCTCGGCACCGCCAACGCGGTATTGGCGACCCAGCGCCAACGGGTCGGGAACATCGGCGCGGCCAACAGGGCTTGTTTCAACACGCCTTCGACACTGGCCGCCTTCAGATAGCCGGCCGGTTCCTCCAGCGGAAAGCTGTGGGTCGGGCCCAGCGACAGCACGATGTTGTCTTCGCCGGCGGCGGCTTGCAGTTCGAAATTGAAGCGGCGACAAAAGCGCTTACGCAGCGCCAAGCCCCAGGCTCGGTTGATGCGAGAGCCGTAGGGCGAATGGACGACGAAATGCATGTCGCCGGTTTCGTCGAAAAAGCGCTCGAAGACGATCGCATGAAACGAAGGCAGCGCCGACAATGCGGCCTTGGCCATCGCCAGATAATCGAACAACTGCCGGGCCGCGGCTTCGGGCAGGTCGAGTTCGGTGCGAAGATAAGTCAAAGCGGCATCGCCGCCTTGCTCCAGTAGACGATCCATTTTTTCCGACAGCTCGGAGACGGCCTGCGACAATTCATTGCTGCGCCCCGGCGCTTCGCCGAACCAGAACGGAATGTTCGGCGGCTGGCCGTGGGCGTCCTCGACATGGACCTTGCCCTGTTCGATCTTCAGCATGCGATAGGAATTATTGCCGAGCTGGAAGATATCTCCGGGCAGGCTCTCGAAGGCGAAATCTTCGTTCAGCGTGCCGACGAACAGGCCTTCCGGCTGCAGGATGACGTCGTAATCGAACTGGTCGGGAATCGCGCCGCCGTTCAGCAGCGCGGTCAGTCGCGCGCCTTTGCGCGGCCTGAGCATGCCGTGCACGAGGTCGCGGTGCAGATAGGCGCCGCGCCGGCCTCGGCGGGTGTGATAGCCGTCGGCAAGCATCTTGACGACAGCCTGGAATTGCCGCTCGCTTAGCTGCCGGTAGGGCCATGCGCGCTGGAAACGCTGGAACAGTTCTCGTTCGCTCCATTCACGGCAGGATACTTCGGCGACGATCTGCTGCGCCAGCACGTCCAGCGGATGTTGCGGAATTTCGATTTTGTCCAGCAGGTCCTTAGCGACAGCGGCCAACAGTGCGCTGCATTCGAGCAAATCGTCGCGGGACAGCGGGTACAGTCGGCCTTTGGGCAGCGCGCCGAGACGGTGGCCGGAACGGCCGACCCGTTGCAGGAACGCGGCGATACTGTGCGGCGAACCGAGCTGGCAGACCAGGTCGATATCGCCAATGTCGATGCCCAGCTCCAGCGAGGCGGTGGCGACCAGCGCCTGCAGTTCGCCCTGTTTCAATCGTTGTTCGGCGGCCAGCCGGTGTTCCTTGGCCAGGCTGCCATGGTGCGAGGTCACCGCCGTCTCGCCCAGCCGTTCCGCCAGCGCGGCGGCGATTCTTTCGGCCTGGCGTCGGGTGTTGACGAAGATCAACGTGGTCTTGTGTTCGATGATCAGTTGTTCCAGGCTGTCATAGATTTCGCTCCAGACTTCGTTGGCCATGACTGCCTCCAGCGGCGAGCGCGGCACTTCGATTTGCAGATCGCGTCGGCGCACATGGCCGGTGTCTATGATCGTACAGGGGATGGGGCGGTCGCCGTTCAGATAATGGGCGATTTCGTCCAAGGGTTTTTGTGTCGCCGACAGGCCGATGCGCACAGGTTCTTGTGCGGTGATCGCATTCAGGCGTTCGAGCGACAGCAATAAGTGGGCGCCGCGTTTGTTGCCGGCCAACGCGTGTATCTCGTCGACAATGACGCTACGCACCGTTTTCAGCATCTCGCGACCGGATTCCGAGGTTAACAATATATAAAGCGATTCGGGAGTCGTCACCAGGATATGCGGGGGGGATTTTCTCATCGCCGTCCGTTCGGCCTGGGTGGTGTCGCCGGTGCGGGTTTGTGCGCGGATCAGCACCCCTGGAAGAGCGGCCTCTAGCAGCGCGGTGTCTATGCCGGTCAAGGGTTGCTCCAGGTTCTTACGGATATCGTTGGAAAGCGCCTTCAAGGGCGAGATATAGAGCACATACGTTTCATCGGCCAGCGGGTTTTCCAGCCCTTGTTTTATCAACTGGTCGATAACGGCCAGAAATGCCGCCAGCGTCTTGCCGGAGCCGGTCGGCGCGGCGATCAGCGTCGACTGGCCGGCCTGTATTGCTGGCCAGGCTTGTTCCTGGACTTCGGAAGGTCGTTCAAACTGGCGCACGAACCAATCGGCGACGATCGGGTGAAAGCCTTGCAGGATCGGGCTAGGGGCGTCATTGACCGGATTGTTCATCAGCGCAATTATACTATTTGCCTGGATAATTCGTTTTGTGTTTGTTTGGCCGTCGGCTATAAGGGTCGATAGTGTTCCTTGACTTTGAAGTATCAGGTGACCGCTAGTGCGGCAAAGTGACCTTGTATATTAAAGATATCCACGACCTTTTTGATGGTTTAAACAGCGAAAATAACGCTATTCATGGCCATCGTTACCAAATGTCCGGGTTAAAGCAGATAACTGTCGATACCCGACAAGAATAGGTCGTATTGCGTTTCGGTGGCTTGTTTGGCCAAATAGGCCGGCAGGCCACTGATGATATTGTTTTTGCTGACGACCCAGCCGACCGCGTCATCGGGGCCCAGACTCAATAGATAGCCGAGTTCCTGATGCATATAGGGCAGGCAGAAACGCAGGGCCCCCGCGTTGAGTAAAATGTTGTTGGCGGCCGCCTTGCCCTTACGGATCGCCGCTTGCGAAGTCAGCAGGTTCGAACCCAGCTCATCATAATGCGAACAGTCACCGGCGGTAAACAGATGGCTTAGAACTTGGTTACCGAGCAAAATTTGACCGGAACTGTTGGCGTGTAAGCATAGCCGTGGTTTTTTTCCGAGCAGTAATAAGGTCAGGTCCGAGGGCAGGGAGGATTGTTCGCCGCTGTGGGCATGCTCGAACAGCAACGTTTGATCGTCCAAGCCTCGATAAAATTGACCGGTCAACAAGCGTATGCCTCGTTGATCCAGACGTTTTTGAACATAGCGTCCGACGGCTGCCGGGAAAAGAGGCAGCAGCGTATCATGGCCGTCTATCAGGTTGATTTGATAATCGGCGCCACTGTTGGCAAGCCGGTGAGCCAGTTCGAAACAAAACTGGATGCCGGAAGGCCCGGCGCCGATGACATTGAAATGTTTTTTCAGCTTGCCGGGAGCGGCGAGCAGACTATCGATCTCGGTGTTCAGGCTATGCCGGCTCAAGCTATCGAGATCAAAAACGCCGTCTGCAGAAGAAGTTGAATCAGGCTGGGTGCCGACCGCCATCAACAGATAATCGAACGCTAACGATTGCTCACCGAGTCGGATGCTTTTTTTCGCCTTCCAAGTTTGCAGTTGCGCCTCATCGAAGGGGATCGCTTGTTGGATATGAACAAAATTGAAACGCCGGGCCAATGTTTGGAAGGGGATCTGGATGTCCTGCAGCGGCTTGCGCACCGTTTCATGCAGACGGGTGACCAGCAGATGACAGGGGCGAGGGTCGATCAGGGTAATTTCGGCATCAGGGGCGCGGTGTCTCAGCGTGATCAATGCCGATAAGCCGGCATAGCCGCCGCCGATAATGACTAGCCTGAGAGGTTGTTTGTTTCTGCGGTAGCGGCTGGGCACGGTTGTCATCCAAAACAATGGGATATGTAAGCAATAGTGTAACTATTCAGTTCCGCCTTCCTTGGCGGTCAGAGCGAAAATCCGCCTGTTGCAGACAGCCCGATAAATCCAGCAATTCCCAGTTTGAGTATTTTTGCGGGGTTTAGGGCATGGGGTGTGTCTGTCGAGGAGCGCCGTAAACCCATCCCTGGGGGCTTGACGGCCGCATCCTTGCTGCCGACATCCTCGCCAAACACACCCCATGCCCTTTTTGAACGCCAAAGTGGGAATTGCTGCGATAAATCAATAATCGACTCTCGCTGATAAAAATATGCTGAATAATTACGCAATAGTAAACTTAGACTGCCGAATCATTCAATGCAAAGTTGAATAAAACCTTTTGCTTTTCGCGCCGAGGGCGGCGCTCCTACGCAAAGCACCGTCTTGTCTTCGGATGTGTCGAACACCGTGAAGCGCATCAAAACCGGTGCGCTTCCTCGCGTCAGCACACCCTACCCGCACCGGTAGGGCGGCTTCGCGAAGCAAGCCGCCAAAAACCGCCACCGGAGGCAAAATTGGTCATTGTGGTATCCAGGCGCATTGCCTGGCGGCGAATCACCCTACGGTTGCATGCCAATGTAGCCTTGCCTTCGGATGTGCTGAACTGCGTGAAGCGCATCGAAACAAGGTGCGCTTCCTATCGTCAGCACACCTCAATATTGTGGTTATCGGATAGCATGCACCGGCGCCTTTTGCCGGCAAATTCATAGGTTCAATCTTTAGTGGCCAGCGCGTAAATGACGTTGGTTTCGATCTCCGCCACTCGCTGTTCAAGAAGGCGGGACAAATTGCCTTGGCGCACACGCTCGAACGTATCCGCATCCAGTTGCTCCAAGGTACCCCGATAGCCGCTGCCCATCGCGATCTTCCACCAGTCTTCCGGTCCGTTCAATGGATGCGCGCCGGATTCGGCCAGGATGTCAACCTCATGTACACCGGCTTCGGCCAGCATCTGTCTCAATCCGTCCGGTTCCGAGATGCGATCCCAGGGATTGAAGGCTCGATGCAGATCGGGGCATTCGCCGGCAATGGATTCCCAGAAAGCGCCGTTGGCCGGCTCGAACAAATTCGGCCCCCAGGTGGTGATAGCCAGCCGACCACCCGGTTTGACCATACGCCATAATTCCCTGACCGCCTCGCTCATGTCCGGCACGAAGAAAATGCCGAATACGCAAACAACCGCATCGAAACTGTGATCGGGATAGCCCAACGCCAGCATGTCGTCGACCCGAAATTCGATGTTGTTCAGGCGCTGGTCTTCGGCCTTGGCTCTGGCCAGATCGATCAGGCGTCCGGCGAGATCGACCGCCACCACGGCGCCGTCCGCACCAACCCGAACTGCCGCCGGCAGTGCCGAGCCGCCGCTGCCGGAACACACATCCAGTACGCGTTCACCCGGTTGTAAATCGAGTCTTTCGATAGTGCGTCGGCCAAAGCGGTGCCAAAACGAACTGACCGGATGGTCGAAATGATCGGCGGCGGCATTGTAGGCCATCGCGGCTTTGGTTTTTGCCTCATCACTGTGCATGACGTTAGTCACGGTTTGACTAATCATTTTTTCTCCTTCGTGTTGAAAAAACCAATCGCATGGGATGGTATGACTTCCTTGGCGCCGGCCTGGCGCAGGTCTTTCAGGCAACACAAGGTTTTACCGGAAGTTTCGCTAAGGCTGGTGCCGACGATAATTTTGGAAAACATGGTTAATCTCCTCGACCGTAGCGGCTAACGCGCGCCGCTTTGATTGTTATGATTTTGATTTTGTAAAATCCATTTTCATTGGGTGTCATTTCGAGCCGTCGGTTCGCGCTCCGATCCGCTCGATCAGGTCCACGACCGCCGCTTCGCCTTTTTCGTAAGCCGCATGAATTTCTTCGCGAGAAGGTAACTCGATAGCAATTCCTGCGGGTTCGACCGGGCTGCCCCAATCCGCCCCGGTTTCTTCGGCGACGGAAAACCAGCCTTTCGTTTTTTTGCAGAAACCGACCAAGGCCAGCATCAACGGCACTTCGATCAAGACGCCGACCACGGTGGCCAGCGCCGCGCCGGATGATAAGCCGAACAACATCACGGCGGTCGCGATCGCGACCTCGAAATGATTCGACGCGCCGATCATCGCCGACGGCGCGGCGTTTTCATAACTGAAACCCCACAATTTCGCGGCCAGATAGGTAATCGCAAAGATCAACACGGTCTGAATCGTCAGCGGTATCGCAATCCACAGAATCGTCAACGGATTCGCGGTGATCACGTCGCCCTTGAACGAGAACAACAGAATCAAGGTCAGCAACAATGCGATGATGGTAATCGGCGTCAGCAGATGCAAGAATTTCTGTTCGAACCAAAGCAGGCCCTTGTGGGCGATGACCCATTTGCGCGAATAGTAGCCCGCAAGCAGCGGCAGCGCGACATAAATACCGATCGACAGTAGCAGCGCTTCCCAAGGCACCGGCAATTCACCGACGCCGAGCAAAAAGCCGCCGATCAGGCCATACAACACCAGCATCACCAACGAATTGATCGCGACCATCACCAGCGTGTGACCGGCATTACCGCGCGCCAGATAGCCCCAAACCAGCACCATCGCGGTACAGGGCGCCACGCCCAACAAGATGCAACCGGCCAGATAGCTACGCCAGAGCGGCACTTCAAGCATCTTGACGCCGTCTTGCAACACGACCGTGCCGGAGCCATACTCGCTGCCGACCGGTAAATCCAGACCGAACGGCATCTTGACCAGATCGACCGCATCGGCGCCGATCAACTGCTGAAACAGCACGCCTAAAAATAGATAGGCGATTCCATACATGGTGAACGGTTTGATCGCCCAATTGACGAACAGGGTCAGCGACACCGGCTTGATGCTTTTGCCGGCTTTGACCACCTCGGCGAAGTCGATCTTGACCATGATCGGATACATCATGAAGAACAGGCAGACGGCGATCGGAATCGACACCACCGGCGCGCCATTGACATCGATGCTCATGCTGTCCAGCGTCTTCGCGAATTCCGGCGCGAACGCGCCGAGCACAATGCCGGCGACGATACACAGCGCCACCCACAGTGTCAAATAACGTTCGAAGAAGCCGATATCGTGTGTTTTTTCGGTCATAACCTCTCCTCGTAGGCTCTCAAGCCGTCAATTGGCCGATTTCGTTGAGTTTCCGGGTCAATTCATCGCGCGATATCGTTTCCAACGGCAATTCCAGCATGGTCTTGACGCGTAATTCCAGCGTCGCGAAGGTTTGCTCGAAGGCGGCGATTTTTTCTTCCTCGCTGCCTTCGACATGGCCCGGATCGGACACGCCCCAATGCGCCCGCACCGCCTTGGTCAGATAGACCGGACAGGTTTCGCCGTGCGCACTGTCGCAAACCGTAATCACGATATCCATCGGTTGATGCTCGAAGTCTTCCCATGACTGGCTTTGATAGCCTTCGGTCGGCAGACGATGGCGTTTCAGCGTCGCCAGTGCGCCCTGGTTGATCCGGCCGATCGGATGACTGCCGGCCGAAAAGGCCCGGATGCGGCCCTGGCCGTGATGATTGAACAGGGCTTCGCCTATGACACTGCGGCAGGAATTGCCGGTACAAATCACAAATACATTCAACATGCTGGATTCCTGGTTAGTTTAGATTTTGTAAGATCGTTTTGATTTCCTCGGGCGACGAGGTCTTGCCGGACAGAACCACCGCGCCGTCGATCGCCAGCGCCGGCGTCGCCATCACCCCCATGTCGGTGATCGTATCGATATCGGTCACTTTTTCGATTTCGTATTCGATGCCCAATTGTTTGGCGGCCGCCTCGGCGTGCTCGGTCAGCAAATGACATTTTTTACAGCCCATACCTAATATTTGTAATTTTTTCATTTCAATTCCCCATCAAAAATCCGTAAAACATGCCGGAGGCCGTCGCCATGACGACCACCAGCGATAAGAACACCAGGGTTTTCGCATTGCCCATCACGGTTCGAATCACCAGCAGATTCGGCAGCGATAAGGCGGGGCCCGCCAACAACAACGCCAACGAAGGGCCCTGGCCCATGCCGTTGCCGATCAGGCCTTGCAGGATCGGCACTTCGGTCAGGGTTGCGAAATACATGAAAGCGCCGGCCACGGACGCCAAGAGGTTCGCCGAGAACGAATTGCCGCCAACCGCGCGCGTAATCCAATCCGACGGAAGCATCGCTTCGTGGCCGGGCCGGCCGAGCAGGAAACCGGCGATCAGCACGCCAATCAACAACAGCGGCAGAATCAACTTGGCGAAATCCCAACTGGAAGCGAACCAATCGCCGGCCTCGTCCTGCGCCGAAGACGTCAACACGGTAAAGCCGATCACTGCGGCGCTGAACGCCGCCAGCGGCTGCTCGGGAAACACGAAAGCCAGCGCCGCGACGATGATGGCGACCAGCGTCACCCAGGCCGATTTCAAGTTGAACCAACTCGTCAGCAACACGGCAAACAGCAAACCGAACAGGCCGGTCAGCCACCATTTAGCGGCATAAAGCCCATACCACAGGCCGCTCGTTTCCATCGGCTGGCCCCAGTTGGCAAACACCAGAATCGCAACCATCACGAAAAAGAACACGGCGTTTTGCCAGAGTGGGCGGTTTTCATCTTCGGTAGGCATGACCAGACCTGAGGCTGCCTTGGCCTGTTCTTCCTTGCGGAAAATCAGGCTCATCAGCAAGCCGATCACGATGCTGAAGACAATGGCGCCGATCGCCCGCGCGATACCCAGCTCCGCGCCCAGTACCTTGGCGGTCAGCACGATCGCCAATACATTGATCGCGGGCCCCGAATACAAGAAAGCGATCGCAGGTCCTAAACCGGCGCCCCGTTTATAAATGCCAGCGAACAACGGCAACACGGTGCAAGAACACACCGCCAGCAAGGTGCCGGAAACCGAAGCGACGCCATAGGCCAAAACTTTATTGGCTTGGACGCCCAGGTATTTCATCACCGCGCCCTGACTGATGAACACCGAAATCGCGCCGGCGATGATGAACGCCGGAATCAGACACAGCAGCACATGCTCCTGCGCATACCAGCGCACCAGATACAAGGACTCCCAGAACGAATCGGCCAGACGTTTGGAATCCTGTAACGTTTCGACCGGCAGATAAAAACACAGGATGAATACCGCCGTGATCAACGTCAGCGGTTTCCATTCGTCTTTCCAGAATGTATTCATGTCTTCATCCTCCGGTCAAAAAGTAGAATTTACGGCATAGTGTTTATCCGCAGCACGATGAATCGGTATTTTCAGGCGTAGGACTGGGGCAGCAGCTCGACGTCGACTTTTCGGCCGGGCGGCAGGCGAACGGATTTTCGCCGTCGGAAACGGCTTTTGCATCGTTGAAGGTCGGAATCTCGCTCAGCGAATGAAAAGATTCCCAGGCGATGCCTTGCGGGTCGGTGATCCAGTATTTGTCGGAGCGCGCATAACAGCAGGCCGCGTCTTGCTGGGCCTCGACCGGCGCTTGGGTCGCGTCGAGTTGTTGCTTGATCGCCGCCAGTTCCTGCTCGTTCTCGGCCTGAAGACCTAAATGATCGAGACCGAGCTGTTGACTGCGGTTGGAGATCGCGAAATTGACGCGCGGATCGTCGAGCATCCATTTCGCGTAGTCGTCGTGTTTTACGGTCGGTTCGCAGCCGAATAGCGTGCTGTAAAAGGAGATATTTTTTTCCAGATTGTCGACCGATAGATGGATGTGTAGTCTTTTCATTTCAAGTCCTCATGTTGATAGTGATATTCGAATAAGCATATATTGCAAACACAAAATTAGCAGCACACCGCCAGTTCCGGACGACCTTCCATGCGCTGCAACCGTTCCAGATCGTTTCTGAAAGGTTCGCTCGCTTGCACCGCCGCCAATGCCTCGTCGAGCAGCGGATAAGCCCAGCCCGGCAAATCCGGGTTGATTCGGTAATAAACCCATTGTCCTTCGCGGCTGTCGAGCAGCAATCCGGATTGACGCAGCAAAGCCAAATGCCGGGAGATTTTCGGCTGCGACAAGTCCAGCGCAGTCGTCAACTCGCAGACGCACAGCTTGCCTTCCCGATGCAACAGCGTCACGCAGCGAAGACGCGTATCGTCGGAAAGGCATTTAAAAAATTGTACCGGTGTCAGCATGGCAAGTTACTTATTGATATACGGATATTCAGATATAATCATACATACGATATTCTGTCAATCTATAATATTCGCACTACGATGACAATCGAAAGACCTAAATGGCGCCTAACCTGATGGCCGGCCTATTTCGTCACTGGTTTCCGACGACGGTTTAGAATCGCTTGCTTGCGCTAGGCCTTTCGGCTTGAATTTCGGCGTGGATGTCGATAAATCATTAGCGATTAACGCTTTATCTTTTTGGCAATATTAATGATATCGGGCAGCAACTGCAGATAGAGTGCTAGTTTACCTAAGACATCGACCGTATCGCTTGGAGGTTTGATGACGCGGGTCCGGACATGCTCAATCACGTCAAATAACATTTTTTTACCGCGATAGCGATTAATTCCAATTTCCAACCATGGTGAAAACAGAGGAGCGATCATCAGAGCCGCGACAAATCCACTTGCCGCGCCGGCAATACTGACCCAAGCAGGTATGCCGCCGGTTAAGTTCATCCAGATACTGCTCCACCAGGACAGATGACCGCTATACATGGCTGTTGCCGCCGCTTGGCCTGTTGCGATGCTGCTGCCAAAACTACTCGCTCCAACGCCCTTGCCAATCAAGCCGGTCAGTAAAAACATCAATGCCTCTCTTGAGCCTTCGACTGGAAGACTCATTCGTTCAATATGTAGACGAAGTTGTTGCTCGAATTTTTCTCGTTGGCGGCCAGGTAAATCTTCAAGTAAATCATTAAGCCTTGCTTCAAAATGGGCTTGGTTTTGCAGGACATAATTCTGAAGTTTTTGATCCAATCCTTGTATATCGAGTAAATCCTCTTGAATTGCGTTATGCAACTCCAGTTGTTTACCGGACAAGCTGAGAAAATTATTGTGATCGATCGTTTGCTTGTTGTTTTTAGTCTTGGCTGACTTAAGCAAACTCCATGCAGAACGGGGCAGCGCCGCTAATTCTTTCGGTATATCGCTGCGATTTCTCCAATGGCGACTCAAGACCCCTTTGGGGGAGGCGAAATATTTTTCGTAGACCGGTGTGACGCGGTTTTTTGCCTCATCGAGATGCGAATTAACGATTTGATTTAAATTGTGTCGATGTTGTTCGCTTGTCAGCTTTATTGGGTCGATACGATTAAGCGTCGGCATTTTGTGCTTTCTGTCGGTTCAAATATTAAGTTGTCGAGGCCGCCTATATTTGACGGGTACTCGGTAGGCGCCAGCAATTCCCAATTTGAGCATTTTTGCTGTGTTTAACCTGAGTTCAGGTTAAGAAATCCGCCTGTATCAGGTAGCGCTTCCAGAAGACGCCGTTCACCCAGCACCTAAATTATCCTGGAATGTAAAATAAGTCCTGTAGCCATGGAATTTAGGTGCTGGGTGAATACGTCCGTGGCAGCTAACAGCTCCTGCTTATCGCTGCACTTACACGTCCTTGTGCGGCGTAGGCTTGAGCACGAAATCTGACCGCCAGGGATGGTGCGCACAGTTCTTCCAGAGCTATCTGATATCGTTAGATTCGCCCCATAATTCGTTCAGACGCCTGTCACGCCCGCAGGTATAGCGATAAAATTGATAGGAAAGCGGGTTTTTACGGTAATAGTTCTGATGATAGGGTTCGGCTAGATAAAAAGGACCGGCCGCTTTGATGGCGGTTTTTATCGGCTCGGGAAATTTTTGACTATTTTGCAGATTGTTTTTTGATTCGAGGGCGAGTCGCTTTTGTTCGTCATGGTGATAGAAAATGGCGGAGCGGTATTGCGGGCCTTTATCGCAGAATTGTCCCTCATCATCGGTAGGGTCGATATTATGCCAGAATACCTGCAAAAGTTGTCGGTAGCTGATTTTTTCCGGATCGTATGTGATTTGCAGTGCCTCGTAATGACCTGTCCATCCGCCTGAAACCTGTTCGTAACTTGGATCTTTGTTCCGGCCACCGGTGTAGCCGGAGAGCGTTTCAAGCACGCCGGGCAGTTTGTCGAAGGCGGATTCCATGCACCAGAAACAACCGCCTGCAAAGGTGGCTTTGGCCGGACTTTGCTCGGCTTGGGCGTAATTGATAAAGCTGAAAAACATTACTAAGATCAATACGATTAGGCGTTTCATGTTTTTATATTGTTTATTGATGTAATGGCTGCAAATATCCATGCTTGCGGAATATTTTTTTGTTATAGTCAATCTTTAGTATATTGACTATTGAGTTAGTTCCAATGTAGCCGCATGCACCATCGTTTTCGGATAATGCCAGACTGATGTTTGTATTAGATAAAAAAAAACCGGTTTTGGGATCGGCCAGTATCGAAATAGATAAGCCCGTTCGCCAGGTTTTTTCATTCGTCGCCGAGCATTTTTTTGATAATTATCCTAAATGGGCGCTAGAGGTCGTCGAATTCAAGCCTATCAATAATAACCCGTTAAAAGTAGGCGCTCTGGCTAGGCAAGCACGAATCGATCAAGGCCACAAGGTCGAATCAACCTTTGAAATTTCGCGCTATGAAACGGATAGCTTATTGGAGCTCAATGGTCTATCGGAACCCTTTCGCCATAGCTATCATTTTGCTAGCCAGGGCGAAGACAAAACCCTGTTGACCGATCGTTTCGAATTGCTGGAACTGGAGCTTTTCATGCGGCCATTTGAAAAATTGATTAGCAGAGCCATAGAGGAAGGCTTGCAGAATTCTATTCACAATATTAAAAAGTTGCTGAGTTGAGTTGATTGAGCTACTTAATTCGAAATCTCAAGCGTCAGTAGCAGAAAATAGTAGAGGTCGATTATGTCGTTTGTGGTTGAAAAAGACCCTGGTTTGATTCCCAAAATTTTGACGATTATTTTGGATGAGTGTGTCAACGGGGTGACATTGGCTGATCCGGATATCGAGGGCATGCCCATCGTCTATGTCAACAAGGCTTTTGAAAGAATGACCGGTTATGCGCAAGAAGACATTGTAGGACAAAATTGTCGTTTTCTTCAGGGAAAAGACCGGGAGCAGCCGGCCAGATATCAGTTGGCCGAAGCGATCAAGAATCGCGAACCCATAGAAGTGACTTTGCGCAACTATAAAAAAAATGGCGATCTTTTCTACAATCGTTTAAAACTGACGCCGTTGTTCGATCATAACGGTAATTTGCTTTATTTTCTGGGTGTTCAGTATGACGTCACCACGCAGATAGAAGCGGAAGAAGAAATAAAAGAGCTGAACAAGCGGCTTGAAGAATCGTGATAATAGTTATTCTTGACTCGCTGATTCGGGGTGCAAAGCTGATCCGGTGTTACTTGAGAAGATGAGGGCGCAAACTTGCTTTATTACCGATATTTTTTGTGGCGCCTTGATGAACTCTGATTCTTTAAAGAGTCAGAGCAATACAACATTATGGGCCTTAATTGGCATTATGGAAACATCTATCTCTCGGTAACATGCGATGTCTGAACAAGCCTTACAAAATGGTCAAGAAGGATTCTTGCTGAATGAATTTTTACTGTTGTTAGCCTTTGCCGCTTTTGGCTTGCTGCTGATCATGGAGGTTGTCAAACCTTATCAGCCCATCAACAAAAGAATCAGACAGGCTTCGGTCGTCACCAATAGCACGGCTTTCATTTTCAATAATATTATCCTGACCGCGCTGAGAGCCTCTTCGTTATTTTTTGTCGCCCAACAGTTCACCCAATTCGGTTTGTTAAACGGCATGGAGAGTGGACCGGTTAAATGGTTGCTGACGTTTTTACTGTTTGATCTGATGATGTATGGTTGGCATGCCGCCACGCATAAATACGAGTTGTTATGGCGCTTTCATAAGATCCATCACAGCGATAAAACCGTTAACGTGACCACCGGCTTTCGTTTTCATGTATTCGATTTGTTCATCGAGATTCTGATCAAGTGTTTGTTCGTCATCGTCGTTGGCGTGGAGGCGTATCTCGTGCTCGCGATCGAATTGATTGAAATGCTGTTCATCTTTTTTCATCACTCCAATGTTGCTTTCAAGCATGAAGCCGAGATTTCGAAGGTTTTCATAACGCCGGACTTGCACCGGGCTCATCATTCGGCCTTACGCAGCGAGCATGACAGCAATTACGGCATCGTATTGTCGATTTGGGATCGGATTTTCGGTACCAGAAAAGACTTGATACCGAAAAAACTCGGTTTGGATGTGATCGAGGCGGAAAATTTCCTCCAACTCTTCTTTCTGGCTTTTGTGACCGAGCGTCATATCAAAAAGTTAATGCAGATCCTGCCGAAGGGGAAGCCGTAACTATTGCGGGCCCGGATGTTTCACAAAGACGGCCTTGGTCTTTGAAAGCAGTATAAAGAACCCATGCATAAGGTTTATAAGGGGGATTTTTCGGGTACAGTTTGCACCTGAATGGTTTTCTGAAAAATCGGGCTTCGAATATTGAACACAATCAAGTGTAACTAAAAATGCTTTGTAACTATTCAGCTTGATACTGAGAAAATATTTCTTTTACTATCAATTGCTTGTGGAAGAAGTGTATGCGGCAGGGATGTCGCATCCAAGCCTATAGGGACATATTGACCCAGCACCTAAATTCCATAGGCTAATGGCTGCGATAAATCATCATCGTTTATTTAGGTGCTGGGTGAATACATCCATGTAAGCTCTGACTGCAACGTCTGACCGTCAGGGACGATGGAAATGCAGATTTTGCAGGAGCAAAAAATCTGCCTGTTGCAGACAGCCCGATAAATCAATAACCTACTCCCTCTTAGTAAAACTACGCTGAATAATTACAGCATTTTTATACTGAATAGTTAGTGCGGCCCATGACTGAGTGCTAGGGCACTGGTGATGTTTGTCAAACCTTCTTCGTCCGCTTTCCCAGAAATTCCATTCCCTTTCAAATTAGATCGGCGCGAGTACACCTTTTTGGGTCGCTTTTTTAAATGTTATGTTGTAACATAAAGTTTTTTTATGGACTGAATTGTTGGGTCGTGTTGCAATGTTGCGTTTAACTTCTTTAACTTCTTTAACTTCTTTTGCTTGTTTGTCTTTATTAATAAGTCACCCGGGGTATGCTGAATCCGAGCATGTGCAGGAGCTCGATAATCTGATTATCAGCATGCCATTGAGCCAGTCGACGGCCAATACCGCATTGCCTGTTTCGATACTGAGCGGCGATGAACTCCGCATGAAGGCGGCTTCGACGATCGGCGAAACTTTGAAAAATGAACCTGGCATCACTAGTCAGTCGTTCGGACCCGGTGTCGGTCAGCCGGTGATACGAGGACAGTCTGGCTCGCGGGTGCATGTCTTACAGAACGGCCTGGGCAGCCTTGATGTGTCGTCGCTGAGTCCCGATCACGGCAACAGCACCGAATCCTTATGGGCGGAGCGCATCGAAGTGCTCAGGGGGCCGGCAACCTTGCTGTATGGGAGCGGGGCGATCGGCGGTGTCGTCAATGTATTGGATAATCGCATTCCCGATGCTGTGCCGGAAGCAATGGTCGAGGGCGCCGTCGAACAGCGCTATAACACGGTCAACGAAGGCAAATCGACGGCATTCAAGCTCGATGGCGGCAAAGGCATATTGGCTTGGCATTTGGACGGTTTTTACCGCGACAGCATCAATCTGCAGATTCCGGGGAGCGCGGTAGACGAAGCCATCGTCGAAGAAGAGCATGACGAGCACGAGGAAAGCAGCGAGGGTCGTTTGCTCAATTCCAACACGCGGGCGCGCAGCGGCACGGCCGGTTTTTCGCTGATCGGCGACCGCGGCTTTGTCGGATTCTCGATCAATCATCTGGACAATAATTACGGCGTGCCGCCGGGCGCGCATGAACATGAGGAAGAAGAGGGCGCCGAGCAGGTGCGCATCGATATGAAGCAGACCCGTTACGACATGAAGGCGGAAATTGATAATCCGCTGGAGTTCGCGGAAAGCTTGCGCGTGCGTCTGGGCTACAACGACTATCAGCATATCGAACTGGAAAACGGCGAAGCCGGCACCATCTACAGCAACGAAGGCTTCGAAAGCCGGGTGGAGCTGGTACAGAAACCCTGGGCCTTCTTTGATCACGGCGTATTCGGTGTGCAGAGCAAAAACAGCGAATTTTCGGCGTTGGGGGATGAAGCCGTCGTGCCGAAATCGGATATCGATTCATTCGGTATTTTTACCGTGCAGGATATACATACCGAGCATGTGACCTACGAAATGGGTATGAGGGTGGAACAACAATGGATCGATCCGGTCGATAGAGCCGAGAGCTCGCATACCCCGGTCAGTTTTTCCACCTCGGCGATCTGGAGCGTGACCGATCAGGATTCGATCAAGCTGACGTTTTCCCGTTCGCAGCGGGCCCCGGATATCCAGGAGCTGTTTTCCAACGGCCCGCATTTGGCGACTGCCAGTTATGAAATAGGCGACGCCGGTTTAATCGAAGAAACTTCGCATAACCTGGAATTGGGCATACATATCGATCGTGAATGGCTGCAGGCCGATTTCAATCTGTATCAAAATTGGGTGCAGGATTATATTACCCAAATCAACAACGGCTTGTTTTTCGATCATGATGCCGAGACCATAAGCGCCGTGTGCGGCGGTGATTGTTTGCCGGTTTTTCAGTCGCAACAGAAGGATGCCGAATTTCAAGGCTTCGAGGCCCAAGTGACGATTCCGTTGTGGCGCAGCGATTACGGCCAGCTGGACAGCCAGTTTTTTGGCGACTATGTGCGTGGACGCTTCAGCGACGGCAGTGACATTCCCCGCATGCCGCCATTGCGTTACGGCATGGAATTGGCCTGGAAAAATAGCGACTGGACCGCTAACATACGCATGACCCGGGCGGAACGGCAGGACAATCCTGGGCTGAATGAAGCCGAAACGGACGGTTACTGGTCGCTGAATGCCGGCGCCAATTATCGTTTGTCGGTGACCGAGCATGCGGACATGTTGTTGTTCGTCAAGGCTAACAACTTGCTGGATGACGACATCCGTAACGCCGTGTCTTATCTGCGTAATGTGGCGCCCGAAGCCGGTCGGGGCGCGGAAATGGGTGTGCGCATCGAATTTTAATGGGCCGGAGAGTAATGCTTATGCCTAACAATATTAATCAGGCCTTAGATATAGCCCAGAGCGAGTGCAGTCGCAGCGGCATGCGTCTGACCGACAAGCGCTGCAACGTGTTGAAAATACTGTTGCAGGAAGCCGAACCCTTGTCGGCTTACGATATCGCCGATCGTTACAGGGTGGCCATCGGAGAGTCCTTATCGGCAATGTCTGCCTATCGGATGTTGGATTTTTTGTTACAGGCCGGTCTGGCTCATAAACTGGAGACCACAAATCAATATGTCGCCTGTTCTCATATTACCTGCGAGCATGAACATCAGGTCCCGCAATTCCTGATTTGCGATCGTTGCCATACGGTTAAGGAAGTTGGCCTGCGTAAGCAGTTGCTCAATGAGCTTAAGGCCAGTATCGAAAACACCGGATTTACGCTATCCAGTCAACAGCTCGAGTTGCATGGTCTGTGCGAACAATGTCGGCATCAACTAGATGATGAACAAGATAATTGATACAGCGATTGCGGCCAATCTCATCACCGGCTTTCTCGGTGTCGGCAAAACCACCGCGATACAAGCGCTGTTGGATAGTAAGCCGGCTGATCAAACCTGGGCGGTGCTGGTCAATGAATTCGGCGAGATCGGCATAGACGGCAGCCGGCTGCATGGCGACAATGGCGAAAATCAGGGTATCTTCATTCGTGAACTTCCGGGCGGCTGTTTGTGCTGCACTGCTGGCGTTCCGTTCCAAGTGGCCCTGAATCAGTTGATCAAGGCCAGTCGTCCCGACCGATTGCTGATTGAGCCGACCGGCCTAGGTCATCCTCGCGAAGTGATCGCGATGCTGACATCGCCGCCATACACCGAGGTCATCGACTTGAAAGCCACGCTGACATTGGTTGATGCCCGCAAAGTCATAGATCCGCGTTATGCCGAACATGACATCTTTAGGCAGCAGCTGCGGGTGGCCGACCGGATCATCGCCAACAAACGGGACTTATATCGAGATGACGATGAACGCCGCCTACTTGATTATCTGCAGGACTTGAATTTAGGCCATTTACCGGTCGAGACTGTGATCCAGGGACAGCTGCGTTATGACTGGTTGCTGCTGCCGCGCCATGCCGACAACATTGATGAGCCAGTACACCAGCATGCGCCGTCTTTGCTCGATCAACCCTTGTCGTTAGCGGAAAACGATTATCGCCGCATCGATAATCATGGCGGCGGATTTTACAGCAGCGGCTGGTTATTTGGCCGGCAGGTCGTATTTGATTATGTGACGCTTCATGCGCTGTTGTCGGTGATCGATGCGGAACGCGTTAAGGCTATTATGCGAACCGACCGGGGCTGTTATGTCTTTAACAGCGTCGATGGGGTACTGACTCAGTCGATGTTGGAGCATGCCGAGGACAGTCGAATCGAGGTCATCAGTCGAAATCGTGAGGATTGGGAAGACTTGCAAGCCGGGTTATTGAATGCCCGTCTGAATGATCAGTGAGTCAATCGCGACCGATATTAAGTGCGCGGGAGCGACGTTAACCGAATGTCGCTCCCGGTAGCGATCAGCTTTGTAAGCCTTTCAAAACGGCCTGCAGGCTGTCATTGGCGTCGCCGAACAGCATGCGGGTGTTTTCATGGACGAACAGCGGATTGCCGACGCCGGCATAGCCCGAGGCCATGCTCCGTTTCAGCACGATGGTGGCGTGGCCTTTCCAGCATTCCAACACCGGCATGCCGGCAATCGGACTGTTGGGGTCCTCCGCCGCCGATGGATTGACGATGTCGTTGGCGCCGATGACGATGGACACGTCGGTCTCGGGAAAATCGTCATTGATTTCATCCATTTCATAGACGATGTCATACGGCACCTTGGCTTCGGCCAGCAGCACATTCATGTGGCCGGGCATGCGCCCGGCCACAGGATGGATGCCGAAGCGGACATTTTTACCCTGTTTTTTCAGCAGTTTGGTGATTTCGTTGACGGTGTGCTGAGCTTGGGCGACCGCCATGCCGTAGCCGGGAATGATGATGATGTTTCTGGCGTCGCGCAGCATTTGCACGGTTTCATCGACATCAATCGGTTGGACTTCGCCTTCCACCTCGGCCGCTTCGCCGCCGGCATTGCCGAAACCGCCGGCGATGACGCTGATGAAATTGCGGTTCATCGCACGACACATGATGTAGCTGAGGATGGCGCCGCTACTGCCGACCAGGGCGCCGGTCACGATCAGCAGGTCATTGCTGAGCATGAAGCCGGTCGCCGCCGCGGCCCAACCGGAATAGCTGTTCAGCATCGATACCACGACCGGCATGTCGGCGCCGCCGATGGCCATGACCATGTGTACGCCGAAGGCCAGGGCGATCACCGTCATCAGAATCAGCGGCAAGGCGCCGCCTCCCGTTTCCGCGGCTTGCAGAAACCAGTCGCCCAGCCAAATGGCGACCAGCAGCAGGCCCAAGTTCAGCCAGTGGCGCGCCGGTAGCAGCACAGGTTTGCCGCTGATTTTGCCGCATAACTTGCCGAATGCGATCACCGAGCCGGAAAAGGTGACCGCGCCGATCAGGATGCCGACATAGATTTCCACTTCATGGATGGTTTTTTCAACGCCGCTAAGGACGGACGAGCTTTCCATGAAATTGGCGTAACCGACCAGCACGGCGGCCATGCCGACCAAACTGTGCATCAATGCAACCAGTTCCGGCATCTGCGTCATTTCCACCTTCAACGCAGCCTTGACGCCGATGAAGCCGCCGATCAGCAAGGCGACAATCAGCACCGTATAGGCCGTGACAGCGTCGCTGAGGACGGTGGCGATGATGGCGATGGCCATGCCGATCATGCCGTAATAATTGCCGCGCCGGGCCGTTTCCTGATGGCTCAGGCCGCCCAGGCTTAAAATGAACAGTATGGATGCCGCGATATACGACATTGCAACTAGACCTTGTGACATATGCTTAATCTCCTATTTTCTGAACATTTCAAGCATGCGGCGGGTGACCAAAAAGCCGCCGGCAATGTTGATCGAGGCGATCAGGATGGCCAGTCCCGAAAGGATGGCGATCATCGCGCCCGGCGCCGAAATCTGCACCAAGGCGCCGATCACGATGATGCCGCTGATGGCGTTGGTGACGCTCATCAGTGGGGTATGCAGCGATGGCGTGACGTTCCAGATGACTTGATAGCCGATGAAGCAGGCCAGCACGAAGACGGTGAAATGCGACATGAACGAAGGCGGCGCCACCGAGCCGATCCCGAATAACGCTAAAGCGCCTATCAACAACGGTAAAAACGGTTTGATCGCGGCAAGCGGACCGGCAGTTGGTTCTGCTTCTTCGCTCTTAACGGCCGGCGCTTCGGTTTGCGGCGCCGGAGCCGCTGATATTTTCGGCGGTGGCGGCGGCCAGGTGATGTTGCCGTCATGAATGACGGTTGCGCCGCGTATCACTTCGTCCTCCATATCGATTTGCAGATTGCCGTCTTTTTGCGGGCATAGCTCGGCCAGTAAATGGCGCAGATTGGTTGCGTAGAGTTGGCTGGACTGGTTGGCCAGACGGCTGGGAAGGTTGGTGTAGCCTATAATGGTGACGCCGTGTTTGACCGCCACCTTGTCTTTTTCGGTCAGCGCGCAGTTTCCGCCTTGTTCGGCGGCCAGGTCGACGATGACGCTGCCGTTTTTCATCGATTCCACCATTCCTGCGGTGACCAGTTTAGGCGCCGGTTTGCCCGGAATCAGCGCGGTCGTGATGATGATGTCGACATCCATCGCTTGTCGGGCGAATAAGGCCATTTCCGCTTCGATGAATTCTTTGGACATGGTCTTGGCGTAACCGCCGGTTCCGGCGCCTTCTTCCTCGAAATCGAGCATCAGGAATTCGGCATCCATGCTTTCGATTTGTTCTTTCACTTCGGGGCGGGTGTCGAAGGCTCTGACAATCGCACCCATGCTCTTGGCCGCGCCGATGGCGGCGAGTCCGGCGACGCCGGCGCCGATGACCAAAACCTTGGCCGGCGGAATCTTGCCGGCTGCGGTGATCTGACCGGTAAAGAAACGGCCGAAATGCTGGGAAGCCTCGACGACGGCGCGATAACCGGCGATGTTGGCCATCGAGCTGAGCGCGTCCATCTTTTGCGCCCTGGACATGCGCGGTACGCTGTCCATCGCCAACACCGTCACCTTTTTGTCGGCCAGTTTTTGCATCAACGCTTCGTTTTGGGCTGGCCAGATGAAGCTGATCAGAACCTGGCCTTCATGCATCAATTCAACTTCGTCGGTCGCCAGCTCCGGGTGTCTTTCCGGGGCCCTGACCTTCATGATGATGTCGGCGTTTTTCCATAATGATTTGGCGTTTTCGATAATCTTGACCCCGACTTCCTGGTAGGCGTCATCGGTAATGTTAGCGCCTAAACCTGCGCCCGTTTCGACGCTGACTTCAAATCCGAGTTTAATGATTTTTTCCGCCGCCTCGGGGGTGGCGGCGACACGCTTTTCACCGTCGTGTATTTCTTTAGGTATACCGATCTTCATACGCTCTCCTGCATTGGTAGAGGTTTTAGAGTGAGAACAGCAAGTTGTGTTTCACGCTATTTTATTGTTGATGTCGGACAGACAGGATGCCTAGCTTTATTGCGTGATAGGAGCTATATCCTAGTCCGAGCATAGGAGATCGCTTTGGTTTTTTCAATGCTTTTCTGTCCTGCGGTGAGTTTTGCCTCTATTTGTTCGGCGCTTTTCCTGTTTTGAGGCAGGAAGTCGTTGCCGGCTAGTACATGGTCAATATTATTCTGTCGGTAGTTGTGAATGTAGGTGCAGATTTAGCCGCGCAATGGGAATAAATTCGCGCCTACCGAGTACCCGTCATTATAATATGATTGAGTATTAGTCATTGACATGGTGAGGAGATAGCGATCTTTGACCTTGAGTGGTCACGTAAGCGCTAGTGCGGCAATGTGGCCAGCGATTACTGAAATTTCGTCGAATCGTGACTTTTGCAGTAAAATAGCGCCAAGATTGATTATTAATTATCCGATGTTTTACCCGAAAGACTTTATTAGCACCGCCGATGGCTTGGTGTTCGCAGTCGTCAGCGATGTCATCGAAGACGACAGAGTGTTGTGTTTTCTACGTTATGTGCAAAGCCAGGGACGCTGGCGCAAGGTAAACACACATGCTGCCAACGAATTATTGGCACAACATCATCCTCACTTGTTATTTCATTCCGATACCTTGGATGCCGACCTGCATGCCGTAGCGATAGGCGATATCGTCAGGCATTATCAGCCCAGACAGCGATTGGCGGAGATGATGGCTGCTCCGGCAGCGGACCCGGTAGAGCGCGATTGTCGGCGGTTATGCGGACTGCTCAGTGAACGGGGGGTATCATTGCAGGCGGTCGGCGTCACCGGATCGTTATTGCCGGGCTTTCAAGGTTTAACTTCAGATATCGACCTGGTGTTTTATGGCAGGGATGTGTTTCATCAGGCCCGGACAGCGATGCAACGCCTGGTCGAACAGGGAACTTGCCAGGCCTTGTCTGACCAGGATTGGCAGGAATCTTATCGGCGCCGCGACTGTGATTTGAGCTTGCAGGAATATGTTTGGCACGAGCGGCGTAAATTTAACAAAACGATGATAAGCGGGCGCAAAGTCGATCTGAATATGATCGTCAACAGTCCACAAGCATCAATCGAATACAGTAAGCTGGGGCGGATCAATCTTCAAACCCAAGTCATCGATGATGAGCGAGCCTTCGATTATCCGGCCGAATTCGTCATTGATAATGAGCGAATTGCCTCTGTCGTCTGTTTTACCGCGACCTACACCGGCCAGGCTAAACGCGGTGAGCGGATCGACGTGGCCGGTCAACTGGAGCAGGCGGCTGATGGCAGCCGACGCATCGTGGTTGGTTCCAGCCGCGAGGCCCAGGGCGAATACATCAAGGTCTTGCATGCGCACTGACCGGGTTTTGGCGGATATCAAAGCCGTTATTCTGGACATGGATGGCTTGGTGTTGGATACCGAAAGCAGTTATTTCAAGGCCTGGCAAATGGCGGCGGAAAAAATGGGGCATCATTTGACCGATCGCTTTTGCTTAACGTTGTCGGGCTTGCAATACCAGGATGTGGAACGACGTATTCAGGATTACTGCGGAACTCGCCTGGATTTGTCGGAATTCAATCGCTTGAGCGGGCATTGTTGGCGGGAACATGTCGCCGTGCATGGTATTGCTATCAAAAAAGGCTTTTTTGACTTACTGCGAGTGATACGCGAAAAAAATCTGTCCTATTGTTTGGCCACCAACAGTCTGCAGCAAAATGCGTTGCAGTGTTTGCGCTATGCCGGCCTGGAAGCGGTGTTTCCATTGCTAGTCGGGCGAGAGGCGGTCGCTGAAGGCAAGCCGTCGCCGGCCATTTTTTATCGCGCGGCAACGATGATGAACCACCCGATATCGGTCTGTCTGATCGTCGAAGATTCGCCGACCGGCATCGCTGCCGCTAGTCAAACCTCGGCGCAGTCGGTATTTGTCCCCTCTGTGTCGCCGGCCGATGCCGACAGCAGCGCATTGGCGGATTTTGTCGTTGCCGACTTGAAACAACTGGCGGAAATTGTCCAATTAGCGGGCGTGATCGGGTATAATTGATCCTTTTTTGAACAAATTGCCGGGCCATCGGATTGGCGCGGCAAGCAATATAGGTAGGTTTTGAAAGTTCAGTATAAACAAGTCTCGGTAATCGCTCCGGCTAGGTTGCACATGGGGTTCATCGATTTGAGCGGGGCTTTGGGGCGTCATTTTGGCAGTATCGGAATGGCGCTGAATGAGATCAGTACCCGTCTGACCATCTCCGCGGCCGATTCATTAACGGCGTCCGGTCCCGTCTCTGAGCGGGCCGTCAAGTGCACGCGCAATCTGTGTCAAACCTTAAAGGTGCCGGAGTCGGTCGCTATCGATATCGTCTCGGCCATTCCCGAACACATAGGGCTGGGTTCCGGCACTCAATTGTCGCTGGCGATCGGCGCCGCGTTAAACGCATATTATGGTTTGGGGCTCAGTGTCAGAGAGATTGCCCAATTGACCGACCGGGGCGCGCGCTCCGGCATCGGCATCGGCGTGTTTGAACAGGGCGGGCTCGTGGTAGACGGCGGTCGCGGCGCAGCGACGACGACGCCGCCGATGATTGTGCATATGGATGTGCCGGAGCACTGGCGCTTTATTTTGGCCTTCGATGAAAGGGGGCAGGGCTTGCACGGTAAGCAGGAAGTCGCGGCTTTCCGGGAGTTGCCGCCGTTTTCGCAACAGGAGGCGGCTCGCCTGTGTTATTTGCTATTGATGCAAGGACTGCCGGCGGTCGCCGAGCAGGACATCGTTAAATTCGGCGAGGTCATCACCGAATTGCAACGCTCGGTTGGCGAGCATTTCGCCTCGGTGCAAGGCGGTATTTTCACCAGTCCGGAAGTGGCGATGGCGATGGCGTGGTTGGAGAAACAAGGCGCCGTCGCGATCGGACAGACATCCTGGGGGCCGACCGGTTTCTGTGCGCTCGATGATGCCGATAAAGCCGATGAACTGGTGCGACAATTGCAACTCAAACATGCCGATATGCCGCATTTAAGTTTTATCGTGACCAGCGCGCGCAACAGCAGCGCCAATGTCATGGTTAATTGATGCCTTGACGCCGGCGCCCGAGAAAATACTGGTCGTCGCCAAGTCGGCGCGCATGCTGGTTCAGCTGCTCTCAGCAGCGGGCCACCATGTGGCGGCCATCGATTGCTTCGGCGACGACGACACCCGGCAATGGGCATTCGATTATAGCCAAGCGGCGGGGCTGGCGCTCGCCGATATCGAGCAGCCGGTCCTACAGATGAAGCGTCGCCAGCGAATCGATCATGTCATATACGGCAGCGGCTTCGAGAAGCATTTGGACAGCGTGGCTTTTCTGCAACAACATTTCAATGTTTTGGGTAATTCGCCCGCCGTTTTTGCCGCCGTCCAGGATAAACCGTCGTTTTTTCAAAGGCTGGATCGGTTGGGCATCAATCATCCAGCGGCGTCCTACACGCCGCCCGGCGATGAACAATCATGGCTGGAGAAGCCTTTGCGAGGCGAGGGCGGACTCGGCATCCGTCGCTATCGCCCGCAGCTCGGCCCGCCGGACGCAGCGGTTTTTTGGCAGTGCTATATCGATGGCGAGCCGATGTCGGTTTTATTCATCGCGGTTAGAGAGCGGGTCAATATCATCGGTTATCAGCGTCAGTTGCTAACCGAGCAAGAGGACTCGGCGTTTTTGTTCGCCGGCGTGGTGAGCGAGCCGGATTTGCCGGGCCCAGTCAAGGCTATGCTGACGGACTGGGTGTCTAGACTGTCGCGAGAATTGGGGCTAAGAGGCTTGAACAGTCTCGACTTCATTTTGCAGGGCCGGGACTGCTATGTGCTGGAAGTCAATGCCCGGCCTCCGGCGAGCTTGCAGCTATACGGGGTCTACGCCATCGCCGCGCATATGCAGGCAGTTTCGTCAGGTTCGTTTGTGAGCGCGTTGGATGCGAACGCTTATCGCGCCTACAAGATCGTTTATGCCGCGAAAGAGACGCGGATCGCCGGTTCGGTCGACTGGCCGCCGTGGGTGGTGGACAGGCCCCGGCAAGGTTCGATTATTGGTCAAGGCGGGCCGGTTTGCAGTATCATTGCCCGCGGGAAAACTCATCAGCAGCTGATGAATCGTCTGCAACGCAAACAACAGACTCTGGAAAAAATTTTATCAAAGGTACTTTAATCTCATGCAATACACAGCAAGCGTTAATAAACTGACACGGCCACTGGTTCAGGAACTGGTTGATAATGCGGATAAATTAAGAATCGATGTGCAGAAGCTGGAAAATGGCGGCACGATTATCGATGCCGGCATCAATGTTCCGGGCGGCTTGGAAGCCGGTCGCATCATTACCGAAATTTGCATGGGCGGCATGGGCAGTGTGACGCTGTCCCATAGTCCTTATACGACGAATTGGCCGTTGACGGTCAATGTGCATAGCGCCAATCCTGTTTTGGCTTGTTTGGGAAGTCAATACGCCGGCTGGAGCTTGTCGCATGAAAAATATTATGCCCTGGGGTCGGGCCCTGCTCGGGCGATGGCGACCAAAGTCAAAGAAGGTGTGGTCGAGCCGGTCGAAGAGTTGTACAAGGAGTTGGATTATCGCGACAGTGCCGAAAGCACCGTGCTGGTGATCGAAAACGATGCGATTCCTCCGTTGGCAATCGTCGAAAAAATAGCTGGCGCCTGTGGCGTCGCCGCCGACCAGTTGACGATCATCGTCACTCCGACCAGCAGCTTGGCCGGTTGTGTCCAGGTGGTCGGCAGAGTGCTGGAAGTGGCTATGCATAAGGCCCATGAGTTACATTTTCCGTTGGAAAATATCATCGATGGCAGCGGCAGCGCGCCGATTTGTCCGCCGCATCCGGATTTCGTGAAGGCGATGGGACGCACCAATGACGCCATTCTGTTCGCCGGACAAGTGCAAATCTACGTCAAAGGCGAAGACGAAGAGGCCGAGAAACTGGCTAAACAATTGCCAAGCTCCACATCCAAGGATTATGGCAAACCGTTTGCCGACATCTTCAAGGACTGTAACTACGACTTCTTCAAGATTGACGGCATGTTGTTCAGTCCGGCCAGCGTCATCGTCACGGCAGTGGAAAGCGGCAACAGTTTCCGGGCCGGCAAGCTGGATAACGCCTTGCTCGATCAGTCATTCGGCGCTTGAGTCCGTTTTGGGCAAAGCAAGCCGATTAGCGCATCAAAGATCTCAACCGAGATCTTGGTGATTTCCTTATCAACATTATCTACTAGAAAACACGATTGGGCCGCATAGCAATTTTCACCGATGACCCGGGCTGGCATGGCAAACAGCTGCGCCTGGCTTTCGCTAACCGAGGCTATAGCGCAGAGTATGTTTCTCTGACCGAATGCCGCTTGCAATTGGAATCGGCCGCCTTGCCGATTTTGATTCCGAGGTTCGAGCAAACCTTGCCGGATGCCGTCTTCGTGCGCGGCGTGCCGGGAGGGTCGCTGGAGGAAGTGGTGTTTTATCTGGATATCTTGCATGCATTAAAGCTGGCGGGGATTCCGGTATACAATGACGGACGCGCTGTCGAACGCAGTGTCGATAAGGGCATGACCAGTTATTTGCTGCACCGGGCCGGGCTGCCGACCCCGGCAACCTGGGTGGTGCGCGATCGCGCCGAGGCCTTGGCGATCGCCGAACGTGAACTGAAGGCGGGAAATATGCTGATCAGCAAACCATTGTTCGGCTCTCAAGGCGAGGGGATTCGGCGTATCGAAAAGATGACCGACTTGTTCTGGCTGACCAGTAGTCATGGCATTTATTATCTGCAACGTTTTGTCAACTGCGAGGGCGATGGTTATTCGGATACTCGCGTGTTTGTCATCAATGGTCAGGCGTTGACGGCGATGAGGCGGCGCGGAAAATCCTGGCTGAATAATGTGGCGCGCGGCGCGAGTTGCGAACAGATCGAATTAATCGACGAATTGGCGTCGCTGGCGATCAAGGCCACTGCCGCGTTGCAAATGGATTATGCGGGTGTCGACATCATTAAGGACAGGCAGGGGCAATATCATGTCATCGAGGTGAACAGCATTCCCGCCTGGAAGGGGTTGGAGAGCGTCTGTGGCATCAATGTCGCAGAATGTCTGGCGGAAGATCTGGTGGTTCGCTATTTAGGGCAGCGACCAGTCGGTTTGAATAGCGATGCTTCATGATTAGTCGGCAACAACTGATCGATGTTTACCGGCAGGCCTGCGAGGCCGAGCTGCAGGCCTTCAAGCCCGGCAATGTCAGCGTCTACAGCGCCGGCCATGACATGGAGGTTGAGGATTTTAGAATAAGCTTCCGCGTTAGTTCGGGGCCGATTACTAATCCCGCCTATACATTGGGTGAAAAAATCTATTATGCCGTCAAGCAGACGCGCGACGCGGTGGGGTGTAACACTAACTTGGGCATCATCTTGTTGTGCGCGCCGTTGTTGCAGGTTGCCGCTAGCTTGACGCAAGGGCAGTCGTTGCGTAACAAGTTGTCGAATTTGTTGGCCTCGACGACGCGGCAGGATGCCGATTGGGTGTTCAAGGCGATCACGCTCGCCGCGCCGGGCGGTTTGGGCGATTCAGACGAAGCTGACGTCAAGCAAGAAGCTTCCGTCACGCTGACCGAAGCGATGGAAATTGCCAGTAGTAAAGATAGAATTGCTTATCAATATATCTCAAATTACAAAGATATTTTTGATTTCACCGTTTTGTTGTATAATAACAACTTTGCGAAATTCGGCGATCAAAACTGGGCGGCATTGGCGGTTTATGCGGGGATGCTGACGCGACACGCCGATAGTCATATCGAACGAAAATATGGCCCACGATATTCCGCTTGGGTGGCGTCTGAAATGGAGAAAGTCCATCAGGCTTTGCTGACGACCCGCCATCCTGAATCGTTGGTATCGATGTTGGAAGGCATTGATGCAGGCTTTAAGGAAAAAGGCATCAATCCCGGCACGACTGCGGATATAACCGTGGCGACAGTGCTGGTAGTATTATTGGAGCAGTTGATCAATGGCGCGTCCGTTGATCGGGCTACAAGGAATTAGCCGAAATTTTAAGACATTTGTAATGTCGGTTTTTTGATTCATTCTTAATTCATTATTTGGAGAGATAGGTAATATGGCTAAAATCAACAACGTACGCGTTGGCGAGTCTTTGGTTGGTGATGGTAACGAAGTCGCTCACATCGATTTAATCTTAGGACCTCGCGGTTCTGCCGCGGAGTCAGCATTCGCGAACTGCTTGACAAACAACAAAGACGGCTTTTCTAGCCTGTTAGCTGTTGTTGCTCCTAACCTGATGGTTAAACCAGCGACTGTTATGTTCAACAAAGTAACTATCAAAGGTTCTAAACAAGCCGTACAAATGTTCGGACCTGCTCAACGCGGCGTTGCTATGGCTGTTGCCGATGCGGTTGAAGAAGGCACTATCCCAGCTGACGAAGCTGACGATCTGTTCGTTTGCGTGGGTGTATTCATTCATTGGTTAGCCGATGACGACGCTAAAATCCAAGAATACAACTACAAAGCAACTAAAGAAGCGATCGAGCGCGCTGTCGCCGGTACTCCAACTGCTTCTGAAGTGGTTGCGGCTAAAGCGACTGCTGAGCACCCATTCGCTGCAAACTAAGTTTTACTTAAGTTGCAATGAAGAAAAAATACCTCGGTTATCCGGGGTATTTTTTTGCCTGAAGGTTTTTGATTTCGACGGAATCTAGGGCCCCCGAATGCAGGGCGCTGGCGACTAAAGCCTTATCGATGCCGATGCTTTCCAGGCGCACAAGGTCGGCGGCATTGCGGATGCCGCCGGCGGCGATAAAATTTTTGTCGGGATGGCGTTGCCTGTATTCGTGGAGTTTTGCAAAATCAGGTCCCGAGTGGCTGCCGACCTTGTTCAGCGTCATGATGATGATCTGTTGCGGCCATAGCTGTGGCGCGCTGAAAAGTTCCCGGTTGCCGAGTTTCTGCTCGGCTTTGAAATCCAGAGAAAGTATGAAGTCTGTTTCCGGTTTTGTCGTGACCTGATGTTGCGATTCGCTGCCGATCACCGTCTTCAAATTAGAGGTGTTGTTTTGCAATGCCGACATGCGACTGCCGTTGTCTAGCCAAAATTCGATATCGCGATAATGCTTGATTAAGCGATCAATCAGCGATTGATTATCGCCGCTCGCGGTGATCGCGTTAAGATCGGCGATATAGAAGGTGCCGAAGTCATGTAGGTCGAGAAAGGCCTCGATGACGGCAAAGAGTGATGATGAAGAGCATAGCGGGCTGCTCAACGGTCGATAATGATCCCGGTCTCCATGACGGGCGTTAACGACACAGCCATCTTTTAAATCCAGCACGGGAATGATTTGCATTTGAGGGTGTTGCTTTTCGAGTTTATTAGTGGTGGCGGTTTCGCTCGTCAGCCATTGCCTAAGGCTCTAGCTAACGAAGGAGCGATGATGTTACAGACTTTGTTGGCTGAATTGAAGTCTATAGACGATATCGAACCGGTTATCTTGTTGGATTGGCGATGCGAATTGGCCGATTTACCGGAGCGGACGATAGTGCACCGCATAGACAAAGATCAGGATTATCGGCCGGTCTTATTGAAGCTGATGCGGCAATGTCGGCTGTTTTGGCCAATCGCGCCGGAAACCGACGGCGCATTGCTTGCGCTCGTCGAGTTGGCCGAAGCGCAGAGCATGACTACCTTGGCGTCATCGCCGGCGGCGATCGCGCTGTGCGGCAGCAAGCTGGCAACCAGTCGCTATTTGCGCCGGCATAATATTAATGCGATTGAGACTGAGCGATTAACTGCTGAAGTTCCGCCGCGTTTAGCGGGTAAAATGGTGATCAAGCCGGATGACGGGGCTGGGGCGGAGGACAGTTTCATCGTATCCAGCCTTGAAGACTATCGACGGGTCGTTGGACGTCTGCAAGCAATAGAGCGCTATGTCATGCAGCCCTACAGGCCGGGACGAGCGATCAGTTTGTCCTGTCTATTCAAGCAGGGGCGTGCTTGGTTATTATGCTGCAATGGACAGCAACTCAGCGTCAGTAACGGTCAATTTCGATTAATGGCCTGTCAGGTTAACATTCGCTCGCGAACGGCAATCGATTATGCGCGGCTTATCGAACAGGTCGCCCGCGCGATTCCGGGGCTATGGGGCTATGTCGGCATCGATCTGATCGAGACAGAGCGGGAGGCGGTGATCCTGGAAATCAATCCCCGCCTGACCAGCTCTTACGACGGCATCGTTGAGGCGAGCGGAATCAATGTTGCCGAGCAGGTCTTGCGTTTGCTGGATGGCGAGCCGGTGCTGCGAAAAACGCGGGATACAACGGTTATGATCACTCTTGATAAGGAATGCAATTGATGCAACAACATATAATCGGTTGGGATATAGGCGGGGCGCATGTGAAGGCCGCGTTATTGGACGGTGAAGGAAGCGTCGTCGATGTGCTTTTGCTGCCTTGCCCTTTGTGGCAAGGTATGGCCTATTTAGCAGAGGCGGTGCAAACGGTGCTCGCTCACTTTTCCGAGCCTGATTGTCGCCATGCCTTGACGATGACCGGTGAACTGGTCGATTTATTCGACAGTCGCGAACAAGGCGTCAGGCGGATCATTGAGGCCATGCTGGACTATCTGCAAGGGAAAGAGCTGGCGGTTTATGCCGGTCGGCGGGGTTTTTTGTCGCCGGCTAACTTGTCTGAGCAGGATTGTTTAGACATCGCCTCGATGAACTGGTTGGCCAGCGCGTCGTTGGCGGCGCGGACTATCGATGCCGGGCTGTTTGTCGACATCGGCAGCACCACGACCGATGTGTTGTTGCTGGAGCGTGGGAGCGTCTCGGCAATAGGCTTGACCGATTATCAACGCTTGGTGTCGGCGGAATTGGTTTATACCGGCATCGTCAGGACTGCGGTGATGGCGGTGGCCCAACAGGCGTTATTCAACGGGCAAAACATGGGCTTGATGGCCGAGTATTTTGCCACGATGGCCGATGTCTATCGCATTACCGGCGAGTTGAATGAGGATCATGATCTCAGCGATACCGCCGATGGCGGTGCGAAAACCGCCGAAGCCAGCGCCCGGCGTTTGTCGCGTATGACCGGCTATGAGTTCGAAAGCAAGGACTGGCCAATCTGGCTGGAGTTTGCCCGGCAGATAAAAGCGGTGCAGAAACAGCAAATCGCCGCCGCTTGCCGGCGCCAGATGCAGCGAACGACGCCTGGCGATGACTTCTGTTTTGTCGGGGCCGGCATCGGACGCTTTTTGGTTCAGGAAATCGCCGAACAATTAGGCGCTAGCTATCTGGACTTTAATCAACTGACCAAACAGGACCAAAGCAAAGCAGGCATCGATAGCGCCGATTGTGCGCCGGCGGTCGCCGTCGCCAGTCTGGCAGCCGAGTTTTGTTAATCGGTGGGACTGTTATAAAATTGTCATTCTTTATCTAATAACATCGTACTCATCATTTGCAGCGCTATCATCATTTCTGTTCAACTGACCGGAGTTGCCCTGGTTAATGTCTATACCGAAACAGTTTAAACATCCTTTGCCTTATTTCCCCGACAGTGCGCAATTGTACGCACCGTTGGCCGGCAAGCCATGGTCGGTTTTTCTGGACAGTGGTTACCCTTATAGTCATCAGGGGCGTTTCGACATCATCGCCGCCGATCCTGTTTGCACGCTGGTGACACGAGGCAAACAGACGGAAATTAACCGGGACGGCGAGCGCCATTGGTCTGAAGATGATCCGTTCGAGTTGATCAAGCAGCAACTCGGCGATCAGTCGGCGTCGATCGACCATCTGCCGTTTAACGGCGGTGCGCTGGGATATTTTTCCTACGACCTGGTCCGCCGGCTGGAAAAACTGCCGGAACTGGCCGACGATGCCGAGCATATCGCCGAAATGGCTGTCGGCATTTATTCATGGGCGGTCATTGTCGATCATCAGGAACAGGAGAGCTGGCTGGTCGGTCATGAAACGGCCGAAGATGACTGGGAAACCCTGATCGATCAATTCAGCCTATTGCCAGCTGAGCCTGTAATCCCCGCTTTTGAGGTGCTGGCCGGACCGCGTTCGAATATGGATAAGACCTATTATGCGAAGGCCTTCGCCAAAATTAAGCATTATCTTAAAGAAGGGGATAGTTACCAGGTCAATCTGGCTCAGCGTTTCGTCTGTCCCTGTCAAGGCGATCCCTGGCCCGCCTACCGACAGCTGCGAAAAATCAATGCCGCGCCTTACAGCGCCTATCTTGATTTTCCAGAGGTGCAGATATTGAGTTCGTCGCCGGAGCGTTTTCTGAAGGTGACCGATGGCGAGGTGGAGACCAAGCCGATTAAAGGCACCCGCCCTAGAAAGCTGTTGCAGAATCGCGATCAACAGCAAATCAGCGCCTTGTCTTCCAGTTTGAAAGACCGGGCGGAAAATGTCATGATTGTCGATTTATTGCGCAACGACATCAGCAAAGAATGTCGTGAAGGCTCGGTCACGGTGCCTAAACTGTTCGATGTAGAAAGTTACGCGACCGTTCATCACCTGGTCAGCACGGTGAAGGGCGAGCTTGCTGAAGGCCGGCATGCCTTGGATTTATTGCGGAGCTGCTTCCCGGGCGGTTCGATTACCGGGGCGCCGAAGATTCGTTCGATGGAAATCATCGAAGAGTTGGAGCCTAACCGGCGCGGCGTTTATTGCGGCGCGATCGGTTATATCGGTTTTGACGGCAATATGGATACCAATATCGCGATACGCACTCTGGTGCATTCTCAGCATACGATTCGCTTCTGGGCCGGAGGCGGCATCGTTAACGATTCGGATCTGGAAGAAGAATATCAAGAAAGTTTTGACAAGGCGGCGGCCTTGTTGAAGGTGCTGGAACATTTCCGTCGTCGATGAGAGTCATTAAGCTGGGCGGCAGCCTGAGCCATTCGTCGGCCCTGACCCGTTGTATGGAGTCGGTGAATCGCGATTACCGGGAGCATGCGGTGGTCATCGTGCCGGGCGGCGGGGCGTTTGCCGATCAGGTCAGGATGGCGCAGCGTCATTGGCGGTTCGATGAGCGCACCGCCCACGACATGGCTGTCCTGGCGATGCAGCAAATGGCGCGCATGTTTAAGGCCTTGCAGCCAGACTGGAGGTTAGCGGATTCGGTCGCCGATATCGCTGTTAGCGCCGCGCCGGGCTTGGCGACCATCTGGTCGCCGCAAATCAGCGAATTGGATCGGGCCGGGATAGCGGCGAGTTGGGATGTCACCTCGGATAGTCTGGCCGCCTGGTTGGCGGCGCGACTGCCGGCAAAGGAGTTGATCTTAGTCAAGTCCGCGTCAATTCCGGCGTCGGTCACCATTGAGGAGTTACAAGCTCAACATATTATTGATCCGGCCTTTCATCATTATCGTGAATCAGGCGATTTCACGTTAAGCATTAAAAATCAACAGCAGTTTTAACTTCCATGTACACGTCATTAAGAGCTTTTTTCCGTAAAGGTATGCGTCAGGTTTATTACAAGAGCAGGGAGTCGCTACTGGGGCATCATAAGCGGGATATCGTCGTGGTTCATGTCGACCAGGCCTGTGAAAGCCTGCAGGATAGTCGAGATCAATTTGAAGACGCCTTGGGCAAATTCAAAACGATCCTCAGTTTGCCGGATTTGTCGCTGGACTACCGTTATCAGCAATTAAAGAAACAGTATGAATTTTGCCGCATCAAGACCGATGAGGTAAGCCATCGTATCCAGTTAATCGAGGACGTCAGCGAAGCGTTGTTCAATGAATGGGAGACTGAACTGGCGCTTTATCGCAACCGTACGCTACGTTCGCGCAGCCGGCAGCAATTGGATAAGGCGCGACGCCAGTATAAGAAATTGATCATGGCCTTAAACAAGGCGGAATCACGCATTCATCCGGTGTTGGGGGCGTTTCAGGACCAAGTGCTGTTCCTGAAGCATAACCTGAATGCTCAAGCCATCGCTGCGCTGCAACACGAATTTGTCGAGATCAGTATCGATATTAGCAAGTTGATCGCAATCATGGAAAAAACCATTAACGAGGCTAGTCAGTTTGTCTCGACGCTGGTTGAGCAACAGGCCTTGCCGGGGCCGGGACGTTGAGGCGGGAAGGAGAGTTACGCGGGGTTAGACAAGTTCGTCGTTCAGAACCGATAACATCCCGCGAGCACGGATGTCGGGAGTGCATCCTTGCACTGCGTACTTGTCGATTAAATCGACCTTATCTGTGGATTTCGGCGGACATTAGAGTTTGTATAAAACGCTATTTTGTTTGTCGCGCGGATCCGCTTTTTTTCTCCTGTTCTGGTCGATTCTTTCCTGGGTGTACTGAGCGATCATTTGTTCCCAGGTGTCGAATTGCTCATAATCTTTGAAGCCGGCATTTTTTCGCTTTTGAAACAATTCCTTGCCCAGGACTATCAATTCTTCCGGCGTTTTGCCGTCAATGGTGTCGAGAAATTCTTCGTTGTTTCGGATGTCATCGCGTAACGACCAGAAAGAGACTTCAAATGCGACACGTTGCTCGACGGGCAAGCGATCTTTGATGTAACTGACCGATCGGTTGGCAGTGCGTAAACTGCGGCCGTTAATCTCATTTCCTTTCGTACAACCAAGCAATGAGGCGCAAACAAAAACGATAAAAATACTTGTAGAGACTCTCATGAACCAAACCTCGCTGATATAAATAAACAAACCTGAAATTTATAATTATAATGAACAGCTACTTCAGGCTTTAAACAAAGTAAAACACTCGGTTATTATAAACCCAAGCTCACAATTTATGTTGGAATTTATCCAAATCCTAAAACAGCGTTATCAGACTGTCATTTCCCAACTGGATAAAAGAGATCTGCAGGTTCATGAATACCAGCAACGTATTGAACAGTTGATCTATGCCGAGGCCTTTATCCGAAAAGGTCAGTTGTTGGAGGCGGAAAAACAATTCCCACTGCAAATAGCGGTTATTGGGCCCACTCAGGCTGGCAAAAGTTCCATTGTCAACCTGTTGCTAGCCAGCGATGTCGCGGGCGTTAGCCCATTGGCCGGGTATACCGTCCATCCGCACGGCTATTGTCATGATATTCGAATCGCCGATTGCGGCGGCTTGCAGACTTATTTCGGTCGTTTTCAACAGTTGGCGGAACAGCAACTGTCCCATACCCGCTATGACTGTTATTCGCTGGCCGACAGTGTGCCGACTTCGTCGTTATTGCCGGCCTGTGTGCTATGGGATACCCCGGATTTTGATTCCATCGATGCAGGAGATTACCAGGAAGGCGTGATCAGAACCATCGCCTTGGCCGATATCATCGTCTTGGTGGTCAGCAAGGAAAAATACGCCGATCAGTCGGTTTGGGAAATCATGGCTATGATCGAGCCGTTCAATCAACCGACGCTGATTTGTGTCAATAAGCTGACCGAAGGCAGCGAACAGTTCATCCTTCCTTCGCTAAAACAGAAATGGCTGCAGGTGCGCAGTGACGCGTTTCCGGATGCGGCGGCATTATTTTACGACAAACAGACCGGCGCGCCGAGCTGGCCGGAAGATAGGGTTGATGTTTTTACCGCGCTGCAAAAAAAGCTCGCCCCTAAAAAACATGCGCTTTATCAGCAACAATTGCTGAATAAGTATTGGTCTTCTTGGCTGGAACCGGTTTATGCGGAACAGGAGGCGCTGGAAAACTGGCGGAACCTGGTCGATCAATGTTTGCAAAATGCGCTGAAGGAATATCGGCGTGATTATCTGGATCATCCCCATCATTACGAAACCTTCCAGAACGCCTTGATAGAATTACTTAATCTGCTGGAAATTCCCGGCATGGCCAAAGTACTGGGAAAAACCCGCCGGGTCATGACCTGGCCATACAGAAAGCTGATGTCACTGGGGAAAAACAAGTCATTGGCCAATATCAGTCATGAGGTCAGTTTGTTAGAGCAAATCGGCGAGCACGTCATGATTCAGTTGTCGGACCGGCTGCTGGAAAAAACCGAGACGGAAACGATGAATAGTGGTTGGTGGAAGGATGCCTGTGGCGTACTCAGACAGCGCAAGGAAGCCATTCTGAAGCGCTACGATAGGGAAGTGGCGCTTTATCATGAAAATTTTCAGCAGGATATCGAGGCCACCGCCCATCGTCTCTATAACAAATTGCTTGAACAGCCGATGACCCTGAATGCGCTACGGGCGACCCGGGTAACGACCGACGCCACGGCCCTGGCCCTTGCGATCAAGACCGGCGGTATCGGCTTGCATGATTTGATTATCACGCCGGCGATGCTGTCGGTGACGTCGTTACTGACCGAAAGCGCCCTAGGCGGCTACATGAACAGGCAGGAAGCCGAATTGAAGCGGCATCAGCTGAATACCGTGACGACGCTATTATTCGATGACACTCTAAAGCAGACGCTCTACCAATTACCGGATCATTTGCCGGGACCCAAACGATTCAACATATCAGCGGAACAACTACAACAGGCCGAACACGATTTAAAAGAGAAAAAACATGGCTTACGAATACTCTGATTTAGTGGCCCGCGCCCAACACTGGGCGGAACAGGCCATTGCCGACCAGCGTCTGGACCAGGAACAGGCTCAGGCAATCATGGCCGTCGATGCTCGCACGCCAGACAATTTATTCGCACAACTCGATGCCAGACCTCTGATCGTCGCCTTCATGGGCGGCACCGGGGTCGGTAAGAGCTCTCTATTGAATCGCCTGGCCGGCCAGGCGATCGCCAAGACCGGTATAGAAAGGCCGACGTCCAGAGAGGTCACGCTCTACCATCATCATTCGGTGACGATACAACAATTGCCGGCCGGTTTGCCGGTGGACAAGGTCAATATCAGCCAGCATCAGGATGACAGCAAAAGCAATATCATCTGGGTCGACATGCCCGATTTTGATAGCGTCGAACTCAGCAACAAGCAGTTGGTATTGGATTGGTTGCCGCATATCGATGTCTTGCTTTATGTCGTCAGTCCGGAACGTTATCGCGACAGCAAGGCCTGGAAATTATTGTTGGCGGAAGGCGCCAGACACGCCTGGTTGTTTGTGCTGAATCAATGGGATCGCGGCCAGCTTTCGCAATATGATGATTTGAAGAGGCAATTGGCCAAGGCCGGCTTCGAGGACCCCTTGGTGTTTCGCACCATATGCAATGGCTCGTCGGAGGATGAATTTGACGATTTACTGACGCAGTTGGAGGCATTGTCGACCGGGCATAGCGTACAGGAATTGGAGCAACGCGGGAGAGAGGTGCGCATTCAACAACTAAGCGAGACCTTGCAGCCTTACCGGCATCTGTTTGTCGGTCAGGATTATCAGCAATTGAAGGAGCATTGTCGTCAGCAATGGCAAAAAACCGAGAGCTTGCTAGGCGACGGATTTAACTGGCCTTTACGACAGTTGGCGTTGGCTTATGCGGGAAAAGGAGGGGCTAAGCCCGATATCAAATTATGGGACGATTGGGCGCAAAGTCGCTTGAATGATCTGTTGGATGATGTGATCGTAAAGGCTTCTCAATTACAGCTGCCGGTTAAGCCGCTGAAGCAATCTTTATTACCGCTGCGGGAAAATGCGGACAAAATCATCAGCACCCAAACGGAACTGGCCTGCAGGCAGGCTTTGATCAGGCCGGGAAACGCTTTGCAACGTTTTTTCATCAAGCTGATGCGTGTTTCGGAATTTTTATTGCCGCTGACGGCGATGGGCCTGGTCGGCTATAAGGTCGTGACCGGTTTTTACCAGAGCGCGTTGACTGGCAACCACCCCTATCTGGGAACCAACTTCGCGATACATAGCGTGCTGTTAGTCGTCCTCAGCTGGTTAGTTCCTTATTTCCTGCATAAGAAGATGCAACCGTCGCTGGAAAAGGCGGCGATTGCTGGGCTGCGTAAAGGCCTGGAGGCCGCATTCGTGCAGATCGAGACGCAGATCAAACAGGCGCTGGAGAACGAACAGCAACAACATCAACAGCTTAATCAGCAACTTAACGATATACTCGAATCCTGTCAAAAGGCTTCCAAGGCCAAGTCGATGAAGCACGATCCTCAACTCGACCGCATGCTGATCGATTAGCATGCGCATTTATGGATTCGGCCTGGGCGGCGTCGAGATAGTCTTTTTGTCAGGAGATCTTAAATTTTAAGTAACTATTCAGTATCTTTCGAGTTTTAGGCAGTAGGTCATTGATTTCTCGGGACGCGTGAATACATCCCTGTAAGCTCTGACTGCAACGTCCTGTTGCAGACAGCCCGATAAATCAATAACCTACTCCCTCTTAGTAAAACTACGCTGAATAATTACAATTTTAAGATGCCAAGCTGGTTTTAAACTTTCTCATCGCATCGGCCATGAGCCGGGTGCTGCTGGTCAATATTAATGTATAACGTATAGGCTTATTCGTTGGGCATAGAACAAGCCGAAGGCGAGAATGGATGAAACCGATGAAGTTATTATGGCGCGTCGTTTTAGTTTTATTGCTTTTTGCCACTGCGTCTGGGTGTGCGGAATTGTTTAGACATAGAACGGCTCGTTACGCCAGCGGAGTTGTCGATTATTTGTATCCGAACAAGGAGTCTATTGAAACTCCTGAAATTCCACATCTTCTTTTGCCGCTCCAGGTAGGCATTGCTTTTGTGCCGGAATCGAAGGCCGGATTGATGGATAGCCGATTGAGCGAACAGGAAAAGATGGATCTGATGGAGCGTATATCGGCTGAATTCAAGAAGAGCCCGCTTTGTTTTGCTATCGAATTGAAATTTAATGAGAACCGGATTCAGTCAATTACCGTTGCATAGCGGCAGGGCGCCGCGCTGGTTATTCGAACGAATGACGCGTCTGGCCCGCGAGATTATCTGTCATCTGGTCAGTGAATATGGCGCCGAAGGGGCCTTACGACGGCTGGCCGATCCTTTTTGGTTTCAGGCTTTCGGCTGTGTGTTGGGCTTCGATTGGCATTCCAGCGGTGTGACGACGACAACTTGTGGCGCCGTTAAGGAGGGTATTAAGGGCTTAGAGCATGAGTTGGGTTTTTATGTCGCCGGCGGAAAAGGCAGGGTGTCGCGCAAAACTCCGGAAGAGATTCAACAGACCTGCGAGAAAACCGGTTACGATGCCGAAAAGCTGGTCAATGCCAGCCGCTTGTCGGCCAAGGTCGACAGTTCCGCGTTGCAGGATGGTTATCAGATCTATCATCATGCCTTCTTTTTTAGCAAAGCGGGGCGCTGGTGCGTGGTCCAGCAAGGCATGAACGAAGCCAGCGGCATGGCCAGGCGATATCATTGGCTGGGCGACGAGCAGACCGATTTCGTCAACGAACCGCATGCCGCCGTCTGTTGCGATCATCGCGGCAAGGCGCTCAATTTTGTCGCCAGAGAAAGCAAAATATCCCGTGAGCGGGTCACCCAATTGGCGGCTCAACCGGACCGGGAGGTGGAACATGTCATGCTGCGACGCCAAGAGTTATTGATGCCGAAACGACACTGGGTCCGTAGCGAAGATATCAATCCGAAATATCTGCACAAAATCTTATTGAAGACTTATGAGCAAGCGCCGGCCGATTTCGCCAGTCTGTTGGCGATACGGGGGGTCGGTCCGAAGACTTTGCGGGCGCTGGCGTTAACGGCTGAATTGATTTATGGCACCAAAACCAGCGTCAGAGATCCGGCGCGGTTTTCATTCGCCCATGGCGGGAAGGATGGTACGCCATTTCCGGTGGATCGTGAAAACTACGACAAAACCATCGAGATTTTGCATGCGGCGTTGCACAAGGCCAAAGTCGATCGCAGCGAAAAGCTGGATGCGTTAAAAAGATTGGGGCGGTTCAATAAATAAGTTGTAAATCAGACATTGACTACCTCAATTCAATAGGCTTCGGACCACAATTGAAGCTCATGAGCATGATTTGTAGTAACTATTCAGTGTAAAAATGCTTTTACTATCAGTTACTTGCTCCAGAAGACGCCGTGGATATGTCCCTATAGGCTTGGATGCGACATCCCTGTCGCATACACTTCTTCCACAAGCAATTGATAGTAAAAGAAATATTTTCTCAGTATCAAGCTGAATAGTTATGATTTGTAGATGATAGATGAGTCTCACAACGCGAGGCGCATTGTTGCGATTCCTACCTCACCGCATCTATAGGCTTCAAGATGGCTGTTCTACCGACTAGACTTTCAGCAGATGGCCGATTATTATGGCCCGTCAGAGCGTTAATGCTCCGCAATAAGTTTGGATTCGCCTATTGAGTGCCGAAATGGCGGCCAATCCAGAAGGCTTTCAAGAGCCATAGTCATTGATGCGGGTGTTTATAGTGTGAAAATGTAACTATTCAGGGTCTTGCAGTCTTTAGGGAGCAGGTCATTGATTTCTCGGGACGCGTTCACCCAGCACCTAAATAAACGACGATTATAAATCATTGCCAATAGTCTATGGTATTTAGGTGCTGGGTGAATACATCCGTGTAAGCTCTGACTGCAACATCCTGTTGCAGACAGCCCGATAAATCAATAACCTACTCCCTCTGAAAAAAAACTATGCTGAATAGTTACGTGAAAATTAACTTAGCCAGATTGACGAATTCAAACTAACTGAATCTCTTCTTGACGTGCACATTAAGAAAGTGTTGCTGGATTACCAGGTCCCTTCAAGACTCGAAGAAATCGAGACTCTGGCCGATGCTGTCAACAACGTGCTTAGCGATCGGGATCTGGCGTTCTCTGTCAACTTGTGCCTGGAAGAGTTGATTACCAACACCATCACTTACGGCCTAAACGGAGCCTCGGACCGGTTTATTCACGTGCAAATAAACAGTACGGCGGAATGCTTGGAGATTGTTCTCAAAGACGATGCGCCGCCATTTGACCCGTTTGTACAAGTCCCGGCGCCTAAGCTGGACCAGGATATCAACGATCGCCCGATCGGCGGTCTCGGTATACACTTGGTTAAGAAAATTATGGACGATGTCCACGCGTATTATGACGGCACTGGAAATTTGATCGTGCTGCACAAGCGCTTACCTCATCAAAGTAAGGTATAAAGCCCAAGAAGACCTTAAGTTAGGTGAGTGTCGCCAGCGCTTCGGCGACGGAATTTTCCATCTTGAAAAGGGACGCGAAGCCGGACATCTCGAAGACCGAGCGGACGTTGCCATTGACGTTGGCAAAGCAGACATTGCCGTTTTTTTCCTTCAGCAGCTTGGCCATCAGCAGCAGAGCCCGAAGGCCTGCGCTGCTGATGTAATCGAGTCGTGCAAAGTCCACGACAAAGTCGGTAGTGCCGCTGGTAATCATTTCTCGGATTCTTTTTTCATACTCAGGGGCTGTTACCGCATCCAGCCTGCCACTGATTGTTACGATGGTGGCGTTATTTTCTATGGTGGTCTGCAAATCCATGGACGTTGTTCTTATGCGTGTTTACTATGAAAGTCGCGAAGCGGCCCCTTAATCTCCCTGGCCCTCTGGGAGAGGGCCAGGGAACGATCAGGCACTTGATGCTAGGGTGGCGCTCAAGCGCCATGATCGTTAGGTCTTAAGCAGCAATTGTAATCGGTTTTTGCCGTCGATCCATCTATATTCAATGCTTTCCGTCAAATTCTTAATAATCATCAGGCCCAGGTCATCGGTTAAACTCGAACTTTCGAGCGGATTACCTTCCTCTCCGCTACTTTCACAGATAATTTCGAGGCGTTCGTTCTTTTCCGAATAGGCTATGGTCATATCCAGAATGATCGTGCGCAGATAAGGATTATAGATTTGCAGCAATTCCTCCACCAATAGCAGCAAATTGTATCGGCTTTTCTTGGGCAGGATCTGCTTTTCACAAAAGGCCTCGATTTCGGCATTCATTGCATACAGATCGTAATCGGGCGAACTGATCTGGCAGCTGTAGCTGCGGACCCTGTTGATGAAAGCCCGGGTTTTTTCCCTTAACGGGCTATCGAAAATCTGTTCCGGCGGTCCGTCTTCGTAGATGATCCCCTCGTCCATGTACAAGATCCGGTTCGATACGTCACGGGCAAAATCCATTTCATGGGTGACGATCGCCATCGTCATGCCCTCCTTGGCGAGGCGACGGATGACCGACAGCACTTCTCTGACCATGGTCGGATCCAGCGCCGAAGTCGGCTCGTCGAACAGGATGATTTCCGGCTCCATAGCGAGACAGCGGGCAATGGCCACGCGTTGTTGCTGGCCGCCGGAAAGTTCGTCCGGATAACTGCCGGCTTTTTCGGCCAATCCGACCAGGCGCAACAGTTCGAGCGCTTTTATCCGGGCGTCTTGCTTGCTTATCCCTTTAAGCCTGATCGGCGCGATGGTGAGGTTTTCCAGCACCGTCAGGTGGGAAAACAGATTGAACGATTGGAACACCATGTTCATCTTCTGGCGTATTTTGGCGACATTGGTCTTCTTATCCAACATATCCTGGCCATTAATTTGAATAGTGCCGCCGCTAGGTGTTTCTAGCAAGTTCAGGCAGCGCAGCAGGGTGCTTTTGCCGGTGCCGGAAGGACCGATGATCGAGACGACTTCCCCGGTTTTTATTTCGGTGGTAATGTCCTTCAGCACGACAAGATCGCCGAATTTTTTGGACAGATGTTCTACCTTGATCATGCCTTGCTTCCTTTAAGCCGCTTATATTTGGGATCGGTAATCCGTTCCAGATATTCCAAAGACAGCATCAGCACCCAGGCAATCACGAAGTACAGGATCGCCACCATGATCAGCGGAAAAAAAGCGTCGAAGGTGCGGGCGCGAATGATATCGCTGGCCTTGGTCAAATCCTGCACTGCGATGTAGCCGACGATAGACGTCATCTTGACTAAGGAAATGAATTCCCCCTTGTAAACCGGTAAAATACGCTGCACGGCCTGCGGCAGCACGATGAAGATAAAGGTTTGTAGCTTCGTGAACCCCATTGCCATGCCGGCTTCGGTCTGGCCTTTGTCGACGCTTTCGATGCCGGTGCGGAACATTTCCGAGACATAGGCGCCGAAATTCAGGCCGAAGGCGATGATGGCGACCAGCACCGGACTGATATTGACCGACGCGAACACGACATAGAAGATCAGCATCAACAGAACCAATACCGGCATGCCGCGCAGGAGGTTGATATAGATTCTAGCGGGCAAGTTCAAAACCGTGCGTTTCGACATTCGCATGAAACAGACCAAGGCGCCGACCAGGGTCCCGAACAGCGTCGCAAAGATCGAAATGACCACAGTGGTCTTCAGTCCGTCCCAGATCAATAAGTAGCGTTGCTCGTGGATGATGTTGCTGTAAAAACTGTCGGCGACGCGGGTAAGGAAGGCTGGGGATATCGTCGCTATATTAGACGAGCTGTCGTAGGCGGCCAGGTTTTTCTTTAGAGTGAAGACGCTGGCCTTTAGGTCAAAGTAAGGCTCGGAAAAATCGATTCGGGTCTTGCGCTCGTCGGTGATCATCAGTGTGCTGTCGATCATGTCGATCTTACCGGAAGAGACGGCGGCGATCAGATTGCCGAATTCCATGTCGGCGTATACGACTTTTTTGTCGAGATAGGCGCCGAAGCGCTCGGCCAATTCGATATCGAAACCGATCAATTCGTTGTTTTGAATGACGGCGAAGGGTAGCCCTTTGTCGCTGACGGTCCCTACCACCAGTACGCCATTGCTACCCGCATTGGCGATCTCAGGCATCACGCTATCGCCTTGTTCGATCCAGCGATTCACCACGTCATCCAACACGCCGTTCGCTTGTATTTGTTTCAGGAAGGCATTGAATTGCTCCCGCAAGCCGTCATTGTCCCGGTTGAAGCCCATGCCGACCGGAATGGACAGCACGGGGTCTCCCAATAAAGCTAATTCCTTGTCTTTGTGGAAGATTTGAATCAAATTCGCTCGGTTATAAATACCGGCATCGATCTTGCCGGATCGGACCGCCAATATCAGATCGGACGGCGATTTGTACTGCAGAATCTCGGCTTCTGGGTAATGCTCGGTCGCATAGGTATCATAGACCGATCCCAACAACACACCGATGCGCTTGTCGTTGAGATCGGCGACCGTCATCAGTTTGTCGGTGGCGACGTTTCTCTTCAGCCCAAAGACGCGGGTGCCCATCTTGAAATAGGGATTGGAAAACTCGATGTAAGTATTCACACACCCTAGCTGAAAATACAAAATAATTGACAAACCGACACAAGAACATTGTACAAATCCATTAAGAAGCCTTAGTATTTATCCCATGCAACTCAGTAACCAGGACCTAAGCCAAATCGATGAAGACGAGCTTCTCAATTTACCGGAAGAGGAATTACGTTACCTATCGATTAAGTTACTTAACGACCTAAAAGAAGCGCGTGAGCGCTTAAGCCAAAATTCGCGCAACAGCTCTCGTCCACCTAGCAGCGAAGCGCCTTGGGATAAAGCAGCTACAGATAATACAAACGATCAAGAACAAACGGAGATCGATAAGTCTGCTGAAACGGAAGACACCGTCACCCCCCCGTCGCCTTCTAAAAAAGATCAGCAACAGTCCGCTGATCCTAACAATGAACATCAAGAACCCCGCAAACCCGGCAAACAACCAGGCGCACAAGGCTTTGGCCGGACACAAAAGCTAGCCATTACCCACTATCAAGATCATTACCCTGAAATATGTGCCTGCTGCCATCAAACATTAGAGCCGCGTCATGCTATCGCCTATGCCGCGTATGAAACAATCAATGTCGAATGGGGCGATGTTGAGCATCCAGGCATTCTAGTCACCCATACCAAGCACACTCTATGAAGTAGTGTGCGCCAATGGACATATCACGCGCAAAGAAGTCAGTCGTAGCAGTCATGCTCAATTGCCGGGTATTAGCCGAACTGAATGGCGTTTAGTGGGGCCTGGACTGGCAGCAATGATTGTTTGTCTTGCCTACCGTATGCGCCTATCGCGTGAGCGTATTCAGGAATTTTTATATGACTGGTTAGGTATTAAATTAAGTGTTGGCACCATCAATAATACCCTGCATGAAAGTGGCGCAGCGGCTATGCCGCTTGAAGATGAGTTTGCACAAGAAATCATTAACAGCGAATTGCTGCATGTAGACGAAACCTCCTGGATGGAGCACACGACTTTTCTTTGGTTATGGGTGTTCAGTACGAATCGCGTCACAGCCTATTGGATTGCTACGCGTAGCGCTGAATTATTGGAAAATCTTTTAGGCGACGACTTTAATGGTTGGTTAATGAGCGATGGCTACACGGTTTATCGCAAATATCTGAGTCGGTTACGTTGCTGGGCTCATCTTCTGCGTAAAGCGAAAGGGCTCAATGAAAGCTTAAACAGAGACGCCCAGCTTTTGGTCAACAAACGCACGATTTACTGGCTGTGTTGATAGGTGCGGTACGCAAAGCGCGAATAACACCACCTGATACGCCACTTTCTGAAACTTATCGCCTGCAATTACTGCTCTATCAGCAGATGTGTATACAAATGAAAACCCATGAACATAAGAAAACAGCAGCATTAGCCACGGAAATGCTAAATGACTGGACAGCTATTTTTCAAGTTCTGGATCAACCGCATCAGCCCTTAACGAATAATGAAGCGGAGCGAGCGTTGCGCCACTGGGTTATTTTACGCGGCATTTGCTATGGCACGCGCTCGGAAAATGGGACGCGTGTGTTCGCTATTTTAATCAGCGTCATTGAAACCTGCCGCAAAAGAAATCAGTCACCGTGGATTTATTTGGCACAAGTGATCGCAAGTCAGCGGTCAGGCTTGCCGGTACCGGCCTTGCCAATTGTTAGGGTGTCTGAATAATTACAACTCGATTTGTTTTTTTCTTTCTTCGGTGACATAGATTGAGCTGATAATGATGTCGGCCTTGCCGGTGGAGACGGCGGCGATCAAGCTGCCGAAATCCATGTTGTTGAATTTTACTTTTTTGCCGAGATAGGCCGCGAATCGTTTCGATAACTCGATGTCGAAGCCCACCCATTGGTTGTCTTGAAGCGCGACAAACGGCATCCCCGCGTCGCTGACACCGACGACCAGAACGCCATTGTTTTTGCTGTTTTCGATAACAGGCATTTGGGTATCGCGTCTTTCCATCCAGCGCCGCAGCATGTCGGCGTAAACGCCGTTTTGCTTGATCTGTGCCAGAAATTCATTGAACCGATTCCTGAGTTGCGGATTGTTTTTGTTGAATCCGGCTGCTACGTCAAAGTCGAACAAGGAGCCGCCCAGCAAAGCCAAACTTTCGTCATGACGCATGATTTCGCGTAGCGGCTCGGCATCGTACAATGCGGCGTCGACCTTGCCGGTCTTGACCGCTAACGCGACATCGGCCGGGGACTTGTATTGAAGAATCGTCGCATCGGGATAGTGTTCGGTAGCATAGGTGTCGTGAGCCGAGCCCAGCAGCACGCCGAT